>NZ_JAMQOR010000026.1:0-542 GCF_031624555.1 Haloarcula sp. S1AR25-4 | reverse complement strand
GCGCTCTCTCGAACGACCGGTACACCAGTGGCGGCCAATCGTAGTTCCTCTCGTACTATACGATCGTTCCCGTCAGACACCATTACACACCCAATAGATAGCAGCCGACCTGTCTCACGACGGTCTAAACCCAGCTCACGACCTCCTTTAATAGGCGAACAACCTCACCCTTGCCCGCTTCTGCACGGGCAGGATGGAGGGAACCGACATCGAGGTAGCAAGCCACTCGGTCGATATGTGCTCTTGCGAGTGACGACTCTGTTATCCCTAGGGTAGCTTTTCTGTCATCAATTGCCCGCATCAAGCAGGCTAATTGGTTCGCTAGACCACGCTTTCGCGTCAGCGTTCCTCGTTGGGAAGAACACTGTCAAGCTATCTTTTGCTCTTGCACTCTTCGCCGGGTCTCTGTCCCGGCTGAGATAGCCTTAGGGCGCGCTCGATATCTTTTCGAGCGCGTACCGCCCCAGTCAAACTGCCCGGCTACCGGTGTCCTCCTCCCGGAGTGAGAGTCGCAGTCACCGACGGGTAGTATTTCACTGATG
>NZ_JAMQOR010000025.1:0-543 GCF_031624555.1 Haloarcula sp. S1AR25-4 | reverse complement strand
AGGGAAACGTGATTCAACCTGGGGCCCGTGAAAAGACGAGTATGATGTCCGTACCGAGAACCGACACAGGTGTCCATGGCGGCGAAAGCCAAGGCCTGTCGGGAGCAACCGACGTTAGGGAATTCGGCAAGTTAGTCCCGTAAGTTCGCGATAAGGGATGCCTGCTCCGGAACGGAGCAGGTCGCAGTGACTCGGATGCTCGGACTGTCTAGTAACAACATAGGTGACTGCAAATCCGCAAGGACTCGTACAGTCACTGAATCCTGCCCAGTGCAGGTATCTGAACACCTCGTACAAGAGGACGAAGGACCTGTCAACGGCGGGGGTAACTATGACCCTCTTAAGGTAGCGTAGTACCTTGCCGCATCAGTAGCGGCTTGCATGAATGGATTAACCAGAGCATCACTGTCCCAACGTTGGGCCCGGTGAACTGTACATTCCAGTGCGGAGTCTGGAGACACCCAAGGGGAAGCGAAGACCCTATGGAGCTTTACTGCAGGCTGTCGCTGAGACGTGGTCGCCGATGTGCAGCATAGGTAGGAG
>NZ_JAMQOR010000024.1:0-549 GCF_031624555.1 Haloarcula sp. S1AR25-4 | reverse complement strand
TAGACCGTCGTGAGACAGGTCGGCTGCTATCTATTGGGTGTGTAATGGTGTCTGACGGGAACGATCGTATAGTACGAGAGGAACTACGATTGGCCGCCACTGGTGTACCGGTCGTTCGAGAGAGCGCTGCCGGGTAGCCACGCGGCACGGGGTAAGAGCTGAACGCATCTAAGCTCGAAACCCACCTGGAAAAGAGACACCGCTGAAGGCCCCTGTAGAAGACAGGGTAGATAGACTCGGGGTGTACGCACTGAGGTAACGAAGTGTTGAGCCCACGAGAACTAACAGTCTGAAGCCATCATTCATACGCACTGTGACTCGCAGTTCAGCCATCGAGCTGACTGAACGAGTCCAGGCGCAAACTGGATCGCACGTACACAAGGTTATTCGACCGAGACTGGTGATTTCGTGGTTCGATTCCACGACTCGGCGTTAGGCGGCCATAGCGGCGGGGTTGCCTCCCGTACCCATCCCGAACACGGAAGATAAGCCCGCCAGCGTTCCAGGGAGTACTGGAGTGCGCGAGCCTCTGGGAAATCTGGTTCGCCG
>NZ_JAMQOR010000023.1:0-671 GCF_031624555.1 Haloarcula sp. S1AR25-4 | reverse complement strand
GGAAGGGTCGATTCGCCCACCATCTACCACCTTGGGGGCGAGTATGAAACCGTGTGTACGTGCGATCCAGGCGTCCACTGGACTCGTTCAGTTTAGCGAGTCACAACGACGTTGGCTACTATGCCAGCTGGTGGATAGCTCGGCTCGAGAGCTGAAGAAGGACGTGCCAAGCTGCGAAAAGCCTGAGGGAGCCGCACGGAGGCTAAGAACTCAGGATTTCCGAATGAGAATCTCTTCACAATTGCTTCGCGCAATGAGGAACCCCGAGAACTGAAACATCTCAGTATCGGGAGGAAAAGAAAACGCAACGTGATGTCGTCAGTAACCGCGAGTGAACGCGATACAGCCCAAACCGAAGCCCTCACGGGCAATGTGGTGTTTGGACTGACTCTCATCAGCAGACCATTTCGACGAAGTCCCTTGGAACAGGGCGTGAGACAGGGTGACAACCCCGTACTCGAAATCAGTACGCTGTGCGTCAGTTCCGGAGTAGCGGGGGTTGGATATCCCTCGCGAACAACGCAGGCATCGACTGCGAAGGCTAAACACTCCTCGAGACCGATAGTGCACAAGTAGTGTGAACGAACGCTGCAAAGTACCCTCAGAAGGGAGGCGAAATAGAGCTTGAACTCAGTTGGCGATGGAGCGACGGGGCATACAAGGTCCCGTGA
>NZ_JAMQOR010000022.1:0-699 GCF_031624555.1 Haloarcula sp. S1AR25-4 | reverse complement strand
CAACCACGACTACTCGGTCGCGGTTGCGCAGTTGGAAAGTCGTACAGATAGATAATCAACTGCCGAACGCTCGGCAGTCCAGTGAGCCGATGGTCCAGCGGATGACAATCTGTGCCTTGGGCGCACAGGACCGAGGTTCGAATCCTCGTCGGCTCACTGTGCCGCGACTGGGTATTGGGGAACCCAGCGGCCTGCTATGCCGTGGCCGTCTGCTACCGGTCTCCCGGTTCGAATCTGGGTCGCGGCGTCATGACAACGAATGTCTGCCCTGCCTGCAAGGAGGAAGCGTTCCGTCACGTCCCGCTCGGTGAAACAACGTCCATCGACACGATTGGAAGCGTGGAAATCTGTGTCACCGAGGACGGCGCATACTTCCACGGAACGAGGTGACCGCCATCCATCCACTGGCGGACGACCCGTTCCAGACGAGGCCAACCCGCTCCAGTGGAGTAGCGGCCAAACTCACGGCCCTCTCACGGCCGAGCCCCCGGTTCGAATCCGGGCTGGAGCATTCTCCAACAGTCCGAGACCTCTCACTTCCAGCCGACTAGATTGAGGGACGGACAGCTGTGGAGAACTGAGAGATGTCCATGAGTGAGTTCCGAATTGTGTGCTGCGGGATAGGATAATGGCAGTCCACGGGGCTCATATCCCCGAGGCCCAGGTTCGACTCCTGGTCCCGCGATGGAGGACAACAAT
>NZ_JAMQOR010000021.1:0-740 GCF_031624555.1 Haloarcula sp. S1AR25-4 | reverse complement strand
ATGGCACTGTCTAGTTGAGCGAGTTTGAGAAGCGAGGAGGCCGTAGCGAGAAGTGCTCATGCAACTCGCAAACCTCCTCAGAGAGACGTTAGATGAGGACAGCCAAGACGTTTGGGAGAACGAGCACACCCCGACACCCGTCCGGCGGTTTGGGGTGCGTCTCCATACGGCGGGGCTGTCGATCAGGGAGACGGTCGCTATCTTAGAGTTGCTGGGTGTCGACCGTGCTCACGGTGCGGTCTGGAACTGGGTTCGTACGGTGTCTGAAGCACAGAGCGACCCGCCGACGGTGCAGCCGTCGCGGTCGACGAGAAACAAATCGAGGTCGATGGCGAGAAAAAGTGGTTGTACGCTGCTGTCGACACTGAATCAAAGCTGCTGCTCGAAATTGATGTGTTCAGCCGCCGCGGGACCGACCCCGCGGCGGCGTTCCTACATCGGCTCACTTAGAAACACGACGTCGCCGAGTCAGTGTTTCTCGTTGATGCTGGCGGCTATCTGACTGCCCTCTCACGCTACGATTTGAGCGGTCGACTCGACTATCGAATCCGGGCCCACACCGAAAAATGGTTCCAGACTGTGACTATGCGAATCGACCGCTTCCACTCTTTCTGGCGGGGCAGTCAATCCAGCGCGAAACAGTGGCTACGACGCTTCAGACACCACTACAACCACGAACGGCCCAATCAAGCGCTTGACGGTAAAACGCCAGCTGAGGAGATTCAGAACTAGACAGTGCC
>NZ_JAMQOR010000020.1:0-974 GCF_031624555.1 Haloarcula sp. S1AR25-4 | reverse complement strand
CCTCCTAGTGTACCCAACTACCTCGAGGGTATTGCTGGCAACTAGAAGTGCGGGTCTCGCTCGTTGCCTGACTTAACAGGACGCCTCACGGTACGAGCTGACGGCGGCCATGCACCTCCTCTCAGTAACTCGGGTAAGTTCGTCAAACTGACCGTCGTTATTACTGTCGGGACCGGTGAGATGTCCGGCGTTGAGTCCAATTAAACCGCAGGCTCCTCCGGTTGTGGTGCTCCCCCGCCAATTCCTTTAAGTTTCATCCTTGCGGACGTACTTCCCAGGCGGCTCGCTTATCGTCTTCACTACGGCACATCACGCACTCATGGTGCGTGACATACCTAGCGAGCATTGTTTACAGCCAGGACTACCCGGGTATCTAATCCGGTTCGAGACCCTGGCTTTCGTCCCTCACTGTCGGGTCCGGTCTCTCGACGTGCTTTCGCCATTGGTGGTCCGTCCAGGATTACAGGATTTCACTCCTACCCCGGACGTACCCGTCGAGTCTCTCGGCCCCAAGCCGTGTAGTTTCCACCGGACGCCGACGCGTTGAGCGCGTCGATTTCCCAATGGACTTACACAGCAAGCTACGGACGCTTTAGGCCCAATAATATCGGCCATCACTTGGACTGCCGGTATTACCGCGGCGGCTGGCACCGGTCTTGCCCAGTCCTTGTTCCTGAACCACCTTACGGTTCAGAAAAGCGAGGACTATATGCCCTCGCACTCGGAGTCCCCCTATCGCACTCTCGTGCAGTGTAAAGGTTTCGCGCCTGCTGCGCCCCGTAGGGCCCGGTATCTTGTCTCAGATACCGTCTCCAGGCTCTTGCTGTCACAACCTGTACCGATTATGGGCATGGTGGGCCGTTACCCCACCATCTACCTAATCGGCCGCAGCCACATCCTACAGCGCCGGAACGTTTCTCACTCTCGACACTCCAGTCTGAGAGTGATATCCGCTATTGGCCTCAGTTTCCCGA
>NZ_JAMQOR010000019.1:0-1009 GCF_031624555.1 Haloarcula sp. S1AR25-4 | reverse complement strand
TGCCGCCGTTCGTCCGCTTCGTGCCGTTACGGCTTCCACGGAGTTGGACGGTTCGACCGGGCGAAAGCCCGGCGTGATCGACCCCAGGGCGTCGACTTTCACTGTATGATGGCACGGGAATATTAACCCGTTTCCCATTTTGTCTCAGTCGAGTTGCGGTGAGACTTAGGACCGGCTAACCCTCAGCTGATCAGCAGTGCTGAGGAACCCTTATCCATTAGGCCGTCGGGGTTCTCACCCGACTATCGCTGCTACTATGGCCAGGATTTTCGTCACTCATCGGTCCACAGGAGTTCTCACCCCTGCTTCCACCCAATGAGAGCGCCAACCTACTCGATTGCCCGATCAAGGGCACGGATAGGTCTCGGTGGTGGATTTGAGTCCCGATCATTTTGGGCGCCTCAAACCTCGGCCGGTAAGCTGTTACGCTTTTCTTAGAGGGTAGCTGCTTCTAAGCTCACCTCCCGGCTGTCTAGGGCTCGAGACCACCTTCAGAGGATTACACTTAATCCACACTTGGGGACCTTAACCTATCTCTGGGTTGTTCCCCTCCTGGTGCACAGGCTTACCCCGCACACCGGAATCCCCGCGTCAAACAGCGTTCGTAGGTTTGGAGTTTGACAGGTGTGCCGACTCCTCTCGGAGGCGGTCACACCAATCGGTCGCTCTACCCCACGAACTACCTCGGCGGAGGTCATGCTTCGACATGTTTCGGTTGGAACCAGCTGTTGCCGGACTCGATGGGCCTTTCACCCCTACACATAGATCACGAGAGGGTATTGTAGGACACCAACTCTAACAGGCTTCCACGTGCCTTTCGGCACGCTTCACCTTGTCCATGCGTAGATCGTCCGGATTCGGGTCGTGTCCGAGTGGCTCCCCGCCCTTGAAGACGGCGGCCCTCGCGCAAAGCGCTGCGGCCATGTCGGTTTCCCTGTGCCTCCCCGGATGCTCCGGTTAGACTTGCCAATCAGACACACTCCCTGGCTCGTTTTTCAAAACGTACGAC
>NZ_JAMQOR010000018.1:0-1477 GCF_031624555.1 Haloarcula sp. S1AR25-4 | reverse complement strand
ACCCGGTCTGAACGAGCCGTCGGTCAGCCTCCCGGGCACTGATCATCTGGACCAGTCCCATCAGCCCGGCGATGATGGCGACGCCGAAGATCGCGCCGAGGACGCGCCCGAGATCGAGCGGAATCGCCTCGACGGTCGACATCGACGGTAGCCCCGCCATCGCCTGTCCCCACCCCTCGATGACCACGAGCGGCAGCACCAGCGCGAGGACCACGTTCAGGGGCGTCCTGAGGAACGTCCTAACGTTTGATCGAACGCCCACGGCGAACCTATTCATCGTCTCCCTTTCGGTCGCTCCTGAGTTCGCTCACGGTCTCTTCGTCGGTCACGTCGTGGACCAGACCATCCCGCACCTCGAAGACGCGGTCGAGACGGCTTCGTTCCTCGATGAGGTGAGAGATCATGACGACAGCAGTGCCGTCGTCTGCGAGGTCCTGAGCCATGTCCCAAAACCGCAGGTAGGTCTCCCAGTCGAACCCGGTGTAGGGTTCGTCGAGCATGAGAACGTCCGGGTCGTGCATCAACGCGATGCTGAGGTTGACCTTCTGTCGGTTCCCGCCGCTGAGCTGGTCAACTCGGTAATCGAGGTACCGTTCGAAGTCGAGTTCGTCCGCCAGTCGCCGTTTCGCCGCGTCGATCTCCTCGCGACTCATCCCGTACCCCGCGCCGAACAGTCGGAACGTTTCTGAGACGGTCAACCGATCGTAGAGCAGGGGCTCCTGCGGACACCAGCCGACGGTTCCATGCCGTTGGACCGTGCCCGCGTCGTGGTCGAGAACCCCGACGAGAATCTTCATCAGCGTGGACTTGCCCGACCCAATCTCGCCGACGACGCCGACGATCTCGCCAGCATGGACCTCGATATCCGCACCGGTGAGAACGGGTGTCGACCGTCCCAACGGGAGTCGTGACCCGTAGGTTTTCTCGAGGGCGTTGCCTCGAACGAGCGTCTTGCTACCACCGAGCGTCTCCGTGGGCGCCGTGGTCGTGTCCATACGTAGAAAGACGTTCTACTCATTCAATCGAATTGTTGTTAAGAATCGAAAGTTAACTCCGTCAAAGTACCCAGAGATCGGGTTGTATCCCGAAGAGAGCAATGGGTAGCCAACGATTTGGCATTCATTTTGTCTCCAAACAGGAGTAGACTTGGTCGGTAACCGTGATGAAGATCAGCCACCTATCAGGCGCCGAGCATAGCGTTGATGCGGCTTGCGAGTTAACGTTCGAGTATCCATGGTTCAGTGCTACATCTGTGACTCGGAATGCGCTCGCGACGACGAGGTGTTCGTCTGCGAGCACTGCGGGATCTCCTGCCACCGACACTGTATGGAGAAATACGACACCGATGTCTGCCCGAAGTGCGTCGGCGAGCCGATGATCGGTGCGATCGAGTTCTAGTTGGTCCTTGTCACTCACACACCGCCTTCAGCCCGGAGGTGGAGTATATCGATGGTCAGCTGGCGAAATACGTTTTTGA
>NZ_JAMQOR010000017.1:0-2393 GCF_031624555.1 Haloarcula sp. S1AR25-4 | reverse complement strand
GGCATCACGGAGAATCCAGACCTCGACGAGATCGCGGTCGACGTGCACGGACGATTCGAGCGCGTCATCGCAACGGTCTCAGACGAGTTGGGAACGGTGCCGGAGGAGGAGTAACAATGTCCTCGTCCAATCAACTCGACACCACGACTATCGTGCTCCTGATCCTCGGGGCGATCATCGTCCTCCCGATGCTCACCATGGGGATGGGGTTCGGTGGCATGATGGGCTACGGCGGGACCACCAGCGGCTGGTGGCCACTCGTCGGGATGCTCGTCCAGCTGGTCTTCCTCCTCCTCCTGCTCGGTGGAGGATATCTCGTCTTCCGTCGCGTGACGGCATCGCAGTCGTCGCGGAATCCTGCAATGGAGGAGCTGCGTATGGCATACGCTCGTGGTGATCTCACCGAAGAAGAGTTCGAGGCGCGTCAGAACAAGCTCGAACGCTCGGAGTGACGGTCCGACCACCAACCTCCGGCGTTTCTCACGTCCGCCTCCTTGGAATCCGAAATCTGTGATCCTCACAGCTTTCGGATGTGAATAGAAATGTGCTAAAAGCACAAGACCATACTAGCTACTATGACGGAAGTTATCCTGTTCACGCAGGAGACCTGTGGAGCGTGCGCAACGCAGCGAGAGAAAAACGAGGGCATCGAAGATGCGTATCCGGATGTCGAGTTCCGAGAGGTTGACATCCAGACCGATCTGGAGACGGCCGAGGAGTACGGTGTCCGAAAGACGCCAACGACGCTCGTGTATGCGAACGGGGAGCGGACTGACGAGTTCATCGGCATCGTCGACCGGGACGAACTGGACGCTGCCATCGAGAGCGCCGGCCAGCAATCGCCCGGACTCGCGAACCGGCTCGCCAGCATCATCCGTGGATAACAGCAGCCAACCAGCTACAATGACAGACTACAGTAGACGCCAGTTCCTAGGAGCACTCGGTGCCAGCACAGTCACGAGTGCGGGATTCACCCAACCAGTCGCCGCACAGGAGACGCCCGTCGTGAAGATGGGCAACAACTACTTCGACCCGATCGGACTCCACGTCGAACCCGGCACGACCGTCCGCTTCGAGATCGCAGCCGGAGCCCACTCGGCGACGGCCTATCCGGACCGCGTTCCCGCCGACGGCACCGCCTTCGACAGCGGGACCATCTCGCAGGGGAGCTTCGAGCACACGTTCGAGGCGCCCGGCACGTACGACTATTACTGTATCCCGCACAAGACGGTCGGCATGGTCGGTCGTATCGTCGTCGGTAGCCCTGGCGGTCCAGCTGAAGACAGCCCGATCCCGGACGGCGAGGTCCCCGACAGCGAGACGATAGTCCAGAACGGCGCCGTCGCCGTCGGCTCGGACGTCGAGGGCAGCGGAAGTACCGATGGCGGCATGATGGGTCCCGGCGGCGGCATGATGGGCGGATCGAGGGGCGGGTGGGGCGGCGTCCCCTTCATCGGCGGGGCACTCGGAATGCTGGGACTGATCGGTGGACTCCTCTACTGGGCACTGGGTCGAGGTGACGCTCCTTCCCGGAGTGATACGTCCGCGATGGAAACCCTCCAACGCCGTTACGCACGAGGCGAGATCGACGAAGAAGAGTTCCAGCAGCGTCGTGAACGGTTGGACGACAGGCAAGACGACCGATATCTGTGAGGTGAGTCAACAAACCCCTTCGGGGAGACGTCTGTAAATTCGTCTGTCTACGGAGGTCGCCCTCTTTCGATTGTGTCGTCACGTCGCTCGAGTTCCTCGGTAGTACACCCAAATAGCGAGGAGTCCGACGAATAGGAGGTAGCCGAATCCCCAGCCGAGCGACATAGCAGTATCAAGGTCCGTCGTGAGTCCGGTATCGACCATCACCCGGACAGGATGATACCCGGGGAAGAGTTTCATCCACCACTCGGGCTCCGACTGGACGAACAGCGGGTCCTGGAAGAGCCCGATATCGATCATCGGGAGAATCAACATGATCCACAGGCCGGCCAGACGGTTGAAGACGGCGCCGACGAGCATCCCAATAAGTCCGTAGGTAACTGAAAGGACAACCATTGCGGCGACGAACCCCCACAGCTGTTCGGGCTGGAAGTCAACGAGCATCACGCCGACGGAGACGCCGACAACGACAAGCGTGATCACGGCGAGGACGCCGAACCGTGCGGTGATAACCTGGCGGGCGCGATAGCCGACGACCGCGAGGCGGCCGTCCGTATCTCTCGCCTCGCGCATCAGGAACAGGCCGGCCAGGCCAGCGATAAACGAGCTCGTGATCGGTGTCATTATCACGCCGTGGACCTCGGGCATCCCTCGCATCACGGTCGTCGTCTCGCCGTCGACGACCGTCCGGACCGGCATCTGGACGTCCTGGGTGACCGCGAAGGCGAGCGTGATGAACG
>NZ_JAMQOR010000016.1:0-6909 GCF_031624555.1 Haloarcula sp. S1AR25-4 | reverse complement strand
ACGGTGACCGGGCATCCCGATCCTGAGCGAGCAATTCTGCTTCGAACCGTTCGTGATCGTCTGCCGTATCGTCGTATCTATCCGGACCAGACATACGAATCAGGGGCAGCGCACGAACCGCCCCGCACCCCATTCTGGGGCAGAAAAAACAGTTCCCACAGCCAGCAACTCCCTGTCACTACGTCGACCTGCTCCCTCACCCTCCACGCCCCACGCCATCGTCCGGGTGGCAGCCTACTCTCGCTTGGCCTGCGGCCTGGCACCTTGGCCCCGTTGGCCGCGAACTCAACTTTGGGCGGCCACCCCCACCACATATCGGTTGATTTTCCTGCTGTCTAGTGGCCGAATTCGCCTCCAAATCGCAAGACAGCGATACCTGACACCAGATTTCGTGGGCTGTCCGGGAACTCCCTCGTTAGTGAGTCTGGTGTCTAGTGTTGTCGTCCTGCGATATATGGACTCAGCACGAGTCCTGCCATACCGGGTGTCTAGGACAGCCCGGGGCTGGTGTCAGGCTACCCAGTCGGTCGATAGGAGTGAACTGACTCGTTGATCTGTTCTAAAAATCCAGAATTAGCGTGGCGCATACAGAGGATTCATCTTGTACAGAGGCTTCGGGAGGATCCGGTTGTTCGGATTAGTCATGCGGCTGACTCCAGTCCCACAATACTTCCCGACGAAGATCTCGGCTATAGGTCACAGCCACTCAACTCAAACCATCCGACAGCAGCCCCTATCAAGAATCCCGACGTGTGACCTCCGTTGATCCATCGAGGCTCGAAATACGGCCCGGTGAACGGATCTACAAGCACTGAGACTAAGGCTACGAATCCGATGAAAATGGCGAACATCTCTACCAAGTCTAAGCCGTCATGCTTCCGAGGAAGGTGGGTGAGTGAGTAGCCAGCGAGAGCGTAGATGATCCCGCTGGTTCCGTAGAAGGCCAACTGCTGATCCGAGAATGTACCAAGCACCGCCGCACCAGCCAGTATCGTAGCATACCCGGTCAGTACGAGAAAGACTGTGTAACGTTTCCGAGTCCAGTGTCTCTCAATAGGCAGCCCTACGACTGTCAGGCCAACAAGGCTGGCAGCAAAATGTAGAATCCCCTTGTGTAGTACAGGGGAGAGAGGCCATGCGATCCACGGGTATACACCGAAGACACCTGTAGCGAAAATCTGGACAGTTCCGAGGCCTCGGAAAGCTGTGACAACGATCTCGATTAGGAAGACTGCCGCCAGCAAGATCATCAACAGGTAAGTGATCGTTGAGTCCGACTCCTTGTACTGCTGGAAACAGGTTTTCAACGCGGAGATGCCAACGCTCTCATCACTTTCTTCCGAGGAAAGGCCCAGTATTGAGGTAATACGTTGAAACACGGAAGGCTGCTCATCTTCCTCTCGCAGCATCACCCGGTCGATATCTTCCTCCAAGAACAACATTGACTCTCCACCCGCCCACTCGTAGTCTTCCTCCTCTAAACTGTATCTGTAAGGTTGCTCGATCCTGACTTCCTTGGGCTTGCCTGCGCGACTCCATTCGACCACGTCCCCGGTATATAGTTCATCATCGCTCGTTTTGATACGGATTGACCGAGCACCCTTCATGAAGTTCTCCCACGGCTGGCGAGGATTGTACTTGATATGCGCCGTTGACTGGATACTGCGTCGAAGTCGACCAGGAAGGTCTGCCAAAATCCCTACAGCGTAGACGACTCCAACCACGACGGATAGCCCGAGAATTATGAGAATCAAGTCGGCACGGAAGAACGGTGTGAAGAAGAGGGAGCGTAGCGCCTCAAATGACTCTATCGGGCCTTCGAGACTCTGGTATGCTTCGAGGAAGAGCGAGTCGATGACGACGCTGGATACTAGACTCCAAATCAAAAGAACGGACTGAGAGATGTCATTTTCAATGGCTGCCAAACTTACAGCAGTCATCACAGCCACGAACCCGGGCGCAATCAGAACGACGTAGAATATGATATCGCTAGGAAGTAGAGCCATAATGTCGGTTTATTATTCAGAGCTGTCAGAGCCGGAATCGCCGTCAGAACCGTTTGAACCATCGGAGCTGCCCGATTGACGAACGCTGCGAGGGATACTTTCTCCCTCCGCACTAGGTGCTGAGTCGCCTGATGGCTCCTTACTACCACTCTTCTCTACCTTTTGAGAACTATTGCTATCCTTTTGGGCAGCGTTCGCTCGTGGATTCTTTTCTCCTGATAGTTCTGCGGAGTCCTTGCTGCTGGAGTCACTGCTTGAACTGTCTCCCGAATTCGAATCGTCTCCCATACGGCACAGTTACCAACTAAACCGCTAAAATAATTCCCTTCGCTATACGATGGTTATCCAATAGGTCTCGGTTCAGGGAGAACAAACCGGAGATCAACATCGCTGTTTTCCGCCAGCTCTCGCAGATTTCTCTCTGCATCGCTGTCCGAGTTACGTCGGAGTAGATCGTAGTTGGAGAAGACCACACAGCGTCGGTCGACGCCGTCGGGTAGTTGTCCCAGTCGGACGATATCGTCGGCAATATCTCTGTACTTACTCTTGTCGTCGTCTGGTCTGTACCGTAGGTAGTTGGTGTTCTTGACGTACTTGAACTCGACAGCAGCAACTAGATCTGATGGGTCAAATTCCTGTGTCCCGTTGTCGACTGTGATTGTGAGACCGTCAGAGAACACTCCAAGGTCAAGTCGCTCAGTGGCACCGAATGGAAAAGCTGGGCCTCCAATCTCACATTGGGCACGGTCAATCTCTTCGGTAGCGCTGTACCGACTTGTGTAGGCCTCATGGTCAGGAATCGACCCTTGGGCCTTCGAAGATTCTTCGACCGAGACCGCTTCCACGGAAGCCGGCGACAGTTCAGAACACATTCTGGACCGGACGTCTTCCGCCAAACTTCGTTCGTCGCTGTAGTTCGCCGGTTGCTCTAGGAAACACTCTGCTGTCGTATCGATCGCGGTATCAAGCACCCTGCGAACCCGACTCATTGCTGCTTAACTCTGCTAACACAACTACTTATAAAAGATATTTCAAACTGAATGGATTCTATTCACCGGACGAAATGAACCGCTTTGCCCTGTCCAGAGGGGACTGGTCCTTATCCTGATCTTCTTGCTTCGGCTCTTGCTCAAACTCACGTCCTTCGAGAGCAGTTTCCAGACGATCGCGTTCAGAGCGAACGGTGGCAAGTTCTGATCGAAGTTGGTTGACCTCCGTTTCAAGTTCCTTGATTCGCTCCGATTTCTCCTCCAGTTCGGACTCGAGACGCTTGACCTTCGCTGTCAACAGCCGGTTCTTTTCGCGGAGGTGTGCCCGGTCCAAGTCACCAAGTTGCTCGTCGTCCGGGAGGGCATCAGGGGCCGACTCTGATTCGTCGTCAACTGCGTCCTCCTCGGGCGTGACTCGTTCTCGCCCGTGGTTCAGGCCCGCGTCTTCGATGGCTTCCAGCGTCTCGTTGTAGGTTTCGTACCCGGGGAACCCCTCGTAGGTTCCATCCTCACCCTCCCGATCGACGAACGCGTCTTCGGGACAGATCTCGAGCGCGACAGCTGCTTTCCGAACGGCCCAGAACGGCATCTGGTCGTAGGTCCCGCCGTCGACGCGGTCCGATCCGGCCTCTGGAACCCACACCGGAATGTCGTAGCCGGCGCTCCGCAGTTCGTCGACGGCAGCCCAGTAGTCCTCCCCATCGAGGTCCGCATCGGCGGCGGAGATAATCCCCGTCGCGAGCGCCATCAGCTTCGCCGGCCCGCCCCCGGCGTTAACCTTCGAATCGCCGAAGGTATTGGCCTGCTCGTCGACGAAACAGGATTGCCCGCTCTCACTGTGGCGCCAGCACGGGTCGAACTGCGGCCGCGGCTGGTTCGGATCCGTATCGTAGGCATCGCTCGCGTAGTGACGGGCAATCTCGGTGATGTCGATATCCTCGACAGCCTCGTAGACGTCCTCTTTGAACGGCGTAACGGGACGGCCTTCGAGGGTACCGTCGAGTTCTGCCATTCGCTCTTCGCGTCGCTGGAGCGCTGCCTCACGCTGTCGCTGGCGCTCCCGTTCCCGCTCACGCTCCGCTTCCACCCATTCCTCCAGCGTGGCCTGCCAGCCCCCGTGGTCCTCGTACAGGTCCGACCAGAGCGTCGCGACAAGCGAGTCGACGCAGTCCGTGTGCTCGACTCGCGTGAGGTCATCGGCCCAACTGACCGCCTGCTCGAGGAGTGCGTCGTCGACACCCTCGAACGGACGGAGTTCGTAGCGGACGTTGTCGGTCGCGATGGGCGTGACGACGGCATCGTGGTCGGCGTGGATCGAGAGTGGCGGCTTGTACTGGCGGTTCTTGTTGTTCACCCAATCGGGCTGAATGACGTCGCCGGCGCCGTCGACGCGCTCGTTCACGCGGGCCTCTGCCTTCTGGAGCCATGCGTTCGAGCGGTCGAGGAACTCGTTGAACACCCGTTCGAGCGCATCCGGATCGTCATTGAAGTGGTCCGCAATTGGTAGTGTGGCCTCCGGGGCCCCAAAGACGTACGCGCCCCCGACGGAGTCCAGCGCATACACCGCCTTCCGCGTGCCGTAGAGCGTTGCATACTCGTCGATGTAGGCGTCGAGGGTACGCTCGACGAGGGCACGCGTCTCGCCATCCAGGTCGCCTCGCTGCGGCTTGATGTCGTCGGCGAGGTCAATATCGCCCCAGGTGGGAACTGCCCGGAGGTCGGCATACCCGGGGGTTGGGGGCTCATCCTGCCAAACGGTCGTCCCCTCAGACTCGTCGTAGCGACAGGGTTCCCACTGTTGGAAGGCGGTCGGTGTCTTGTAGGTGGTGACGGCATAGAGGGTCCGGTCGAGGCGGTCGTGAATCTCGTCGTAGTCACGATCGAGGCGGGCAACCCGTCCGCGCTGCGGATACCCGGCCTTAATCGCCTCGACGTCGTCGTGGTCGCGTTTGATGTACCATCCGACGAAGTCGTTCAACCCGATGGTTGGATAGTTCTTGACGGTCGCCAGCGCCTCGTAGATGGGTTTAGCACGACGGTAGTGCTCGCGGATGGCTGCCTCGGAGAGCGTCATTTCGTGTGCTCCTGCACCTCCTGAGCGGGAGCGAAACGACTACGCACTGGCATCATTCGGTTCCTCCTGGTCGCCGGCGTCGTCCAGCTCGATTCCGACGTAACAGCGTCGCGTCTGACCGTCCAACCACTTCTTGTCACGCTCGAACGCAACGTGGTCGCGAAGCGTACGTGTGAACCGGTTTTTTGGCTTCACCTCGTACTCCTCGGCCGTCGCATATTGCTCGTACGCATCGTAGACCTCAGCGACCGCGACGACCCCGTCGCTGGATTCAACGATGCTATCGCGGACGAATGCTTGGATGCCGAACGGATCGTTCTCGTGGTCTTCCTGCTTCATAGATTGCTTATCGGCAGGTTCGTCTGGCTCCACACCTGCCAGATGGAGTTCATTGTTTTCGATCGCCTCAATGAGCCCAGCAAGGTCTTTGGTCGCGTCAGAGTCTCGAGTGTAGAGCTCGAGATTCTGCTCATCCTCGATGACACCTATCGCATACGAATCATCCGTGTACTCCGGAACGGGTAGGTCGGTACTGGGCACGAACGGGCGCTTGACAGGTACCCAATCCGCTTCGAACGCCTCACGTGACTCGTAGGACTCGGGCAGTTCTCCCGGCCTAAAGACGGTGTATGACTCGCTCTCGGCGTCGTAGCTGTACGTCGCCGGGAACTGATCTTTCGACACAGCGTCGAAGGAGTCGATCCGGGCGTGCTGGTCTCCGGCACTATCCTCGAGGACGAACGCACCGTCCCGCTCGAACCAGCGGGTGTGGCGACTACCACCAGTGGCCGGTCGGACGGCCGTCACTCCATCCGCGGCTCGCGCACCACCGTTGAATGTGACGTTGTGGTTCATCGTATACAGCCGTGTTTCCCCGGAGGAGAGCTGATTTCGCGGCTCGCTGAGGATTTTCGCAAGCCGGTCGGCAATCTCGTCAGCCGGCTGATCGTCGTGGTCTGCGACGACGAACAGCGGGATTCGCTCCTGTTCCTGGGCCTTCCGGAGGTTCGTGAGGACCTTCGCCGGCCGGACGTGGGTGGTGGTTTCGACCTCCACCTGGAGCTCCCGGTCGAGATCCGGATGCGTCGCGATGGCATCGGGGCGGGACTCCCCGTTCTGATCGAGGACCTCCACGGAGAACCCCGCAGTTGCGAGGGATTGCTCGACCGTTTCAAGGACTGCATCGTGGTGCTCGCCCCCGCCGGTCGGTGACGTCGACGTGTCGGGCGCGGCTGCTTGCTCACCCTCGTCTGTGAGCCGACACTGCACCGACGAACCACCGTCCGGGAGATCGACCTCGATGAGCGAGGACGCCTCCCTCACTTCTGGTAGTGTCTCGTAGCCCTGCGCCTCGATGGTGTCTTCCTCGATACGCGAGAGCAGTTCCTCATCGACGTCCTCGACGGAGACCCAGCCGTTCGTCTCACGTACGTCGTTCGACAGCTGGACGGCGCGAATCGCACGGACCATCGCGACTTCCAGCGGCAGATCGTCGGCGTTTTCCAGAGCGACGTCAGTCGCAGCGTCACGGCTCTCCACGGTCGTCCCGCCGGCGACTCCGTACTCCTCGCGGGTATGCTCGTGGACGGCGTCCAAGGCGTCTTGGAATCGCTCTTCTTGCGTCCCGGTCAGTGGCTGCTCGCTATCGGGATGACCGGGTGGAATCGGAAGGGGTTCGATACTGAACGGGTCGGGGCCGGTTTCGCCGAACTCTGGGCTCGGGAGCTGTGCGATCCACTCGCCACGCGGGAGGGAACTGATCCGATTCTTGAACTCGACGGGATCCATTGCCTCGTGTGAGAGTGCCTCGGCGATGTCGGCGTCGACGGCGATCTTCCCG
>NZ_JAMQOR010000015.1:0-11511 GCF_031624555.1 Haloarcula sp. S1AR25-4 | reverse complement strand
GTCCGATAGGCGGTCACCTCGAACGTCGTCGACACCACGAAGAACCCCTCGTGGTGGAGGTAGTCGAGATGGTCCGCGACGATCTCGTCGAGGGTGAGCCCGGTGGCGCGGGGTTTCGGCTCGACGACCGTCGACTGTCGGTCCTCGTCAACGAGGTAGCCGTCGACCGCATCTGCCTCGAGGCCATCGGCAAGCTCTGCGAGGAGCTGTTTCGCCCACTTGGAGTCGGTGTCGTCGCCACCGAACGGCGACTCAGCCGAGATTCGGTGCTTGAGCTTCAGGTTCGCTGCACCCCAATGGCTGTAGTGGTGTGTATACTGTCCGTCCGTGCGTTCGTACGCAACGAGTGCGCGATGTCCCATCAAGCAATCACCTCACAGGGCGACCGCGACTGGATCGCCCCGCACCCCTCCCGGGGGACGAACAACTCTACTCGTCGATCGGGTCGAGGGAACTGAGGTCCGCGTGGAGGACTTCGCCGTCGCGAACGACGTACCGCTTGGCCAGGACTGGGAAGCGGCACTTGGTGAACCCCGCCGTCTGGATATCGAACTCTTCGTCGGCTTCGAGGTGGTTGGCGAGTTCTCGCAGGAATTCGTGGGTCACGATGCCGCCCTCGTAGTCTGGGAGGCCGTTCTCCCGCGCCTCGTACACCTCAAAGTCGTCGTACCCCCAGATGGTGAGCTCTCCGTCTTCGGTCACCTCCCAGTCGAGCGTCCCGAAGCAGTAGCTCTCACAGAGCTCGCGGACTGCCTGCGGATCCGATACGATCGCGCCAGTCGACGTCGTCGCAGCTTGCAGTGTCGCCATGTCTGGAGTTCACGGGGTCGCCCCCGCACCCCTGTCGGGGGCGATAAACCGACGCGAGAGGTGCCTCCCTGGTCGTGGCCGGGGACTCCAGTCAGGAATCTGCGTGGGCGTCCGCCCCGGCTCCGTCGCTCGGCCGCGTGAGAAGGCTCACCTCTTCCAGGAGGTCTCTCGCGGTCTCGACTCGCTCTCGATCCGCGTCGTCCAATCGGTCGACGTCGAGTCGGTTGAGATTGCTGAGTATACGATGCATCCGGTAGCCCTGTTTGAACTCTTGCTCCATCGGAAGCGCCTCACCACTCGCCGGCGCGGAAAGACACCCCATCGAGACTGGCGTCGGGCTTGCAGGAGCTCGCTGCCTTAACCAACGACCCTCGACGCTACTCGCAGGGTGTTGGTTAATCAACGCCCAGCACTGGCGCTACTCGAGACTGGGTCCGTAGCGAGCCGCGCCACACACCCGACACTCCCAGATCGGTTGTCCCGTCCACGCCTCATCCGGGACCGACTCGTGGGTCTTGAACCGATGGTCGGTCGCCCGTCCACAGGTTTGACAGTCGAGTTCCTGCGTCGTCGGTACCGACGACTCTTGCCGATCAGCCCCAGCTTCGCCGGCGGATTCGGTCAGCGCCATCGCTGGAACCAGCCACACCGCGTCGACGGCGTCGTCGAGGACCGCGTCGAGACGCGACGCGTCGCGGATGCCGTCCCCACGCTGGTCGTAGAGCCGCGTCGGGGCCTGCTCCTGACGCTCCGACGCTTCCTGCCTGTGCCACCCTGTCCGGTCACGGGCGGCACTGAGAAGCCGCTCTCCCTCTCCTGACGATACCTGAATCGCGTCGGGAAGTGAGGGCCATTGCTCGGCCAGCTGGCGCGCTGGCGCCTCGTCGAGATCGTAGATGAGCGTGTAGTCGTCGACGGCCGGCTCCGCCTCGTTGGCGGAGAGGAGGTTCGCCGCGGCGCCGCCCTTCGCGACGGCGCCGTAGAACGTGGTCGACTCGACGACCAGGTGGATGATACCGAGATACGTCGTCGACGCTGACTCAACCGAGCTGGTGGCGTCACTCTCGAGATGGTTGGTGAGACAGAACCGGCATTTCGTCTGGCCGTCTGGGACTGACGCCCCACAGGACCGGCACTCGCCATCGGCGGCCGTCGGCGCATCAGGGTAGCCACCAGCGCTTGTTGCGACGCGTTGCCGCCGGGGGGCACCCTCACAGCCGTCGTCCAGCCTCGTGTCCGGAATGTGGGACGCCTCGCCGGTCGGCCGCAGTTCGGCAAAGTCAGTATATCGGTTGTGCATCGGTTGGCTCATAGTTTCAGTCGGTTTCGTATTTCAACGTCCGGACGCCTTCGCTCGTAACAAACTCTTGATTATGCGAGATAGTACAATCATATATGGGAGTTCAGCGCCAACACTGTCGCAAGAGGTGCCAAGCATGTCCGAATCCTCGCGAGATGGGGTCCAGTCGTGGACTGAGTCGATGAGCGCCCGCGACCGCATTCGAGCGGTCACCGAGACGCTTCGCGAACCGCGGTCGGTCAACTGGATCAGCGAGCAGGCCGACGCCGCCTGGAGTACGACCAACGACGAACTTCAGGATCTCGTCGACCAGGGCCAGCTGCGTCGCGTCGAGGCCGGTGAGACGACGCGCTACCAGCCGGACTACACGCGTCTGCTCTTCGAGGAGATCCGGACGCTCATCGAGGAGAACACGCGCGAAGAGCTGCGCAGCGAATTGGCCGCGATCACCGAGGAGATCGAGGAGTGGCAGGCGACCTACGACGTCGAGACGTGGGAGGAGCTCGAACAGTCGCTCGCCGACGGTGACCTTGCAAGTGCGGAGCTCCACGAGCGCCGTGAGGTGATCACGCGGTGGGAGGAGAATCTGGAAGACCGTCGCCTCATCAAGCACGCGTTGACGCTCTACTCGGATGTCGAAGCCGCTCGTGAGCAGATGATGGACGTGGCTGACCGCTCCATGCGCTAATGCCGTCTCACGGCGGGTTTGATGCGCTATTCAGCTGGTCCATGTTGTCGTCCTCGTACGCTGCTCGCCACATTGTATGGACTGCACGAGTCACGAGTGAGACCTCGGTCACGTCGATACAGGACGGTTCAGCTGCCGTCGTGGCAGCCTCGGGCGAGGGATGAAAGTGGGTCTCGGGAGAGTGTGTATTCGGGTGGCGATCGAAGCGCCAATTGACGTCGTCGCTATCGACGTAATGGAACGAGTACATCCCCAATTCGCTCCATTGGATATCGAGTCGAGCGCTCTCGGCGTTGCCAAGCCCGTCGCTGAGACTGATCTGCAGTTCCGTGGGGGCGACGACGTCGTCGTACGCTGTTTCGTCTACAAGCGGTTCGAGTTCGAGCCAGAGGTCACGAATCCGCTGGAGTGCCGGAAGATAGATTGGTCCGAACTCGCCGGCGCGGTCGTCATCGCTCATACAGCGAGCTGGTGGCTGGCCTCGTCGTAGGCGAGTGCTGCTTGGGCAACGGCGAGATTCTGCCGCGTCGTTCGCCACGCGGTGAGATCGTCCCAGCCCGCTGTCTCGTCGGCGTCGAGTTGCTGGGCGAGTTCCTCCGGTGACACCACGTCGTAGCGGTCCTCGTAGCGCCGGATATCGGTCTTCATCTCCTGGATGCTGTCGAGTAACTCCGGCCGATCGACTTCCTCTCGGAGCTCGCGGATCCGGGACATCAATATTCGGTCGCTGTTGCGCTTGTACAGCGTTGTTTGGCCGTCCGGTTCCGTCTCGGCGAACCCGGTGTTCACGAGGGTCTTACAGTGGCGACGCGCCGTCGGTTCGCTCACGAGGGCACGGTCGGCGATCTCGACCGCCGACTGCCCGTCGTGGGTCTGTTCGACGATTTCGTACACTCGCTCGAACGGCGTGGTGTCGTCTTTCCAGTCCGCCTTGACCTGCTCGTTGACGTCGTCCCACGTCTCGGTCATACTGGGTGCTATGCGGGCTAGGAACAAATAATTTTCTGAGAAAACTATCTCTTTTTGTCTGTGTTCGTGCAGGAGCGTTCTCAGGCTACCTGCTCTTTTAGTGTCTCGTAATGCGCCCGGACAGTCGTCGGCGTGACGTTCCCGGACTCGGCGACAGCACACTGCGTCACCCACCGCCCCTGTTCTTGGCCGGCCGTGTAGAGACAGGCTGCGGCGAAGCCGGCCGGGTGGACGCCGGTCGTCACCCCCGCCTCCTCGGCTGCTTCGGCAAGTACTCGCGCCCGGCGTCGGATCCGCTCCGAGCAGTCGAGGTCGGATGCCAGCCGCGGAATGTACATCGTCGGCCTCACGGGTTTGGCTGGGAGTCCCAGCTCCTTGTTGAGTGTCTTGTACGCGTTCGTGACCCGCGATTCCCCGACCGTCGCCACCGCCACAATGTCGTCGAGGAGCTGCGACCGGCCGTTGCACCGGCAGGCCCCGTAGACGCTGGCCGCGGCGATGGCCTCGATGGATCTGCCACGAAGCAGATCCTCGTTCTGGGCGCTCCGGAAGAGCTGACACGCCTGGTCACGGACCGAATCGGAGAGGTCGAGCGCGCTGGCCAGACGGCGCACCTCGCCCAACCCGTGTGCGAGATTCCGTTCCGCTTTCGACCGCCAGCGCCCACGGGTCTGCTCACGACGCATCCGCGCGAGTCGCCGTCGCTTCTGCCCAGAGATCTCGTTCCCCTTCGCGTCGGTACCGCGACCGATCTCCGTCGACAGGCCGCGATCGTGGCGGGCCGCAGTGAGTGGAGCGCCCGTTCGCTCGCGCTCCTCGTCGTCGTACGCCCGCCACTCCGGCCCGTGATCGATACGCTGTTCGTCGATGACCAGGCCACAGTCCTCGCAGACCGTTTCGACCGCGTTCGTGGTGACTCGACCGTCGCACTCGGGACACTGGTTCGCACTCGATTCCGTTCGGACGTCTTCGTCGAAGCCCGTTTCGTAGATGTCTCTGGTTGCCATGAATACACACGAGGGGACGCACGCGAATCGCGCTCTCGGAATGCCCCTCACCCATCACGGGGCAAATACACACCACACGGGACGGCGCTGACTCCGATGGACTGCGGTGGCGAAAGCCCGGCCGCGCAACGGCGCGCAGCGCCGTGAGCAGCCCGGACCGTGGAGGTGGTGGGAGGTGGCGGTGACCGCTACACACCAGCAAAAAAGGGGCGCGTCGCCCTGGCTCCTCCTCGACCGGGATGTCTGAATCCCAACCAGACTACATTTATTGGTGCCCAAGTCGTAGTTTTCCCGTTATGAAACCCGATACGCGCGAAATCATCAACGAGGAGCTCTGGCGGAGCGTCGTCTGGCTGGCCATCGGCCTGTTTGGCTGGTCGCTTATTCTCACGTCGACGGATGTGCTTGCGGCATCAGCACTCACCGCGCTGGGATTACCTCTCCTCACGGCTGCGGTGCTGGCAGCCCTAATGGTTGGGATCCGTCTCGCGACTGGCTTGGAGTTAAAAGCGAAGACCGAAGGCAGCCAGCTCCTCTGGTTGATTGTCGGGAGTGTGCTCGGTGGATTCGTCGTGCTCTACGACGTGCTCGTGAACGGACGTGGCCCACTCATCATCCTCGGCTACGCTGTCGCTGTCGGGTTCGGGGTCCTGATCTGGCGTGTTGCTCGGCGACAACAGTCGACAGTGTGAGAATGGATTGGCTCACTGCATACAACGGCCTCCTCGTTCGTATGGGACTGTATCTTTTGATTTTCTGGCCGACGGTCGGGTACTATGTGTACCGGGATTCGGTGAAACGAGGATTGTCCTCGCCGCAACTTCGCGGGGTCACGTATGGGTTCCTGGGAGTACCGGGGCTGCTCGTCTATTTGTACCGGAAATCTCGTGCAGAGACGCAGTCAGCGTAGCCGTCGAGGTATAGCCACAGAGAACGGTTCGAACAGCAGCATCTGCGGACAGTTGGACCCTATCAAACGAGCGCTATGTACGATAAGCCTCCCTCAACTCACCATCGCCTGTTTTCATCCCATAACATCGACCGACCACTCTAATTGGTAGTTACAGGGTATTGAGTGAGCCATCTCAATTGACAATTGACGGCCCATACTGAAGAACCAGCCCAGGAATAATTACGCCGACGAGAATGAGGACGCCGACAAGCACCGTATACGGAAGAGCAGTGAAGGTACTCAATCCGAGGAAGAGGGCCACCGCTACGAATACACAGACTGAAATCACAACGTTCTCGCGGGAAACAAGTGGTTCGTTCCGTACAATGATGACCATCGAAACAGCCAGCAGTACTAAAATCGCGATTACTGCAGCGGTGAACACCTGCATTGAGTCGATTGCAAGTCCGTAGAACAACCCCAGACCGGCGAGCACGTACGCAAGCCCCAAGGCTGCGAGCCCGGCCAACTCTGTGCGTGAACGGTCGGTTTCCTCGTTGTCCACAGTTGTTGGCATGTGATTATTTTGATGGCCACGATATAAAACACCCTGTGCATTGTCGGGGAATTGATCGCTGAGACCAGCCTACAGTATTCGTTTGATAGAATCTCCATGTTGCATACAGGGAAAGTATTTCCCTCTCACAGACAAGTATTAAGATATGCGATTTATGGGACTGGGGAAGTGGGAGATCGCCTCGATTCTGGCAATGGCGGCCGTTGCCGGTATTTTCGCGTATTCCCGGGCGGGGATGGGAGGTATCTCACTCCTTGTTAACGTACTTCTACAAGTCGTGATAGTTCTCGTCGTTGGAATCGGGTTCTTCCTGCTATTACATCATCTTGGCTTCTATCCCGGCATTGCGGACGACTACTTCGCTCGTCGAAAAGAGGACAAGAAAAAATAAGCACGCTCTACGTACCAGTCACGTCAGGAAGCATAGATTGATCTCGACCTCTGGAGGGACTGTCTATGATCTCCTCTGTTAGTCCGTCTACAAGGTCGTGGCTGCGCGCGCAGCGAAGCGAGCACGGAGCGGAGGGTGGGGCGGTGGGGCTTGGGTCGGTCTGGCACACAGCAAAAAAGAGGGTTGCTTCGACTGGCTATTCTTCCCACCACCGACCGCGCTCTGGGAATTCGATCCGACTCCAGCCCGTGATCGCGAGACTGCACCGACCTTGGTACCAATTTCTTAGCGTACTTGAATTGGGCTTCCTCAATTCTTGAACCACCGCCTGCTCCGAAGGATGTTCTTCCTTGATATTCTGTAGATCAGGTACTATACAAATCTATGAACGGATTGTGGGAGAAGCTGTCAGTTTCGGTGGGTATTTCTAAGCCCGTGCTGTATAAACAGCGCATATTCAGCACGGAGGGGATGTCAGAATCATGCTGTCCGAATCGCTCAGTGTAGAGCCTACATTCAGCACGACTAGTCCTTTATTTCACCCACTTCCTTCTGAACCAGCCGTTAGGTAGGTGTGCGAACTGAACGAGATGGTTCACCAGCGACGAGCGACTTCATAGGCTACTGTGGTTGGGAGGAGGACAACCAGTAAGACGAACGTGATTTCACCTGTTGTTGGGCCAGACTGCGTGAGGGCACTATAGACATAGAGTGCGGCGACAGCAAGCACACCGACGATAGCTGTGACGTATTGAGGGTCGCTCCACGAGGACGGAAATTCTGAGCCGGACATACCTTTCTAGTCTCCCGCTGATATGATATATCCTTCCTCTGTCTCGGTCACGACGCTTCTGACGGGAATCAGGGATGTTATGACCTAGTTTGTTCTATCGTTCATCTGTACTCACCTTTCGTTTGGTGGTTGCGCTGAAGGGTGTGCGAACTATCTCATTATCTGCTCTCAATTAGTGCATTTATGCTGCTGAATCCGTTCCGGTAGTCCGACTTTCCCACAGATAGGACACTCTTGCAGCGGTGTCGGCGGCAAGTTCTCCCATTCTCGCAACGCAGCCTTGAGATGCCACTGGACATCGTCTGATTCTGTACGAGTCAGTGCCTGCACGAGATACATTCGCAGCCGTTCGCGGCTTGTCGTTGTCTGTTGATCACTCATAACTGGGTCCGAGAGGACGAATTGTATCGCCCTCCACCCTTTTGAGGGCAGGACAAACCTCACGCTGCACGCTCACCTTCCTCGTCTTGGGAGCGCGTACACCGAAGCAAGTACTGAGTCGAGCTCGATCTGACTACTTCGGTGAGTACTCCATCCCCCAGAGTTCCTCGAAATACTCGAGTGTGTATTTCCCTCGACTGCCACCTTTGTACGAGTTGAACCGGTCGACGTAGTACATCACCTCAAGAAAGCCTTCTTTCTCGTGATGGACGCCCTGGTCCATCCGGGGCAGAATCTCGTCGAGGAGGAGATCGACCTGTTCGCGCTTGACGATGAACTGATCGCGGAGCGGGGTCAGGAGCGTCCGTGTATTGCTGATACCCTGCACGCCCCAAATGTACTGATCGCTCCGGTTCTCATTGGATTCGAGACTGGACACATGACAGTTCACGCCGCGAGCATCACAGTACGCACAAAGCGCCTCCATCAGGTGGTCACGATACGTCTCGGTGACCTCGATCTGCGGCTGAAGTCGATGGTCGACTCGATACTCACTATTCTGATCTACTTTCACGCCAATCCAGCCTTCTGCGTCGAGAGTTCCAGTCAACTGTTCGTGGGTGATTCGGAGCATTGGTGCAAGTTCAAAGCCGGTACTGTACCGCTCTCGGTCGGCAATTGAGATGCGGATACAGCCTTCGCCGTCGAAAAAGCCGGTGAACCACGCATCGAAATCGTGGGTCTCGGATGAACTATTTGTCATCGCGCTGCGCCCATCGGCGGCGCCAATAAACTCTCCCTGCTACACTTTCGACATCTAGAAGGGGTCAACTCACCTTCACATCCTCTACAACGGTTGTGGCTGCGCGCGCAGCGACCATCGGGAGCGAGCACGGAGCGGTGGGTGGGGTGGTGGGGCTTGGGTCTGGTCCGGCAAACAATAAAAAAAAAAGAAGACTGCTCTGACTGCCTATTCTTCCCACCACCGACCGCGCTCCGGGAATTCGATCCTCGACCACCCGGTCAGCGCGATTGAGCACCGGCCCTCGTACCAGTTCTTGGCTGCTGCCCGGAACCGAACTGTCTGACCTTCACGCACCACCGTCTGCCCGGATTTCTCCCAGCAGGTGAACTTGATTTTCCCGCTGTCATCCGCTATCAGCCCGACTTGCTGGATGCTCGTTGAGGAAGGCTCCCAGAGGGTCTCGATTGTTCCTTCGACCGTCACCTCACCGACGGGCACGTCCGGCACATCTGCAATGGGCACGATTGCACCGGGGACTGCCTTCTGCTCCTCCAACGTCTCCAGCACCGCCTTCGTCACGTCCTGGCCGCGCTGCACCTTCTCGGCCAACTGCTTTGCGACGACTGCTCTCGACCAGCCGCCCTGCACTTCGTCGCTGATCCGCATCGCCTGCTTGTTCACCGCCGCGAGTTCGTCTTGCGTCAGCTTCTCTCGGGGATCCGTGCGCTCCACCGGTTCGGGCTCGTCTCGGCCACACTGCTCGTCGACGACCTCCCGCGTCCGCTTCGCGCGTCCCTCCTGCTGACTGAGTTCCGCCTGGGCACTGATGTGCTCCAGCTCGGCTTCCCGGGCCTCGATGCGCTCCTCCTGTTCGAGAGTCTTCCCGAACATGTGATCCGGGCCTTCCTCGACCCGCGCATCTGGGTGGTTGGAATCGACTTTCGCCTGCACTTCCATGTCGACCGTCGCCCGGAACTCCGGGGTCTCGTCGACGACTTCGAATCCGTCCTCGTCGACCTCGGCTTCATCGTGTTTCTCGAAAGCCTGTTCATCGACCGAAACTACTTCACTGGAGACGTTCTTACTTGACATTGGAATCGACCTGATTCCGAAGGCGCTCAGCGCCCGACACCGCGATGCTCCAACATCGCGGATTTCCTCGACGACTACGACCGACAGACTCGTCTGCGCGCTCTCGCTCGCGCCTTCGCGAGCGCCCTACCGGGCGCGAGCGAGAGCGCGCCCGAGTGCGGCGACCCCAACCAGCACCGCGCGCCGACCCGCCCGGAGCGAGCGGCCAGCGGAGAAAGCGTGGGGGGTGAGCAGCCACGCCGCGCAACCCCCCGCGCTTTCCCGCTGGCGCCGAGGGCACATTCATTTTAGCCCGGCAGCCCGCCCGCTACTGCAGGCAGGCAGCCCGGAATGGTCGGTCGCGAGCGTCGCGGAGGGCGGCAGCGGCGAGCGGGGCGGGCCGTGACGTACTCACCTGTCCAACCGGCTGCGACACTCGGCGACCCAGCTACCGTCCTGGCGGACTCAGAAAGGGCGAGGCCGCTTCGGTCGTCCCCCGACCCCGCAAGCACCGCAGGGACGAGGAGCGCAGCGGTGGTTGCGGGATGCCGAGCGGCCGAGGGCTTTCAGGGAACGTCGCTGTCGCCGAATTCGATCGCGTTACTGATCCGGTGCTCCGGCTGGCTCGTCGAGAAGGACGTCGACGCCGTCGTGGGTGACAGCGAGCTGAATCCCTTCCACAGTGAACCGGACCTCGACGTCGCCGGTTGAGGATGCGAGAAGCTGTTCGAGTGCCTCGACGTCGACGGCATCGTGGAGCTGATACGACTCACTCGCCAACCCGTGGGCTTTCAACGTCTCGACGATTTCAACGAGTAGATCGGGGGATGTATCTGAATCTCTGGGGGTGCCGGGTGCCATTGTGGCCTTAGCGGGTACATAGGGCGAATAGGAATTAAAAATAGGGATTCGACGAACCGTCGCTGCGGGCTTTCAACCGGTCCCTCAGCCGTCGTCCTGTGCGTTCAGCTCCTCGAGGAACCAGCTGGCGGCGGTCCCGATCCGAACGCCATCGACGTTGCGCATCTCGAGGCCGTTCGTGGCGGTCCGAAACGGTTGGTCGTCGACGAGGATGCGGTGGATGACTGTCCGGACGGACTCCGTTCCGTACCTGTCGACGAGCGCCGCGACCGCCGTATCGAAATGCGCATCCTCGTGCTCGGCTCGCGGGTTCTGCGCCCGGTGGATCACGAGGTCGACCACATCGTCGACCGATGCGTGCTCGGGATTCCCGGTTTGCTCACGAACATTATAGTTGGCCTCTGTATCAGGCATTACGAGTCACTCCGCCGCGTCGTCCGTATCGGTCGTCGCCGAGTCGGTTTCTCGTTGCTCGCGGATTGCAGCCAGCGTCTCCTCAAGCGTATCCACACTCCCGATCGCCGCGAGTTCATCGGTAATCTCGTCGATGAGCGCGGCTCGCTTGACGGCAGTCGCGTCGCCGGCGGTCGTGTCGATCGATGTGACGCGAAGCGCCCGCGTTTCGTGCCAGCCACAGTCCCAACAGTCTCGGGTCACCTCGATCTGCTCGTCCTCTTCCGCTGCGAGGACGGCGTCGGACCGCGACGTCGAAAGTGGCCGGTCCGTTCCGACCTCGAGGGTGACAGGGGACCCGCACGCGGGGCAGTCCATAGTCATCCCGAGGAGCGCCCGTCTGTTGAAGATAGCGGAGCGACGGGACAGCGACACAAACAGTGCCGATAGGGCGTGGGACGGTGTAGCCACGGCCAACTGTGAACCTCCCGCAGTGGTCGCCGTACCACTCGCGTCGACGATCGCTCGGCGGGTCAGTCAGAGACGATGTGCGCGTCGAGGTCGCGCGTCCAGTACGTTGCTGGCCCGCCTGGACTACACCGCGCACAGACCTGTATCGGGCCTTCGAGGTGC
>NZ_JAMQOR010000014.1:0-18793 GCF_031624555.1 Haloarcula sp. S1AR25-4 | reverse complement strand
ACCGACGACTGCGGGTCGCCGACCTACTTCTGCAACTACGCGTGTCTCTCGACCTACGTTGACGAAAACAACTTGACGGCTGGCGACGCGTGCGAGTGGTCGCCCGACGACCCCGACTGCTGCTGAGTGCGCTCACCCCAAGCAAGACACGGAGCAACGTATTGGCCGCCACCCCGCCCAGGAACTACCAATGGAGCAGTTCTGGTCGTCCAACTTTATGAATGCAGCCGGCGAAGTCAGTAGTGGTTACCCATGTCGACAGAGCGCACGTCAGACGGGCTGCTCCGAATCGTCCTAATCGTCCTCGCAGTGGTCGTCCTGTTTCCGATGTTAATGATGGTTTTCGCCGCTCCAATGATGGGGATGATGGGCTGGTGGTGGGGCGGCGGCACGGCCGGCGGCCTCTCGCCACTGTGGGGCGTCGGGATGATGCTCGTCTGGCTTGTCGTCCTCGTCGGCATCGGCTACCTCCTCTATCGCGGCCTCGTCGGTGGGGTCGGGTCGTCGCTAACCACTGATAGGGCACTCGAAGAGCTCCGAGTGGCGTACGCACGCGGCGATCTCTCCGACGAGGAGTTCGAGGAACGGCGTGCGAAACTCACCCGCGAGGAGTCGCAGTAGTCTGCAATCATGTCCCCGACAGTACAGCGACGCGAGTTTCTCACTGCGCTCGGAGCCGGCATCGCAGGTCTAGCGGGCTGCGTCGGCAATCTCCCGGGAAGCAGCGGTGGGGTCGATCGAACGATCTACGTCGGCGCGTATCACTGGGGCTTCATCATCGTCGACGAGTCCGGCGAGGAACAGGACCGCATCAGACTGCAACGGAACGATGTTCTCCGTGTCGTATCGTTCAACACGCTCGCGAGTCAGGCCGTCCAATCCCTCCCAGCGTCGATTCGAGACGTCCTTCCCGACCACGAGGCCCTCGAAGAACGAAACGAGGAACGCATCCCGGCCCCGGCCGACGGCGACTTCCACGAGCTACTCGAAGAAGCGAATGAGCAGTACCCAGACCACAGTCTCGCGATCACGCCCTCCGGACAGGTTCACATGGGCGGTGGAATGATGATGCACCCGGTTGCACTTCCGCAAAATGCCACCAGATCCATCGTTCGACAGTTAGGGGCGACGCAACGGGGCGATTACACGCTGAGTTGCCTGACCTACTGTGGCTATGGACACCCGTACATGGAAATCGACGGTGGCATCGTCGTCACATAGGGATCCGTCCTAAATGTCACCGGGGGAACTGGCCGGGAAACAGTGTGGGGATCGAACTAGCTGGAGAGCTGTTGGGCTTGCTCGATCCACGACGACACTCGTGAGCCACTGATACCCAGTCGCTCAGCGAGCGCGGCCGGATCCGCGGCTGCGAGTCGACTCACCGTAGAAATCCCGGCGTCATGAAGACGCTCCTCGTACGCTGGTCCGACGCCGTCGAGCTTCTGCAACGACTGTTCCTGGTCGGCTCCCTTTGGAACATCGCTCCCGCCGGGTGTATCTGTTCCTTTGGTCGATGTCACCGACCGCTCTCGAAACCACGTCGCCACGCGGGGCCACAGCTCCGCGTGGGCCTTGCCCGAGACGGCCATCCCGACGTGACCGGTTGGAAACTCGTAGATGTCGGTGTCTTCGCTTGGGATAGTGTCCATGAATGGTTTACTCGCGTCCGGCGGGATGAGGTGGTCGAACGAGCCGATGATCTGTAAGACCGGCATCGTGAGATTTTCGATGTCGACGGGGTCGCCATCCAGCACGAGTTCGTTCCGGTAGAGGGCGTTTTCCTGGTAGATATCTTCGATGAACTGGCGGTAGGCCTCGCCCGCGACATCGACCCCGTCTCGCACCCAGCGTTCCATCCTGCCGAAGTTCTCGACAGCTGTCTTATCATCGAGGTTGTCGAACAGCATCGTGTATTTCCCGAGGTAGTTATCGACGGGGTTCATCTGGGCAAAGCCAGCCCCGAGAAACTCCGCCGGGACGTTCCCATAGGTCTCGGTAATCTCTGCGGGGTCGAAGTACTCCTCGCTCCCCCACTGCTCGAGGATACCACCTGTGTTGTCGAAACACAGCCCCGTGGCCATGAGGCCAAGATTGCTAACCTTCTCCGGATGGAGAGCCGCGTACATCGTGCTCAGCGTGCCGCCCATGCAGTAGCCGAGGATGTTGAGGGCGTCATTCGTAGTTCGTTCACGGACGACGTCGACGCAATTGTCGATGTATCGATTCACGTAGTCGCCCAGGGTCAGCGACGCGTCAAGTCGGGACGGTTCGCCCCAGTCGATGAGATAGACGTCGAAGCCGTCCTCAAGAAACCGTCGGACGACGCTCTTGTCGGGCTGGAGATCGAGGATGTAGGGACGATTGATCAACGCATAGACGACGAGGAGGGGCGTGTTGTGCAGGTCGTCTGTGAGTGACTCATAGTGGAGGAGATTGAGTTTGTTCTCGGAATAGATGACCTCACTCGAAGTCTGCCCGACCTCGACGGAGGCGAGATCTTCGAGCCGATTCGGAAGAAGGCGCATCTTCTCGGCGGTTTCCATTCCCTGGGTAAGCAATCTGCGGTGAGTCTTCAATGGGGCTGTGAACGGATTCATAGTCTTAACCTGGCTGTACGAACGAGTCACTCCGGGAGAGGGTCGATCAGCACCGTCGCCGTCCCGTCCAGGACGATTTCGTCAGCGTCGTTTTCGATGCGCGTCGTGAGCCGATACCGGTCGCCTTCGAGGTCATCGACGATCTTGCATTGAGCCGTCAGTGACTCGCCGATGTCGACCGGGCGTCGGAACTCGAGATTCTGCGAGATGTAGATCGTGAGGCCAGGGAAACACGCGAGGGCGGCGCTGATGAGTCCGGAGACGAGTGTCCCGTGGACGATCCGGTGGCCAAACCGCGTCTTCTCAGCGAACGCGTCGTTTAGGTGGAGGGCGTTCGTGTCGCTGGTCGCTTCGGCGAATTTTCGGACGTCGTCGTCCGTGATCTCCTTCGAGAAGCGAACGCTGTCGCCCTCCTGGAGCGACGTGGGATCTTCGATTTCGATATCGAACTCGCCTTTTGCCCGGCCATATGGCAAGCGAGGGAGAATGGCTCCACTCGCCTCGACGAGATGTGGATGGGGCGTCTCGACGTACTTCTCGGGAGCGCTATCGAACAACGCTTGGCAGTCGTTCGAGCAGAAGTGGAATGACTCGCCTTCGTACTCAGTAGTCGCTTCGGCAGATTCGGGTGGGATTTCCATCCCACAGACGGGATCGACTGGCATGGGTACACTGAATTGATGGCTCGTTCACGAACTGGGTCGGCGTCGGAATCGTTCAGACGGTCTGCTAGAGAATAACGTAGTCACGCACTATCAACGTACGTGTCGCTCGTAGCACCAACCGAGAACAATTGTAGAAGGCGTTCACGTCCCGATGTGGTCAACCTCGTCGAGAGCTTCAGTGGCCACGTCTCCAAGTTCTCCTGCTTCGATATGGGAATAGCGCTCGCGGACCATCTCCTCCGAGTTGTCGAGATATCGGGCTGCGACAGTATAGCCGAACGCCCTGACGAGGACCTCTCCCATGCCTCGTCGACCGCCGTGAGGAGCGAGATAGTCGTGTTTCGGGTGGTCAATGTCGACCTTCCCCTCCTCGGAGAGCCGTTGGAGAATCGACCGCGCACCACCGGTCGTGATCGAGGGAGGTCGAATGTCTTCCTCAAGTGTCAGTAAAAGGTCGCGAGCGAACTCATCACGCCGTTCTTCGATGACGTCCGGTTGTAGCCCTCGGTCAGCGAGCTCCTCCCGTACGTGCGTCGCGAGTGTCCGCTGGTCGAACGTCGGGAACACCGGCCATCGATCCGCTGGCGGATCCATCAGTTTCCGGTAGCTCCGTAACGGCGAGATAACCGGGTCGGGGAGGCTCGCGGCGTCCCACTGCTGTTTCTTCCGGTAGACGTCCATACTCCCGTCGTCGAGGGAGAGGTCCTCCCAGCGGACGCCGCGCCGGCGCGGGTCGTTTGGATCCCGGAGCAGTTCCCCGACCCGAACGGCGGTGTACGCGAGGACGAACACCAGCGCCCGGTCACGAGCCGCCTTCAGCGCCGCGTAGCGCGCTCGCTGCTTGTCGAGGGGGTCAGTAGCCACCGGGAGTGTCGTGTAGGCCTCGATAGCGTTGCGAGCCTGCTCGTCGACGTGACGAGTGAGTGCGTGGCGCTGTTCGGAGGTCCAGGCCTGCTGGTCGCCGGGCTTACGGCCGTCGTCCTCCGGCAGCGGCGCCATCGCACTCGCCCGCTGCGCGTAATGCGCCTCGAGATATCCCTCGTTGACACACCACCCGCACCACGCAGAGATATAGCGGTAATAGGTTTGTACCGTGTTCTGCTTGAGGCCACGGTCACCAGCGAGATGCCGTGCGTACTCCCGGAAGACGCGTTCATCGAGGTCGTCGAAGGTCGGCTCCCGGTCGACGTCGTTGGGGACGATCCCGGTCCAGTCGTCGTCACCGCGGTCGCCAGCGGCCCACTCGGCAAACCGCTCGAGCTCGCGTGCAGCGTTACGTCGATAATTCCCGCCGTCGCCCCCGCGGCCTTTCCCCTTGTCTTGCAGGTAGCGCTTGAAGGAACTCGTGAGTGACTGATCGGCGCGTTCTCGGGGTGTCATGGTTCCTCGTTCGCGTACTGGTAGGTCGGACGGACGTCCTCAAGGAGCTCTTCGACGATCTCCCAGAGGATCAGCGACGGGGTCTCGTGGTCGAACGTGATCCCCCAGCGATCCTCCGCATCGCCGGCTGAATACTGGAAATGCGTTCGTCCGAGATCGGGATGGTCCTCGTCCTGGTGCCACCCCGCGTGAAATCCCGTGTTCGGGTCGGTGTAGTTGATACGGAACCAATCATGTGGCTCCTGTCGGTACCACTTGATGGACAGTTCCGGCGACTCAGGCCCTGTCGAAGGGTCGAGACGGGCTGGATCAAACCGTGCCCGCAGCTGTTTGGCCTCGATATCATCAGGAACGAACTCGACTGTCGTGATCTGTGGCACACGGTCGAGGACGTCCCGCTTTAGCTGGGCGTAGAAGTTTGCGTTCGGGTCACCACCGGGATGCGGGACCGACATCCGTCAGCTACTGGCCTCGGCAGGCTCTGTTGTCGGAGCGAGGAAGTCCCATTCTCGGATGGCGAACCCAACGATCTGGATACGCCGCTGAAGATGCTCCCACTCACGGGCAATCTCACGGCGACTATCTTCCTCCTCAGCGTCAAGGGACTCGTCAGCGAGCGTCCCGCGAAGCTGGTTCGGTGACTCAACGCCGAATTCGTCCTCCCAGTCGCGAATCTGCGTCTTCATATCGGCGAGACGGTCCGTGAGCTCCTCGACAGTGTGGCCGCTGTCTCGAAGACGCATCGCCTCCTGCATCGCTTGGCGGCGATAATCAGGGTAATACGTCGTGTGAGTACCGCTTTCGTCACGATGGAGGATGCCATCGTCGACGAGCCGTTCGAGGACGCGCTTAGTTGGTTCGTGTGACCAGCCCGCTTCGGAAGCGATCCAGTTGGCTGTCCGCGGCTCCGACAGCTGCCGAGCAACCATCCGCACGCGGTCTTCACCCGTGGTCTGGCGTTCCATCAGGCCCTCGGAGTTCGATTCGTCTTCGGTCATACAACATCGTTCGGGCTTTGTCTTAATATAGATTGAGGCCATTAGTTCTATATCGAATAGACTTCTTCGCCATCGCCCCGATCTCAGCTGTGGGTAGCCAGAGTAAACACGGAGCCCGGTCTTGGCGGCTCTACCCTGGGGGAAGCGCCGTTCTGAGCCGATTGCAGCATTCGTGCTTACCGGACGGCGTCGGGGTACTAAAAACTGGTCGTGATTATTGGCGTAATCAGGACCACCGGTGATAGAAGTCTCATAACCATTTTTCCTATGATAGAAGGGTTCTATCCCCCGAAATTCGGATTTGTCCAACGGTATGAATCATATGCCGCTATACCAAAGCCGCGACCGCCGTTCGGACCCGGTTCCGAGAATAATCGCAAGACTGCAAGCAGATGGCTTGCTACACAATCTGCATAATGTACAATGCGCACGAAATCTGAATGATGAGGGAAATCACCCAAATCCAATGTTAGTCGTTCGTAGCTTGCTCGCTTAGCATCTCCACAACTTCCTGAACACGTTCCTCATCGGCTTCGATACCACGCTCCCGGAGGATCTGGAGGGCGACTTCATCACCGTGGTCCGCAATTACCCGGAGACACGCATCTTGAAACTCTCTTCCCTCAAATTCGGGAACATCAAACATAGAGCACGCAGCAGTTACCGATGATCGCATCCGGGTGACGCCATCCCACGTGTCCTCCCGGACATAGAAGCCGTGCATATCGGTCTCATCAAAGGAGAAGGCCGGTCCACCGGTGGATTCGTCCACATCCTCCTCATCCTGCTCAGGAATGGACTCAGTCTCCGACTCTGTGTCCTCAGTAGTTATCTCTTCATCCGGTTGCAGTTCATCCTGGGTGTCAGTACGTTCGACGTCATCCGATTCGGCTCCTTCCTCCGTTTGTTTGAGCTGTTCAGCGACGTCCCCGAAACGGTCGTCCTCATTAGGCATGGCTGTGTTCCTCCACGAGGTCCGCTAAGTGGTCGAAATTCGGGATCTGGTCGCAATCTTCGTCGAACTCCGAGACCGGCATTCCTTGCTTGAAGGCGCGGGAAATTGCGGTCCGTTCGCGAATCCCTGGCTTCGGAATACTATCGATGGTGCGTCCCGAATCATCGAGGGCATCGAAGACCTCCGGGTCCACACGAGCGTACTCGGGGACGAATGAACCGAACTCCCGGTTGAGATTTTCAACTAGAGTCCGATGCTCGTTGCGTTGTCCCATTGTTTCGCGAATCATATTCGGAGTGACTGCGAGGATATCCAACCCGATATTCTGCCGGATTGGGGAGATCTGGCGTTCAATCATCTTATTGAGGCCGTTGATCGAGCCAGCACGCGGGATTAGCGGGATTATGACGCGCTGGACGGCGATGAGGGCGTTGTCGGAGAGTTTCCCACGGCCGCCTGCGGCATCAATTATCACGTAGTCGTATCCGTTTTGAATGAGCGGATCGACAACGTTCCGTCGAAGCTTCACGTCTGCGAACCGTTCGTCCTTCAGCCTCGTCTCGACGTTCTCGAGCTCGTTACTCGACGGGAGTAGGTGAACGCCGAAGTCCGTCTCTATAAGCAGGTCTTCGGGGTCCTCACCATCGATAAGGGCGTCACCGAGGTTCGCATCTCGGTCGTACGCATCGTCGTATCCCAACTGGGTCGTCATGTGCCCGTCCTTATCCAGATCCAATAGTACCGTCTCATGGCCACGAGCAGCGAGTCGATCAGCGATGTTGAGCGCGATCGTGGATTTCCCTACCCCTCCCTTGAGCAACGAGACAGCTGCTCCGGGGAGCCCTTCAAACTCGTCAGCACTCATAGCTCAGCACCCCGTAAGAAGCGGATTTTGTACATTTTGTAGGTAATGTACATTGGGTAGATGTTGAAGGTTGCGCGAGTTTTGTCGATAATGTACGTTTTGCACTGGTCATACGCGGTCAATGAAGCTCGTCCATCTTAATTCTGTGTCAGACAGATTGCGTACGCCATCTACACAATCTACATTTTGTACATTATGTAGATTGTTGGCACAATCTCAATTGCCATAATCACCGTCGACCCTACACAATCTACATAATTTAGATTATCAGCATTTCATACGTATTCATCGCAATCTTTTCCACCCACACGAACCAATTGGAGAAGCCCAATTTGCATTATCTACATTATCCACATTATGCATATTGGCTATGAGATCTACATTCTTCAGTCATTCAATGGGAGAGTCCTGAGTGATAGAGCTCAGACAGAGCCGTTCTACCCCGTCTTCTAGTAAGACTTTTAACTGTTACCGGATTATTGGTAACCACCAGATGTATGAGGTTCTCGACGATACCGCGGCGCAGGTCATCCTCACCATCGAGAGTGGTGACTCCATCCGCCGTGTCGCCCAACACCTCCACACGCCCTACGAGACAGTGAGACAGGCCGTCAATCGGCTGGAAGACGCAGGCTACGTTTCATATGACGACGGCCTCACTGTCGTCGACGAGCGCGTACGCGACGCAGCCCGCGAGCTCGTCGCTGCGAGCGCCGGCGTCAGTCCACCCACCATCGAGGAATCCTACGTCATCCCACAGTTCGGTGCCTGGCCGTTCGCATTTACCCGGATCGACGCCGTCTACGTGTGGACCCAAGGCGGCTACCAGGTCGGTCGCGAGCCCGACGACTATCCGCTGTTCCTTGCTGTTCGTGAGCAGGACATCGACGCTTGGGAGACGTTTTTCGAGTCGTTCGACCTCCCGACCGCATTCGAACGACAGCCCCAAGACGAGTTGGACGGACCGCTGCAGATCGTCCTCGAGCCACGCGCGTCACTCGATATCGAGCACGTCGAAGGGTACCCGGTGATCCCGAGAGCAGAGACAATCGAGTATATGCGCGAGAACTACGCCCAGTTCCAGTCGGCGCTGGCGATGCTCGACCGGATGTACGAGGACCTCGACCTCGGCGTCACGTATCGAGAGACTGAACGGGCACAGCCATGAGCTTCAACAACCGAAGTGACGCGCTCATCGAACTGCTCGAAGAGCTCACCCAAGAGGGTCACGAGTACGTTCTCGTCGGCGGGTACGCTGTCTCAGCGTTCAATGCTCGCTTCTCCACGGACCTCGATATCGTCGTCGCGCCGGACTCCAAGGCTGACTTCGTCGAGTTCCTCGAACAGCAGGGATTCGAGGAAACGGACAGCCACGCCAAGGAATGGTTCTACGACACCGAGGTAATCGAGTACGAGAAGCGGCTCACCCCGCAGCAGCCGATCGGCTTCGATCTCCTGGTAAACGGACTCGGGTGTCGCCAGACGGAGGCACAGTGGTCGTTCGACTACCTGTACGACCACAGCCACCAACAGGAGGTGAGCGGGGGCACAGTGACGACGACGGCCAGAGTCATCGATGGGGCCGTCCTCGTGGCGGCAAAGCTCCACAGTGGCCGAGAAACGGACCTCCGAGACGTCCTGGCAGTGGCTGAAGAGATCGACCTCAACGCTGTCACGCCCCATCTGCGGCGAGGGGACGACAATGCCCTACGGGAGCAACTTGAGCGTGGTCTGGAGATCTTGGAGAGTGACGAACTCAAACACGGATTTCGGAGTGACTTCGGGGCCTCAGCTGTCTCAGAAGAAACGGTCACCGCTCTCCAAGAGTATCTGTCTGCACAGACTGACTACCTGAGCTGAAGCGGTCGGGACCCCCTTGATCGGAAGTGAAGATAGGGCCCTTCGGCGGTACCTGCAGTCAGTCAAAAAATTGGAGGGGCGGTGTCAGTCGACCGTCGCTAACACACGAACATCCGTAGCTGAGTGTCGTTCCCGTTCAGTACGAGCACCGTGCTCGCGGAGGAACTCATCAATACGGTCGACAAGGGCCTCCGCATCCTCCCTATCGACGTGGACGATCAGCGTCGGATGTTCCTCGTCGCTGTTCTCAATCACGAGCGAGACATCCTTGAATTCGTCCGGCTGTCTATACGCCTCAAACTCATCGGCGACCTGGTTGGCCAGGTCGTCGAGTACCTCAATCGGTTCCTTTGTCATAGATTGAATATCGGCCTTGGAAGGTAGTGCCATCGCGAACGCGTGAAGAAAACGTGACGTGGCTTTCAGAACCACCTCCATCAGACAAACTCGAACGGAGCCTTCTCACACCGATGGTTTACCGAGAAGCAAGCTGGCTCAGAGAGAACAGTTAGACCGCCCGCGGATCGTTATCGACGATGCTAGCAAACGCGACATTCTCCTGAACTTGTTCAACTTCGACCGTTGGCTCGTCGCCGGGTTGAGCGCCGGGAACGATCACGACGTAGCCACGTTCGACTTTTGCGATACCATCGCCCTGATCGCCGACTGTCTCGATGGTCACATCACGTACTTCGCCTTCCTCCACTGGGGGTCCGGAGGAAGAATGGCTCGCAGTCTCACGGGAAGGAGCTCTTGGTGACTCCTGTTGTACTGACGACTCCGTCGAGACAGGAGATTCCAGAATCGCTACGCGATACGTTTCGTCAGCTGACAACGCTTCAAAGTCGATTTCGCTCGATGGGACCTCCACTATGTACGTCCCATCCTGCTCTTTAATTGGAGCACTGAACAAAGAGCGAAGGGAGCTGGGAATTTCGACCATTGAGTTTCTAGTGCTCAGTATCCACGAGACAAGTAATTTAAACACTATGTGTTAGCACTAGCTCTCGAAGAGCCGCCTTATCGAGAGGGGTAATATTGTGACGAGTGCCATCATCGGTGTAGAAAATAGACGCAGTGACCGACCGCTCTGGATATTGGTCGGCGACGACGTGGTAGTAGATACTGAGCTGTTTCTGGTATTCATCTTCTGCGTGCGTTGTGAGATCGGTTTTGTAGTCAACGATCTCAACACGGTCAGATGTCACGTGGAGCAAGTCGATGATGCCGCCGATCGTTACCTTCTCACCGTCGACGGTAAGCGGAAGGAACGCATCGATCTCGGCTCTCGTCTCACCCTCGAGTGAGTCGATTAACGCCTTGACGTGCTCTTTGTCAGGGTTATCGCCGGTTTCGACTGCTTCACCGAGAACATACCGTTCCGCAAACTCGTGGACGTCTGACCCGAACTCCATTCCCCGGCCGCCGGTATTCCCTTCGAAGACTGCGTCATCGATGAAGGTGTGTGGTGAGTAGCTTGCCGGTCCATCAGGCTCCGGAATATCGACCGTGTAGGTCGAATGCTCGCCGGGTTCTGGGTCGAACGCAGATAGATCGGGGTCGATATCTTCGACATCAACGGGGAGTGAATCGAGGAACGAATTTGGGTCAGTACCGCCAGTCAAGACGAGGTGGCTCTCAGAACGCGTGACAGCCACATAGAGAAGCCGACGTTCCTCGTCGTAGTTCTGGGGGAGGCAGCGATTAAGAACGTCAGTCTTCCAGTCGTCGTAGACGTGTGGGACGCCGTGTGCGTCCTCTGAGTACACCTTCCGCTGACGGAGGCCAATCGGGTCGGTGTAGGCGATATCGCTTCCGCTGCCACCGGAAGACGGGAATTTGTTCGCGTTCATATTTGCGAGGATGACGATTGGGTATTCGAGCCCTTTCGTCGCGTGGATCGTTTGCACAGTCACCGCGTTCGTCCCAGCCCCGGCGTCGACGTCGTGTGTACTCCCATCAGCAATCGCCTCCTCGATGAATCGGATCAGTTCTCCACGGGTGAACGTCGTCGTCCCGTGAACCGACTGAATAGTGTCGAGAACGACGTCTGCGGTCGGGCCGGAACGGCCGTACTGTTCGAACACGCGTCGGGCGACGCCGCCGAACGTCTCCAAATCCCGTAGATCCTCTCGGAATGCGACCATAGCTTCGGGATACGCCTCACGCTCGATGATCGTCTTCGTCTCGTCAATCGTGTAGCCAGCCTCTTCGAGGACGAGTGCCCACCCGCGTTCAGCGTCACGTTCGAGAATACGCAACCACGCTAACACCAGCTTCGCGGCGTCGGTCCGGAAGACCTCGATCCCACCCTCGTAGGCCATCGGCAGACCGAACTTACTCGCCGTATCGAGCAGATCCCGACCGAAATCGCGGGTTCGCGTCAACACAGCGATGTCGCCGTATTCCGGAGCGCGATACGTGCCGTCGTCGCCTTCGACGGCGTAATCATCGTTGTCGACGATTGCGTCGATCTTCGTGAGAATGGCCTCGTGTTCGTCCTCACTCGTGAGCGCCTCGATGTAGCTATCATCTCGATCTGTATCGGCAGTCAGAGGTGTTACCTGCTCGGAGATAGTCTCCGCATCCAGAGATTCGTTCTTTGTCGCACGGGCAGTCAGGGCGTGGGTAGAGAAGTCCAAGATGGACTGCGTCGACCGGTAATTCCGCATCAGCTGCTTGTCGTCAACCGGCGTCGTCGGGAACGTGACTCGATCTACGTCCCGATTCAGCTCCGCGGCAAATCGTTCGAGGCGATCGTCGAACTCGCGGATGTTGTCGACGTCCGCGTACTGGAAGCTGTAGATACTCTGTTTCCAGTCGCCGACCACACAGATGTTGTTCGTGCCGGCGAGCAGCAGCGTAAGTTTAAACTGGATCTCACTGGAGTCCTGGAACTCGTCGACCATCACGTACTCGTACCCCAGCTGCTCTCGAAGGTCGTGATCCTCACACAGAAGCACGAACGCGAACAGCTGAAGGAACCCGAAATTCAGGTAGTTCCGCCGAAGCGCGAACTCAAGATAGGCGTGATACACGTCGTGGACGAACCGCTTGAGAGCCGTTCGGTCCTCATCGAAGACGCGTGTAGCGAGGTCCGCCGGGACTTGCTTGCCATCGCCACGGATGTCCCACTTTGCGGGCGCCTCCGGGAGATACGTCTTGTCTTCACCATACTGATAGAGCTTCTTTCGAAGCTTCGATTGCTTACTCCCGCCGTTCCGTGGTTCATTCCGGTCGGTGAACAGCGTCTCGAACGCCTCAAAGTCCCCATCGAGGTGTGACTCGCTGTCCCGGTACCAGCCATCCGCAGTGGGGAACACACCTTTTGCGGACAGTTCCTTGATCAGATCGAGTAGCTCCGACGTCTCCGACAGTGCCGTGAAGAACTCGTCATACTCTGGGTGATTATCGATGAACTGGCCGATGAACTCACGAAACAGCGCCTGTTCGATGATTTCGTCTTCGATAATCCGTGTCGAGCCAGTGATCGTCTCATCAATCCCGAGGGACATCGGTGCGTCGTGTCCGTATTCGTCGAGCAGGTCGTGTGACAGCGAGTGAAACGTTTGGATCGGCGCGTTCGCGAGTTCCCGCATCCCGTACTCGCTGTGACGCACAATCCGCTCTCGCATTTCCTCGGCCGCGTTGTTCGTAAAGGTCACCAACAGCACGTCTTCGGGATCGACGCCATCTTGGGCGACAATGTTTGCGTATCGCCGGGTAACGGTGAACGTCTTCCCGGTGCCAGCACCCGCGTCGACGAGATAGAGGCCATCAGTCGCCTCGATGAGGCCGCGTTGCTCCGGGTTCGGGTCGACGCCGCTCATTGTTCACCCTCTAAGAGAAGGTCACGATTGTCCACCCGTCGGTAGTTCGGCTCACCGGCGAGCCCCTCGATTGGGAACGCCTCGTCGCCAGTGCGGCGTCGATTGAGTTCTGTCAGTCGCTCGTCGACAAACGATTCGAACGCATCGAGATCACGTTTGAAGAATGCACCCTTCTGTCGGTCGACGATTGCGCGCATCACCTGCTTGCTCCCTGTTGTCACGTACTTGTACTCGCCAATCTCGGCTTCGAGCCGGTCAATCATCGTCTCTCCGAACTCGGAGTCGATGAGTTCGTCGCTGTCAGTCGTCTCGACAAGCGGCGCAGCATCGAAGAGCGCGGCGTATGTCTGATAGTCGATCTTCGAGAGGATCTTTTGGCACTTCTGTGCCCCCTCCTCACGGAGATACTCGAAGAACTCCTCACGTTGCACGTGCTCGGTGAGCGATTCAGGGTAGTATGTTACAGTCGTCAACGCGTCGTCGATGTCGGCGTCGCCGGCGATCACGTCGTCGACGAGTTCGGTGACGTAGAAGAAGGTGAACGAGAGTTGGTCACCCGGACGTTGTGATCGCCAATAGGTGAGATAGAGTGCTGCCTGAAAGTCAGGCTCGTCTGTCGGCTCGTCAATCGCGGCGTGTTTGACGATTGAGGTGGCGCTGCTCTCGCTGCCACTCTTGTAGTCGAGCAGTTCTTGCTGCGACTGAACGAGGTCGATCATTCCGTTGATGCCCAGTTCTTCGTCAGTAAACCGACGTTCAGTCACGGGAGAGTCGACATCGCGACCGAAGTGAGCAGCGACGGCATTATCACCCCCACTGGACGGCGTCAGAAACGCGCCCTCGGTCGGCTGGTTCGCGTCAAGATATGAGACGATCGTTTCGAGGCTCGCACGATATTCAGTGCGCCGGGTCCGTTCGTCGACGGAGCGAACCAGCGGACGGACGTCCTCGAGCATAAGTTCGACGACCTCCGAGAGTGTCTCTTCGTCAATCTCGTCCGGATGGTTGACGTAGAACTCCGCGAAGTCGTGGAGCAGGTTGCCCTCGGTGAGATACGCCTTCTCCGGACCGTCGACTATCCGGCTGAAGTAGTAGTCTCGCGGTGAGTTCACGTAGGTGTTGAGACTCGACTTGCTGATCGTCTCGACCGGGTCGGAAGTCACACCGACAGGTTCGTTCTCGAATCCGTCACCAGCTCGTGCTGCGGTTTCGATCTGATGACTTGTCGAAGGTAGATCGGAGAAGCGGTCGTACTCCGGTTCGAGAAGCTCTTCGAAGTACAGGCACGGCGTAACGGGTGATCCGCCGGTCGCATCTTGGACGAGATAGTGTTGCTGGCTGCCGCTCTGCAACAGCAGCTGGAAGCTCTTAAGATTCCGTGTAAACTGGGCGTCCTGGTCGACCCACGGACGACGTGGGGCCGAGTGGGTCCAGCGGTCGTCAAGCCCTAGGTAGAAGACAACCTCACGACCCACGTACGACGCTGATTTCGCATCGGCGAGCAAGACACCCTCGTTCTCTCGATCGACCGGCACCTCGTAGGTCTGGAGATAGAACGACAAATCGTCGAGGCGCGCTTCCGTGATGGATTCGTCCGCGATGGTGAGTGTCTCCAGTTCCTCCCGGAAGGCATCCAGCGTGTCGCCGGCGTGGCGTTCAAACACTGAAAGAGCATCCGAGAACGTGTACTCTTGGACATCGTGGCAGAAGTCGATCAGCCACTTGAGATCTCCATCGTCAAGCTCGTGCAGTCGCTTGTCTGTGTCAGCATCGTCGATGTCGCAATCGAAGACCGTCAACAGCGATCGGATCTCGCTTATTCGGGTATCAGTCCCCCGGTGGGCGGTCCGGAGGAGGTGGAGGAACAACCGATGTTCGCTGCGATCTGTGAAACCCGGCCCGCCAAAAAACGGGATATCAGCCGCTTCGAGCGCGGACTCGATAAGCGGTGAGTATTCGCTTTCCTGGTCGAGAACAATCCCGACGTTATCAGCGTTCTCGTCATTGACGGAATCAACGACGGTCTCCACGATCGCCGTCGGTGAATCGTGTATACGGAACGGCGGGAGCTCGAACCCCGTGTCAGTAAAGAGGTCGACCGTGTCGTACTCGGCGGGCAGATACGCTCGTTCGAGTTGGGTGAGCATCGCCGGCTCGACGACGACTACGTCGAGATCCGGTTCGATGGTCTCGTTCGTGAGTTTCATCGAGGCGGTCTCGAGTTCCGCGATTCGCTCCACAGCTCGTTCGGTGGCGTCGTCGACGTAGCCGTCGTACTCGAAAATAGCGTCGTGTGACCCTCGGTGTTCCCAACACTGGAGGATATTCCCAACCGCGTATGCACAGCGCTTCCAAGAGAAGTCCTCGTGATCAAGCATGCCGAGGAAGGCCAGACGGTCCTCAGACTCTTGGCGTCGGCCGACTGCAAGTCGGCGTGGTGGGATCGCGAACGGACCGAGATGCGAACGATCGAGGTGGCGGTTGAGGGCACTCGCAAGCGGTCCGTCCGGGGTGATTACCCGGTCGTACGATTGAACCTCTTCGTAGAGTTGGTGTGGCGATTTGGCGCGGGGAAATGGCACGCTCAGAGACAGTCCGTGATGTCGGTTAAATCCTTGTCAGATGAGTTCATGAATGGGTGAAGTATATGCAGATTCTCCGTATCAAGATCCCGTTTGCTCGCCTTCTAAACAATTTCAAAGACGTTTCCTATCTAGATGGCACCAACACGGGAGAAGTCACTTAGTGAACGCGAGTTTGAATTACTGTTAGAAGGAGCAGGACGTATCGACGAGCCCGTTCAACGACTCGAATCGCGGGCTGCGATTCTAATCGGTGGACGTCTCGGACTAAGACCTGGTGAGACGACACATCTGAGTTCGTCGTGGATCGATCACGAGCGACAAATGATCCGCATTCCCGAGCATCACGCCTGTACCAAAGGGAGGGATGGTGGCCTCTGTGGTTATTGTCGGCAGGCAATCGAACAACGCCTACGACATAATCCAGATAGTAGATTCGAAGATTTTGCTGATCTGTATTGGCTTCCAAAAACAGAAGCGGCTGCTCGAACAGTACCGTTTCATTTTTCGTATCGAGTTCGAGTTGCGATCGACCTTCTGATTACGGAACACGGTGGCTGGCCGTACTCCTTCTCAACATTACAACGAAGATTGAATACCGCCCTTGATCTCGCTCCGCGTCTTTCTAGAAACACAACTTCATTACACGGTCTTCGAGCGACGGCAGCCTCCTACCACGCCAGCAGAGGATTAGACTTAGCGGCACTTCGGGCAATGTTCGGTTGGGAAGATATTGCTACAGCTCGACAATATCTCAACGTAGACGGAGCAATGACTCGTCGGGCGCTCAACAACATTCACTAATGCGAGTTGGTTAGTGAGCTGTATTCAGAATAGTGTTTCTATGACTTCGGTCCTTCTTTTTTAAGTATATTGTATTTCTCAAGTACTGTGTCGAAGTAGTCTTCAGTCATAATCCGGGGGTTTGAGACCCTGTGGAAATCCTTAAGTACAAATTGAACTTCCATATGTTCTAGACCGTAAGCGTGGAATGCCGCAGCGTCAATTTCGGCCTGGATTTCACGCCTTGCTTCTTCAGTCGTTGCAGGATCAATTCCTCCGAGACGGTCGCGCATTTCGGCGAATCCATCACCGTAGCAACTCAGTAGAGCAGCCCGTTCTGAAATATAGTGGAACCAATTATCATCCTCAGAAAGATCAGGCATCTGTGATTCTTTAAACTTATACATGACAATACCGGTGTCTACCTTAGTTCTAAGCAGGTAATCAAGCGGGATTGAGTTGAGAAGCCCGAGCTTAGCGAACAGTTCCTCGTCAGAGAACATCCGGGTATAGAAGTTATGAAGTGGGCTTTCTGAGAGTCCTTCCTCGTAGGGCTGAATCAGGTAGCTGGGGATAGTCAACAATGTGTTGTGACAAACGATTCCCTTCGGCAGTACCGAGGCAATGAGTGTCCGCTCATTAGTGGAGTTCGTAATTCGACGAATACCGATTCGATATTCAGTGGAATCCAGAAGTACGTCATTTTCGGTGAGTGGTTCCCCACGATGTTGCTCCAATAGGTCATTGACGAATCCTTTCTGAGAGCCCGTACCATCAAACGCTTCATAGATAGCGGATTTGAGATCGCGAACAGTTTTCTCCCGCATCCGTTGCTTGGCACTTCGTTCTGGGTCGTCATCTTCTTCGACACTCCAAAATTCGGGTTTCTGTACGTCTGTTATGAATTCTGGAGTATAGGAATATTGGTAAATATTCTTACCACCGTAGACAGGGTAATCAGCTTCGGACTTATCCACGAAACGGTCTGCATCACTCGTACGACGGAGTCCCTGATACGGCTCCATATATCCGGTCGGAGCGTCCTTTGGAGCGATGGGGGGATTTTCGATAATCGATTCGAGAACACTGAGTTTCTGTTCGGACTCAATAAATGGGAAAATGCCAGCCTCTGGAGAGTACAATTCTAACACGTCCCGGGGGATGTGAATCGCCTGATTATCGAAATCATCAAAGATTGAAAGGTCACCCTCCATATACTTCCCGGCGACCTGGTTCGTTGAACCACTGTTTTTGAAGACCACTACCCCGAATTTGTACTGGCCGTGAACCTGCTCAAATATTTCGTGATTCTCAAAGATTGTCAGTACGTCAAGAGTAGTGTTATTCAACAGGTGGATTCGAAGGTCTTTGCCTGATGCTCCGTTGAAAACCGCGCCAGGGAGAATTTGAGCGACACGAGAGGAGTCACCAGCAAGCTGGAATACCCGCTCAAAGAATAGAGATGAAAGATCATTCGTGCTGGGATTAACACGGCCATCAATCACAGGACGCTGTAGGTCATATGCAGGCGTGTTCTTGAAGTACTCTGCGCGAAGTTCCATTTCATCCTGGTATTCCTGCCAGCCCTCAGCGATATCATCATCTTCTAGGAGCTCTTCTTGGACTCTATCTTTGTCGTCGGGTAGTCGTGTTCGAAATGTCTCATCGTATTTGGAGAAATAGTCGTCACGTAGCGGCTTGATACGGTCCCATGGAGGATTTCCGATGACAACATCGAATCCGCCGTCTTCGTACACAGGGGCGAACTCCAACACCCAGTGAAATGGACTGAATTCCTGTAATTTTCCTTTATCAACTTCGTCAAGCCCCGCAGCGTGGAATTGGTCTAATACTTTCTCATTCAATTCTTGGCTATGAGAATCAACTAGCGATTCAGCAAGCTGGCGTGCATTTTGCGCCTCAGCAGTACTGGTGGCCTTTTGGTGGCGTTTGATCGCGTTGATTACATCCTCATATAATTCCTGTACGCCAGTTCCGACGCCGCCGCCCCAATTAGTGAGGGATGCATCGCCGTCGTCAGTTATTTCTACTAAATTTGTGAACCCGACAAGGGAATTTCCTTGTCGGATATTGAAGTCAATGTTCGGTAGCGGTTCAACCTCATGTGGCTCATCTTCAAGATCTGCAACCATCGAGAGCCACAATCGAAGTTTGCAGATCTCGACGGCCCCTTCATCAATGTCTACCCCACAGTAATCACGTTTGGTTAGTTATCATAACGCAATTATGGGGTTTAGCTCAGCTGCATTACCGG
>NZ_JAMQOR010000013.1:0-24850 GCF_031624555.1 Haloarcula sp. S1AR25-4 | reverse complement strand
GGCGGGGCAGTCAATCCAGCGCGAAACAGTGGCTACGACGCTTCAGACACCACTACAACCACGAACGGCCCAATCAAGCGCTTGACGGTAAAACGCCAGCTGAGGAGATTCAGAACTAGACAGTGCCGTCATGATTACCGTACCATACAGTTCTCGGATACTACTGCTCGCGGTCGTGTTCGCGCTCGTCTTCGGGTCGGCCGCCGGTCCGGTGGCCGCCCAGAGTGACCAACCGGAGTGGGGCGACGAGATGTACGCCGAGTTAGAGGGCATGGTCGGCGTCTACAACGAGAACGTCGACGCCAGCGACCTCGGGGTCGCCGGCGATCAGTTGCAAGACGAACGGGTGAACCTCGTCGTGACGGACGCGAACGGGACGGAAGCCACGGCCTCGTTCCGGATGGACGGTGACCTGCAGATTCAGGAACTGAAACAGGGCACCCGTGACGACGCGACGATGAAGATGACCACCGACCGGGCGACGTTGACCGGTATCGTCGAGTCGAACGATCCCTCGACGGCGTTCCGGAACGCCATCACCGGCGGGGACATCACCATCGACGGTCTCGGCACCGTGAACGCCGTGAAGTGGGTCGTCATCAACACTATCGTCAGCCTGTTCGGGTGACGTCGGCGAACAGCTTTTTTATGCCCCACTGTCTCGTAGCGAACACCAATGCGAAAGCCGCTGCTCTCCGCACTCGTCGCCTTCCTCGTCGTCTCCGCCGGATGTACGGGCCTCATAACCGGCGAGACGGTCGCCTTCGAATCCGAACCGGCGACCGTCGAGGATTCGGCGCTCGAATCGACCGGCTACGAACTCACGAACTCGACCGAACAGAACATCACTCGCGACGTCACGTTCGCCGGGCAGAACCGGACGATTCGCGTCGTGAACAACGTCAGGCAGTATCAGCGCGGCGTCGACCTCGGACCGGTCGGGAGTCTCCAGTTGGCCCGGTTCGTCGTCGTCTCGACACCCGGCGCGAAAGTCGCCGGACAGACGCTGAACCCGGCCGCACAGTGGTCGAACCGGCGGGTCGTCGAACAGTTTGCGGGTCGTGCCAGCGGCGTCGGTGACGTGCAGTCCGAGGGCAACCGAACCGTCGAGGTACTCGGAGAACCCCGTGACGTCGGGATGTTCTCGGGGACTGTGACCGTACAGGGACAGGAGATAGACGTCCGGATGCACGTCGCCAGTTTCGAACACGAAGGCGACGTCCTGATCGTCCTCGCGGTCCACCCCAAGCAGATAAACGAGCGTGCCAGAGTCGACACGATGTTCGGCGGCATCACCCACAGCGGAGACTGACTCGGCGTTCGCGGGGGTACGCTTTTTTATCGGCACCGTGATTGGTGGGGCATGCAACCCGTCTCGCTGATGGGTGCTGTACTCACCGTCGTCGGGGTGCTCGGATACGTGCTGGGCGTCACGATGCCCTATCCGGGTCGTGCGTTCTCGCTGACCGCGCTCATGTTCGGGTTGACGGCGCTCGCCGTCGGCCGGTCCGGTCGAGCGGAGGGCGAACCGTGATTTCGGCACTCGTGTACGCCGACGAGACGGCCGTCGCCTACGACGATCTCGCCAGCGCCCGCCGCGCCGTCGGAACGACGTGGGTCCACGTCGCCGAGGCCACCGACGACGAGATAGACGCCGTCGTCGCAGCGTTCGACCTCCACCCGCTGGCTATCGACGACGTCAGGGGCGACGTCAGAGCCAAGACCGAGGAGTACGCCGACCACACGTTCGTCCTCATCAAGAGCGCCTCGCTCACTCCCGGCGAGACGACCTTCGAGAAGGAGGTACGGACCACCCCGATTGCCATCTTCATCGGTCGGGACTGGGTCGTCACGATGTCTACAGGGGCAGCCAAGCCGGTACAGCGGGTGATGGACGCCGTCGAACGCGGGGACGAACGCCTGCTCCACCGCGGCCCCGACTTCACCGCCTACCGCGTCGTCGACGTCGTCGTCGACGCCTACTTCGACCTGCTTGACGACGTCGAGACGGACATCGAAGAGATCGAAGAGGAAGTCACCGTCTCGACGGACATCGAGACGCTTGAGAAGATAAACGACGTCCGCCGGGACCTGCTGTCCTTTCGCAAGCAGGTCTGGCCCGCGCGTGAAGCCATCGGCGTCCTCGCCCGCGGCGACCCACAACAGGTCCAGCCACAGACGGAGAAGTACTTCCGCGACGTCCACGACCACCTCGTCCAGATAGTCGACCTGACCGAGACGTACCGTGACCTCGTCTCCGGTGCGCGGGACATCTACCTCAACACGCTCTCGCAGTCGACCAACGAGGTGATGAAGGTACTCACCGTCGTCGCGACGATTTTCATCCCGCTGACGTTCGTCGTCGGCGTCTACGGCATGAACTTCGGCGAGAGCGCCTACAACATGCCCGAACTCGGCTGGACGTACGGGTATCCAGCCACTCTGCTGGGGATGACGTTGATGGTGGCCGTCATGCTCGTTCACTTTCGCCGTCGGGGTTACCTATAACATGAGGGGGACGAGCAGGACCCCCATCAGCGTCGCCCGCCGGCAGTCAAAGTGCGGCGGGACGTGGCCGGCGAGCGTCGCGGCCCCGAACGCGGCGACACCGATGTGACCAGCGAACACGCCGGAGAGGACGAGGAGCGCGGCCAACACGGACACAGAGAGCCACGCAGGGTCCAGTCGGCCGACCGTCCGCAGATAGCGGTCGCCGAGCCACGGGACCAGCAGGGCACCGGCGACGGCGGCGACGACGACGGCAGTCACCAACACCGGGAGTGCGAGCGGTACGTTCGCTCGGTCCAGTGCGACTAAGACTCCGGTTCGGGGGTCACCGAACGTGACGAGCGCGAACAGCGCGAACACCGCCGTGGCCGTGTTGACACCGCTCGTCGTGACGACGAACGCTCGCGGCCCGCGTGTCGACGTTACCCCCAACGCCAGGGTCGCCGCGATAGCACTCGACACACCGGGGAGGTAGCCGACGACGGCCCCACAGAGCGTGCCGACCGTCGCCAGCGTCGCAACCGTCCGTCGCGGCGTCGTCACCGCCGGGTCGGCCTGCGGCGGGACGCCATCGCCCTCGATCGCGGCGAGCAACACCGGCGCACCGAACAACCCGGCGAACAATGGGACGAGGACGTCGGCGACCGGGAGGACACCGGAGAGAGGCGCGTCGAGAAACAGGAGGCCGAGGCCGCCGCTCGACCCGAGCGACACCAGTGCGCCGACCCGTCGACGCGGCCCGCGTTCTGTCACGACGAGCAGCGCCGCGATACCGGCTAGCACCAGCGAGAGGTGCGCGGAGACGACTGGATACAGCCGCGTCATGACGGCCGTAACCGGGAGTGCTAGCGGGGCCGCGAGCAGGACGGCCCCGGCGCTTCCGAGCGCCGACAGGCGGAGTGCTTCGCGGCCTCGACCTTCGACGACGAGTCGATGTCCGGGGAGTGCTCCGGCGGCCATCGCCGGGTCGGGGACGCCGAGTGCCAGCGCCGGCACGACGTCGAGAAAGGTGTGTGTCACGCCGGCCGCCAGCATGGCCGCGCCGACGTACACGCGCGGTCCGGGAATCTGTCCAGCCGTCGCCGCGAGTAACAGCGCCAGCGTGTTGGCGTGCAGGCCGGGCACGAGGCCGCTTGCGCACCCGAGACAGACCCCACCCGCTATCGCGAGCACCACCCCCGCGACTGCCAGCGGCTCTGCCGTCAGTCTGACCGGGAGCATACGCTCGCTGGTCCCGGCTTCCTACTTCAACGTCGGGTCGACAGCGCCGTCGCTGGCCGGACGTTCGCGAAAGAAATGCTGGTCGAGTACTGCCGAGTTAGCCGAAGAGTTCGCCGAGACCCTCGCCGCTGGCCTCGTCGTCCTCGTCGTCGTCGCCGTCGTCCTCGTCTGCGGCCTCTTCCTCGGCCTCGTCGTCGTCCTCGTCGGCGCTCTCCTCGCCCTCGGCGGGCGCGGCGGCGCCGCCACTGGCGGGGACGGGTGCGGCAGCGGCCTGTTCGACGGCCTCCTCGATGTCGACGTCCTCGAGGGCGGCGACGAGGGCCTTGACGCGGGACTCCTCGACGTCGACGCCAGCGGCGTCGAGCACGTCGGTGAGGTTGTCTTCGTTGATCTCTTCGCCCGATTCGTTCAGGATGAGTGCAGCGTATACGTATTCCATTGTTCTGTAGTGGTGGTGTTAGAACATCGCTCCGAGCGCGTCGCCGGCGTCTTCGTCGTCGTCATCGTCGTCCTCGGCCTCGTCTGTGGCGGCCTCGGCGTCGTCGGCGTCGTCCTCGGATGCGGTGTCCTCGGTCTGGTCGTCAGTCGATTCCTCGGTGGCCGGGGCGGCATCCACGTCCTGGAGCTCCTCCGGCAGTGCCTCTTCGTCGTCGATCTGCGAGGCGAGCGCTCGGACCTGTGCGTCGGCCTTGCTCACGAGGTCGGGGACGACCTCGGGGTCCTCGATGGCGGCCTGCAGCGCGAGGCTCTTGGCGTCGCCGCTCGCGGACTGGAGCATGGTCGGCACGGTCTGTGCGGTCGGGTAGCCGGCGTTGACCGAGAGGTTGAACGCCTGCCCGGCGGCCGCACGGATGTTCTGCTCGTACTCCTCGACGTCGAGTTCGAGTTCCTCGGGTTCGAAGAGGACGCCGTCCGCGAAGACGCCGCGCAGGTCGAGACCGACCTCTTTGGGCTCGATGCCCAGTTCGTTGAGGACGTTCGCGAGGTCCTGCGAGACTTCCTCGCCGGCGTCGAGCACCGTCGAGTCGGAGAGGACCTGAATCGACCCCTCCTGAATGCGGGCGTCGGCACCGATAGCCTGCAGTTCACCGACGAACGGGCCCGGGTCGACACCGGTGTCACCCTCGGGGATGACGATGTCGTTCGGGGCGACTTCGCCGGCGCCGATGGGCGCGGGCGTCTTCGACGCTTCGAGTTCCTGGAACAGCGAAAACGGGTTGCTGTTCGTGCCGATGAGGCCGACCTGCCCGCTGACGAACTGCGTCAGGTCTTCGAGGCCGTCGTCGACTTCCTCGAGGGCGCGTCGGAGCAGCGTGTTCCGGGAGACCCGGAGCTCCGCGGTGCCGTGGAGGTCACGGCGCATGTCCTGGAGCTGTCGGGACGGAATCCCGGCGATGTTGACGACGCCGACGCTCTCGTAGGATTCGACCATCTCGACGATGGAGTCGACCTCGTCTTGCTTCCACTGGGGGATGGTCTCTGTCTTGCGTTCAGCGCTCATATCAGGCCACCTCCACGGCGGGGCCCATCGTCGTCTTCACGTAGACGGTGTCGATGTTGAGCGGCCCCTTCTCGAGGTCGGCGTGCAGTCGACGTACGATGACGTCGATGTTGTCGGCGATGTCCTCGGCGGACATGTCTTCGGCGCCGACGCGCGTGTGGAACGTCCGTCGCTCCCCACTGCGCAGCTGCACGGTGTTTTTCATGCGGTTGATGACCTCGACGACGTCGTCGTCGGGGTCGAGCGGTTCCGGCATCTTCCCGCGCGGGCCGAGGACGGTCCCGAGGTATCGACCGATGTCCTGCATCATGTCCTTCTCTGCGATGAAGAAGTCAGTTGCATCGGCGAGGTCCTTGGCGGCGTCGTCGTCGTCGCCTCCAAGTTCCTCGAGTTCGTCCTCGTCGAGTACGTCGTCTGCTGCCTCCTCGGCACGAAGGGCTGTCTCGCCCTCGGCGAAGACCACAATGTTGGTCTCCTGACCGGTGCCGGCAGGCAGAACGACGGACTCGTCGACGCGGTTCGACGGGTCGTTTAGGTCCAAATCGCGCAGGTTGACAGCGAGGTCGACCGTCTCGCGGAAGTTCCGCTCAGGTGCGTCCTCGAGTGCGCGAGAGACTGCGTTCTCTATTTCCTGGTCTGCCATTGTTCACCTCCGTAGTACGCCAAACGGCTTCTACGGGTCAGTGAAACAGGCGGATGCCTGTCTCGTGCGGCAAGAGGCCAATGCGACACTTAAAGCCGTCGAACCGACACTCCCACGGTTTATTACGCGACGGAGTATGGGTCGAGGTAATGCGTCTCCGGTCGGGGTTTCTCGGCGTCCTGTTCGTCGTCGCCCTCGTGTTGTCCACGGTCGTGTTCGCCGGGTTCGCCCTCCACCGCTCGGCGATTACGACACAGGAGCGACAGGCTCTCGAGTCGGACGCGTGGACCGTCGCCACCGACATCGACACCCGGTTGCGCGAGAAGCGGTCGACGGTCGCCCTGTGGGCGAGCAACGACGCCGTCGCCGACCACGGTTCGACAGCCCAGCAGCGAGCGGTCACGACGCTCCGCCGGCAGACCGCGTTCGAGGGAGCGTCGGTCGTCGCCGCCAACGGGACGATGACCGCCTTCGACGCGGCGGACGCCTCCCCGGAGGACCGGGCCACGCTGGTCGGGCAGGACTTCGGTGATCGGACGTACGTGCAGACAGCCCTGCGCGGGCAGTCACACATCAGTACTCCCTTCGAGGCGGAGAGCGGCAACTACGTCGTCATTCTGTCGGCACCGATCCGAACGAACGGGACCGTCGTCGGGACGCTCAACGCCGCCTTTCACCTGACTGCGACGGACTTCTTCGAGCGGGCGACGGCCTCACTCACGTCGGGGCGGTCGCTGCGTGTCGCCACCCGTGCAGACACGACGCTGTACGACCAGTCCCGGGAGTTCGATGCCCCGCTCACCGCGACGGCGACGGTCGAGTCCACCGGGTGGCGAGTCACCGTCGCCGCCGACCGGACGCCGCTGGAACGACGCCTGCGCCAGTCGACCGGGCTACAGGTCGGGTCCGTGCTGGCGACGCTCCTCGTCGTCGCCAGTCTCGGCGTCTGGGCGTCGCGCAGGACCATCGAACAGATAGAGCGGCTCTCTGACGGTCTCGGGGAACTAGAAGCGGGCGAGTACGACACGTCGCTGGACCTCGGCCCGGCAACGGAGTGGCGGCGAATCAGCGACCGGTTCGATGCGCTCGCGGCGACGCTCGACCGACGCGAATCCCAGTTGTCGGTGTTCAGCAGGGTGTTCCGACACAACCTCCGCAACGATATGTCGGTCATCATGCTCTCGACGGAACGGATCCTCTCCGCCGAGGACACCGACGAGGCGGTTCAAAGCTCCGCCGAGCGAATCTACAGTCGCGCGGAGTCGTTCATGGCGACGACCGAACACGCACGAACCATCCACGACGAACTCCTCGACGGTCGGCCAGCGACGCCGGTTCCTGCCGACGTGCGGACCGTCATCGAGGACGTCGCCCACTCGCTACGGACGAGGTATCCCGAAGCGACCGTCGAGGCGTCGGTGGCTGACGCCGCGGTCGTCGACGGCGGGCGTCGTCTCCCCATCGTCCTCACCGAACTCGGCGAGAACGCCATCGCACACAACGACCAACCGCCCGGCACGCGCCACCTCGCGTTCGACGCGTGGCGGGCGGACGAGACAGTCGCGATCGCGGTCAGCGACGACGGGCCGGGGATGCCCGAGACCGAACGCGAGCTATTGGTCGGGAACCTCGAAGAGACGCCGACGGCCCACGGGAGCGGACTGGGGCTCTGGTTGGTCAAGTGGCTGGTCGACTCACTGGACGGATCGATAGCCGTCTCGACGCCGGATGGCGAGGGGACGACGGTCACCGTTCGGGTGCCGGTCGACGGCGACGAGGAAGGGTAGGTCTGCCGGTCGCACGCTTCGAGCCCTGTCGGCACTCGGGACACGAAAGAGACCGCAAAATCCGGGTTGTTTCTGCCCGCGTTTAGGCCGCGGCGGCGTCCGCGAACTCGTCGTCGTACTCGCCCTCGTCGATGCGCTCTTTGAACTCGCGGGGGTCGTTGCCCTCGATGGTGACGCCCAGCGAGGTGCAGGTACCGACGACTTCCTTCGCGGCGTTTTTCAGGTCGTAGGCGAGCAGGTCGGACTGCTTTTGCTCGGCTATCTGCATGATCTGGTCGACGGTGAGGTCGGCGACGAACTCCTCGTGGGGCTCGCCGCTACCGGTGTCGAACCCGGCCTCGTCCTTGACGAGTTCGGCCGTCGGCGGGACACCGACGTCGATGGTAAAGGAGCCGTCGTCCTCGTACTCGATGGTGACGGGGACTTCCGTGCCGTCGAACGCCTCTGTCCGGTCGTTGATCTCCTGCACGACTGCCTGCACGTCCACGGGCGTCGGTCCGAGTTCCGGACCGAGGGGCGGGCCAGGGTTGGCCTGTCCGCCGGGGACGAGCACTTCGATAGTTCCAGCCATGTACGGTCAATCCGTCCCGGCAGTTTAAAGGATTGCGTTTCACCCATCACCGCGTGAGCCCCACACACGGTTTCGTGTGCGCCAGCCAGCGGTCGCGAGCGGTGTCGAGTGAGACGGTCGCCGCCTTCGCCGACTGTGCCGGTTCGATATCAGGCGAAGGTCACGCCGTTCATCGCGAGGAAATCGCCGGCGTCCTTGATCTCGACGGGCGAGCCGATGATACGGACCGTCGGTCCTTCCTTTCGGACCGTGACCATGAATCGCGTTTCGAGTTCGTCCCGAATACCGTCGAGTGCACCCGCCGGTAAGAGAATCTGCGTGCTGTCGCGGAATCGATCAGCACCTGCCATTATCGAAATTTGATAGCGGCCGTCGTATAGGTGTGTCGGAATCGTAGAGCCGTCGCTCCGCACACATATTCGACCGAATACTCGACCGACGAGGTGCTGGGTGCTTTCTCGTCAACGATACTGACGGTACGTCCGCCCCGAGGCCACGCGAGATACCTCCCCATCGACCCACGCTATGCGAACCGGGTCCTCGTCGGAGAGGGAAGAAAACCTTATTCGGGACGAGGGGCCGACGTACAACTGATGGGGCTCGAAGAGGAGATACAGGAACTCGAAGACGAAATAGCGGACACGCCCTACAACAAGTCGACAGAGGCCCACATCGGCCGGCTGAAGTCGAAACTCGCGGAAAAAAAGGAGAAACTCGAACAACAACAGTCCGGGTCGGGTGGCGGCGGCGGATACGGCGTCGAGAAACATGGCGATGCCACCGTCGCGCTCGTTGGCTTCCCGAGCGTCGGGAAGTCGACGCTGTTGAACGCGCTGACGAACGCCGAGTCCGAGACGGGCGCCTACGAGTTCACGACGCTCGACGTGTACCCCGGAATGCTCAAGCACAAGGGGGCGAACATCCAGATTCTCGACGTCCCCGGCCTCATCGAGGGGGCGGCGGGCGGTCGGGGCGGCGGGAAAGAGGTGCTGTCGGTCGTCCGGACCGCCGACCTCATCGTCTTCCTCGTCTCCGTCTTCGAGATCGACCAGTACGACCGCCTGCGCGAGGAACTGTACAAGAACAAGATCCGCCTCGACACCGAGCCCCCACGCGTCAACATCCGCAAGAAGGCCAAGGACGGCCTCTCGGTCAACAGTTCCGTGGACCTCGACCTCGACGAGGAGACGGTCAAGAGCGTCCTCCGCGAACACGGCTACGTCAACGCCGACGTCACTATCGGCGAACAGGTCGACCTCGACAGACTCATCGACGGCGTGATGGACAACCGCGAGTACGTCCCCTCCATCGTCGCGGTGAACAAGGCCGACCTCATCGAACCGGACTACCTGCCGACGGTCGAAGCCGAACTCGAAGAGCGGGACATCGACCCCGACGAGGCGATCTTCATCAGCGCGGAAAAAGAGAAGGGACTCGACGGCCTGACCGAGCGAATCTGGGACGAACTGGGTCTCATCCGTATCTACATGGACAAACCCGGACGGGGTGTCGACTACGAGGAACCGCTCATGCTCCGCGAAGGCGACACCGTCGACGACGCCTGCCGGAAACTCGGCGGTAGCTTCGACGAGCGGTTCCGCTTTGCCCGCGTCTCCGGGCCGAGCGCGAAACACGACGAACAGCAGGTCGGTCGTGACCACGAACTGGCCGACGAGGACGTCCTCCGAATCGTCGCCAGAAAGTAATTGTTCGATCGGCGCGTGCGTGTGCGAACAGACTAAACAGTCACAGCCCTGTCGACCGGTATGGTCGCTGGCCCTCGCCGTCGTCTCGTTGCCGTCGTCGTCGCCGGTCTCGTCCCGTGGACGGTCCTCGTCATCGGCGGCGAACTGACGATGGTGTTCACGCTTGGACTGTTCAACGCGAACCCGCCGCAGATGGTCTCGATATACGACTTCTTCTTCCGGTTCACCGACGGCCTCCCGCAGTTCATCGAGTCGTGGGGTACCGGCGTGTTGCTGTACCTACTCGCACTGGGGAGCGCACTCTCGGGTGTCGTCTGGCGAGAAGACCACCGCATCACTGCGCTCGCACTGGTCGGTGCGGGACTCTCTCAAATCGGCGTCGCAGTGGGGTTCAACAGACGTATCGGCTACGTCGCGCTCCCGGTCGGGACCGTCGTCTTGCTCGGACTCGCGTGGTGGTACTACTGGCCGCTGGTCCGGCCGCCATCAGTCTCGTCCCCGGCGGAGTGAGATCGGCACCGCCGCGTGCGGTACCCTTTTCGCTCGCCCGGCCCACGGTCCGACTATGCTGACACTCGACCACACGATGATGCGTGTCGAAGATCTCGAGACATCGCTGGACTGGTACCGGGACTACCTCGACTACGAGGAGAAGGGACGCTGGGAGGCGGACACGTTCACGAACGTCTTCCTCGGCCCCGAAGACGTCCACGATGAGGGGGCGCTGCTGGAACTGACATATAACCACGACGGACGCACGTACACGATGGGTGATGCGTGGGGTCACGTCGCCGTCCGCGTCGACGACGTCTACGACGCCTACGAGGAACTGATGGACGCCGGCGTCGAGGACTACCGCGACCCGGACTCCTGTGGCGGGTCCTACGCTTTCGTCACGGACCCCGACGGCCACGAGATCGAAATCGTCGAGCGCGACCACGGGGCGAGGTGGAGCCTCGACCACACCATGCTCCGAGTCGAGGACGCCGACGCCGCGATCGGCTGGTACACCCGGAAACTCGGCTACGAGATGTTCCGACGGGCGGAGTTCGACGACTTCGCGTTGTACTTCCTCAAGCCCGAAGGCGCCGCCGACGAGGCGATGTCGGTCGAACTGACGTACAACTACGATGGTCGCTCCTACGAGATGGGCGACGCGTGGGGCCACGTCGCCGTCCGGACCGACGACCTCCACGAGACGTGGGACGATCTGCTGGTGCGCGGTGCCGAGGACTACCGCGACCCCGAGAGCTGTGACGACCGCTACGCGTTCACGAAAGACGCGGACGGCCACGAAGTCGAAATCGTCACGAACTGACAGGCCCCGGCGTTCCGAGGGGGCTGGCGACGTCCCGTGAGGCCGGCGTGCTCGGGGCTCCGAGACGGCCCGTCGTGGTGCCGGCGACGTCGAGACGCGCCGAGTGTCAGACACCCGCATGACACAGTTCTGAAACGAACCACAAAGTGCTTATATGTTCTCTATATCGTCTGTGTCGACTGATTTCGGGCGTGTCTCTCGTTCTCATGCCGCTTCTCTGACCACAAAGCATTTATAACATCCGGCATAGGTTTACAGCGTACCCCTACCCATGGCGCCAGAAGTGAGTACACCGGTTCGGTCTACGCGTGGCCGCGGTCGCCGCGCACCGACCACGTGGAAAACGGCTGACGCCGCCCGATAGCAACCAACAAACTATGACAGAAACTAACGAAAAAATCCGCAGCCTGTTCCTGACAGCGCTGATGGTGTTCTCGGTGTTCGCGATGAGCACCGCGTTCGCCGGTAGCGCTGCAGCAGCAGAGCCTAGCGTGGACCAGGCGGTCCACTATACCGCCGGGAACGCCGCCGCTAGCCAGGTCTCTGGCGTTAGCGAAGGCGATCCCGTCCTAGAGGTACAGTTCGAGAACAGCATCAACGACCCGAGCGGTGAGACGATCACCCTCGGCCTCACCAACGGTAACACCCAGACGCTCACGCTCAGTGGTAACTACTACCACTCCGGTAGCCAGCTCGTCATCGACACTGGCGGTACGACGTACAACCGCATCCAGAACGTGAGCTTCAGTAGCGGTGTTACGGACGCGTCGTCCTCGGACACCATCGACGCCGAAGAGGACTTCGACGCCGTCTACGCGCCGACCACCATCGACGTGACGGACACCGAGCGTGGGACGTCCCCCGACGGTGACGACGAGGAAGCCTTCCGTGGCGCCCCCGTCGTCGTCCAGGCTGACGCAGGCCAGACGTTCGACGTCGTCTCCGAACCCAGCGAGGACCACAGTGTCAGCCGCCAGCGTGGTACTGGTTCCGAGTCCTTCATCTACGTCCTCAACACCGAGAACCTCGAAATCGGTGACTACAACGTCAAGACGGACAGCGCACCTGCGGGCAACACCAACAGCTCGCTCACCATCGAGGACCTCGGCTTTACGGCCACCGCCGACCAGAACTCCTTCGGTGAAGACGAAGACATCGAAGTGACGGTCGAATCCAGCGCTATCAACCGTCCGGTCGACGCCGAACTCATCGACTCCAACGGCAACGTTGACGCCGACACCTACAGCCAGAACCTGCAGATCGACTCCGATGGTGAGATCACCATCACGTTCAACACGAACGACGACGTCGATGCAGGTAACTACACGGTCAACGTGACCGACGTCGAGACCGGCATCACGGCCTCGACCGACCAGTTCACCGTCGCCCAGACCGGCGACGCACAGGCAAGCTTCGGTAGCTCCGTCGTGACGGAGGACAAGGGTGACATCGCGCGCATCCCGATCCAGCTCCAGAACACGGACGATGGTACGCTGACCATCGGTGACCGTTCCAACGACGGTTACCAGACGACTGTGGAGGTCGAGGACGGCAACGGTGACGGCGAAGTTACCGTGCTGTTCAACACCTTCACCGCTGCGAGCGGTCAGAGCTACATCGACGTCGCAGATGACGACGACGACGTCGAAATCGTCAGCTCGCCCGCAGAGATCAACCGCGACGGTAACGCGGCTACCTTCAACACGCCCGCCGGCAACAACCTGCTCGACGCCGCGTCCTACGACATGAACGTCACGGCAGAAACCGGCGCGAGCGCTCTCAAGAGCACCGACGTCGTCGACGACAGTGACGACGTCGCCTCCCTCTCGCTGCAGGAACGTTCGACCGACAACGTGCAGGTCTGGACCGCTCCTGACAGCGAGTTCAGCGACATCAGCGACGCCGCTGACGACGACAACGCCAGCGCGATCTACAACCTCGCCGGCAACAACAACCTGACCCAGACCGACACGGTCGCCTTCGACGACACGCTCGTCGTGCAGGTCGAAGCGTCCGGTCTGGAAGGTGCCTACGAAGCCGCTGGCGACGACGCTGCCGGCTACCAGGCTGTCAGTAACGACTTCAACAACAACACCAGCTCCCGGAACCAGGTCTCCGACGCGCTCTTCCAGCTCTCGCTGAACGAGACCAACCCCGGCGCCAACAGCGACGGTGTCAACTTCAACGTCGCTGACTTCAACACCAACGAGATCGCTGTCCTCTACGACGAGGCCAACGACACGCACTTCGTCGCCATCGACACGGACTCGGTCAACGCTGGCACCGGTACGCTCAGCGCCGTCGAGGACAACGACGAGTACGTTGCGAACTTCACGGTTCGTGACACCACGGAACTCTCGGAAGACACGGTCGAAGTGAACGACTCGTTCACCTTCGAAGAGCCTGACTCGACGCTCAACGGCGACGAGGACATCACGGTTCAGGCTGCATCTGGTCAGGAGATCGACGGCACGACCAACATCGCGCCCGGTTCGGAAGTCACCGTCCAGATCCGCAGCACCACCGAGAACAGCCCGTTCCTGAAACAGCCGACCGCCATCGTCCAGTCGGACGGTAGCTTCACGGCTGTCGCCGACTTCAGCGACAACAGCCCGGACACGAACTTCACTGCCGAAACCAGCATCTCGGACGACGAGATCGACGGCACGATCGGTGCCGCTCCGTCCTCGTCCGTGAGCATCAGTGATCAGGAGTCCAACGGTGAGACGGTCGTCGTCGACAGCGCCACGCTGTCCGAGGGCGGCTTCATCGCCATCCACAACGGTACGGCCTCCGGCGACGTCATCGGTGCCTCCAGCTACCTCGAAGCTGGCAGCCACGAGGACGTCGAGGTCACGCTGAACACCACGCAGTCCGAGGACTTCACCGCGGTCGCGATGCCGCACCTCGACGACGATGGTGACCAGACCTACGACTTCCCGGAGAACGACGATCCGTACACGTCCAACGGCTCCGCCGTGACCGACTCTGCTGCCGTGACTATCGTCACCGGCGAGCAGACGACCACGGAGCAGACCACGGAGCAGACGACTACGGAAGAGCCGACCACGGAGTCGACCACCGAAGAGGCCACGACGATGGATACGACCACGGAGGAGACGACCACTGGTGACAGTGGCCCCGGCTTCACCGCGGTCATCGCCCTCGTCGCCCTCGTCGCTGCTGCGCTCCTCGCGGTCCGCCGCGACAACTAACGGGATTTCCCGTCTCTGAGATTCCGCCCTTTCTTTCGCGCGCTACGTCGGTAGCGGCAGCGCCGTCGACGCGAGTGCACGCGGCCCGCACACACTGGCGTAACGACAAAGCATATAGGCCGGATTAGCCAACGTAGGCACAATGCGTCCGCTGCTTCAGTCTACCGTCTCGTTCGGTGGGCTCTCTTTCGACCCGCTGGTGTGGTCGGAGCCGCTGATGTGGCTGGTACTCGCGGCGTTTCTCGGCAGCGCAGTGCTCCACCAGTTCGCGGAGGCGTGGGCACGCCGAGTCGCCGTCACGGGCTGGGGACTGTTCGCCGCCTTCTGGTTAGTTCTGGCGCCACACTTCATCCTGACACAGAAGAGCGCCATCGAGGGGGTCGGTGGCCTCGCGGCGGTGCCGTTGTCGCTGTATGCGGGCTATCTCCTCTGGAACGGCCGGGACTCGCTGTTCGTCCTGACGCGAGCGATCGGGCTGATGGGCATCGTCTACGTGCCGTTTATCACCATCGACCCCCTTCGCCAGTGGATCGTGGAACTGGTCACCGACCAGACGGCGTTCCTGCTGTCGCTGGTCGGCGTCGACCCCCTCGTCGTCGAGGGCTTTACGCACGACGGCATCCGCATCGCCACGAAGCAGTACCCCTACGAGAGCACGTTCTGGTTCGAACACGAGGAGGGGCCGATTACGTACAACATCCTCCTCGCGTGTACGGGGATGGGGAGTATTTCCATCTTCGCTGGCGGTATCCTCGCCGTGTCGGCGCCGTTACGGCGGAAACTCCGCACGCTCGCGATGACGGTGTCGGTCATCTACGTGTTGAACCTGTTCCGGAACGTCTTCATCGCCATCTCCTTCGGGCAACAGCGGATGCAGTGGTTCGAAGGGGTCGTCATGTCCCTGTTCGGTCTCTCGGACCCGCGTATGGTGTCGTACTACGTCGCGGACCGCATCCTCGCACAGACGGGGTCGGTCGTCGTGCTGGTCGGCATCACGTGGTTGTTGGTCCGTGAGTTGCCGGAGATAACCATCCTCGTCGAAGACTTACTGTTTCTCGTGACGGGGACGGAGTACGACCTCCAGAGCGCGTTCGACATCGAGGGCGAGGAGACGGAGGCGGCCGCGACGCCCGGCGACGACTAGGGCGCGTCGGCGATCGCCGTCAGGGCGTCTTCCTCTATCAGGTGGCGGTCGGCGGGAATCACCAGCAGGTGAAGCGGGTCCCCGAAGGATCGGGTGGCGAGTTCGTCGAGGGTGTCGGCGACGATAGTCGGGTCGGGGCTACCGGCGCGGGCGACGACGACGCCGAGCGTCTCCGGAAACGACTCGGCGAGCAGTCCCGCGGCGTGGTCGGCGGTCATGTACGTATCGTCGCTGTCGTCCCAGTGTGGGTCGTCGACCTTGATGTCCAGATACACCAGCGTGTGGAGGTTCCGAGAGCGGTTGTCCTCGATGGTCTGGACGACGCTGTCGGGGACGCCGTCGCCGCCGTGTGCCCGTTCGAACGGGAGCGTCGTCGCCTTCCCGAACCGGTAGTTCTGCAGGCCGGTCAGCGACGCGGCGGCGGTCTGTGCGGTGGTGCCGTGGACGACGCGGGTCTCGATGCCGCGCTCCTCGGCGCGCAGACGGAGGTCGGTGTGGGTCGTCGAGACCATAGTGTCACCGGCAGTCAGGAAGACGACGTCGTCCGTCTCCGCGGCGTCCAGTACCGGGGCGGGGTCTTGTTCGACGCCGGCCCGGTCACGGACCTCGATGGTCGTGTCGTGGTAGGCTTCTAGCGATTCGAGGTCGGTCCCGATCAGCCGACTGGTGTAGAACTCCGCGAAGACGCGGTCTGCGTCCCGTATCGCGTCTCGTCCGGCGATGGTGACCGAGCGTTCGTCGTAGAGGCCGAGGCCGACGAAGGTGAGCATACCCTGCGTCGGTCGTCGCTGGGGATAAAGGGCGCGAAGCGTCAGGCTTACCGCCGCCGGTCGGGGAGAGGTGGTATGGGCGTTCCCTGCGTTCGCGTCGCGCGCGAGGACGGCGAGGCGACTCGCCAGCGGTTGGCCGAGGCGGGCCTCGTCGAGGACGGCTACGACATCACGGTCGAAGACGGGTCGCTGTACGTCCCGGTCACCGACCCGACGGCCGTGCCCGAGGACCTCTCCGTCGTCGAGTTCGACGCCCCGGTCCGCGAGGGCCAGACCATGCCGGCGGACATCCTCGGGTTCGACCCGAGTTACGAGCGCATCGGGGACATCGTCATCGTCGACGAGGACGACCCGGCGCGGGCCCGCGAGATAGCGGCCGCCCTCGTGGAGTCCGACCTCCCGGTCGAAGGCGTGTTGAACCGCGCCTCGAAGATAAAGGGCGAACAGCGGGTCCGAGACTGGGAGGTGCTGGCCGGCGACACCACCGAAGTCGTCCACCGCGAGTACGGGTGTGCCTTCGAACTGGACCTCGCTGAAGTGTACTTCTCGCCGCGTCTCGCGACCGAACGCCACCGCGTCGTCGAACAGATCAGCGAGGGTGAACAGGCGTTCGACATGTTCGCGGGCGTCGGCCCGTTCGTCGTCCCGTTCGCGAAGCGCGGCGCGACCTGCGTCGGCACGGACATCAACGAGACGGCCATCGAGTACCTCCGGCGGAACGCCGAGCGCAACGGCGTCGCCGACCGCGTGACGGGCATCTGTGGCGACGTCAGGGACGTAGCCGCCGACTACGAGGGGTGGGCCGACCGCGTCGTGATGAACCTCCCACACAGCGCAGACGAGTTTCTGGACACCGCGGTCCGACTGGCCGGCGATGACTGCGTCGTCCACTACTACGACATCCAGCCAGACGAGGACCTGTACGGCCCCGGCGAGCGAGCGATACGCGCCGCGGCCGAACCCGAGTACGAGGTGTCCGTCGAGACGCGCCGGACCGTGCGGTCGTACGCGCCGGGCGAGCAAAACGTCGTGTTGGACGTGCGACTCCGGCGCTGACACGGTCTCCTTTGGGGCCGTCCTCCACCGGCGTCGAGACAACGTTTACTGGGTGGGGGTCGAACGTCGCTCCCACGGGGAAGTCGCTCGACTCCCCCTCGAAGGCATCCATGTACCGGATACTCGTACCCGTCGACGCCGACTCGGACCGTGCCCGCGGACAGGCCGCCTTCGTGGCGGAACTGCCGACTGCCGCGGAGAACATCGAAGCGATAGTGACCCACGCGCTGACGCCGGAGGAGATCGACGCGCCCGACGAACTGCAGTCCGTCGACCGCATCGAGACCGTCCGGTTGGTCCGTGACTACCTCGAAGAGCGCGACATCGCCGTCGAACTGGCGGAGGGCAGTCTGCCGCCGGCCGACGGCATCCTCGAACTCGCCGCGGAGTTCGACGTCGACCACATCGCGATGGGGTCGCGAAAACGCTCGCCGACGGGGAAGGTGGTGTTCGGGAGCGTCGCCCAGCAAGTGTTGCTGGAGTCGGACGTTCCCGTCACTATCGTCGGCGCCCGCGAGGCGTGAGAACGCGTCTCTCGACGCCCCCGATTCGCAATCCTTATTGCGGTTATCGCTGCAAGTAACGTGTGCAGACAGGCACACCGAGACGAGTTGTCGTCACGTGCGTCTGGCAGTGTGTGCCCGCGCCGGTGTAGCTCAGACTGGCAGAGCGAATCCTTCGTAAGGATTAGGCCGAGGGTTCAAATCCCTCCACCGGCTTGCTTCCTGCGACGAACGAACGTGAGGAGCGGAAGCCAAACAGGGATTTGAACGAGACCGAGTTCTGCGCGACGCGCAGGTTCTCGGGCGTAGTTCACAATCCGCTCCACCGGCTTGCTTCCTGCGACGACCAACTCGCGAGCAGTGACAGCTAGGCGGACGTCCTACTTCGCTGTCTCGTACTCGAACGCCGTAATCTCTCCCCGCCAGTACGGTAGGTCACCGTCGGGGAGGGTCCACGCCACCTCGCCGCGGGTCGGCACGAGCATCCCCCCGCGCTCGGCGTAGTCCTCGAAGTAGCCGGTCCAGCGTGCCGTCTCGAACCCGTCGTCGACGGCGCGGTATCGCTCGTCGGCGACGACGCGGTCGACCAGATTGTCGTCGTCGAAGTGGAAGGAGAGCGACGCCGAGACGTCGCCGTCGGTGAGGGTCGCCCGTGCGGTACTGTCGTCGACGGGCGTCCACTCGACGCCGCTCTCGGGGAGCAGGGCCGTCGGGAACCAGACGGCTTCGGCGAGATAACGTTGGAGTTCACCGGCGTCGAGTTCCGGCGACGGGTCGGCGTCGGCGACTGGGACCGTCCAGAGGAGGTGGGCGGCCAGCGAGCCAGTGCCGTCGACGTAGCTATCGATGACGCTGACCGGCAGGACCGACCCCAGCCGTATCGACGCGTCCCAGACGAATCCCGGCGGGTCGACGGTGTAGTGTTGGGTCGCTTCGAGGGGGTGCCACGACGAGTCAGCGTCGCCGAGGCGGAACACGCCACGCTGGGTGAGCCTCGCCGTCCGGACGTAGGGCGTTCCGGGTTCGAGAACCGTCTCGAAGTACCGGCGGGCCGGGGCTGGAAGGTCGGCGAAGTCGGCCTCGGTGACGGCGCGTGTGGGCCCGCCGCTGGACGCGGCACGCAGGGCGTCGATCGATCGGGCGGTCCGTGCCGAGACTCGACGCTTCCCGACGAGGACAGTGCCGACGGCGGCGGTCGCCAACCCGAACAGGACGGTTCGACGGGTCGGCCACCGGCCGCGCTCCGTCGTGGTTTGATGGGCAGACATCGTCTCTCGGACGACGGTTCTCTCGCCGACGCCAAATACGCACCCGGGGCGTGTCATAGCACGACAGCGCCACGGACGGCCGTGAGCGCCTGATAGTTCCTACATAAACGTCCCTCACAGGTGGCGCAGTAGACAGACTCGTAGCGGGGTCGAACGACGGACCGAGCAACCGATGTCACGACTCTCTCTCCGACGACCCGAGACGCCCGACGACCACGTGTCTCGTGGGGGTGCTTGAACCGTGTCCGACCGCAACGCGTGGCACCGCGACGGCGGCGAAGTCACCTGTCTCGCCTGCGGCGACTCGGTGGCACGCGACGACGCCCGCGAGTACGACAAGCACGGCGACCGCTGGAACCGCGAGGAGAAGTCCTTCGAGTTCCTCTGCAAACCGTGCTACCGCGAGTGCTGTCACAGTCCTCGGCGGGGGCTGGAGGAGCGGTTGATCGAGGCAGGCGCGGGAACGACGGACCAGACGACCTTCCTCCGACGGTACTGCGCGCTCGCGCGTGACGGTACACCGCCGGAACGTGAGCGGTGACCGAGCGCCCGGTCAGGGCGTGATGACCGCCCGCCCTTCGATTTCGCCGTGTTCCAGTTTCTCGGCGACGGTGTTTATCTCGGCCAGTTCGTACTGGGTGGTGTGGAGTTCGACGGCGTCGCGTTCGACCAGTGCGACCAGTTCCTGCAGTTCGGTGTACCGGCCGACGATGTTGCCCTGATAGGCGAACTCGCCGTTGACGAGCGCCTGTGCGGGTTGGTGGATGTGGCCGCCGTAACCGATGACGTGGTGGTCGCCGCCGGCGGCACAGACGTCCGGGGCCAGTGCCGTCGTCTCGTCGGCGCCGACGAAGTCTAGCACCTGCGCGGCGCCGACGCCGTCGGTGATGTCCGCGATCTCGCTCGCGACGTCCTCGCTCTCCGGGTCGATGGTGTAGTGAGCGCCCAACTCCACCGCGAGGTTACGGGCCTCCTGTTTGATGTCTACGGCGACGATGTCAGCGGCGCTCATCTCGGCGATACACTGGAGTCCGATGTGGCCGAGGCCGCCGATGCCGATGATGACCGCCGCATCGCCCGGATTCAGACCGCGAACGGCCTTCTTTGCGGCGTGGTAGGCCGTGATGCCGGCGTCGGCGTGGGGTGCGATTGCCGCCGGGTCGACGCCGTCGGGGAGTGGGATGACCGAGCGCTCGCCGGTGTGTAACTGGTCGGCGAAGCCGCCGTCGACGGTGAGGCCGTTGAACGACTGGTTCTCGCAGTACATCGTCTCGCCCTGTCGGCAGGGCCGGCAGGTGCCACAGGTCTGGACCGGGTGACAGATGACCTGGTCGCCCTCGGAGACGAGAGTCACCTCCGCACCCGTCTCGACGACGGTGCCTGCGTTCTCGTGGCCCAGTGTCAGCGGGAGGGTCTGCTCGACGTAGTCGGTCCACATCCCCTCGATGATGTGGTTGTCCGTCTGGCACCAGCCAGCGCCTTCGACTTCGACCACGACGTCGTCACTGTTCGATACCTGCGGGGCGTCCACCTCGTCGATCGAGAGCCCGTGCGCCATGTCGTCAGTGTACTCGTGGAGTCGTGCTGCGCGCATCCCGTGCTAGTACGTGACAACCGCTGAAAAAGACTCGGCGGGGGGCTCGTCTACGACCGGCGGGCGAAGACGGCCATCGACAGGAGTGCGAGGACGGCGGCGGTCACGCCGAACCCGGGGCCGAAAGCGGAACTCGGGGCGTTGCTCTGAGCACGGATCGGTTCCTCTACGGGTTCGTTGGCCTCGTACTCCCAGACTGCGGTCCGGTTCTCGACGACGTCGGCGTTGGACTCGTAGATATCGCCGGGCATCGTCAGTTCGTAGCGGACGGCCACGCCGTCGCCCAGTGCCACGTCGTCGTTCTCCTGCACGGTGACGAAGGTGCGGTCCTCGTAGGTGAGCGTCCCGTTCTGGACGGTCGTGTTCACGTCGCTCTCGGGTCCGGGAGTCCAGTCGGTGAACTGCAGCCGAACCGAGACGTTGTCACCGTCGAGCGTCTGTTCGTAGGTCACGTTCTCCATCCGACTCTCGTTGACGCCGTCGGTCAGGTACGCTTCGACGGAGTCGTAGCCCTCGTTCTCGGCGGTTCGCTGGAGGGCGTCGAAGACGGTGCCGCTCATCGTTAACTCCACTTCGTAGGCAGAGACGGTCCCGTCGGCGTCGACGCTGGCGTCGACGGTGGCGGTCACACAACCCGAGAGAGCGAGCACGACGACGACGGCGATCGCGGGGTGGGGCTTTCGCATACCGTCGAGTAGGACAGGACCGAAATAAACGTTCGTGCTGGCGAGTGCGGCCGTGAACCGCGAATCAGTGAGTCAACACGAGCAACTGGTCGTCGGTGCGGACGAGGCAGAACGGACTGCCGGGGTTCCCGAACGTATTCGTGCGGTTCTCGCTGACGAACAGGCGTTCGAACGCGTCGCCACAGGCCGGACACGCGAACCCCTGTCGGTTCTCTAGGGTCATCGTGCCACGGTCCTGTTTGAGCAGTTTCAGGCCGTGGCGGTAGTCGTGGACGTCGAAGCCGTCGCTGACGTCGAGTCGATCCATAGAGACCACAGAGCGGGGAGTCGCTTAAGCCTTAGACGAGGTTCGCGCCCATGTAGAGGACGACGACGAGGAACACCCAGACGACGTCGACGAAGTGCCAGTACATCGACGCCGTCGAGACGGAGGTGTGGCGTTCGGGGGAGTACTGTCCGTAGTACGCCCGGACGAAGACGATGCCCAGCAGGACCGCACCCATCGTGACGTGCAGGCCGTGCAGGCCGGTCAGGCCGTAGAACGCCGAACCGTAGATGCCCTGTGCGATGGTGAAGTTCTCGTGGACGATGAACTCGTAGTACTCGTACACCTGCCCGCCGATGAAGACGATTCCCAGCAGGAGCGTCAGGCCGAGCAGTTTCATGAACCTGTCGCGGTTCCCGTTCAGCAGTGCGACGTGGCTGTAATGCAGCGTCACCGAGCTAATGAGCAGGATGACGGTGTTGACGATGACGAGCGACCCCCAGACGTGGGGGATGTCGGCTCCGACCCACACGTCGGTGCCGCGGACCATGAAGTAGTAGATGAAGCCCGCGCCGAACGTCGCCACCTCGGACCCGAGGAACAGCAACATCGCGAACTTCAGCGTCCGTCCGGAGTGGTGGTCGGTGCCGCGTTCCCAGAAGTCCGAGACGAAGGCGTGGTAGAGCCAGCCGTATATCCCGACGAGGAACAGACCGACGCTCGCGACGGTCGCCCCAGCCCCGATAGTCGTACTCACGAGTGCGTTCTCGCCCAGCGAGAGGACGAGCAGTGCCGCACCGATGTAGATGCCCGACCCACCGATAGCGGTCACGAATGGCCACCAACTCGCCTCGCCGAAGCCGCGGGGCCAGTCCTCCGTGGCCGGGAGGTGATGGTCCCCATGTCCGCCGTCCGCGTGCTCGTCTGTCGTGCTCATACCGACCCCTTGCGAAGCGATTACTAAAAGCCCATCCAATTCGCTCGCACGCATGCCGGCCCGATGTCGGAAACTACACGGCCCCGAGGTCCCTAGGCCCGCCGATGACAGCACGCCGACGCCGTGTCGCCGCGATGGCCGTGGGGTCGCTCTGCTGGCTGCTCGCCGTCGGGACGGCCAGTGCCCACGGCGGGAGTCTGGCTGCCGGCGGGCGTGAGTCGCTGACGATTCCGACGTGGCTCTTTCTCTCGACGGGCGGGGCCGCCGTCGGCGCGTCGTTCCTGCTGGCCTCGTTCGTCACGGACCGCTCGTTCGTCGAGCGCGTCCACGCCTGGGGGACCCCGCTCGTCGACGGTGAGGCCCGTATTCCCCGAGTTCTCGGCCGCGCAATCGGTGTCGCGGGGCTGGCCGCCGTCGTCGTCGTGGGGTTTTTCGGCCCGACGACGCCGCGGACGAACCTCGCAATCCTGCTGGTGTGGGTCGGCTGGTGGGCCGGCCTCGCGATGACGACGTATCTGGTCGGCAATAGCTGGCGCGTGCTCAACCCACTGTCGACCATCGCGCTGGCGCTCCCGTCGCTGGACCGAACGTATCCCGACCGACTGGGCGCGTGGCCCAGCGTCGTCGGTCTGCTGGCGCTCGTCTGGCTGGAAGTCGTCAGTCCGCTGGCCGACGACGCGCGACTGCTTGCGACGGCCGTGGTGGGGTATAGCGTCCTGACGCTCGCGGGGAGCGTCGTCTTCGGCCGCGAGACGTGGTTCTCCGAGGCCGACCCGGTCGACCGGGTGTTCCGCTACTACGGCCGCGTCGCGCCCGTCAGCCGCGCCGAAGACGGAAGCCTCCACCTGCGTCTGCCCGGGATGGCCCTCTCGACGCCGCGACTAGTCGACGGGGCCGACGAGGTGGCGTTCGTCGTCGCACTGCTCTGGGTGACCACCTACGACGGCCTCGTGACGACGCCCGCGTGGCGCGCTCTGACGACCCCGCTCGTTTCGGCGGGCCTCCCGCCCCACCTCCTGTATCCGCTCGCCCTGCTGGCCGGGTTCGGCCTCTTTCTCGGCGTCTACCGCCTCGCAGTACGGGTTAGCACGCGGACCGCCGAGACGTACCTCGCGCCCGACGAACTCGCCGAGCGGTTCGCCCCGCCGTTGCTGGCTATCGCCGCCGGCTACCACTTCGCACACTATCTGGGCTACTTCCTCTTTCTCGCGCCGGCGCTGGGGACGGCCACGCTCGCGCCGTTTGCGGACCCGGCGGCGGTGCCGGTCTACCAACTGCCGGACTGGTTCGGCGGCGTCGCGCTGGCAGCGGTCATACTCGGCCACCTCGTCGCTATCTGGGTGGCCCACGCCGCCGCTTTCGACCTCTTTCCCTCGCGACTGCAGGCCATCCGCTCGCAGTATCCGTTCGTCGCCGTGATGGTGTTCTATACGATGACCAGCCTGTGGGTCGTCTCCCGCCCGGAGGTGCCCCTTCCCCACCTATGACTCAGTCAGACCACGCGTACGACGTGCCCGCCGACGCACCGGTCTTCGAGTGTGGCTACTGCGGTCGCCCGTTCGCCCGCGAGGAGTGGCTGGCGCTCCACCACGGCCTCGACCACCCGAACGAACTCGACGACGACGAGGTGACGGCGTTCCGCAAAGCCCACGAGGACGAGGAGGACTCGCTGGGCGCCTTCCGCTTGCAGGCGCTCGGCGCGCTGGTGGCGATATACTTCGTCCTTCTGATGATCTACGCGCTAGTGTGAGTCGTCCTCGTCGTTCCCGTAGTCTCGGATTACCCACTCACCGTCGCGAAGGACACTCCGGAAGCCCTCACCCGCTCGACTGAGGTTTCAAACCTGTCCGCCCTCTATCGTGGCTCTCCGGAATCCCTCACCCGCTCTACTGAGATCTCAAACCTGTCCGCCTTCTATCGTGGCCCTCCGGAAGCCCTCACCCGCTCCGGGGAACTGTGCGGGATATTCTCGCTGCGCTCGAATAGTGCCCACACAGCTCCCCGGACCGCGTTCGCCCTTCCAGTCCGCCAAGGGTCCGCACTACAGGCCTGCCTTTCCCCGAGGAGCGCCACGGAGGGCGCTCCCGGCCATTGGTGTCTGGTGCTAGTGGGCGGTGGAAGCGTGTCGCTCGCGTCTGCGGCGATACGAACCTTCAT
>NZ_JAMQOR010000012.1:24715-25722 GCF_031624555.1 Haloarcula sp. S1AR25-4 | reverse complement strand
GATCGTTCCTGGTTCCACGTAGTCAGTCACGAGTTGTGAGAGCATCCCCGTACTGAACTGGGCGCAGTACGGGCACTTCCAGCTCCCGAAGTATGTCACCGTGACATCGGCATCAGCGGATCCCATCATCGCATACCGGACGTTCCCAGGCGAGTCCGGAATTGGGGCAGTGGTGACGGCACCCGCATCACCTTCAGTATTCGCGCCGTCATCCGGTTCAGTCCTCGTATTGGTAGAGAGAGCGGTGGCGCCGATCACGACACCGGCAGTGGCGGCACCACCACCGGCGAGGAGAAGTTGTCGGCGGGTCAATCCTCCGACAGCAGCTCCGACACCGCCCTCAGAGAGCCGCTCTGAGAACGTGAGTGAATCAACGGCTGTATCGGCCCGTTTGTAGTCCACACGTGAGAGGTCGTCAGGATGCACGGCGAGCCAGTGTCTGTCGAGCTGCTCGTCAGTCTCGTCACCGAGTTGTTCGCCACAATAATGGCAGGCGCTATGAGCGTTCCATGTGTGGTCACGCGCTGCTCCAGCTGTTTCGAATTGATCTGTACAGATCGGGCAGGTATGGGCAGTCATTCGTGATCACTACTCCAGGTGGCAGATTTCATAGGCTCCGTGCTGTTCTCTCGTAGTGAGCTGAATCGTCGGTATCTGTGGCATTGTGTTATACGCAAGGGGTCATCAGCGGCGGAGATATGCGACGAGGAAAGTCGTCAGGAGACAGAGGAGAATGAGAATTGCCACGCCGAGATGGGTCGTCACGATGATTGGTTGGAGATTTTCCGTGACGGTCAATCCTCCGAGGATAACCTGTAACGGAAGGAGGGCGAGAGCGGCCGTGGCCGACCATTTGACAATCGGGGTATTCCGGTGTGTCACCCACGCTCCGATAGTCGTGCCGACGATCAGAACCCCGGCCGTCATCGCCAGTCCACGGTGAGCCCACTCTGCGAAGATTTGGAGTGCAGAGTATGGCGAGTTAGCAATGATCTCGGGTTGAAGGA
>NZ_JAMQOR010000012.1:0-24705 GCF_031624555.1 Haloarcula sp. S1AR25-4 | reverse complement strand
CAGCACCGATTGCACTGGTGTAGGCTCCGAGAAGCATCACGATATACGTCACTAGTAGCGTGAAACCGGCGATATGCCTGTACTCGACCGGAATCCTTGAAATCGTGGTTCGTACGTCGTGCCCGCGGAGTCGGCCTTGAGACATAATATTGGGTAGAGACGCTGACTGGCGGTGTGACGAGTTGATGTCTTGGAGACAAAGTGTTAGGCCGGATTCCCAGCGAGTGGGACACCGCCTGCTATTCATTGAGGAGCCGTCCCACGGTACTGTTAAGAAGACCCACGGTTTGTAGGGAAACCCCCTATACGCCGATAGTATGATGGCTCAAGAACATACCCAGGAACGATCAATAGATGAACGCGACCGCGAGGTGAAGTCTGCTAACGACAATACCTGTCCCGAGTGTCAGGGCCATATTACCCTGAATAGCGACAGCGGTGAGGCGACCTGCGAAAGCTGTGGGTTGGTTTTTGAAGATGATCCAATCGACCACGGCCCGGAGTGGCGTGCGTTCACGTCGGACGAACGCGATGAAAAAAGTCGGGTCGGTGCTCCCACGACGCAGCTGATGCACGATAAGGGCCTGAGTACGACTATCGGCTGGCAGGACAAAGATGCCTACGGACAGGCTGTCTCCGGTCGCAAACGTGCTCAATTACAGCGCCTTCGGACGTGGGACGAGCGGTTCCGGACGAAAGATGCCCACGAGCGGAATCTCAAGCAAGCTCTCGGGGAGATCAGCCGGATGGCGTCCGCTCTGGGACTTCCGGAATCGGTTCGGGAAACTGCAGGCGTCCTGTACCGGCGTGCTGTAGAGCAGAACCTGCTCCCCGGTCGCTCGATCGAGGGTATGTCGACGGCGTCGTTGTATGCGGCTGCTCGACAGCACGGAATGCCACGGCCGCTGACGGAGTTCGCCGATGTCAGCCGTGTCGAGAAAATCCGGATCCAGCGAGCGTACCGATATCTGTCCCGAGAACTTGGGCTGGAGATCGAGCCGGAGGATCCCATGCAATATATTCCCCAATTCGCGTCATCGCTTGACGTGAGCGACGAAGCAGAACGGCGCTCTCGAGAACTACTTGAGGTAGCTACAGATAATGCCGTCCACAGTGGAAAGAGTCCAGCCGGATTGGCGGCTGCCGCTCTGTATGCTGCGACCCACCTCACGAACGAGCAGCTCACACAGGAGACGGTGAGTGAGGTCGCCCACGTGAGTCGAGTCACGATCCGGAATCGATACCAAGAGCTTCTCGAGGTGTACGCGCAGCATGACTGACCGGATAGCCCCTGCCGGGCGAAATCCAGCTGCTGATTGGGTCATGATACGATATTTACTATGAGCGAGTTCTCAGTACAGACCGAGGTCGAAGTATTGGAGCTGCTCGTTGACGAGTCACCGTGCCATGTGATGGATATCACTAACGCCGTCGATGGACACCCGATCACTATCGACCAAGCGTGTGCTCATCTTCACAGTGAGGGCTGTATTGTTCCGCGCGGGAGGGGTCTCTACGAGATTACCGACGCCGGCGAACAACGACTCGAAACTCAGCAGGAATCATAACGTTTCATAACTGTGTCACTATGTTTACCCTCATTGGATGGATCAGCCATCATCACTCCCCAGCCCGGATCCGTAATGAATACGGGGTGCCGATGGAGCCTCTCGTCCATAATCGGACTCCATTTCCCGACGAACACGTATTCTCGAATAATGGGAGATAATTCAGTGTCTTCCGAGGACCCTCCGGAGGTACAGGATGTCCTCGATGCGCTGGATGACCCCGCGTGTCGGGCTATTCTCCAGGAAACTATCGAACCAATGACTGCGAACGAACTCCTCGACGCATGTGACATCCCCAAGTCGACGCTGTATCGAAAATTAGAACTCCTCAGTTCCGCTTCCCTCGTTCGAGAACAGGAGACGATCAACCCCGGAGGTGGACGGGTCACCTACTACGAGCGGTCGTTCGAGGACGTCACGATCTCTATGGATGACACAGGTACGTTTTCAGTGAATGTCGATCGGCCGCCGCAATCTACCGACGAACGGCTTGCAGATATCTGGTCGATGATGGGGGACGAAGTATGAACGGCGTCATCACGGCGATTGCAGTCGTCAAGTTTGTAATCCTGCTTCTCGGTGGCGGGATTACCTACATTGCATTTAAGGCCTATCGACGTACGGGTGCGGACTCGCTACGCGTCCTTGGTGTCGGGTTCGGTATCATCACACTCGGGGCAATCCTGACTGGCGTGGCCAACCAGTTCTTTTCTGTCGGATTGGCCCTCGGCGTGCTCATCAACAGCCTGTTCGTCGCCCTTGGCCTCGCGGTCATCATGTACTCGCTGTATATCCAGAAATGAACCCCGTTCCTGATCTCCGTCGGGGTAACTATCTAATCCTTTTCGGCGTGGTTCTGTTCGTTCTCACGCTTGTTAGCAGTGCAATGCTCGCCCCTGCGATTGGGGCGGCTTCGGAGACAGACCAGACGTCCCGAACCTTGGTCGGGTCTCAGGGGGGTGGCCCAGGCTGGCACGAATACGGTAGCGTCTACCTCCTCAACGGTACGAACACTACCTGGCGTGAATCGAGTGCTGATAGCTATTTTGATGTCACGCAAACAGAGAATGGAACAGTGTTAGCCGGGTTCATGGACAGCGGGTACGCTTCGTGCGGATCGTACGAGTCTCCCTGTACCCGAACGGGATTCCGAGTCATTGACCCCGGGAAAGACCCGCAGGTGCTTTCGGAGTATAGCTTCCCGGTGCGAACGAACAAGAACAGCGAAGTCCACGATGTCGAACGACTCGAATCGGGAGAATACTTGGTCACCGATATGGAGTACGAGCGTATCTTTACTGTCAAGAACGGCGAAGTCACGTGGCAGTGGAATGCGAGTTCGTTCTACGACGCCCCACAAGATCCGACGACGACCGACTGGCTGCACATCAACGACGTGGACGTCATCAGCACCGGACGCTATCTCGTCTCAGTGCGGAACGCCAACCAGCTTCTCGTCATCAAGCGCGGAGAGGGTGTCGTCGACGTCATCAACGAGGACACGACCGATTCAAACGATGCCAACTGTCGTAAATCAGGCCAGTTAGCCGACTATGACAGTGATGGCGATATTCGATGTGGTGACCCCGACGTGCTCAACCACCAGCACAACCCCCAGTGGCTCGGGGACGGTGCCGTCCTCGTCGCTGATAGCGAGAACGACCGGGTCATCGAACTCCATCGAACGGCGGCCGGTGAGTGGGAGCCAGCGTGGGCCGTGGATCAGGCAGAGGGGGTCGCATTTGATTGGCCTCGGGATGCAGATCGCCTCCCAAACGGAAACACGCTCATCACTGACACGCTCAATCGGCGACTCGTAGAGGTCGACGAATCCGGGACTGTCGTCTGGAGCGTTCGAACAAAGCGTATCCCATACGAAGCAGACCGGCTGCCATACGGCGAGCCTGTCGGACCCCCGACCTACACGAGTAACGGCAGCAGCGTCGACAGCCCTGATGCCGGCGTGCCGGGCCTCTCACTACTCCTGGTCGGGCTTCGGGCAGTCGTTCCCTCAACACCGTTCTGGTTCCGGGAACCACAGCTCGGACTGACGCTTGTCTCCGCGCTCCTCATCGTCGTCGGTGGTGTTGAAAATCGTCGACCCTAATCAATCAACGCTGTCGTTCTCAATCACGTCTTTGAAGTATTCCAACTCGATGAGAGTGTGTTCGTAGGCTTCCTGTTCGATGTCCCCGAAGAGGGTCAGCGCCCTTTCAGCAGCTCTCCCCAGTACTGTCGGTGGCACACGGGCCCAGACGCGGTGGGAAAGGCGGGTCGATCCGTCTGTCGGCTCAAGCTGCATTGTTCCGCCCTCTTCGACGGTAAACGCGACCGGGAGTGGCGGCAGTGTGTAGGTACAGGTTCCAATCCAGCTGAATCGTTGCTCTTCGACGACGTCACGGAGATCTGCTTTGATCATTCCTTTGACCGGTCCGACAAACTCCCGCTGATAGAATCGAAGTCCATTCCGAAGTGGCTTCTTCGGGTCCATGACCACCCACGTCCCGTCGTGGTCTGGATTGGAGTGTTCCCAGAGAGTCTCGAACTCTTCTAAATGCGACCAGACGGTCGCCGCCGATGCATCTATTCTGACCGCGGCGGTTGCTTCGATCATGTACTGTCAGTCTGGTACCGGTGAAAATGATACTATATCCGAGTATACTCGGGTACTTCTTAATTCTGGCATACCCACGGAACACTATGCGCTACGTCTCCGGGGTTCTCATCTGGAACGACGGGACACTCCATCCACTTGAGACTGCTATCGAAACCAGTCCTGCCGTGACGATAGAGACGACACATCAAATCAATAGAATCGGTGAGCAGTTCGTCGAGTTGAGTGAGTTTTCGGGTGACATGGCCCGACTCGAACAACTCCTAGGAGCCGAAGACTCCGTTCGCGACTTTGAGATCACGCGAAATACCGGCCTCGCATATATTGAGTATAACCAATCTCCGTCGATGACGCAGTTATTCGCCATTCTCGCTGCCTATTCGCTCATTCTCGTCCCACCGGTCGAATACACCGATGACTACGGAGAGCGTGGTGTTCGCCTCACAGTCGTTGGAACGGAATCCGCAATAACACGGATCACCGCGGACTTGCCCTCCGAGATCGCTCTCTATCCGGAGCGCGTAGGCGAGTACAGCCCCGAGCGTGGCCCACTCGAAGATCTGCTCACCGACCGGCAACGAGAAGTCTTCGAGACCGCCGTACAGCTAGGTTACTACAAGGTGCCGCGAGAAGCGACACATGAAGAAATCGCGGCGGCGGTCGAACGAGCCCCCGCGACAGTCTCGGAGCAGCTCCAGCGGATCGAGGCTAATTTGCTGCCTCGCTATCTCGAAGCGGAGCTTGGAGATGTATGACCCGAGTATACTCGGAGTTGCCGCTACTATCGAACCTCACGGAATCCCAGTATGTTCCGAACTGACTCGTCTGTTCTCGTCGTCGGTGGCTACGGCACTATCGGCCGGACTGTCTGTACCGAGCTCGCCGAACGTACCCGGAGAGAGATTATTGCCGCTGGCCGATCTCCGGAGAAGGCACGCAGCTTCGCAAGTTCGGTCAACGGCGTCGAACCTCGGACCCTTGATGTGAGCGACAGGGCAAGCTACGCGGACGCTCTCGACGACATAGGGACGGTAGTCATGTGTCTCGATCAAGACACGCCGCGGTTCGCTGAAACCTGTCTCGAGCATGGAATCGACTACGTCGACATCTCGCCGACGGATACACTTCTCCAAGAAATCGAATCGTTCGACGACCTTGCTCGCGAACAAAAGGCGACCGCCGTCCTCAGTGTCGGTCTGTCACCCGGAATGACGAACCTCTTTGTTACCGAAGCGGCCGATGAATTCGACAGCGTCGACCGAGCGGATATCACCCTCTTACTAGGTATCGGAGAGGCGTTCGGTCCAGATACGGTCAAATGGACTATCGAGGATGCCCTCGGGTCCTTCTCTGTTCGAAGTGACGGTGAGCCTCTCTCTGTAATTGGTCTCACCGAGCCTCGGGTCGTCAATATTCCCGGGTGGGGGCGACGTAGAGCGTATCGTGCAAACCTCGCTGATCAACACGTCCTCGCCCGAGCAACGAATATCCAGACGATCGAAAGCAGACTGTGTTACGATTCTCGTATCGTCACCCGCTACCTCGCGATGTTACGCCGAACCGGAGTGTACCAGCCGGTCGTCTCGTTGCTCGGAGTCGATAGAATCGTCAGGTTGGCCGACGCCGTCCCATTCGGCTCCAACGAGTCGGTTATCAAAGTGGAGATTCTCGGCCGACTCGACGGCCGAGCAAAGCGAATTGAGCGATGGGTCCGTGGGCCCGACCAAGCCCGAGCCACTGCCATCGTGACTGCACGTGTCACGGAGGCCTTGGGACCGTCATATCCTACGGGCGTCCACCACATTCAGGAGCTGTTCAGTAGCACACCACTGTCCGACGCCCTGATTGAGGCCGGGTATACCGTGGGACGGTCAGAACAATGTGGAGACATTGCTTGAGCGGAGATAGTCACAGGCAGACTCCACTGTGCTGTCACTGTTGCTGTCGGCGAACAGCGTCACTTTAGTGTTCCTCCTGTAGCCAGTCTAGTGCGCTCTCGCGGTCGGCCGTGGGGAAGTAGCGCATCTCGTCCGGCGCGACCGGCCAGATTGGTCGGATAACACGCCACCAGTCGAAGAGGAGTTTCGCCCACCTCGAATCGCCGACTGCTGCGTATCGGTCGATATCGAAGTCAGGGCCGTACCGGAGATCGGGAACCACCCCGTGGAGGTGTGTGAGAAACGTCCCGAACGTCCAGTTCGGAACTTCCTCGTATACGTGGATGTGCCCGTACTGGTCGCTCTTTTCGACGAGGAGCGAGTACAGCTCTTGATAGCCTGTTCGCGTGCCCTTCCCGACGCGAATCGCGATGAGGTTCTCGTTCGTCTCGTCCAACACCTCGAACATTCGATCAGGTGCTGTGTGGGACATCGTTAGTGGGAGTGATTCGTCGTACCGACAGGGTCACTATCGGGGTCGGTACGCCCGACGAGCTCGACGGTTGCGTGGTCAATTCCTCGATCCGTGAGATAGCCGTGAACCCGTGACTGGATTCTCCGTTGCTCCTCAAGTGTGGTCGCCGTATCTGTCAGTCGGACGGTTGCGACGGTGAGTTGACTACACACCTGCCAGACGTGGAGATCCTCAATCTGGTCCACGCCATCGAGTGTCGTCAATTCATCCCGGAGTTCTTCGGACGACACCGGACTCCGTTCCAGCAGGATCGAGGTGCTTTCCCGGAGGACGTTCCCGGCCGACGCGAGCACCAGCAACCCGATGAGTACGGCCGCCACAGGGTCTGCAATGGGGAGATCGAACACTGCGACAGCGGCGGTCGAGACGATTACCGCAACAGAGCCACCGGCGTCACCGAGCAGGTGGTAGAACGCCCCGCGCTCGTTGAGACTCATCTCGTCACCCTGTAACACGTACACGGAGCCGATGTTTACCAGCAGGCCACCCGTAGCGATGATCAGCGTCAACTCTGGATTGATCGCCACTGGCTCGAGGAACCGCTGGTAGGACTCCCAGACGATGTATCCGACCATTGGAAGGAGCAAGACGCCGTTCAGGAAGGCCGCAACCGGCTCCAGTCGATGGAGACCGTACGACCACGACTCGCCGCCTTCGAACCGTTCGGCGGTGTAGCTCGCCCCGAACGCCATCGCGTACGCGAGCATATCGAACAGCATGTGGAGGGCGTCGCTGATGAGAGCGACCGACCCGAACAGGAGTCCACCAGCCAGTTCGACGACGAATCCGAGGAAGTTGACGACCGCGACGAGCGCAAGCCGGCGCGTACTGCCACTTGATTTAGACGGGAGGTTATGCTCTGCGGTCTCCTCATCGGTATGCTCGTGAAAAGTCATGAGTTCACATTAGAGGGGGTTCTATTTCGAATCTGAGGATTCCGGGTGTTCCTGGGTAGATTCCTGGGCCCCGTTTTCGCTCGTCACCATCGAATCCTGCGCCGTTGATTCAGTGCTATCCGAAGAGGTAATCTCCCCATCGGCTCCCTCCGTTTCTGGTTTGGACCGCTCCGATTCCTCGGTGAGCGATGTATCCTGTGCAGAGGAGCCACCGAAATCGAGCGGACGAAGCCAGATGAACCAAACGACAAATATGGTTGTGCCATAGCCGACGATCCACACGAGATCAGCTACGGCAGAGAGGTTCGCCTGTTCGAGGGTGTATACCAGTAAACCGGGGCCGATGAGCCCAACGAGCACAACGAGCACAACGAGGACGGCAAATTGCGGAGACGAGAGTCCGAACGGGTATTTTTGCTGATCTGCCTCCGTATGGGATGTTGCATTCCCCTCGTTCTCTGCACCCATGTTACCCCTCCGAAGCGTTGGTTTCGGTGTCTGTATCCGGCGTGATTCGAGAGAGTCGCATCGCGTTCCCGGTGACGGCCGTCGTCATTCCAGCGTCGCCGGCGAGGACGGCGAGCCAGATCGGGACGTATCCGAATGGAACTGCGACTGCCAGCCCGGCTTTGACAGCGAGACTCGACCAGATGTTCTGTCGGATGACCCCGTTCGCATCGTTGGCGAGTTCGTAGAGGTACGGGAGCTTTGCGAGGTCGTCACCCATCAAGGCAATGTCGGCGGTCTCCAATGCGGTATCAGTCCCGGCAGCCCCCATCGCCACGCCGACTGTGGCGGTGGCGAGCGCCGGTGCGTCATTGATCCCGTCTCCGACCATCGCAACGCCGTCGTACTCCTCGACGAGCTCCTCGATCGCCGTCACCTTGTCCTCGGGGAGTAATTCGGCCTGGTACTCGTCGACGCCGACCTGCTCGGCGATCGCGCGGGCAGTCCGCTCGTTGTCCCCCGTCAGCATTACTGTTCGCGAGACGCCGAGTTGCTTGAGTCGCGTGACCGTTCGCTTTGCCTCCGGGCGGATCTCGTCGGCGACCGCGATGACGCCCTCGAGCTCGTCTTCGGTCCCAACGAGGACGACAGTCTTCCCTTCAGCCTGGAGTTCGGGGACGGTCTCTTCGAGGAGATCGAGACAGTTGTTCCGGTCACACATCTGCCGGGCTGTCTGTGTCACGACGCCACCGTCGGTCGTCGCGTGAACGTGCGAAAGGTCGAACTCTAACTCCTCAAACAGGCCCGGTTTGCCTGCGAAGTGAGGAGTCCCGTCGAGATCGGCACGAACACCCTTTCCGGTGATGCTCTCGAAGTCATCGACCTCGCGCTCGGCGACCCCTGCGCTGCCGGCTTCGGCGACGATTGCCTCGCCGATGGGGTGTTCACTCCGTTGCTCGAGCCCGCGTGCACACCGGAGCACGTCCTCCTCCGAGTTCCCGTTCAAGGGAACGACGTCGGTGACGGTGAGTTCACCTTTGGTGAGGGTTCCCGTCTTGTCGAACGCGACGACGTCGACGGCTCCCATCGCTTCGAGGTGATTGCCGCCCTTGATCAGGACGCCGTTCTTCGCGGCGCTCGTAATTCCCGACACCACCGAGACGGGCGTCGAGATGACGAACGCACAGGGACAGGCCAACACCAGCAGCGTCAGTCCGTAGACGACGGCCGTGGACCAGGTTGTGCCGAGGATGTACGGGCTTGCTACCGTCGTCAGGATGGCGAAGGCGACGACTACTGGCGTGTAGTACGTCGAGAAGCGCTCGACGAACTGCTCGCGCTCTGTCTTGTTCGACTGTGCATCTTCGACCATCTCCACGATGCGGGAGAGCGTGTTATTACCGGCCTCGGAGGTGACCTCCACCTCGAGATACCCCTCCTCGTTGATGGTGCCGGCGTACACCTCGTCGCCCGTCGTCTTGTCGACAGGGACGCTTTCACCCGTGATCGGTGCCTGGTTGACGGCGCTTTCACCGTCGACGACGCTTCCGTCCATCGGGATTTTCTCCCCTGGCTTGACGACGACGATGTCACCAACGGCGACCTCGTCGACGGGAATCGTCTCCGTGCTCCCGTTCCGCTTGACGGTCGCTTCATCCGGTGAGAGATCCATTAGCTCGCGGAGGGAGTTTCGGGCACGGTCCATCGAGTACCGCTCCAGCAATTCCGCGATGCTGAACAGGAACGCAAGGGTGGCGGCCTCGAAGTAGAGTGCCTCACCGAAGACAAGACTCGCAACGAGTGCGCCGAGGATAGCCACCGACATCAGGAAGTCGATATCGAGGTTCAGATTTCGCGCCGAGTAGTAGCCGTTGCGAAGGATCTCTTGGCCGCCGGTAGCCACTGCAATCAGAAACAGTACGTCGGCGACCAGCAGCTCAGTACCGAGAAGGCCTGCGATCTGTATATTCTGTCCGGTCAGGAAGAACTCGAAGAGTAAGCCGAGGGCGACGAATCCACCGCTCACCCACGTCTTGAGTGCGCGCGAACTCGTCCAGATACTCTCGCGCCCTCCGCCCGCGTCCTGACGCCCCGATTCGTCGCCTGTCGTGTCCGTGACCTCGTACCCAGCGCTTTCGATCGCGTCGATGACGTCAGCTTCCCCAGCCCTCGACGAATCGTACGTGACAACGACGGTTCCGGTCGTCGGCTGCGTCTCATAAGTGGTCACCCCACCGACTCTGTCGAGAGCGTTTTCGATTTTGCCCGCACACGACGGACAATCCATCTCCGGAACCGTGAATTTCGAGGTGACCTCGCCGGTGTTCTCCACGGTGTATCCGGCCTTTTCAACCCGATCTTCGATCGCGGTGGCACTCGTTTGCTCGCCGTCGTACGAGACGGTCAACGTCCCTGTTGTCACTTGCGGGTCGACGCTCCGGATTCCGTCCAGTTTTTCGACGCTGTTTTCGACCTTTCCTGCACAGGACGGGCAATCCATCTCCGGGACGGAGAATTGTGCAACGTCTCCCTGGTCTATCGATGGGGTAACGTCATCACCATCTTGTCCTGTGTGCTGGATGTGCTCGTGATCCTCGTGATCGTGGTCATGTGTATGACCCTGCTCGCGAGAATCCTCTCCGTGGTCGTGGGTGTGATCCGGTGGTTCACCACTTCCGTCGTGGGATTCCTCGTTAGATGAGGTCATTACGTACTGCTAGCTACTACAGACTTATTAAATCGGCTGCTACTAAAAGCCCTTATTATGGCAGGCTCTAATAAAATATCTAGTCTGAGTTATTAACTCAACCGTCAATTCGTCCCATTCCCCGGACCTAAGTCCGGATTGCTCGATACTCGCCGTGTTTGATCCCGAGGAGGAGCTTACGGACTCCAAAGACGATGAGACCGGCGCTGACCACATCACCACTGGTACTCATCGTACCCATTATCGTCCCCTGGTATCGAATTCTACTGTCGTACGGTCGCTCAATCAGATGTTGTTTCCGACGTCTCCGTTGTCGATACCGTGGCGCGGGTCCTCCTCCGAACGAAGCCTACCCAGACAAGTGCACCAACGAGACACAGGATGCCAGCGATCGCAATCGATTGACCGCGGATTGTCGTCCCGTTCTGGTTCTGTGTGATCAGCAAGATACCGAGACCGACAAGGATGAGTCCTTGAACACCTGCTGCTTTCGCTGGTTCAGCGATATACTCCGCCTCTGTGAGAATGCCAGCAACAGATCCGACGAACAACAGCAGTCCCGCAACAGAGACAGGCCGAAGCCCGAGGACGACACCGACCTCCGAGAGAGCAAATCCAATAGCGACAAAGAGTGGCCATGGACTCGCTCCTGTGAAGGTTGAGTCCGAGTCTGATGAATCGCTCATCATCCTGATTTGAGGATCGAGATATAATAAATCGGCTGCTATCACTCCCCGAATTTTTAATAGAATATACCAGAATTCCAGCGGTCAGTTAGTACTCCCGTGGTATGGGGAACACTCTCCTGAGCAGAGGGGCTCTTCAAATATTGAACCAGAACCGTTTCAACGCTGACTGGCCTACGGCCGAGTAACAGCTATCGAGCCTATGTCATACGAAGGCACTATGATTCCACGGAGTGGCTCACCTGCGGGTAGGTGTGATTACTGTGGGCATCCATTTCCCACGACCGACCGTCTCGTTCTCCACAAAGGCTTAGAACATCCTCAGCGACTTGATGACGACGAGGAGGACGCATTCCTCTCTGCTCGAGCGGACGAAGAAGACGAGTTACGCACACTCCGTCTGAAAGCGCTTGGAGCGCTCGTGCTCCTGTACTTCGGTTTCTTGATGCTATATGCTATCGTCGCGTGACTCAGATACGAACACCGGGGCAAGCGAAGAGGAACACATAAAGTCAGGTCCAGGGTCGAGGCTTCGTCATTGGGTCGTCTCGAACACGAAGCTCAGACTCTTCGTGCAGTTTGTAACCTGGGTCTCGATACTGACGCTGTTTACCGAAACAGTCGCTGCCGGGAACGGAATGACGCTCTCGAAGCAGCCACGAGATACCCTAGCCATTCCCCGATGGCTGTACCTTGCCACCGGAGGTGCCACAATCGGAGCCTCCGCCCTGCTTGCGAGTTTCGTCACTGATCGGGCGTTTATCCGTTATCTCCACAGCTGGTCGGTTCCTGGCCCAACAATTGACGACTGGCGAACACCCGTTGTGTGGATCGGACGTGGACTCGGGATCGTCGTCCTCGGACTGGCAGTGTACCTCGGAGTGACGGGCCCACAACTCCCGACAGCGAGCTTCACCATCCTCGTCACGTTCGTCGTCGTTCGTGCAGGCTTGCCGATGCTCACGTATCTCGGAGGCAATCTTTGGCCAGTGCTGAACCCCTGGCGAGGAATCGTCTCGCTCCTTCCAACTGGATTCCGGACGTATCCAGAAGGATTAGCCCGATGGCCAGCTGTTGGTGGCCTATTACTTCTCGTGTGGGTTGAGGTGATTTTCCCTGTCAGCACGATCCCGTCAGTTCTTTCGATTGCGATCCTCGGCTACAGTGTCGTCACAATCGCAGGCGCAGTACTCGTCGGTCCCAACGCATGGTTCAAGAACGCAGATCCGTTATCTGTCCTGTTCCGATTCTTTGGGGCTGTCGCCCCTGTAAAACGGCGGGATGGGAAGCTCGCCGTAAAACTGCCCGGTAGCGACCTGACTGATTCAGACTTCATCACGGACACCTCCGATGTCGCGTTCGTCATTGCGCTAATCTGGGAGCTCACGTACAGCGGCTTCATCACGACGCAGACGGGCGCAGCAACTATCGAGACACTCGTCAGCCTCTCAAATATCGGAGTGGGAGCCGTACAAATTCGTGCGATCCTCATCTATACGCTCCTTTTCGTCAGTGGTTACGTCGTGTTCTTCGGCGCGTATTGGTATGCGGGCGTAGTCTCTCGGCGACGGACTGGAACATACATCACAGCGAAACGTATCGCCTTTCGGTTTGCACCCTCGCTATTGGCCATCGCAGCGGGATATCACCTCGCTCACTACACCGGACTGGCCGTATCCCTCAGTCCGGCCCTAGGGATGGCGATTGTCTCCCCACTGTCGCCCCCAGCGAACCCTCTGACATTGTCTCCACCTGGATGGTTCGAGGGCTTGAGTATCGCCTACGTGCTCGTCGGGCATCTCCTCGCTATCTGGGCAGCGCACGCGACCGCCTACGAACTCTTCTCGAGTCGTCTCGTCGCAATCCGGAGCCAGTACCCGTTCATTGTTGTGATGATCGGTTACACCGTCATTAGCCTCTGGATTCTCTCACTTCCCGGAGCGACGCCCCCTTATCTACCCTGATTCTGGTGGATTCGAGAGGTCAACGGATCGCTAGGGTCGGAGCTTGACTAGGGGGGGGATCACTCGACAGTGAACTCAATCGGCTCCATATCGAGGAACGCGGTTTCGTAGCCATCGTGCCGCGCCAGTTGAGGTGGTGTCTCGACGGTGATTCTGACCGTATCGTCCGTCTCAAGTTCATCGAGACCCATCCCATAGAAACTCCCGAGGTCGGGATCGAGGGACGCTTGGAGTGTCCCTTGTGCGATTGCGTCCCCTCCTCGATTGAGTGTTGCTGAAAGAGCCATCCTTGGGAGCATCACGCGATTGTAAGGTGTTCGAGGAGAGACGATCAGGAAGGGACCGTCACTATCGCTAAACCGATGGTCACCGTCAACGAGAGCAACGAGTATCGTCGCGTCACCGGATTTCCCTTCGTGGAGAAGTCGACCAGGAAGCTCGGATTTTGTCGGTACGACCGGTTCAGGGATCATTTCCATTTCCATCAGATCGACTGTCCCACGAATGCCCGCTTTTTCTCCCAACCGGCGAATCTCCAAATTGTACGTCTCGGCCGTATCGAACGTGAACTGCATCGTGGCAGCCTGCCCCTCTGTAAATCGCCCATCGAATGGACTCGTACGAGCGGTCTGCAACGGGCCGACCTGGAGCGTCACATCGTACTTCCCTTCCCCCGGCAGCGCAATATTGTCGCCGTAATGGAACCCCATATTCGGCGAAATCATCGGCCAGAGGTTGGTTGAGGACACTCGACCGTCGCTGTTACTGATTTCGACAGAGACGTCGACCGGAAGGATCGTCTCCGTCTCGGTGTCCCAGACACTCGCCATCAGATGCACCGAATCATCCGACTGAACGATGACTTTTGTCTTTCGTGAACCAGTGAGGTTCCAGAAACGGTGCGGGAAGGAATGCATCAGTGCAAATCCGAGATCGCCGGCCGTCGTCGTTCCGTACATTCCCATCCCTTCGATGATGGCAGGATAGTAGACGGCGTCAGGTCGATCCTCCACGAGTGGTGGATCACGCCATGCAGACTGCGTCTCGAATCCGAGCCGCCCCAGGCAACCAGACAGTACCAGGCCACCCGAGAGAGCAGTCCCCTGTTTGAGAAACGTTCTCCGATTCATATTCTCCTCTGAGATACTATGTTTGGTAGATTCATTGAGTCGACCTCGCTGTCGTCAACTGGGGGTTTCTGTAACTGCCCGTCTCGGCCATTCTGTGACTGTCTACGCCAAGCGAACAACGAATCCGGTGAGTACCAGGAGTGAGACAACGCCAAGTAACGTCGCCAGTAGGAGGTGCTTCTCTTCCATAGGTTTGGCTTCGATTGGATTTCTAAAGACACCTTTGAAACTACAACGTCACCTTCACATCTGGCATATCAACGAAGGCTGTCTCGTATCCTTCATGGCGAGCCGTTTGTGGGGGCGAATCGACTGTGATCGTCAGCTCATCTCCCGTCTGTACGTCCGCAACCGTTGTCCCGTAGTGATAGCGGAGTTCTGGATCGATGGTTGCCTGTAGAATTCCGTCGAACACTGACGTCCCATCACGGTGCAGTGTTCCCGAAAGCGACATCATCGGCAGCATCGTTCGATTGTAGGGTGTGCGCGGAGAAACAGCGAGATACCTCTGCTCCTCGTCCCCACCGAAACGTGACGCGTCTTCGAGGATCGTAACCACGAACTTCGCATCCCCACTCATCCCCGAACCACGAACGTCCCCAGGGAGCGCGTTCGGTGTCGGCACTTGCGAGTTCGGTAACATCTCCATGTCCATCAGGTCGACAGCACCCTTCGTGCCCTCCCTGTCGTCGGGGATGTCCGTGTACGAGATCTCGTTGAGCGTCGATTCGCTGAACTCGAACTCGAACGTGAACGATGCGTTCCCCTGATTCTCGGCCAGCGACCCAGTCCGTCGCGTCGACGGCCCGCCGATGCTCACCTCGACAGTGTACGTGCCGTCACTCTGGAGCTGTGCGTTATCGCCGAAGTGAAACCCCATTGGCTGAGAGAGCATCGGCCACGGCGCGAACTGATCAATCGAATCCCTGCTCTGTGTAATCGTGAGCTGTGGATTGATATCGGGTGGGATGATTCCCGTCTGTGTCTCCCAAACGACTGGCATCAGGTGGATCGAATCCTCGGGTTGAATCTCGACCTTCGTGATCCCATTCGGCTTCATCAGCCAGAACCGGTGCGCATACGAGTACGTGAGCGCACACCTGTACCCGCCCTGTTCCTTCATCCCGGGCATTTTCATGCCCTCATAGTGGGTCGGATAGTAGACTGCGTCCGGCCGGTTCTCGGGGAGCGGTGGTGCCCGTGCTGATCGCGTCTCGAACAGGCCGGCACACCCCGCGAGCCCCACGAGTGACGTGCCCCCGACCGCCCGAAGCACGTCACGACGATTCATGCGTCACCTCCTGTGCGTCCCTAGCCGGCTGGGCAGGTGGCAGCGCGCGCAACGACCGCGGCGGGACGAGGAAGTTACCGCGACGCTCAGAACGGATGTACTGTAGGATGCCGTTGTTGTTTCGCTGACCGACGGCCGACTGCTCGGTGACGTCAGTGCCATTCATCGCTTCTCTCGTGTCGACGAAGTCGGTGATCCGTCGCTGGAGCGCAAGGAAGTGGAGGCTGGCGGTCCCACCGTCGGTAGAATCGAAGTCACGTCGAAGAATGAGCGGTGAGTCCTCGTCGTCACGAGCGCGGGCAGATTTCTGGGAGTGACCGACGACGCCCATCTCGCGGGCCGTCTCATCCGTTGGCTTACAGTCGTCGATTTTGCTGCTGTTTCCGAGATTGTCTCCAGCGCCCTCGATGACGTCGTTCTCGGCGTGGTACGGACAGAACATCTTCGCCTCACGCTGCCAGCGGTCGTCCTGGTTGTACCACTGGTTGAGGTTGAGTTGGAGCTTGGAGATGTGCTGAGTCGTGCCATCGGCGAACGGCCCCGACTGGATCGTCACGCGATCTTCACTGGCCTGGTTCTTTTTGAAGCCCGATTTGAATCCCATGAAGAGGGGGGCGTCATCCGGGACTTTGTCGGCTGGAACACTCTCAGCGTCACCTGCATTCTTCGCCGGCAACCCGTCCCCAATAAAGCCCGTCCGCCGGTCGGTGAGTGAGAAAACATCCGTCAGTGCAACGTCAGGCTGATCGACACCGTTGAGCGTCGATTTGTTCCCTTTGAGGGCTTCTTCGGCACCGAGAACCACCTGTGCCGTGTTACTTGCAAGATGGACGACTGCATCGGGCGTATCGAACTCGGGATCCTCGAACGGAGCAAGTGCTTCCGGATCGGGGAGGTCAACGCCTTCGGAAAGCGATTCGTCGAATCGGTCGAAGTATGCCGGAGAATAACTCACCGTGAGCAATAACCCGATTCCACTTCGCTCGTAGGCGTGTTCGATGCCACGGAGAGCTGTTTCAACTTGGTCGCGGTCGTCTTCGTTCGGTTGCCCGTCTCGTCGGTAATTCAAATAGAGAAGCAAACGATGGCTCGGAGCGATGACGTTCCCATGGTCGTCCCGTGGGAGGACCTCATTCCAAGCGTGTTGACGTTGTGGATACGACGAGAGATCATCCGGGCCTGTCGGGACATCGACCTCTTCACGGCCTAGACAGGCACTAAATGCCGCTGCGCCTCCGATAGCGACGGCTGACTTGAGGAATTCTCTGCGAGGGACACCTCTCTCATCAGTCATTGACGGCAGTTAGGAAGTCAACGGAAAAGCCGGTTCTGGTAGAGTTCTTGAATCCCCGCTCAAGGTCGGTAGCAGACTATCTGGTGATGAGCTTCTTCACCAAGTTCCACCCGATAAATCGGGGGGTCCGCTTGCGGTATTCATCGTATTCCTGGCCATACTGCTCTCGCAGCCACGGTTCCTCGGCAAACGGGAACAGTGCGTACACCAGGATGGTCAAGATGCCGTGTACAGCCAGTTTCCGGGAGTTCACTGCAATGATCGCGCCGATGATGAACGTAATGAATCCCACGCTCTGTGGGTTGCGCGTGTACTGGTAGATACCGTCCGTCCGAAGTTCCCCTTCTCTTCCACTGCTTTCCATCCACCCGAGTTCGAAGAGGGCGGAGAGGGCAAATCCCATCCCGAGTGCGGCGATACCGCTACCTGCGAGTTTGCTCCAGCGTTCGGTGGAAATGAATGAATCCCGATCGAGCGCGGCCAGCACAGGAAACCCAGCGAACACGACGGAGAGCGCTGACCAATTGAACCACCACCGCCACGAGTTGTCGCCGATGGGCCACACTCGACGGTCAGGATGAACCGCACTGATGGCGTACCCGAGAATCAGCGTGACGTCCGCGACGACTGCCGTCAGCAGCGCGCGATCTGAGAACGAGGGCATATGTGTACATCGTGATGGTGAAAGACAAAAAAGTGAGTCAATGGGTTCATACCTGAGACTGCTTCCACTGAAGATGTTTGAAACCACCAACCACACTCTACAATTCTAACATCCGGGGATAATTCGAATCGACGTTCTCAGGTAACTGCGTTTCAAATTCAGACCACATGGCGGGATTTGTCCCACTTCATAGTGGGTTCATCGATCCGTGGTCCCTTCCGTTGCTCGTGGTGATCACCATCGCAGCTGCTGGTACAGCGGTGCTTCTGGGACTTGCGATCGGCGCGTTCGTTCAGCGCCAATCCCGCCCATATCTGTTAGTCGTCGCTGCGCTAGCTGCCCTTTTTGGACGCTCTGCAGTTGCGGGGATCACCATCGTCGGCCTGTTTTCACAAGCCGAGCATCACCTTCTCGAACACGGACTTGATATTATTCTTGTTGCGCTCGTCATTGCTGCGGTCTATTACTCTCGAACTATTTCGAACCAGACCAATTTGGATACATGACACACCAACGTGACCGGATTCACGAGTATATTGCCACCCACCCTGAAGAACACTTCAACGCACTCACGCGTAGACTCGACCTCGCACCAGGACAGGTACAGTACCACCTCAAGAAACTCCAGGCTCAGGGAAGTGTAGTCGAACTACCCCTCTATGGCCGGACTCACTATTACACACCTGAATATGACGCGTGGGAACGGGGAGCGATCGCTGTCCTTCGCCGGGAAACGGCACGCGACATTTTATTCAGTGTTCTCGAACAGGGGCCATCCAGACCGGGCGCTGTCACAGAGTCTCTCGGGATTGCTCGGGGGACCCTCGAGTGGCACTTGAATCATTTGACGGAGCAGAATCTCATCGAAAAACACCGAGATGCCAATAATCACGTGACGCTGGTCCCCGCCAAGCCCACTGAGACTGCTCGTCTCCTCGAAGAGATTACACCCTCGCTGTCCGATCGGATGATCGACCGGTTCACTCGCCTCGTCGATAATCTACTGGCGGAGGAATCGTAACGAGTTTTTCGGATGTGTTTCGCCGGAACGAGAACTTGATCGTTCGATTACTTTACTCGAACTGTCCCGACCATTCCAGACCCCTCATGTGGGATACAAAAGTACCCGTACGTGCCTGGTTCCTCGAACGTATGCTCGTAATTCTCACCCGAAGCGATGAGTCCCTCGGTGACCCGATTCCTCGCAGTACGTTCTGACTCGAAGCCACCACTTGCGAAGTACGTGGCCTCGTCTGGAATCTCGTCTTCATACGCCGTGACCGTGTGATCGATGTCACTCTCGTTCGTCCACGTAACCGTCTCACCAGGTTCGATCGTCGCGGTCTTCGGCTCAAATCTGAGGTCGCCGGGCATCGTGACGGTCTGGGCCGACGATGACTGTCCACCTAGACACCCGGCGGTGCTGAGAGTCGCTACGGTCGCGGTGCTGAGCCGCAATATCGATCGTCGATTGTAGAACTTCGAGACCATTGTAATGAAAACGAGTGTTTTCCTATTAGAGCGCCACGAAGAGGTCAGTCACGTACATGATAGCGAGGCCGAGCAGGAATGCGAGTAGGTTCGTCGCACTCGCCACGCGACCGCCGGCATCACGAACCATTCGCGCGATCTCCCAGTCGACCTGTAGGATCGCGCCAACGCCGATCGCGAGGAAGAAGGCGCCAATCGTCGGCGAGTATGCGAGACTGCCGATCCAGCCACCGAGGATGACCGGTGCGCCGGCGATGACGCCGAGCGCTGCGAAGTGCTTGAGAGCCGGACGTTCTCCGCGGGCGACCGGCGCGACGACAGCCGGACCCTCCGTCACGTTGTGGAGCATGAACCCGATCACGAGGAACGCACCGAGTGACACCCGTCCGAGTGCGAACGAACTCCCGATTGCCAGCCCCTCGGCGAGGTTGTGCAGGCCGATCCCGACCGCGACCAGATAGGCGATCCAGAGACCGCTGCTTGCCCGGTTATCACCAGCGGCGACCCTGCCCTCACGCCACGCACTGATCGCCTGGACGAGGAGGAGTGCGCCGAATATCCCGAAGACGACCAAGAGGTTGCCCTCGTACGCGCCCGGAACTCGTTCGGCGAGTTCGAACGCTTCGAACCCGGCGTCAAACGCCAAGAAACCCAGCACGCCGGCCGCAAACAAGAGCACGGCGTGCAGCCACCGATCGCTCATCGTCTTGATGTAAGGGAACCAGAGCATCCCTAAGGCGACCGGAATCACGCCGACGAATAGCCCAATGACCGCAAGCGTCCCGAGCAGACTGAGGCTAAACCCAGGCGACTGACTCGGAGCGACGATCGTATTGTGGAACGTCGCTCCATCGGAGAGCACGAGAGCGACTTCGAGATCCCACCCTGGATTCCAATGATACGGAATCACGATCTGTGCGCTTTCCATCGGGGCGAGTGTTTGGTCACCACCGGCTCCTTCGACTCGGAAATCCCAGTAGGCCTCATCGACGAGGACCTGTGATATCGTCACAGATTCGGGTCCGTTGTTCGTCACGTGCAGGACGACCGTTTCGTCGCTCGGAAGCGTCGTGTGCGTGATCGTCACGTCGGGAAGCGGTGTGCCGCTCTGAACACCGGCGAGCGGGGACGTGAACGCAAACACGCCTAAGACGAGTACGAGCAACACGATCGGGAGTAACGCGCTGACCCATCGCGGAAGCCCGAGCGGTTGTGTGATCTCTTCGTCAGCCGCTACACCACCGTCCGTCGTCGTGTCTCGTGTCTGATCCGCCATGTTAGACCACCTCGAAGAAGCTCATCCAGCCGAGTTCGGCGAACTCAGACTGGTGGGCGTGGAACATGTACAGCCCGGGCTCGTGGTCCGAGTAGTCAATCTCGATGATGCCGCGCTGCGCCTGACATTGCATAATCGTGTCCACAGTCTTATTCGTCGGCGTCAGCGTCGTCCCGTGGTCGTAGTAGTCGAAGAACTGCGAATGCGTGTGGAACGAGTTGATGAGGTCGAACTCCGTTGCATTGGAGAGGTACACACGCTGGCGTTGGTTCTTGTCGATCTGGATGGGGCGTTTCGTCTCGCCCGCCGTCCAGTTGCCCTCGCCGTCGGTATCACCGACGCCGTATCCGAACGCCCGCGTGTTCGCCGCATAGACCTCGTTACCGCCGTCGAAGTTGGTATCGAACGAGTTCATCACCATTACCATCTCGTTGACGGCGTCGTTTTCGGCGTACTCGTGATTCCTGCTCTTCGCCTCTTCGACGAGCTGCTCTCGGAAGTCGTCGGTAATCGGCCCGTGATAGTTGACGTACTCGCGTGGGTTCTCCCTGACGCGTTCGGGGTCCGGATCGACGATGATCGTGCCGTAGAGTCCGCGGTGGATGTGCTCTTTCAGGGGGAGCGAGTGGCAGTGATAGAAGTGCGTACCGGCGGGCTGGGCGATCCACTCGTAGGTGAACGACTCACCCGTATCGAGGACGCCCGGTCCATTCTGGGGAATCCCATCCATTCGCGGGTTGAGGTTCTTCAGGTGTGGATGAATCGTGTGCGCGTGCCGCCCTAGGTTCGTGAATTTGACGCGGATCAGGTCGCCCTCGACGGCACGGATCGTCGGACCCGGCACTTGGCCGTTGTATGCCCATGCCTGGAACTCGACGCCTGGCGCGATTGCTATCGTGGTGTCGACGGCGGTGAACTCGAACTCCCGCACGGTCCGGCCATCCTCTTCGTAGACCTGCTGGGGAACGTTATCCTGGCCACTGTTTCCGGTATTGAACGCGGTGAGGAACTCGTGCGGGTCGAAATCCAAATCTCGGTATTCACCCACCGCACCGAAGTTACCGTGTTCGTCTTCATCGTCGTGATCGGAGGCGGCACTTGCCCGGGAGCTCCCGAGTCCGACGGCTGCACTCCCGGCAACACCGAGACCACCGAGCACTGTGCGGCGACTGACACTCGTTTCACCAGTGAGTGATTCGACCAGTCGCTGTTCGAGGCGTTCTGTGACATCTGCTGCGCTATTGTAATCTATCGATGGCATGATCTCCTCCGCTGGTCAAGCCTACGCATACCCATACACGTCCATTGCACCACCCAATATATAAATTAGACTCATCTAAACTTAGATTGAGGCTAAACTAATAGACTCGCTACTGGAGACACATCAGTTTAGTTTGAGGCTCCAGTGAGCGTTTGAGCGGTTATGGATCGGGCCACTTCCTCTGGGAGTGCAACTCGTTCGTCGGTGCCATCTGGATCAAGCGTCACCATCCCAAATGAGGTGGTCTCAACAATTTCGACTACAGTTGTTGGGGTAATCCCGTGTTCAGACAGGTACCGGAGTAGATCTGGATCATTGTCTGGCACCCGTTCGATTCGAACCTTGTCGCCGACCTGCTGATCAGCGAGGGTTTCACCCGATTGTGGCGGTGAAACGTCCAGATCCGCTGTGGGAATCGGGTCGCCATGCGGGTCAACTGCCGGATTCCCTAACTGCTCTGCAATTCTGTCGGCAAATTGATTACTGATATGGTGTTCGAGGCGATCTGCTTCGTCGTGTACCTCAGCCCAATCGTACTCGAGGCGCTCCGTCAGGTATCGTTCTAATAGCCGATGATGCCGAATGATTTCGAGCGCGACAGGAATTCCAGTGTCTGTGAGTACAACGCCCTTGTAGGGTTCGTAATGGACAAAATCGCGCTTGGCCAATTTTTTCACCATACTGGTGACTGACGGTTGTTCTACGCCCATATGCTCAGCGAGCGTCGAGGTCCGCACCCGTTCATCCGTTTCGCCCTGGAGGTAATAGATCGCTTTGAGATAGTCCTCCATGATGGCGCTCAGCATTAGAGCGAAATTAGACGGGACTAAGTTTATAATTTGCCACGGAATGATTCGTCTTGTCGACAGCTGTGGACGTAAATCTGAGATGGGTCCGGTTATCGCCACGGTCAACACTGGCGCATTGATTTTCCGTATCTTCCTGTTGTGTTACTCACCGACACTCAGAATGACAAACCCAGAGTTGGAACCTTTATATTATAATCACGAGAAATTCGCGATGGAATGTCTGACCTAATCGTCAAAGCAGCCGTGAAGGACGCGCTCTCGGACCACAACGTCTCGGCGGATTTCTACGACGCCCTCAACACGGAGGTCGCCGAACTGCTCGACGATGCCGCAGAGCGTGCCGAATCGAACGACCGGAAGACGGTCCAGCCTCGCGACCTGTAATAGTCGGCTTTCGCGAGTGAACTCGTCAATCGAAGATACCTTTTTGAGGACTCTGTTCTGAATTTAGTAGACGTGTATGGCGGACGCACCGAATACAGAACGGCAGGCGGTCGAACCTGTGGCGGGAGAAGTTCTCAGTGTGTCACAGCTGAACGACCGGATTGCGACGGTCGTGGAGGATGCGCCTGCCCTCGACGGTGTCCGCTGTATCGGCGAGGTCACGGATCTCCATCAGAACAGTACTGCACTCTATTTCACCCTCACTGACGGCGACGCCGAACTTCCCTGTATGATCTGGGCTAATCGCTATCGGAAGATGGATGCTGACCTCGAGGACGGAACTGAGGTCATCCTCGAAGGCGATATCGACTACTGGACTGAGGGTGGGAAAATCGACCTCAAACCGTGGGAGGTGATCGTCGTCGGCGAGGGCGACCAGGCGGCTGCCGTCGAGCGACTGCGAAGCGAACTCGAAGAGCGTGGCTGGTTCGACGACGAGCAGAAACAACAGCCGCCGGCCTTCCCGGAGCGGGTCGGCGTCGTCACGTCCCTTCGAGGAGACGCCCGGTACGACATCCAGAACGCGATCCACGGACAGGACCCCACCGTCGACATCCTGGTGAAGGACGCAACCGTCCAGGGGTCGAACGCGCCGACGTCTATCGCGAACGGGATTCACCATCTGGACCGCTCCGAGGACGTCGATTCAATTATCGTCGGCCGCGGCGGTGGGAGCGATTCGAACCTTCAGGCGTTCAACACCGAGCGGGTCGCAGAAGCGATCTTCACCGCGAACACCCCGATCGTCACGGCAATTGGCCATACTGACGACCGGCTAATCGCGGATCGGGTAGCGGATATGGCCGCGATCACACCGACAGCGGCCGGCGAATACATCGCGAAGTCTCGGAATGAATTCCTTGCTAGCGATATTGACCCGCTTGAGCAACAGCTTGAGGCCGCGTACGAGACCTTTGAACAGGAGCACGAACACGAACAGGAATTGGCCGAGGCAGTCGAAGAGGCGACCGCGCCTGAGGGTCTGTCGCCGGTTTACTACAAAGTTGCAATCGCCGTGCTGCTGGTGCTGTTGCTGCTCATCACCGCACTTTGGCTGGGGGTGATCTAAGCGATGGCGAAAGACTCGGATATCAGGAGTCGGATGAACCGCATCGAAGAGATTATCGATCAACTCGACGCGGATGGGGTTTCACTTGATGAAGGGAGTGAGCTGTACGAGGAAGGGCAGGAGGTGTTGACTGAAATCCGCGAGCGACTCCACGAAGGCCAGGGGGAGGTCATCGAGATCGAATGAGGAACGGCAACGGTATCGACTGTCTCACTCTGTTAACCAACAGACTCCGTTGATCACAAAGGTTGTTGGTTAAGCTCGCTGACCACGGCTACCCTTCAGGCTTAACTGCGATGTGCTCCCATCTCGAACCGTTCGGCGAGAATTCCAATGTTCCATGAGACGGTTCTGATATTCGGCGTCTACCTACTCGCGTGTGGTGTAGCGTGGATCCTCCACGAGTCCGCACACTACGCCGTCCACAGGCTCTATGCGGAATCAGTCTCGTTCGGTGTCAATCGACGTGGCCCTTACGTCGACGCCGTTTACGCCCCGTCTGCTCCGACGGTCGCTATCCGACTCGGTTCGATCGCACCGACCCTCCTCTATACCCCCATTGTCGTATTTGGAATCGTAGCCTATCTCTCGTCGAATCCGGTTCCACAGTTGGATCCAGTCGGGTGGTCGCTTGTCGCTGTTCCCCTCGTGATTTTGACTTTTCCGACTGGTGCTGATATCC
>NZ_JAMQOR010000011.1:0-38317 GCF_031624555.1 Haloarcula sp. S1AR25-4 | reverse complement strand
GATGGGTGTCTCTGGTGTGCGCCGGCGATCTTGGCGGGTTGCGGCGCACACTGGGTCGACGCTCACGAGTGACAGCGACGACTCTCCAGGGGTTGTTCGGCTGAGAGAGTGTGCTGGCGGGCGTCAGCCCCCATCTCGCGTGAACGTCTGTTTCGGTGCAGGGACTCGTACACCTAAAACTCCCTCATTGACTCGCATGTCATACTCATCTGAGGCGGGTGATGCAGTAGTATCGTCGAGCTATCCCCTAGGTTCTTTAGCGTACCTGCTACCGTCTAGAGTATTCATTATGAGTCAGGCGACACTCGGCTCGACGCCCTACCGCAATTCGAGTCTCTTCTCAGGCTACTATCTCGATGAACGGATTGATGACCTCGAAGAGTGGGAGTGTGACGAGGAGGCCCATGCGGCCTACGAGGAACTGCAGCAACTCTGGGAGCTGGAGGGCGAGCTCGTACCCGGTTACAAGGAAGACGAACTGCTCGACTCGTGGATCGACGAGGTGCTCGATATCCTCGGGTTCGGGACCCAGTCGGAGACGACGGTGCCCGGTGGCGGCGGGTACAACGACCGGCTCCTCTTTGACTCTGTGTCGGTACGCCGGGAGGCGGCTAAACAGGCCCTCGACGGCAATTCGGAGGCCATGTACGGGAAGGCGGCGGCCGTGCTGGAGGCCAAACAGTGGGACGCGGACTTCACCAAGAAATTCGACGAACATCGGTCGTATCGTGACGCTTCCCACCAGATCAAGTACTACCTCGAACACACGCCCGAACAGCTACGATGGGGCGTTCTCACGGACGGCCGGAAGTGGCGGCTCTACGGGACGAAGGACTACGCCACCGAGATCTACTACGAGGTCGATCTGCCGGAATTGCTGGAGGCCGACGACCTGGAGCGGTTCAAGTACTTCTACGCCTTCTTCCGTCCCCAGGCGTTCCGTGAGACGGCCGGGACCTCGTTCCTCGATCAGGTCTGGAACGAGTCCGAGACTGCTGCCCAAGAACTGGGCGAGGACCTGCAGGACAACGTCTTCACGGCGCTACGAGTGTTGGGCGAGGGGTTCATCCACACGAACGACCTGGATATCGACCCCGACGACGCCGAGGCACGGGCGGAGCTGAAAGAGCAGTCGCTGGTCTTGCTCTACCGGTTGATGTTCGTCCTCTACGCCGAGTCCCGGGGGCTCATCCATCCAGACGACCCCAGCGCCGAAGCTGAGTACGAGGAGAACTTCAGCCTCGACCAGCTCCGCCAGGAAATCCACGAGGACATCCAATCCGGCGATACCTTCGAGGACTACAGCGGCTTCTCGACGTCGATGTGGGGGCGGCTCGACGACCTCTTCTCGCTCGTCGACGAGGGCGAGGAATCACTGGGCATCCCGCCGTACAACGGCGGCCTGTTCGATTCGGACAGCCACGAGTTCCTCGCCGAGAACGAAGTCTCCGATCGACACATCGCCGAGGTCATCTACCGGCTCGGGACGACCGAGAACGACGACGACGAGTTCGTCCTGGCGGACTACGCCGACCTCGACACGCGCCACCTCGGGAGCATCTACGAGGGGCTGCTGGAACACGAGTTCCGCATCGCCGACGAGCAGTACGCCGCCGTGAGCGAGGACGGCGGACAGGTGTGGAAGCCCGCGACGGAGGTGAGTGCCGCCGAGTTCGTCGAGCTGGTCGAGCCCGGCGAGCTGTACGTCGTCAACGACGACGGCGAGCGGAAGGCCACGGGGGCGTACTACACGCCCGACTACGTGGTGTCGTACATCGTCGAGGAGACGATTGACCCGCTGCTGGACGACATCAAGACCGAGCTGGAGGCCGACGGCCTGGAGCCCAGCGACCAGGCGTACTTCGGCCGGTTCTACGGGCGGGTTCAGGAGCTGAAGATTCTCGACCCCGCGATGGGGTCGGCCCACTTCCTGACGAGCGCGACGGCGTATCTCACCGAGCAGGTGATGGAGGTCGTCCGCGAGCAGGAAGAGCAGGGACGTGACGAGCAGGAGATCCGCCGGACGATCGCGAAAGAGTGCATCTACGGCGTCGACATCAACGGTATGGCCGTCGAACTGGGGAAGCTGTCGATGTGGCTGGAGACACTTGCCGCTGATAAGCCGCTGGCGTTCCTTGATCACCACATAAAGGACGGCAACTCGCTGGTAGGGTCCGATATCACTGACGTACTGAGTGACGGAGATCGACTGGAGGGCCAGATTACACTGACGCAGGTGTTCGCTCGTGCTCGTCAGCAGACCCTGCAGCACGTCATGGATCTCATGCAAGACCTGCTGGCCATCGACAATGAGGCGTTGGCAGACATCAAGTCGATGGAAGAGTTGTACGACGAGATTCGAGCTGACCCACTCTATCAGCGGCTTTTCGAGGTTGCAAACGTCCACACCGCCGAGCAGTTCAATCTTGACGTGCCCGAAGGTGTCTACGAGGAGATGGCCGGCGCTATCGACGACGGCGAAGATTGGGACACAATCCGTGGTGAGGACTGGTTCACGACGGCGCAGTCGATGGCCGACGACGAGACTTTTTTCCACTGGGAACTGGAGTTCCCCGAAGTGTTCTTCGACGAGGACGGAGAGAAGCTGGATGGGGCCGGATTCGACGCGGTTGTCGGGAATCCACCATATATCCCGACCGAAGAAATCTCTGATCGGCAAAAAACGCACCTCAAGACGCGGTTCGATGAAATCCTGCACCGGAAATACGACCTGTCAGTCCCGTTCCTCCAACAGTGCTACGACCACACGCACAATGGCGGATACGTCGGCATGATCACCCCAGTGAGCTGGGAAACTGGGAGTAACTACGAACCGTTCCGTTCACACAATTTTGGGGAAGACGGAGACGTGGGAATCCAGCAAGTGATTAATCTCCCATTCGACGTGTTTGAAGACGCGTATGTTGACACGACGATTTGCATCTTCACGTCGGGTGAGGTACCGGAGGAATTCCGGGTGAAGGAGTTCCCGAAACGCTCTGAAATCCAGGATGCGGGCGAAATCGGTGAGAATCTCGAATCCATTGACTACCAACAACTCTGGAACGATCCGGCGACCAAAGTGTACGTCCTTGAGTCTATCTATGATCTGATGGGAAAATACGGGAGCGACGACTACGATACGATTGGCGACGTCACTAACTCCACACAAGGCCCTGTCGAAAGTCACTATGAATACTCTCAAACCCGTGAAAAAGACTCTCAACTACTCTACCGGGAGCTTGATGTGTACCGCTACTCGCTCTCCGTCACTGATGAACGGTACATCTACATGGATGAAGACGATTCCGCGAGAGGCTACTACACATCGCCCCGCGTGCTCATTCGTCGCCTCATAAGTCGCGACGACCGCGTCATGGCAATGTACGAAACCGACGACTACGTCGTGAAGAAAGACCTGAACCCGTTCCTGCGCGATGGTGCCACCGAGTCACTCCAATACCTCTTAGCTAACCTCAACAGCACACTCCACTCATACCTTTACATCAACCAATCCTCTGTCGCACTGAAAGATGACTTCCGCCAAACCACACTCACCGACCTACGCGAACTGCCATACCGGACACTTGACGTGGACACCGATGCTGACCATGACCCTGATCTCCCCGATGACGTTGATGAGACCATCGATGCCGCTGTGACTGGTGACTCCGCGTCCGCCCAGGATGACATCATCAACTCTATCGAAAGGAAACTTGACGACGATGATGAGTTCGTCCACGATGTCATGGTCACGCTCGTTGAACGCATTATCGACACGAAAGCGCTGTACAGCGAACTGAACACGGATATGATGACGTACTTCGGTGAGGATCTACAGAGTGAGAACCTTGACTCTCTGGAGGAGTACACGCGACTAAGTGACCTCACTGGATATCAACCACCGAGCGAGAAATCTGAACTGCTCACCGAAACCACGGGCGACGACTACGAATTAATCGAAATTACCGGTGCAACCGTCGAAGATGACGGAATGAAGCTGAAGCTGCTTGTGGACATTCGGACACGCGAGGACAGCGACGACGACTACGACTACCATGACGATATCACTGTGGCCACGTTCCTCAATCCCGACGATGAACTAGACCAACTCCTACGTGCGTTCCTCCCTGAGGCTATCGACCGTGCAGAAGGGTATGCTGACTTCCGGGACTACGCGACCAGCTCTCGGAGCACGTTAGAGGATCGCGTGAAGAACATCCGTCTCCCGGACTCATCAAACGTCTCCGACGACGTGGACCGGTTCCTTGACCGAAAAGAAGAGGCGGCACTACTCGCTGAAAAAATTTCACGGTGCGACGACCTAATCGACCGTATCGTCTACCTTCTGTATGACCTAAGCGACGAGCAAATCACTCGGGTCGAAGAACGGCTGAAATCCAATTCTTAGCCCAATTCTGGCTTTTTGAGATTTCTACCTACGCTGTCCCTGCGGTCCGTCTCTACTATCACGCCACCATGTCCAGCGTATACCTACTCAGAAGTGGGTGATCGCGCCACTCGGTACTGCGTAGGGGATTACTGAATCTGGGGGCTTACTGGTCGTATGTCGGATTTCATTGAGATCGTAATCGTTGGGGTCGAGACCGTATGGACACTCCAACCCCAATGAATAGCCTACTTAGCTGGTAAACGTGGTACCTGTAACCAATAATGCGCTCTTGGGTTAGAGGATTACCGCTCAATGGGCGACACGCCCCGTATATTCAGTATCCTCCTGTGGATACCGGTTCGATATGACAGAACGATTCACTTAGTGCGCTACTGACTAGCCGACCCAAAACTGGAAACTAGAGATCGATTGTCGATCAAATCCGCCGCATCGTCGTCACGACCTCCAGCCCAGTCACGCCCCACTGACACCCAGTCCCCCAATGCGCTCGAAGCCGCCATCGGACCGCGGCAACCACTACAGCGTCGACCACGCCGACACCGGCGGCGATATCGACCGTGCCTTGTGTGACGCGAGCAGCGCCACCCTCGAAGCGTACACTCAGCACATGGAGGCTGTCCATGACTGTTGAATGTAACCTCACTGGCGAGACCAAGCGCATGACGTGCGTCAGACAGGATGTCAATTGGTGCGGGGGTTTTAATACGGGACGGCATGTCACATCCCGGTATCAAGCAAGGACATACCTACCGCTAAGCGATTTGGGACGCAGGAAGAAAACGGGGGCGTCAATTCGCCCCCGAGGTTGGACACCTCATTCTTCCTGCGCACCCATCATAAGCATTTCCCCACAACCAGAGTCATCTCTGCGCATCTGTGGGGAGCCTTAGCCGGTCGTAGAGCCGTGAGAACGTCGTACGCGTATGAATGGCAGGACTCTCCCTCTCTCTCGAAGGGTCACTTGACCCTACAGCACGCCTTTCGGTCGGGCCTGACGGCCTGACAAGCCCCAGAGCTATCACTCGTGACCTCTGGCGGCCTGACCGGCACGATCTCGCCGACGCACTCTGTCGGGCGCTACGCCAGCTCGTGGGCAACCAGCCACGCACGAGTCGGCGGGCGACACTTGTCGAGGAGTACGACGTCACGGCGCTGCAAGAGACGTACCACGGTCCCAGCGACGAGTATCACTACGCGCGGCTGGCCGCCTACGCACTCGAGTCCGACCTCGAGCAGTTGCGCTTCCTCCAGGTCACGCGCCAGCTGGGTGGGTCGACGTCGATCGGAATCGCATCCTCGCTGGCCGATGTTCGGGATGGTCCAGTCCAGATTCTTCGCGCGGCAGACGGGCCGACACCCACGGTTGTCGTCGAGCTCACGCGCTTCCGGGACCTCAAGTCCAATCAGCGCAGCGCCCTCCTCAGCTATCTCCTCGATCTCGCTGCTGGTGTCGACGTCCGTCTCGTCGCGACGCCGCTCGACCAGCGGTGTCTGCTCGACACCCACCGGGAGGAGTTACCGGCGAGCGTGACTGCCGACGCAGAGTCACGCCATGGTGGGTCGGGGCCCGTCGCGACGAGGACCGCCCAGCGTCGTGAGACGGCGCGTGAGCTGCTCGCCGACCGTGGGGAGGACCATCCGGACTGGCGCCGGCTCAAAGCGCTGTACGATGCGCCACAGGAGGCTGCGAGCTACGATTGGCTCGAAGCAAACACGCTTGCAGACTTCCCGTCCCGCGACGCGCTCAAGCAGTGGGTGCGCCGGCTGTCCGACTACGATCTGCTCGAAGCCTACGGATCGCCACAGGACCGCCATGTTCGCCTGCTGCCGACAGGCTATGCACTCTTGGATGAACACCCCTCGATAGCTGTCGCCCCCTCTGACGGCGGTGTGGGCCGTACTGACGGACATAGTAAGGCTGGGCCTACCGGCCAGACCGACACAGCCGCCGGCGTGAGCGACCCCCCAAATACCGCCGACAGTACCGTGTACTCCCCACCCGCACACGAGGGAGGGGAGGACCGGCCGGTCAGCGAGGCCGCAACCGCCACCGCAGGTGGGAGTGACACCGCCTCCCGATCCACCCTCGACGTTGATTTCCTCGACGGCTTCGAACACGACGCCGCCGTCTCGATGGCTCAACCTGGCGAAATCGCCCTCTGTAACCGGCCAGTCGCCACCAGCAGCGATAGCCGCCAGGCCGAGTGGTCGTTCCTTCGAGAGAACGACGAAGCCGTTGTCCGGGTGGAAGCATCCGGCTGGACGGCCCTGACGATAACCCGACTTTGCGCGGCGTTACTCTCGGATCCGGCGTTTCAGCAGGTCTTGACGGTGAATCGTCTCGCTGGGGGCCCAGAGAAGTCCGGGCTCGACGGACTGCCGGTGTCGAACCCCTATGTCCTCCGTTCCGGAGCGTGCTTCGGGTACCTCAAAAACGTCGACGCCACGGCCAAGAACTTCCGGCATCGCCTCCGGCAGGCACGGAATGAACTACTCGCGATGACCGAAGCCATCGAGTTCGGCGCCGACCCCGATCTCGACGCGATCGGCGAACTGGCGCGGAAAGCACACGGTCTGGCTGGCGTCGCGACAAGGCTGTACGACATGCTCGATATCGACGTCACCCGGGTGGTGGAGGTCCCGAAGTCGGTCGTCGCCGATGTCGATCGGCGTCGTCATCTGGTGAAGATGCTGGCCACCCAGACGACCGTCTCCTCCAGGTACGGTGTCTACTCGGCCCACCGTGTACTGTACGAAGAGCGGCCAGAGAAACGTGAGCAACTCCTCGGTGCCCCCGACGTCAACGCTGCCGACCCGGTTGGCGACGTCGTCGGGAGCTGGATTCTGGTCGGTGAGGACGTCGGGTCGCTGCGTGACCCACTTGACGACCTCGAGAACCACCTCGTGCTCCAGACTGGCGAGACCAACTTCGCGCCGTTCACGCTGTCACTCGACATCGTCGACGGGAACCGCCGGTCGGCCTATGCAACGGCGTTGGCCCGCCAGGCCAGACTCAAAAGTATGGACACGACTCGCCAGACCGTGTCGATCCTCCGGGCGGTCAGCAGCGACGTCTTCGCCGCAGCGAAAGCGATCTCCAGACTCGGCTCGGAGGACGACGGACGGAATATCGAACTGTATGACGTCCGGTCGGCGCTGGCGTTCCTTGAGCCCGCGGAACTGGTGCCCGACATCGGTCCCCATACAGTCTCACAAGTTGTCCAGCTCCTCCTGGACGTCGAGGAACCACTCTCGACGAGCGAGGTCGCTGACGCCGTCGGCGTCACGACCCAAACCATCGCGAACAACGACCAGTATTTCGCTGACCTCGAAGCGGTCGGCCTGCTGGAGCGGGAAGACCTCGGGCCCGGGAAAGCGACCCAATGGCGGCTTCGCTTGCCGTTCGAGACCGAGCGACGGCAGTCTTCGGCGCCAACACCCACCATTTGCGTCGATTCACCGGCCTCCGGAATCGACAGTGACCGGCCAGTTGCAGCGCTGGCCGAGTGTCTGTTCCGAGCGCCCCATCGCGATATCGACTACGGGAGTGACCGGTTCCTTACGGCGACGACGCCCGGCGGGGATCTCGGGCCATTCTTGACGGCTCATCCCGAGTTATTGCCGATCTGCCGGTTGGTCGTCGAGTTGCTCGGTTGGACGATCCAAGAGGTTCCGATAGCTGGACTTATCGACTCGCAGTCTGCCTCCAACAGCACTGATAGCCAACCGCTGGCTGCTGGCTCACCAACACTCTCACTCGGGTGTGACCCTACGCCAGCGACTACCCAGTGTGCACTGTCAGTTGTCGACTGAAGTCGTCACGAGGCCGTATCTCACTGATTAACCAACGCTGTCGGCTACTTGCCTCTACTGTTGGTTAAGAAGACTCAGCGCAATCGGGTTCCTGGCCCGATTCGGTGATGGGATACGCGTAGCCGTGGAGTCCAACCGTCGTCGCCACTCGCACGCGCGTCGTCTCACCCGGTTCGACGTCGGCAACGTGGAGTGTCTCGTCGGCCGGCGTGTACGCCCGATACAGGCCATGACGATCCGGTTGTGGGCTCCGGTCGTCGACTGTCACGGTGTATTCTTCGCCTGGTGAGAACGAATGCTGCCAGCGCCGCCACCACTTCTCGCCGGCTTCCAGTGCTATCGCAACCAGATTGTTGCCTGCATGCACCAGGATCGCCAGCCACCAGAGCCCTATCAGCCACAGATACAGGCTCAACAACCCGCTGACGAACACTGGGATCGCTCCACGACGATAGGGACGCGGATTTCGGGTATGGAGGGACGCCCACAGGACTGACCCAGCGACCAACAGCGGGAGGTGAGCGCCGCCCAGCGTGACCGCTAGCAGGTATGGACCGCCGCGAAACGTGAGTTCCTCGACCACCGGCGCGATCACGACGGCCCGGCCCCCTCGTCGTGTTAGTCGCCGCCACTGTCTGCGTTCCCAGTCGAGTCGGTCCTTGAGATCCGCAACCGTGTACGTCTCTGTCTCTCCCGTGTCGATACGACGATCGCTGTCGAGCGACGCGAACCAGCCGAACGGATGCGTGCCTGTGAGTTTGACAGTCCAGTATTTGCACCGGTGGATGACGCGTTTGAGACCAAGGCTGGCGACAGTGAGTACGGCCCACGCTGCAACGAGCCGTGCTGGGTAGACGACCTGTGTTCCCGTTATGGTCGGAGCCGAAATGCTCGGTCCGAATCCCATATCCAACATAGCGCCACCGGACCTGATAAATACAGTGAGTGAACCCCCCCCCCTCGAAAGCCCTCGGCCGCTCGGCATCCCGCGACCGCGCGAGACTGCGTCTCGCTGGCCCTCGTTCGCTGCGCTCACGAGAACGCCGCTGCGCGCCTCGTTTCACTCGGTGCTAGCGGGGTCGGGGGACGACCGAGACGGCCTCGCCCTTTCTGAGTCCGCCAGGATACCGGCTGGGTCACCGAGCGTCGAAGGGCGGATAGACAGGTGGTTCGATACGGCCCGCCCCGCTCGCCGCTGCCGCCCTCCGCTTGCTCACGGCTCACGCCGTTCGCATCGAGGCGCTCGCTACGGTGGGCTCCCTACGGTCGACCACGTAGCAGTCGCGCCTCGCTTCGCTCGCGACCGACCATTCCGGGCGTGCGGGCGCTCTCCGCACCGCCCGCGCCCGTTCCGGGCTAAAGTGAATCTGGTCTCGACGCCAGCATTAAGCGCGTTTTCGGTTGCGCCCCTCGCGGGCTTTCGCGTTCCAGGGCTTTGGGCCGCCTGCGCTGTCGCGCGCCACACCGCGGCGCGCGTGCTCGGCGACCGTCGCCCTGGACACGGCCCCGCAGTCCGGGCCGGACGCGAGAAACGGCTTAAAGCTGGCCGCTCGCTCCGGGCGGGTCGGCACGCGGTGCTGGCTGGTCGGCCGCCTCGGGCGCGCTCTCGCGTCGCGCCCACAGGGCGCTCGCGAAGGCGCGAGCGAGAGCGCGCAGACGAGTCTGTCGGGTTGTCGTCGTTGAGAAATCCGCGATGTAGAGGCATCGCGGTGTCGGGCGCGTGAGCGCCTTCAGGTCTAAGACCAATGTCGAGTACCAACGCGAGCGAAAAGACGGTTTCGGACGAACAGTATTCAACCACCAAGCTGGACGGTCTCGAGGCGACAGTCGAGCGAGAGCCAGCGGCCCGGTCGGCGTGCCCGGAGTGTGAGGGTCGAGTTGTGACCCATGACGAGGAGTCGTTCTGTGCGGACTGTGGCTTGGTCGTCGCGGCCGAGTTGGTCGATCGGAGCCCGACGCTGACCGATCTGGGGATGGTTGGGGATGCTGACCAGAGCATCGAGACGGTGGACCCACTCCGAGCGAACAAGGGCCTCCACACGAAGATAACGAAGCGTACTGACGGACACGGAAATCCGCTCAGTAACAAGCAGTGGAAGAAGTTCCAGCGGCTCCGGAAGTGGCACAAGCGCTACCAGTTCGGTGAGGGTCGCAAGCGGACGAAGCGGCTCAACGAGGGGCTGCGCGATATCGAGATGGTCGGCGGCAATCTGGGGCTACCGGGGCACGTCGTCAAGACGGCGGCACGGTACCTCCGACGCGCCTCAGAGGCGCGGTTGGCCGGCGGGCGGATGGCCTGGGAGGCACTCGCGGGCGGTGCCATGCTCCTCGCAGCGCGCGCGTCGCGGATCGAGCGCGAGGAAATCGACGTCGACGTGGCGACCTACACGAAGGCACCGCAGGAGCGGGTGTGTGCCGCGGCGCGGAAGATTCGGTGTGAACTCGGGGTCGACACTGTCCCAGTTACCCGGCCGAACGCAGTGATGACGGTCGTGGACGCACTCGATGACGACGCCATCCCGGGGAGTGCAGCCGTGCGGATGTGGCGGTTGGCGCAACATCTCATGAAGCTGGGCGATCAAGAGTCGGTCGGGCCAGGGACGTCGCGGCTCACCATCGCGGCGGCGGCACTCTATGGTGCGGATCGGTTGACGCCCCAGAAGCATCTCACCCAGGGGCAGGTGGCGGCGGCGACCAGTACAGTCGTGCCGACGTCGACGAGCCGAATCAGTCGGTACAACTGCGAGCTCGTCGACGCCTACGAGGCCCGACACGGAACGAAAGACGCGGGTGTCATCCTCGACCAGGAGCCGGACACCCTGCACTGAGCGAACTCCTCCCTCGTTTTTTCTTGCGACCACCGCCCAGTGGACGCCCCACCGCCCCACCCTCCGCTCCCGGCCTCCCGCCGGTCGGCCGGCAGCCACAACCTGATAGCGTTAGACAGGGGATTTACTACTGCTTCATCTCTGCACCTACACCGTTCAGTAAAGGGGAGGGAACTACCGCCACGGACTACACGAGTCTCAAACGCACCCGTATGAGACGCCGACCGAATCGGAGAACCGGATGACTTCGAACCCTGCAAGAGCCTGCTCATGACAATTGACCGTGACGTACCACACGATTTCCCCCACATCCCGAGAGACGACAACAACCACGGCAAAGCGGCGAGGGAAATCTTCAATGGAAGCCTGATTTGTTTCGCCAGCAGCAAGCGTGTACCGTCCATGGAGACGGGCCGAGTCGGGTAGTTCGACTGCCGTGAATGTCTGGTTATCTCCGGGATTGTGAGAGGTGATTCCTTGGTCAATCGAGGTGGTGTCAACACGCCCGTCATCAAAACGAATGGTGTATTCAGCTGGGAGTTCTACCACTGACACTTCGAACGTGTGACTTGTGCTTGCCGAGTTGTTGAGGATAACCGTAACCGGGCGCTCTTGAACGGACGGGCCACTGAACGGAAGGGCAGTACAGCCCGCGACCACCAGCAGCGCCCCAAGACTGAACATACAAAGAACGCGCCTCAATTTGGTTGTCCCGTCGTGCATACCATCAGTTCGCGGAGAATCACAATCAATAGCTGTCGCTTATCGGCTCGGTTGGTGCAACGACTGTTAAATACGCACACCTATGTAGCAGTCAATTCAGTTTGAATCACTCTGAAACAAATAGCCGTATAAATCATCTAATGGCGCTCCACAACCTCGCTACCACTATTGTCACTCAGCCGTTGAGAGTTGGCAGGCGAGCGCTGGTTTGTCGCCCCCAAGGGGGACGGAGCGAGTCACTGATGTCACCAGCCCCATCGTTTACGCTCGACGTTGAGACAGCAACCGCCTTTCGCGACTGGTTATTCGAGACAGGCGTAGAGAACCACACCAAGCCACAGATCGCGGACCCGCTTGCAGCACTCGCCGCTGCAATCGATGGCGAACTCCACGACAGCACGGAGTACGTCGCGATCAGCGCGTCGACGACAGCCTTCCCACCACATGATCGGCCCACCAGTGGCGATGAGGCTGGGTCACCGACGCACCAGGAGCCAGCGGAACCACCACAATCAGCTGATACGGGTCCCGTCGACGACGCCGACAGCGACCCCGGCCAACTCTACGACAGTCTCCCCGACGACGCGTGGCACGCCTCACTCGGCCAGCACGATCCGGACCAGGCTGGCCCGTCACCAGCAGCCGACCAGAAGATGTTAGCGGCGGCAGCTCCCCATACACAGGGAGCAGCAAATGACCGAATGCCAGTTCGCTATCGCACCACCTACCAGTGTTCGGTGTGTGGGAGCATCCGAGAGTTAGAGACCTCGTTGCAGGTCTGTGCGTTCGTCGACGACTGTGCCGGCTGTGGTGCCGTCGACGTCCGATTCAGTGCGGTCGGCATCCCCGAGTCGGTCCACGACCCTTTGTAATGCCAGCTGTATCGCTACAATCGACTTCGGGGCCGAACTCTTCGACAGTTCTCGAGGATGGAGTGGAACCGAGAGTCGGAACCCGCAGTTCTCAGACGGCGGCTATTAATTGGCTGTGACACGAAGCGCTAGCCATCTGAGATCCGACGATGTGGTCAAACGAACCCCGGTCGCTGCCCGACTGGATCGAAGACGCCTATCAGACCCTCGTGTCGGGGACGCCGGATCAGCAGACGGACCTCTCGCACGACCAGGCCCGGGACCTCTTGCTCGCTGATGAGGACTTCCCGAATGAACCCGCTGACGCGGAGTACGCCATCGAACGGCTGCTTGACTCCGGGTGGCTCTACGCAGTCGATGGCGAGTTACGGATCACCGATCCAGACCATTAACCAACACCTTTCCCAATTATCCCTGCTACTGTTGGTTAAGAGTGCTGCGGAAGGGGACACGACCAGCTGATACAGTAGCAGGAGCGACGTCGACGCGATAGTCCTGGATGATCGGTATCCAGACGGATGGAGCGCCCCGAACGTCGATTAAGATCTCACTCTCCGAACGCCATCCGGAGACGCCCCGCCTCCCCACCCTCCGCTCCCGGCCTCCCGCCGGTCGGCCGGCAGCCACAACCTCGGGGACAACATCTGAATGACCGTCGTACGTCCTGTTCAGGAGATCGAGATTTTGAGGTCAGTACGTTCGCCGACGATGGTACGATCTGCGGTGCCATCGCCATCGGATTCAGCGCAACCGGAGGTCCAGACCCAGTCTACTCTTGACTACTCCGTTCCACGGCCCAGTGCTCGCTCGAGTTCGGTTTGCACAGTCTCAAACCGGGCGATCAAGCCGCGCAGCCAGCCGTCGGGGACGACGACGATCGCCTCGCCGTCGTTGAGCCGTTCGAGGTCGCTTTCGACGATTGGATGGGTTTCATCTTGAAGTTCCTGTCGACCAACCGAGCGGCCGTCTCGGTCGTGGACAGGGACGGAACGGCGCTGTTTCTCACGGCCGATCTGTGATTGAGCGTACTCAACACTCGCTGCATCGCCAACGCGCATGATGACTGATTGGACGAGGCCACTCAACAGCGCGTTCGCCCGGTCTTTCCCGTAGGTGTCGTGGAGTTGTGCGACCGACTGCACACCGAGCAAGAGTTGGGTGTTTCGGCCCCGGCCTGCATTGATCAGGTCGCCGATCTTGCGGAGGCCAGGGAGCCGCGCAAATTCGTCGAGGACAAAGTACGTGTCCTGATCGTTTGCGAGTGCAAACCGTGCCGCCCAGTCGATGAAGAACCGAAACGCGGGTTGGACTGCATCGCCCTCTGTAATCGGGAAATCCAACAGTAACGTCCGTCCCTGTGGATCGTCCATATACTCGCGAATCGAAAATTCGCCTGCCTCTGCGAAATCACCGCGGAAGAGGTCAGCGATGACTTGCTGGAAGTTCGCGTAGACGCCGGCCGCCTGTCGTTCCGAATCCGGATCGATTGCCGACGCTGCCGCAGTGAGATCCGAATGGTCCGTGAGCCGCTCGTGCATCTCTTGCTTATCCGTCGACTGGACGAACGCCACGAGGTCGGCGTTCGTCGGTGTCGTATCGCTCGCCTGGGCTTCTCGATGAAGGTACGTCACGACGGCAACGAACAGCTGGCGGCCAGCTTGGCTGAAGAATTCCGAGCCATCTGTGTGGGGAAACAGCGCCCGGCCGATTTCGTCGATATCGGCTTCGCGTTCGATTTCGGCGAAGAGATTCCAGTATTCGGTTGCATCCGTCGACGAGAGGTAGATCAAGTTCTCGTGATCGTGGACGTGTTCGAAGCTCTCCTGATATTCGCCTTTGTAGTCGAAGACAACGAACGGATCGCCAGTTCCGGCCTGCATCTGGTGGGTGAGGAGCTTGATCGTCTCCGTTTTCCCGGCGCCCGTCTCCCCGAGGACGAGAATCGATCGGTCCTTGCGGAGCGGGACAAACCGCGAGAGACTCATGCGATCGCTCGTTCCAGAGAGGCCCTGAAACGGGAGGACATAGTTCCCGTCGTCGATGATTCGACGGAATTCGCGTTCCGTATCCCAACTCCGCAGTCGCTGGCCGGCATACACTGCGCTCCCGAGTGCGACGACGAAGCCGCCGACACGGAGTGGCGTGAACTGCTCGATGAGCGGCAGCGACATAGCAGTCAGATAGCCGGCCTGATGCAGGAGGACTTCAGCTATCTGTGCGAGCAGCAGGACGTGGAACGCCCAGAACAGCTGGAGGTGCGCTGGAAACAGCAGGACAGTGCCGACTGCGCCCACCAGATAGAACAGGGGGATGAGCCAGAGCGCGCGACTCCGGTGTAACCCGTCGAATTTGAAGTCGTAGAAATTCGCGCGCTCGAGGATGGCATACACCCAGGGCAACAGCAGCGCAGCCGTCATCACTGCCGCAATCTGGAAGAACATCTCGACCTCGTCTTCTTGCCGGTAGTCCTTGCTCTGAGACTCGGAATCAGTACGGGCGCTCACGAGTCAGGCCCCTGTACTTGTGCCTGATCAGGCTCTGGTCCAGACTCTTGTTCGTGGTCGAGATCCCGATCGGATTCAGTCTCCAGTTCGTGTGTGGCGTCGTGCTGTAACGTCTGTTCGAACTGGTGCGAGAGCTCCTTAGTGAGCTCGCGATGCTGGTCGTGGAACTGCTCTTGGGCACGCTCGCGGAGCTGTTCGCAGTCCTCTTTATCCATCCAGAGGTCGCGTTTGGTCCCAGTCAGTGCAACTTGGGCGTGTGGATGATCGGTATCGCGATGGATTGCATAACAGTACGTCGCTGTATTGCGGTCCTTGCAAAACTCGCTCATCACCTGCCGAGTGTACAGGCTGAATTGGTCATCGGAAAGGTCGGTGCCGTTCTGCGGTGAGATGATGACTTCCCGTTCGAACTCGTATTCTTCGGACTTCTCGATGAACGCCTCGATCTCCTCGTTGGACATCTCCTCGCCGGCGCGGTTCTCGAGCCCTTTCTCCTTATCCAAGTACTCGACGAGGTTCCGCGCACCGTGCTCGCGATAGTTGGTGTCCGTGAAGACCTTCATTCGCGATCACTCCGAAGTTTGGCGAAGAGGTCGCTGCCATCGTCCTCATCGCTTTCAGCATCGCTGGGGGCGGCTGTCGTCTCGTCGACGTCGTCTGGCGTGTCGTCGGTGGCCGCGTCAGGCGAGTCGGATGCTTCGTCGGACGTGGGCCGCTGCGTCGCGGCCGAATCAGTCGCGGGCTCAGCACTCCCCGTGGATGACGGACCCTCACCTACCTCCTGGATACCCGTTTCGAGATCTTGGCGGATCCGACGAGCGCCCGTCTCGAGTGCCTCTTGCCGGACGTGAGCTGACCGATCCTGTTTCATGAGTTCGAAGTTGGCGATTGTGTAGGCACCGAACTTCGCGTTCATGTCACGGATTTCCTTGGCGGTCTCGACCATTTGCTCGGTGCCGACTGAGATCAGCTCCTGAATTCGCTCTTCAGCGCGCGCTTCTGAGGCTATCGCGTCCTGGGCGTCCTGTTGGAGCTGGCGGTCGATCATGTCGTTGATGATCCCGGACATGGAGGTGTCTTCCTCATCGGCGCGCTGTTTGAGTTCGGCCTTGCGTTCGTCAGTGACGTACACCGTAATCTGCGTGTCGCGCCCACCCATTTCAGACACTCCGAGCAATACTCGTCGTGGTTGGTGCGAGCCGCTCGATGGAGCTATCGACAGTCGGTGTCTGCGGAAGACTGGTGTGTGGCGGTAGAGGGCAAGCCAAAGCTGCACATTGGTCTGCGAAAAATCGCTGGACGGCAGTTTGTGGGGACCACATTGGCTATGTCTACTCCCACATTGGATTCCATCTTAATTATTACGCCCACATTCGAGCTGCGAGTAACACGGATACTGCAGATCGAGGTCCTCGAATGCAACTGGAACTACGAATCTATTAACCAACAAACGGTCGATATTGTCGGACTTGTTGGTTAAGACGGTGCTCCGTCTGGTGGTGAATGTAATGACTGACATGATTCACTAACTACTCAAACCAGCGCTAGTCTTTTGTATAACTGAACCGAAGTAATGATAGACAATAGTATGAGCAAGACAGAGTCTGAAAAAGTGGTGTCTGTATCGTCGCGCGGGCAAGCCACCATCCCAAAGGAATTCCGTGAGGAGTTGGGTATCGACACGCCCGGCCGTGTGAAGTTCATTCGGACCGAAGAGGGTGAAATCGTTGTTCGCCCCATCCACTCGGTTACAGATCTGCGTGGGGTTCTGGAAGGGAAAACCGACGAGCAGGGCCGCTCGGCAACCGAGCGCCTCCAGGAGGAACGTGCAGCGGACAAAGCCAGCGAAGAGGAGTTGCGGCAGCGCTACGCCGGTGACGACGAGGCTGACGCATGACGGGTGGGGCTGAGATTCCCGAAACGATCGTCTTCGACGCCGAACCACTCATCGCCTATTTCTGCAACGAACCAGGGAGTGACACCGTCGAAACGTACGTCGACGCCGTTGAAGGCGCGGCAGACGGCTACATTTCGGCGATCAATCTCGCAGAGGTCCACTACGTCGTCCGTGCGATTGACGGTGAGGAACGCGCTGATGCTGTCGTCGACGTCCTCGAGGAAAGCGGCATCCGTCGCGTCGACACCGAACTGACCTGGGCGTCAGCAGCCGACTTCAAATTCCGCTACTCTCCGGCGCTTGGCGATGCCTTCGCGCTCGGGACCGCAGCACACGTCGACGGGATGCTCCTCGTCGGGGCCGATGATGATTACGACGACGTCACTGACGTCCCGATCACTCGGTTCCGGACCGAACCAGCGTAAGTAGCGCTTCAGCGAGTTCTGGAGGCCCATGTCTCCGACCTGAACCCTATCCTCACCCCCCGAAAATGGGTCCGTCGCTGTCGTGTACTCCTGTTCCGACCGGTTCACGCTACACGTGGTCGGTGAACCACTCGGGAGCGCCGTAGGCGTCGGCCCAGCAGCGCCGGTGGCAGGGTTCTCCTTGGCCGGTCGGAATCGCACGTTCGAGATCGACCATCTCGCCACAGAGGTCACACTCTGCGCGGTGTCCCATCTGTCTGGTCTCGACGTCGAGTCCCTTCGTCTCGATGTAGAGTTCGTGTAGTGCCCGTGGCGTGAGTCGGACAAGCACTTTCTCTCGATCATTCTTCTCCCGCTTCTCCGGAGTATACGTGAGCACCCAGTCCTGACCGTTCTCACCATCACCAGCCGGACCGAGCGAGATGGTCTGCGCCAGCTCGTCGGGGATGTAGTGCCATTCGTTGTCGGCGAACCGTGGGTAGTGACCTGCCGGTCGCGGGTCCTCGGGGTCGACGTTGTCCTCTGTCATAGCTCGGCCTCCGCGAACGCGTCGTCGATAACGTCCTCGCTGGGGCTGTTGAGATATGGTTCGATCGCGGCGAAGCTATCCCATCCACCGACAGCCATCACCACCCGGGGATTCATCTGTTCGTCGACGAGGAGTCGCTGGGCGAACCGGCGCCGGAGATCGTGCGTGCTCACCTTCTCGAAGTCGTCGTCACCAGTCGCGTCAGCGGCCCGCGCAGCTGTCCGTCGAACCACGGCACGGACGCCAGGTTGCTTCAGATCGATGAAGGGGTCTTTCGGTGCGATATTGTGCTCGTTCTGGAAGCGCTGGAGATCCCGCTCGACGTCGGCGGGCAGGAAGGCATCACGAGGTTTCCCGCCATTGCCGCTGGTGTCCTTCCCGGCCTGCACGCGGAGTCGGTACTGGCCGCTCTTGGTCTGCTTGATGTCGGTGGGTCGGACCTGCGGGATCTCGAACGCTCGCAGCCCGACGAACGCGCCGAGTTGGATGATGAGGTCGTCCCGTTGACTGTTGGTGGCCCGTCGAAGGTCCTCAATCTCGGGGTCGGTGAGCCACACCTTGTACTCGTTCCCATTGGTCGCTTCGATGCGCATTACGATTACTTTGATTTCCGCCACTAATGTATCTAGTGGTTGTCAGGAACGGTGGGACACACCCCGTGTACCAAGTGAAAATCTGTGTGTCTATTACGACTTGTCCAAGAAGTCGTGGCGCTGTCAAACTCTGCTGGCAATCTATCATATAACGACTCAGATTTAATCATTATTAATTCTTTAAGGCCATATTATTATGAAAGACCATTAGCTTCATACCGGCTGCGCAGTGAAAACGTTACACGTAGGGAAAAAGGCGCCCTCTGGAATAGGCCCTTTGAGAATCCCTACAGGAGGTGCTAAATTCATCCCTCAGCAAGAGCTGCTGCTCTGCCTTGAAGTGGTGATTCAAGCGCTGACACTCACGGTCTTGGTTGTCGAGTTAGCAAAGTTGATCCAACAACGCAGAGGTGGCTAAGGGCAGTTAAAGTTGGGCGCCAACAACCTTGGCGCCCCCTGGAATAGGCATTCGAACATCCGTAGCATTCTTATTTAATAGTTACGCAGGAGATTTCTTACATCTCTTCTGGATGCGAAATCTCTGAATGTTCATGATCAGAGGACCATCACGACATATTACACAAGCCGGAACTACCACAATCTATTGTGGCTAATTGGGTTCTGTTGAGTCACAGTTTGGACATCGGATTCGACTGCACTCCGCATCTTCAGCAACAAACAACAAAAGAAGTATCACAGGAACAGACGATCTGTATGGGCGGCATACACTCGGGGTAACGCTAATTAAATGTAAAACCACCGACTTATTGAGCAGGTCGTGATGCCACTGATAGGGTGATATTCGATGAATAGTGGAGGTGAAGGGCTGTGCCCTCCGAGGGCCCGTGTAGGGCCCCGAGCAACAGACTCCAACTGGTTGCTCACGCTATTTGGCGCAGTCCAATATCTTGTTTGGCGATTGATTAAATTTGGGTTCAGAGGACGAATTGAACAAGTCGTTCCTACATTGTGATTTATATTCGGCACTGCTCAACAGGTCGCCAATGCTGTGGGTGTGTGACAGATGTGGGACTATCCACTCTCAGAACCCGCCGGAGTGTCGAAAGTGTGGCCATCGGATCTTCGATTCGATGCAACCCAACGAGTATGAACGGAAATACGACGAGAAACCGCCAGAACCCGTTGATGATGCAATTACGATGGGTACCACACCAGAGCCAGATTTTGAATCCTCCCCGGATGTGGCTGTAGACGGATCAATAGACACAGAAGACGGGAAAGAAGTCGATAGCAGTCAACAGCAGGATGACAGTGGCTTACTCGCTCGATTGCGGAATTGGCTCTCCTGATGATTTCGGCTTATTGGACAAGTCGTTGCCGCGGTCTGAAAAGATTCTACTCACCGATCAGTCAAGGAACGAACGAAGGTCGTCCGGCGAGAGAGCATTGTGGTGTTCTAAGTATGCCTCGACATCCGTCACTGAATCCAATGATGTCGCCGCCTCAAGTAGGGTCTGAGATAGCTGGTTATACTCTGCCAAGACTCGCTGCTCGTAATCATGCGCATCATCGATATACAGCAAGAATATGATGTGATATGTCGGCTCATTTTCAGGGACGTACGTGACTGTCTTCGTGTAGATCCGGCACTGGTCCCCCGCGGTGAAGATGTCGATATTTTGTATCTTCTCGTGAACGAGTTGGCCGGGTGGACTTTGACGATCGGCGATGTCGATAAGACGATTAATAATCTGCCGTTGGTCGCCTGGATCGCAGTCGCCAAGATTACTACGTGCTTCGCCAGCGAAAATGAACCGAGTCTCTTCGTCGGACAGCGGGACTCTGCTCACAGCAATTAGCGTTAGAAGTCAAGGACAGCCTCGATCTCTTCTTTCGAGGCTGTATTATCTCCAGCAATATCTTCGATCCCCTTGAGCACGCCTTCAGGAACGCGCGGCTCGTCGTCCCCGCCTTCAGAATATTCGGGCTCGGCGTCCTCATCCAACTGACTCATATTATCTTATAGCGAGTTATAGCGAGTTATAGCTTTGGTGTTTTGGGGGTTACTGTGGTCGTTACTTTGTTTCAGGGCTATCTGTGGGAATATACCGTTCAGTAGATCCGTGTACTGAGCAGTCCAGAGTCAGTATAATAGCTCAAATGAGACTCTGGTTCAGCGAGAGCTACTCAGAAGTTGATGAGGTGTGATACGAACTACCGGAGTTGAACGAGGTGAGTTCGTCGATACGATCTTCCAGTTCCTCAATCTCATCCTGTAACTGCTCCACTTCATCGTCCTCGGCGTCGCTTGCAGCAAGACGGTCCTTCAGTCCCTGTAGCCGAGTTTCCTTGGTCTCTTCGTCGACGTCCGCTTTCCGAACGTATTCCGTCTTATCGAGCTCATAGAGATCCGACTCACTAAGCTCAGTTACCTCAAGGGCCTCGTCAACTTTCTCACGGTCAACGCTGGTGACACGGTCGCGGTCGATCCCGGCAGCCTCCAGGGCATTCAGGACGGTGTCCGCATCTTTGAGTCGCCGCTGGCGTCGAGAGGTCCGTTGCACTGACCCGAACTGTCCACTGACGGGCTGGTCGTGATGCAGCCGGCTCAAGAGGACATCGGCGATTTCTTTGCGGAGATCGTCGGCGCTCCGCTGGACGTCCGATAACATCGTGTAGAGGTCGACGAGCGCATCCGTCTCCAACTCACCAACGGCCTCGACATTGTGTCGTTCGAGCGCGTCAGTCAGCAGGAGCGCATCGCTGTAGACCTGCAGATCCGGCTCTTCACGCTCGATATCTTCGTCTGTCTCGCCCGTTGTGGCGACCTGTGTGGTGGTTTCGAGCTCAGTCTGGCGAATGACGCCGGCGTCTTCATCAACTTCCATACGAGGATGAAGCGACCAGACCGCCGGGAACGGTTCGGCATCGGGTGGCAACCGGTCAAGATCAAACTCATGGTTTGGTTCATCGCCGACCCGTCGGAACAGCGTCTCGAACTGGTCGCGCTGGAGGGGACGTGTTTCGTCTTTCTCGACGTAGTCGATAATAATCCGATGTTCCTGGGTATCGCTGATCCGGAACGGCGTATGCGTGCGTGGCGTCACCAGCACCGCATCTGCTGAGAGGTCTTCCACCTCTTCCAGCAGCGTGTGCCAACTGACACTGAACGACATATCTGACCCACCACCGCCGCCATCAAAGGCCTACTGTTGGGGGAGACTTACTCCACCGTTTCCGCTGAAATACCACCAGACAGTAGCTGGATTTTCACTCGAAATGCGGTGTGGTGAATCGCTGGTTGCATTGGACTGAGCGATTTTACGACTTTTGGGACAAGTCGTGTGTCTGGGGGACCACGAAACTATGCGGAACGAAGGGAAGGTTAAGGATGGCTTTGTTTTGGGTGTGAAAATCACTCCAAGAGATCTGTTAGGAGAGTATCAACCTCGGCTTTGAATTCCGCACTGTCCCTCCATTCGTGCAGTCGGTCTTGATAGTCGAAAAGGTCGAACGCTCCAGCGTCGAGCATCCAATTGTACTTTTCACGTTCAACTGTATCTGAGTAAGACCGTTTCAGGAGATGGAAGCGGTCTTGATATTCGCTCAGCGCGAGAAGCATCCCCAATTCTAATTGGAACCCGCCTTGATCGTGCTCACAAATTGCGATGATTGAATCCGAGTAATCGGCAATGACGCGGAATTGGACCATCGGATGCAAATCATCAGCAAGGTCTTCCATCAGGTAGGCTCGGCAGTTCACTCCTGGCCAGCTATTGGCTTCGGTTTTAAGGTATTCCAGCTTTGGCTTTTCATTAGGATTGTAACTACCAAGAACAAAAAACTGGGCATCGTATTTTACTGGATTAGCCAGCTCTGACCCCATAGCCATCAGTGCCTCATACTCCTCTCGAGGCAGTGAATTTCGGTGGTGATACCCCTGGGCCCGTTTAAGTAATTCTTGGGAGTGTAGACGGTCCTTATCCGTTTCCCGCGTCATTAGGCAAAGATAAGAGGTACATAATTAAAGTCCTTTCGACCGATGTGGTGTATACTAATGTGGTCTGAACCACAAAGACTATTAGAATCAGGTAGTAAGAGTCACATATGCTACGCGATGGTGCGAGCACGACGAAGGTGGATCGATGCGAAACCAACCAATACAGTGTCTCCTACACTGATCGATAGACATGATCTGATACTGTAAAATAAACACCGAGCGGTAGAAAATCAGAAATAGATCACAAATTGGGTGGAAGGTAAAATACGCACCCACTGATGCAAGCCCGTCACATGTGGTGCCCCTGTTGGGGTATTGCCGTGTGACGATGAATACAAGAACACATGAACGACCACAAGAACGATGCTGGGGACCTGTGCGATAACAGGGAAAGTTCGGGAAGTAACCTACAGGAGCAGGCCGATGGTGTCCGGAGCCTACTTGAGTTGATTACACAAGAAACGAGATTCACGCTGATTCAAAATATTGTTGCGCATCCCAAAGGGATGCCTTCGCTCAAGGAACTCGTGTACGCAAACCCAAGTAAAAGCAAAAGTACAATTCGAAACCATCTTGAGAAGCTGGTTGATGCTGACGTCGTGGAGACAGTTGCACTGCCTCAAGACGAACGTCAGCGAGATCTGCCGCATAAATTCTACCGACTATCCACGTCGGGAGAAAAATTCCTTGAGAAGCATGATCTGCTGCGGGCTCAAGACACTCTCCAAGAGATGCATGCAATGCTGGAAAAAACTCCGCAGATTCAGAAATACATCGACGCACCTCGACCGGGGGACGATGGAGATGAAAAATCCGATGAGTCTCGGCGAACGCTGAAGCCGTAAATCATCGGAAGTGCACTTTTTCAACGCGTGACCGTCCAGACGCATCTGATCGGTAAACGCACGTCTCCAACACGACCCATCGAGCTGTACAAGAAACCGTGCCCGGATGAGGGGGCGTGAAATCAGCTTGTGCGGATGGCACAGACAATCTGTATGGGTGGCATACACTCGGGGTAATGCTGGTGAAAATTAAAATAACCAACTTATTGGGCAAATCGCCACTGAAGCTGAGCGCATTGGATCCCTGTGAACACAGTGTTACTAACAACTCACTTCTTACGAAATGACCCACCCTCAATGATATAATGATAAATCAACGGGCGTCAGACGCTCAGCCGCTAGATTTAACACCGGGGAATTCTATTGTTCTTGTGGCTACGAACTGGTGGCGGGAGTTATTGTTCTCGTCACCTAACTAATCCAGCAAGTAGAGATATCTGTGTGTTCACAGACGACGTCATTTTTCGGGTAGCTCTGATAACTTATTCAGGAACTCCCTACCCTCCTTTGTTTATATGGGCCGATAAATTTAAGTACCCCCTGCCATAGCTCGCTGTAGGTGTTGAATCTAGTGGGTAGAGAGGTCTTTATCGGAGAAAGGCTTTTATAATTCCGGACTCAACATTGAGTTGGTCCGAGAAGACCGCCACCAGTTCGTAGCCAACCGCCAAACACGTTGGTCCGGATCAACGTGTTGGGCGGCAGAACGGGTGAACAAAACTACGTCCGCGGCAGCAGGACCCGTGGTTGTGAGCCCGTGCTGGAAACAGCTGTTCGAGAGCGGAAGCCGGTTCTTGCCGGCTCACCTCGTTCTCTGAGCCACAGCCATATTGGTTCATGCTCTGCTCGCAGGCGGCCCTCCCGAGGGTACATGTCGGGAGGTGAAGCATGTCAAAAGGAGATTCACCCCACCGAGACGAGGTTGAGTTAGTTGACCAAACCGATACGGACGTCAGCACGCCTACGCTACCCGACAAGGCGGACCGATTGGAGGTGCAGAAGGAAGTCCGCCAAGTTCTGGAAGCAAACAAAGGCCTCTTCCTCACCGCCGACATTATTGCGGCGGTGACAAACTACAGTGAGGGCCACGTGCGGACGCACCTCCATGAACTGGCCGACAGCGACACAAAAGTCGAGCGAGAACGTCGGTACAAAGAGATTTACGGAGTTGTGTTGTTCGGAAACTTCGTCGTCCTAACCGACGATAGAGACCAACTCCTCGAGGTCGTCAAGACCTATCGCATCTCAGAGTTCGACAAGGCCCAGTCGATGAGCAAGTCGGAACTTCGTTCGTTCATCATCGACGAACTCGCCAGCCAGGAGGTTACCTCGAAGACCGACAAACTGTACTTCGGTATCCCGGCTTAACCGCTGGCATACCGAGCACGGCTTCGGTTTGATACGACTACCTAATTCGGCACGCATTCTAACTCCCGGAATTCAGATGGTCTGGAACCGAAGTTCGCCAATTTTCAACCACGCTGCCCTCGCCGAAACACTCTATGAACAGTAGCTAGTCAGTCTGACAGAAGCACGGATGACTGACGACACACGACCGCCTGCCACGACGCAACTCCAGCAGAACCTCGTCGACACGCTCGGCCTGACGAGCCTCCCGAGTAATGCGTACCGAGACCCGACCTATCTCGAGGCGGCCTTCGACGCCAGGTTCGAGGTCGCCGATCTCGCCACCGCCCACGACGTTTCGAAGAAGTCGATCTATCGGGCGATGCACCGCCACGATATCGAGCACACCACGCCGCCGAAGAACGGGCCGGCCCGCCGGCTCTGGAACACCCATCCCGACACGATCCCGGGTGACGACTGATGGGGATGACCGACACTGCCGGCGTCGACACCGCCGCCGACCCGGCCTTGGTCGAGACCATCCATGCCATCGAGGAGGGCGATGTGCTCGTGGTCAACGGCGACACGCGCACGTGGGACGTCACCGACGTCGTCGAGCGGACCATCGAGGACCCGACCGACGCCCGTGAGGCCAAACGCGTCCTTCGACTGAATAGTCGATCGGCAGTGTTTGGGCTGGAGTTAGTCAGCTATCGCGACCACTACGAGGCTGCACTACATGCCTCGAGACGCCAGAGTGGACAGAGGACGGGCGGGTGTTCGACGTCGATGACGTCGAGGTCCTGAACCAGCAGGTGCCGTGGGTGGTCGTCAGTGGCGGCATGGCGGATAAGTACCACTTCCCGGATCCGCAGGCGGCGGCCTACGGCGAGGCGAAGCCTGCTTGTGGCGCCGGGAACCATGGGTCGACGTACTGCATCACCCGCTGCAGTGCGGTCGTGCCCGCCTATTCTGGCTGCAAGGAGTGTCTGCGCGAGGCGAAGTCCGTGCGACTCCAGCCCGTCACGTGTCCCGACTGTTCAAAGTTCATCTGTCAGGGGATTCTCCAGCGCGTTGAGCCGGCGGCGATCGACGGACTCTCGATCACCTGTCCGCGGTGTGGGTTCGATGGCGTCGTCGACGTCGCGCTGGATGATGGGCTCGCCGACGCCAACGATGTGGCAACTGAATCTTGGGGTCAGCTGAGTAGTACCACCAGCATCGGGTAAACTGCATGTCGCTATATCGAATATCTGTAGGCTAGAGCTAGATTCTGTATCTAGATACGTGATACAGATACACGATATGGATACAAGATGCGGCTGTACAGTCCAGATACCTACTACCAATACGTGATGCAGAACGAGCCGTCAGAACTGCGTTTCCTGCCGTTCGGTGAACGTCTCGTACCCGGATTCACCGGCTTCGATGAGGTCGGGACGGACATCAGCAAGCCCCGCCCGGACGAGCAGGCCCAGCACCGAGCCACGACTCTCCGAGTCGACCGCATCCCTGTCGAGATGCTCGCGAACATCGGCGCCAACGGCATTAAGTTGGTCGGCCTCGTCGAGGCCACGGATCAGTGCCGCAAGGTTCCGGTCCCGCATGGTCAGGTTCGTCGGCACCTCTCCGGCATCGAGCTCCTCGTAGACGTCAGCGATGTACTCCTCCAGCGAGGGGTCCTCTGACTCGGTGTCCTGTTGGGGCTGACTGCGATGGCGCTTCTGTTCTTTCGACTGTTCGAGTAGCTCTTCGGGATCGCGGTCGTCTGTGGTGTCGCTCATCGGTCTGTGAGTTGAGTCAGCAGCTGCTCGGTGTTCGCACTGTACGCCTCGCGGGCTCGTTTCCCGGTCGCATAGAGTTCGTCGTCAGGGACGGCATAGAGCGTCCGGCCGTTGTTCTGGTTGTTTCCGATGTCGGCGGTCTTCGTGACAGGTTCGCCGACGATTTCCGGGTACTCCTCGGTCACGTATTCGACGAACGACTCCGAGAGGGTCTCCTGGCTGCTGATAATCGTCGGGATGATTAGCGCCAAGCCGAGGTCGACGTCGAGGTCAGTGCTGATCTCGCCCAGCGTTGCATCCAGTTTCTGTAGCTGGTCACGCTCGAAGGCACCGGGCTTCAGCGGGGCGACGACGTTCCGGGCAGCAAAGAGGCCGTTGAGTGCGATGTTGTCCTCCTTGCCAGGGAGATCGAAGATGACGAGATCGTACTGTTCGGCGACGAGGTCGTCGACGAAGCTATCGAGCTTCTGGTAGCGTTCTTCGAGTGGGACGTTCGCGAGATTGTTGTCGGCGCCGCCCAGTCCGGGGTCGGCCGGGATGAGGTCCGGTCCCTCGTCGGTCGGGAACGTCATCCGATCCAGTAGGTCGTCGATGTTGTCCCGGAGGAACGCCCAGTCGTCACCGAAGACCGCCGAGATCGGCGCGTCGATCGAGACGCCGCCGTCGGTGGCGGTGTCCTCGTCGACGATGGAGAGCCCGAAGTGTGTCGCCAGATCGTTCTGTGTCCCGGCGAGGTCGACCAGGAGGACCTTGTGGCCCATGTTGTGTGCAGCAACGGCGATGTGGGCGGCACTGGTCGTCTTTCCGACGCCACCTTTCTCGACGTATGTCGCTGCCCGTTGCACTGATGCCATATACAGATACTGTATCCATATCGGAGATACAAATACCTGCGTCAGACATGTGTCTGTTAATTTAGTGGACCGTGGTGGTTCAGCCACTCTTTCGCCAACGCTGAATCAGACTCACAGGGTGTTAGTGTCAGGCTCTAAACGACTACCATATGCAACTCAGTCCCGATGTCCAGATTGCCCTCTCGTTGTTACAGGTGACTGGACTTCTTTTGCCGATCGTGTTTATCGCTTTGCAACCGTTCTACGAGACGGTAATCAAAACAGACGAGAGGGGACGGCGAAATCGGTCGCTGAACAGTGAGAATGTGAAGCGAGTGGAGGCCAACAAAGAGGGCCTTTCTGAGCATCTAGTATTTGACGACTCTCCACGGGCGATTTACGCTGGTGCTGCAGTTATCGGCTGTCTCCTGCTATCGACGATCTTCGCCGTGCTCCAGATCCTTCGCTCGCTGACTACCAACTGGTTGCTCGCAATGAGCGCGCTCTTTCTCTTGTTTGGACTGTTGTCCTTGGGGGTGCTGTACTACCTCATTCGCACAGAGTTCAAATCTGTCGTCGACGCCGTGTAGCCAAATGTGTTCGGTGACGTGTGTGCCAGTACCTCGTCGTGGATGAACTGCGCGAACTCGATGGTGTTCATATCTGCTGGATTGTGAATCGCGAGAATGGTTCGATAGCAGGTCGATACTTTTGTCACTCGCGTCCATCGGCACACGTAGTACGGGGACAACAATGGGACGACAAGAAATCGTGGAACACATCGAGGCCGAACTGTCAGGGCGGTCGGACGAACCCACCGAACCACAGGAGATCACCGAAGCGTTGTGCCAGCACTGCGGGCTCGTGATCGAGACAGAGGGTCAACAGCCGGACGACTATGTCGTCCACAGCATTCCTTCTCACGGTGAATCGGGCCGGAGTTTCGTGTTCTACTGCGGGCCCGGTTGCTTCCAAGACGCGATGGACGAACTACTGGACGTGTAGTCGCTGGCGGCCGCCTCTATCGGTAGAGTTGGACAGCCAGCGGTGACGCGCAGTAGTGGTTCGCAGGGGTTCGGAAGACGATTTTCACGTACGGCCCCTTGGTCACGTTCGAGTTCTCGATGGCGGTGACGATACGCTCCAGCCGCTCACGGCGGTCGCCAAAGTTACCATTGGTCAGCCCTTGGAGTGCCTGACCCGGTGGGACGTTCCGTGCGTTGGCCACGACCGCTCGGACAGCGGGGTCTTGCTGAGCGTGCTGGGCCACCTTTCGGAGTTCCTGGTTGACCATTTGGGAGACGCCCTGTCCGTTGACGACGCCCTTCTGGCCGTGGATGAGGTAGGTGCTCGGCCCTTGCTTGTACTTCTGGACCATTCCCATCTCGCTGTGCAACCGCTCGATGCGGTTGTACGAAGCTTCCGGACACTGGCTCTTCAGGGCCGGTGTCTTGATAGTCGTGTTACTGTTCGTGTGACCGTTCGTGATGAGGAACTCGACGATGTCCGTGAGTTCCGTCGCTATCCGCAGGTTCGTTTGTGCTCGTTGTTCGATACCGCTCTTCAATTGACTTCGTGTCATCTCGTGATATATCTCTTATGTGTATCTCGCCCGTCACAATCGAAGCAGATATAGGAGAGCGAGTATAACGTCAAAGTGACGCCACCCAACCACCCTACGCTTCGCGTGCGGGGATAGGAAACGGCCGTTACAGCGGCCGAATTCCACGATTCTCCACCTTTCCGTATAGATCGTTTAGTTGCTTCTCCTACTGTACACAAGGAGGTGTGGGCACTTAAAGTGTCGAGCTGTTGACTGGATTGGATCGCTTCAGCCGACTGAGACGATTCTCGCGGGCGGGCCGATGTATCCGATAGAAGGTAATCAGCGGAGTGAACCGATTTAATATCTCATTCAATCGGTTCCGTGGTGGTCTATCGTTGCTCCCTCATTCAACCAATCACTATTTTAATGTTACCTAGTTACGCTATTATTATGTCAGATTATATTCCCCGCCGCGTTCATATTGCTCCCCAAGGGTTCGAGGATGAGCGGATCTACCGTCCAGCTATCGAGCGGGACGCAGACATCGTCATCCTGATCGGTCATAATGAAACGGACGACACTGCCGAACGGTGTCAGGAACGGATCGTTGATGCGCTCGAAGAACAGGGAATCACCGTCCAAGACGACGTGACGTGTGATCTGTTCGAACTCGCTGACGCTCTGGAGACCATGTTAGCGGTCATCCGCGACCGGAATCCTGACGACATTATCCGGGTAAACATTTCTGCTGGCTCGAAGATCACGGCGATTGCCGGCATGCTCGCGTGTATGTTTACTGCTGCCGACCCCTACTATGTCGTGCCAGAGGGGTATGAGGACCCTGACGAGGAGTCGGAGTACGAGACCGTCAGCCACGGAATGGACTATATCAAATCATTGCCCGCGTATCCCGTCACCGAACCCGATCTGCAACTTATCGAGGTCCTCTCGTTTATTCAGGAAGAGCAGCCAGAGAGTGGACCAGCTGGTGTTATCCTCAGAGATATCGGCCAGTATCTGCTTGGACACGACCTGCCAGTCGTCCAGGCCAGCGACAAGGAGCCTGACGAAGTCGACGACATCTATCCGATGATAAACGAGATCGTTGATCCACTGATACAGCGCGGATTCGTGAATAAGAAGCGGTTTGACGGCGGCACGCACGTTCGGACGACATCTGAGGGGGAGGAAATGCTGTCGCTAGCGAAGAGTCTGAACAGCAGGCGACTGGGTGGCGATATCTGACCGGGTAGTCTGTGGTGTCGCTACGCGATTATCGGTTACTCAGTACGCTCCGAGTTCTTCGCGGATCCGGAACTCCAGCCAGTCAACCCGCTCTTCTAGGTCCGACACCTCGTCGTCAATCTCGTCCTCGACCTCTCGAAATCGACGCGAGAGTTTCCCCCCACGTGAATCTGAATCCGGATCTCTCACTTCATCGATTTCAGCGATTGGTGCGATACCAGTACCGTCGGACGTAAAGTAGAGCCCAGTTTCTGCCTCGTCTTCGGGAGACACACGCCGGAAGGTAATCTCGGAACGCCAATACATCCGTTCAAGCAGGGTTGCGATTATCGACTGGCGAGCAGCTTTGGCCCCGTCGACAGCGTTCTCCCCAACGAGGTCAACCGGGAACAAGTGCGCGTGATTCTCGTGAAGGTGTGATTCGATTTCACCAATGGATAACGCCTGCTCTTGATGATCCCACAACAAGGAGTTGATCTCTGTCCTGACCGGGTCATACGTGGTTGCGTCGTTCCATACGTCAGAATCCAGATCTATCGGCATACTGCTGTGTAAATAGCATTTTCATATAACAGTACCGCCGATGTCGTGTGGTTCTGCTGCTACTGCACTCTTGGGTAGCCGTTTTAATCTGCGCCGATATCCTCACTGCGAATCCACGCAATTGTCGACCAGACCGCGCGAAAATTCAGTCGTTGTTCTGGGAGACGTTTGCTGGGAGTCGAGCCCAGAGCCAGCGGTTGACGACCGCCTGGAACGGCGCTAGGAGCGTCGCGATGACGCCAGTGACGAACGACCCTGCAGCGATGACGACGTAGATTTGTAATGGAATCGCCGACTCCTGGGTGATACTGAGCGAGAACACGACAGCAAACGCACCCACGACGGTCGCCGCGACAAACATCACGAAGCCCATAATGGCGAACGACCCCGGCGTGGTACTTGAGTGACGCTTCAGTAGATTCCAGAGATCGGTGTAGAACTGTCTCACGCCGGCAAGTCCTTCGGTACTGGCCGGGTCGTGGGCGTCAGTATCCCAGGCGTATGTGGTCTGTTCGTCACGGCGGTCGAGCCACTCTGCCATCGTCTGCGTGTGGGTGCTGATCGTCTGGGTTGAGCAGTCGAATCGGTCAGCGAGTTCGGCTTGCGTATACTGGCGGTCGGGATCAATGTAGAGCAGTTCCGCAATCGCAAAAAAGGTCTCCCCTTTCGGCTCGAATTCCTCTTCGAACTCCGCCGGCACCCGTACCATAGCATCTCCTTGGACGAGGTGGTAACTAAATGGCTATGCCCGGGGGATGATGGACGTCAGGGGGACTATTGAGTACCATCAATCCCGGGGAGAGGCGTTCTAAACTATCTTCTCAGTTTTTACACCCCTCAGCCGTCGTCTTGAGACGTGAGGCGAGTCAGCCGACCGACCGCGAGAGTGGCAACGCTGTGCAGCGACCGAGAACGATTCCCGACCTGGTGGTGGGAGCCATGAAGCGGCATCTGCTGGTCAACGAGATTGATCGGATCGAAGGCAAGGAGTACGTCGTCGAGCATTGCACGTGCTGTGGTACGACCCACCGTCACGGAGGCGTTCCATCGCAGTTGGATGTCGGCGAGACGACGCGCCGACACGCCCACTGTAAGCAGCCTGGGCCGACGGTGTATCTACTGAAGCGGACGGCAGAGACGGAGGTAGTCGAGGATGGATAACGTCGCTCGGTTCGTGCGTGGGCTTCGGCGGCGTGTGTTCCTCCAGGACCGGCTCGCAACTGGCGTACTCGTCTTGGGTCTGCTGCTGTGGTATGTGGGCCAGTTGTGGGCCCTCGAGGCGGGGTGGAGTCGGGCGAGCTTGCAGTGGTGGTTCACGACAACGGACTATCCGACGCTCTCGCCGGGTCTGGTGCTGGCGAGTCTCTCCCACTCGTTTGTCTCACCGCGCCATCTGCTGGCGAACGTCGCCGTGCTGTGGCTTGTTGGCGGGGATAGCGAGCAATGGATGGGCCGGTGGGAGGTTCTGGCCTTCTTCGCACTGACTGGGGTTGTGGCAGTCGTCCTCTCGACTGTGCTGACCAACCAGGGTACAATGGGTGCGAGTGGTGCCGCGTACGCGTTCGTCGGCTTCTACTGTGTGCACACGGTGGTCGCCCGCTGTGATACCTTTTCGCTGTCGCGGGTCCCGCCGTTCGCGGTTACTGTTGCATGGGTGCGGGCGTTCTGGAACGTGATGCTGACAATCGCGCCGGTAGTCTTTGCTGCAAAGTTCTTCGGGCAATGGACTGGTATCGTGGCTGCAGGGCGTAGCGATTCAGTCGGACATCTGCTAGGGTTGGTGTGTGGAGTACTGTATGCAGTTGGCCGGCAGTACCTCAGTACGCTCTGACTCGCTTCTCGCGTAACCACGTCGACGACGAACGAAGGAGGACTCTCGAACTAAAATTCTGGCTCGAGCTCAGAAGTAGAGGACGAATGCGGCGCCGGCCAGAAACAGGATAATCAACAGAGCGACGAGCCAATCCGGTAGCCCACCTTCTGGAGTCTGGCCCGACATTAAAAAAGGCCACCGCCGCCGAGAAGTCCGTCATCGTTCCCGCCGAGTTCGGACGGGTCTTTCCCGAAGTGCTCCTTTTGCTTGTGGATGAACACGACCTCTTGTTGATCCATCCCGAAACCCGTCGCCCCTTCGTATTCGTTCTTTAGCCGACGCCAACCATCTACGTCCTGAATACCGCATGCACAGACGATGACGTAGGAATACTCCCGCAGATAGTCCTTAATCTGGCCGTCGAGTTTCTTTCGCTGACTGTTCGTCAGGTCTCGCTTGAGTTCGATGCCGACGACGTCGTCGACGACAACATCAGCCCGTGCCTTGCCTCGCTCGGTCGATACTGGCAGCTCACGCTGTTCACCCATCCCACCGATACCCATGCCGTCATTCTGGGCTTCGTTGAGTTGGTAGTCCAGATAGTCTTGCAGTTCACTCTGGAACTCCCGCTCGTGCCCGTACGCTTCTTCGGGAATCCAGGCCTCAACGAGATCGAGGACATCGTTGAACGTCTGCTGGTCACCACCCATCATGTATCTATGTACGACACATTCCGGAGTGGATACTTCAAACTTGTCGGCAAGCGCATCAGATGCCGTGGATTGGGGTTCCAACCAGTTCTGTCTGTCAGCGCATTTCGTACAGTTCTCCGATCAAGTCGACCAGACGTTCTCTCGCGGGTCAGATAAGCTGCTGAATGGATTCGTTCTCCCGAGCTAACTCCGATTGTTCCGGAGATGTATCGGGCTCTGCCTTCGAGAACGATTCCGGCGAAACGGCCTGCTGCATCGCTTCCAGTTTCGACCGGAGCTGCCCGCTCGTCGCCCGGACCAGTTCGTCGTCGGGCCAGGAATGGACCTGCAGGCCGTCGAACCGGGTTGCGACCTGCTGGACCGTGTTCAACTGCGCCAGCGCGTACTCGACCCAGTACTGGTGGCTGTCCTGCATCCGTTGCAGTTCCTCGACGACGGCGTCGTACCCAGCGCGGTCGGCGGCATCGAGACACTGCTGGAAGTTCTGCCCGCGTGGATTGATCGGCTCGTGGAAGACGACGACCTCGCCGAGGGCTCTGAAGTAGCTGAGAAGCTCGTGGAAGTCGTCCTCGTCCATGGTTGGATACGTCGGTGACATCGAGACGAACACCGGGACATCGGCCTGCTGGAGACAGTCCAGCGCTTCCCAACGCTGCATGGGCGGCGGCGCGTTCGGTTCCATGGCCTTCACCAGCGGTGTCTCGAAGGAGGGAATCGACGAGCCGACCGTGATACGGTTGCCGGCGGCCTGGAAAAGGTCGATGTCCCGTACGACCGCCGGACTGCGAGTGAGGATACGGACAGGGATGTCGTGACGGACAAGCTCGGCGACGGCACCGCGCGTGATCTGGGCGGCACGGCGGTCCTGGTAGCAGTCGGTCCCGCTGGAGAGCATCACGACGCCACGGCCCCGGTCAGTCTGTTTACGGTCACTCGGGTTACGGTCGGCGAGGATATTCCCCAGGCGCTCCGGGAGATCGTCGCGATACAGGAGGTAACTGCCCCAGTCACTCTGTGGATCGTCGACGTCGGCCTGGTCGGCCAACATTCCGTCGCGGCTGTCGATGGCCGGTGTGGTCGGCACGTAGCAAAACTCACAGCCGTGTCGGCAGCCGGTGGCGACGTTGATCACGTGGTCACAGAGGCTCTTTGTGTGGAGGTGGGATTCGCTCATCACCGACTTCGTCGGGTCGGTGTTGACCGTAATCGCCTGCTCGTCGTGGCTGTCGGTCGCCATCGCACAGTCCCAGCAGAGGAGTTCCCCCTGTGGGTTGGCGGCGAACCGGTCGTTGATCTCCTCGTCACACTCCGCACAGAGGAGGCCGGCCTGCCAGAGATCGAGGCGCTCAGTGGGCTGGCCGTGCTGGCGGTCAAGCTCGCGTAGTTCGTCGAGCGTCGGTTGCTCGTCGAACGTGGCGACCGTCCGACCATCGTGGTCGACGGCATAGGTTCGCTCGAACCAGCTCTGGCCGGTATCCCATGTGAGGTCCATACTGTACTCCTTACTGCAGTATTTATACTGTACCCCAAAAGAAGCCATCCTACCGGAGCGAAAGTGAAAGTAGAACCCACCGTCACCGTGCCAACGTATTTACACCTAGCAAGGAATTAGCGTGACAAGAACCACAATGACAGACGCTTCGGACGGGGTCAGGACAGGTGAGGACCCGACGAAAGCGATTCTCAGTGAGTCTGGGCTGAACAGTAAGCATCTGTGTGATTACGTCGTCAACGTCGCCACTGGGTGCCGGCACGGCTGCAAGTTCTGTTACGTGCCCTCAACGCCGAACATCCGGACGCGGCCGGACATGCTCAAGGAGGAAGCTGACGTCGACAACGGGCAGAAAGAGTGGGGCAACTACGTGCTGTATCGCGACGGGCTGGGTGAGAAGTTGGATGGGCATCTGGACCGCAAGCGAACCTGGCGCGAAACCGAGCGTGGGCAGGGCATCGTCGGCGTGTCGTTCTCGACGGACTGTTACATGGACGGCCGGGCCGGGAAGATCACCCGCAACGTCGTCGACGCGATCGCGAGCCACGAGAAATACGTGCGGGTACTGACACGGAATCCGATTCTGGCGTTGCAGGACCTCGACGTGTTCCAAGGCGCTGGCGAGTACGCGACCATCGGCTCGTCGATTCCCTGTATGGACCCCAACCAGGTCGGGGCTATCGAACCAAGCGCGCCGGCCCCGGAATTGCGGCTGAAAGGGCTGAAGGAGTTCAACGACCACGGTGTCCAGACGTTCGTCAGTATGAGTCCGACCTATCCCACCCAGGACAAGGCCGACCTCCGCGAGCAGTTAGAGCGCGTCGCCGAATGTGACCCGGCGGTGGTCTTCCACGAGCCAATCAACCCCCGTGGTGGGAACTTCGAGATGACCGTCGAGGCTGCTCGGGACGCGGGGGAAGCGCGATTGGCCGAGGAACTGGACGCGCTGCGGACGCGGGAGCGGTGGGTCGACTACGCGACGAACCATCTCCGCTGGGTCCAGGAGATTGGCCGGGAGCTGGACCTGCCCGTGCATCTGTGGCCCGACAAGCAGCTGATCAAGAATGTCGGGGATGAAGAGGCAACGTGGCTTCAATCTTGGCGAGATCGACAATCACCAGAAGAATTCGCTAATCGAGAGCCACCTACTGAGGCGGCACCAACATACCCCCTTGACAACTCTACACAGTCAGCTATTTCAAAAGTCACCGAGTGAGGACTGATCCTCGTCTCTTTTCACTTCAGACGCATCAGGAATGAATTCATCTAACCCAGTCGCGTTCCCTTGCATAATATCAATTACATCAGAAACATTATCACCCGACATTCTCTCAATACGGTCTCGCATATTATCCATAAATTGGATGTAAGGGCTCCCGCTGTCCGTTTCACGAGTCGCATAAATCAAATCATATGAGTAGCGATCTCCAGCACCCGTGACACGTATCTGCTTATTTATTGGGCGATTGTTATTCGGCTTGTCGTACTCTTCGCCAATAGTCGCCAGTTGCTGTTTGTACAAATCCCTTAGCTCATCAACAGAGCTGCAATCCCGATACTGCTGTCCCCCTACGAATCTGTGGAGCTTCCGATGAGCCGTTTCAATTCGCTGCTCCGACGCATCACCACTTTCCAGATAACCCAGCTCCCGTGATATTCCCTTATGCTGGAAATTGATGAGATAATCACCCCAAATACGGGATAATGCAATCATCGTCTCCCAGGAAATCTCCATCCGCTCATTATCGGCGAAAGTAAGTTGATTCGTGCCGCTGTACCCGGATTCTTGGATAATATCTTCAACTGTTTCAGGTACAGTCTGGTTGGCATCACCTTGATGAACGAAACAGGCGTCACGGTCGATATCAAGCGGAGTTTCATCTGCTATGTAATCCAGTCTCTGGGAGAGTGCTGTTGCACGCTCTTCCTTCCCCTCGAAAAAATGCAGCTCATCAAATGGGTACTCGGGAAATACTGCAGCGATTATTGGTGATCCGTATATATTCACCTCTAGGTCTTCGAGTTCAACAATGCCTGAACCTGCTAGAACGTCAAAATAAAGCTTCCTGTCAATACCATTAGTTTTGTGAATAATCCGCGTGTACAAGTCGACAGTAACAATCAGATGGAACAGTTTTAGCGCCGCCCATGGACCAATTTCGTTCGTAGCGCCTGGGTGGATATTGTATAGCTTGTCGGCATAATCGGTTAGCGTATCTAGTTTCTGCCGTATCCACTCATTATCTGGTGTTTGAGGAGCCATTTGTATCGGTCGCTATGACAAGTGACTGAGTTGAATCATTCTACTGTATTATATTTAACCCCCAACCGAGTACGGCATCGCAAATATGATTCGCTCGCATCGCTCGGCCAACTGGTCGGACAGCGTCTCGTTGAGCGCGTAGGTGTCGACGACACCAAGGGACTCAGCGCCGCGCTAGTCTGCTAACCAACAATAGGGTCGATATTCCGGACGCGTTGGTTAGCCTGTACCGGCGACCTCGGTGTACCCCGCCGTGACTACGCTGGCGTGCTCAGCAGCCAATGTAGACGGTCAATCCACCGAGGGATACTCAAATTGCCACCTGGAATATCCGCGGATTCATACTAACGAATGGTGAGGCCTGTAGTATGGCTCGGCATGCCTCAGGAACACCACATTACATTCTCGCTATCGCAGGGCCAGTCATGGGGGTGGGACTATTGGTTCTCAATTTCGTGGTGTCCTGCGGGCCGAGCGGGTATTCAGCAGGCGAGTCGCCGCCGCGTGGGTTTCGATATGTGATTCTTGAGTGGCAGAACATCGGAATTGCGTACGGTAACGGCTGTGAAATAACATATCATCCGATTATTCTATTCGGCGGGATAGCCCTCATTGGTGCCGGAATCGTCTCGTTCGCAATCATCTGGAAGTATCCTAGACGATAAGCACACCTACTGAGTAGCTGTTTCAGGTGCGTTTCCGAGTGGCGAAGGACGTTCCAAAACGGCCTGGTCAATAGCTAACCAACAGCCGACCGATTACCATCGGTATGTTGGTTAGCTCCAGTTAACTTACTCCGTCACAGCCACGTGCTGATACCCGACCTGTGCCGGCGTCGACGCCGAACCCACTTACCGCGACATCCAGGCGATCGTCGACGCCGTCGAGAACCCGAACGTCGCCACCACCAGCACGCCCAGCAAGATGGCACGTGGCAACTCGTACAGCTGAGCCAGGACGACGACGGCGCCCAGAAGTTTGGCGACGATGAGGTTGTTCTTCGCGAGGAGTTCATGCTGGGCGCTGTTCATGATCTCTCCGTAGGCTCGTCGACGGCGGTGATTGTACGACGCGATGCGGGCGGTGTGTGGCTCGTGCTGGACATAGCTGGCGCTCTTGGTGGCACCGATCTCCCACACCGACAGGCACACAGGCGGGCGCTACGAAGGCCCGTGTGTCCGTCGGCGGCCGGGGCACCTCGGTGGCCGATGGGTGTCTCTGGTGTGCGCCGGCGATCTTGGCGGGTTGCGGCGCACACTGGGTCGACGCTCACGAGTGACAGCGACGACTCTCCAGGGGTTGTTCGGCTGAGAGAGTGTGCTGGCGGGCGTCAG
>NZ_JAMQOR010000010.1:0-53419 GCF_031624555.1 Haloarcula sp. S1AR25-4 | reverse complement strand
AAGTGTCCTCACAGTGACCACACTCGATCTCGACGCGATGGAACTCGAAATCGCACTCACGCGAACAGAATCGACGCTCGTCGGCGCGGTTCTGATGCACTTCGAACTCGTCGCCGCACTGCTCACAGACCATCGTCTCGTTGAAGGCCTCGCGACGGCAGTCACGCGAACAGAACCGTCGACCGTCGGCGTCGCTGGGGACGGTCTCGAACGTCTCGGCACAGACCTCACACGTGTGGGTGACGCGTTCGGACCGCGCCTCGCCTGCGCACTCCACCGAGCAGTACTGTTTATCTTTCGAGTTGCCCTTGACGGCGAACTCGACACCACACTCCTGACAGGTCTTCTGAATCGTCGCGATGGATTCGTCGTGAGCCTTTGAGTGGTGGATCTTGACAGCTATCTCCGAGTCGAACGACCGGTCGCACGTCGGACACTGGTGGCCATCGTCAGACATCGAGTGGTCCCTCCAGGAACGTGATCACGGCGCACTGATCGACTGGCGTCGGACACCGACGCTGGCCCGGCGCGAGCGTCTTTTCGAGGTCGCCCTCGGCGTCGCAAGCTGGACATCGACCGTCATCGAAGCCACTGCCGTCAGTCATCAGATCCGCCGGGTCGTCGGCACCACACCGACGCGTCAAGTGATACAGTGGCTTCCAACCCGTCGGCCAGCACCACCCCGCCGGGGCGAAGTCGGCGAGGAGATCTTCGATGTGGTAGAACTGGCGACGCGTGTGCGTTCCGTCCCACAACTCGTAGAAGTGGTTCGAACCGTCGTGGTCGACCAGTCGCGTCGTGACGTGCCAGAGATCGCGACGGTCCTCCGGGCGGTCGGACCGGTCGTTGTACAGCACAGCACCGAGACCAACCGGCCAGTCGGGCGATTCGTCGAGGCGGTCGGCGACGTCGACCCACGACTCGCCGTCACCGCGAGGCTCGCCGATATCCTTGATGTCGACGTCGTGGCCGCTGCCGTCGGCGACGACGGTCGCCGTCTGCTGGCGAGTCTGTTCGAGCACGGCTTCGCGCTGGTCCATCGACAGTCCGGACCCGTCCGTCGCGACGACGACCACCATCCGAGGGTCCTCGTCGAACTGCTCGACCCGGCGGACGGCACGGTCGACGTGGGCGGATAGGTTACTCACCAGGCTCACCTCCAGCCTGCTCGAGTTCGTGCCCGCACTCCAGACACACGCGGCGGTACTCGGCGTCGAGCATCCCACGGATGTTCTCGACCGCCGAGCGGCCGCTGACTGCGTCGCCGTCGACATCGAACGGAAAGTCCAGCTTGCCCATCGCGTAGTTTCCGCACCGGTCGCCACACTCGTCGCAGAAGTTGTCGTGCCGGCGTCGGCCGAGCACCAACTTTGGGTGGCAGATGACCCTCGCGATGACGATGCCGATAGCGAGACGAAGACGACCAAAGCGGTAGTCGTCGACGGCGGGCTCAGACATCGTCGTCCTCCCATGCTATCTTCGCGTGGTCGATTTGCCGGCAGAACAGTACCTCGACGTCGAATGCGTCCGCATCGGCGAGCATCGACGCGACTTGCATCGCCTCTTGCTCGGACTGGAGAACAAACGACCCGCCGGGATGCCAGTCGTAGCGTTCGTGCTCGATGTCGTCGCCGGGGCCGGGGAACTCGACCAGACAGTACCGCTCGCGCACGAGTTTGAACGTCCCGTGGTCACCCTCTTCCAACCGAAGCCGCGTGTCGTTGGTCTCCGCGTTTGGGTCCTCGTCGATCCGCTCCCAGTCGTCAGACATCTACTCGTCACCTCCGAACACACACTCGAAGCACGGCGCGCCCGTGTCGCCGGAACCGAGACGGCAGTCGACGTTGCCGTTGGGGCACCGGCCCTGGTTCCCGACGCCGGCGAGCGCCCGAGTGCTGGCCTCGGTCTCTCGCACGACGTGTCGGTGCGCCGTCGGCGCGCGAGTCCTATGCATCGACGGTCGCCTCCTGACCGGCGAGGTCGGGACGGGCGTCCCGCAGCGCCGGCGTCAGTTCGGGTAGTTCGCGATACTCGGTCTGGTCGGCGCCGAGCAACGCGGCCTCGTTGAGGCCCTCACCAGCTTCGGCGAGGCGGCGACCGCGCTCGGGGTACCGAGCGCTCGACTGCTTGAAGAACACGGGGATGCCCTGTGCCTTCGCGGCGTCGCGGATCTCGCGGGCCCAGGCGTGATCCATCTCGCGACGGTCGGCTTCGGGGCCGGACTCGCCGCCGATCACGACCCAGTCGATGCCCTCGAGGTCGTCGGCGTCGACGTCGACGGGACCGAGCAGCGGTTCGAAGCTGATCCACTTCGTCGACGCTGCCGTGTTGCGCAGGTGGTCGATGCGGTAGGTCCGCTCGGCGCTCTCGACCGTGACGCCCATCCAGAGGTTGTCCGGCCAGCGCGTAGCCTCGCGGTCCCAGACGAGCATCCGGTTGTCGTGCTCGGCGCCGTGTTTCGTGAGCGCCTGGAAGACGTGCTGGTCGCACGCTTCGATGACGTCGAAGACGTCGTGCAGGTAGTCGTCGGGGACGAGGTCTTCGGGCAGGAACAGGTCCGACATACTGTTGACGAAGATGCGTTTTGGGTCGCGGTTGCGGGGCCAGCCGAGGTGGTCGCGCTGCAGTTGGACGTTCTCCTCGGCGTTGTCGACCGTCCAGGCGTGTTCGGTGTGGTCCCAGCGCTGGGACTGGACGGCAGCGTAGCAGTTCGCGCAACCTTCGCTGGTCTTGAAGCAGCCGTGGACGGGGTTCCACGTCGAGTCAGTCCAGCCGATACCGCTGTCCTCACTCGGCATCGGTCACACCTCCTTCCGAGTTAGTGGTCGTGCCGTAGTGTCCGATCTCCTGTTCCTGTTTCAGCCGTTCCTTCTTGGCCGCGTTTTCGAGGAGGCCTTGGGCAGCGTCAAGCTGGTCGTGAAACTCGTCACTGAGACCGTCGAACTCAGTCTCGGGAACCATCAGCCCCCGAATCCGCTCAGCGAGTTCCTCGGCCTTCTCAACCTTGTCGTAGCAGCCTTCGTGCCACCATTGCTCGTCGTTGGCCGCCTTCCAGACGCCGGGCTCGGTCGTATCAACCGGATTCCCGCAGTTCTGGCAGTCGGGTTGTTCGCGATCAGTCTCACTCGGCATCGGTCACACCTCCGTGGATGATCTGCTCCCAACTGCGCTGTATCTCGGTCAGGAGCTTACGGTCAGCCGGAGCGTGACTGCACCCGGTACATTCCGTGTGGTCGGAGAATCCCCAACTGCGAGTGCCACACTCTGGACATGCTGGCTGTTGAACGTCCATCCGACCACAGAGTTCGTGCCAGACTGTTGCGCGGCGCTGGCGCTCTTGCTCATCGAGCGTACTCGAGAAGCGGCGCTCGGTCAGCTCCTGGTACTCTCGCTGGAGCGTATCGAGGCTGAGTGTCTCGACGTCGACGCCGAAGTTGACATGGTCACCCTCGTCTGATGACTGTTCACTCGCCACCGGACTCACCTCCTTCCGAGTTAGTGTCCGTGTCTATGGAACGATACTGCATCCGAACGAGTCCCGCGTCGTACAGTTGATTCTCGGTGGACGGGCCGCCTGCCGTTTCTCGCTCCCATTCGAGGTAGTACAGCCGCTTATCCGCGTCAGCGTCGTAGAGACGGCGTTTCACCGTGTATTCCCTCGGCACGTCTCGGAAGTTGTCGAGGTCGTCCATCTGGGGCGTCTCTTGCTGTTCTATCAGCGTTTCGCCCTTCTCGAACTTCCAGTCAGTACCGTCGGAAGACTGATCACTCGGCACCGGACCCACCCCCCTTCACGACGGCTCGGATAGCACGCCTGATGTCGTCGTAGGAACTCGAGCCTTCCGAGGCCCAGTAGTGTGCAAGGTCTCGGAACGTGTCGACCGGCACCTCACACCCCGCGGCGGTCGGATGTCCACCGCCGCCGAGCTCGCTGGCGACCTCGTGGCATCGGGCGAAGCCCTCGCGATCACTGTGCGAGTAGATCCCGATGCCGCCGTGGGACTTCATCACGACTGCGACATCGCAGTCGTCTTCGTGCTCCTCTGCGAGGCGGTTCCCGATCACACTGGACCGGCCGCCGCTGCAGTAGGTGACGGCGACATCGTGGTCACCGACCCAAAAGCGAACGGCTCGCTCGACAGCGAGGTCTTCGAGCTGTTCGTCGAGCGCCTGCCGTTCGTCGATGCGCTGCTCGACGTCGTCGGGCAGGTCGACGCCGCACTCGAGGACGGTCGCGACGTAGTCCTCGGGGTCGGCGATGCTCGCGAACGTGTTGAGACGGCCCGACCGCGGGTCATCTCGAATCCACAGGTCGATGTCCTTCGTGACCTCCGCCAGCTCCTGCAGGTCGGCGTCGATGCTGCGGAAGCGGGCCAACAACGACGCGGTACACTCGTCCTCGTCGACGGAGAGGCGGAACCCTGCGTCCACGACGGCCTGCGCAGTTTCGCCGTCCCACTGGTGGTGGTCGAACCACTCGGCGGTCTGTGCCCGACTCCCGACGATGTCCAGATCGTCGACGGGCTCGTCGAGCGCGAAGTCACAGACCACGATAGTCGTGCTGGGCAGGTCCGCACAGTCGATGAGGTCCTCCAGCACGTGCTCGAAGCGGTACGCACCATGGTAGTCGACCGGCTGGACGACCGTCTCGAGCCCGTATTTGTCGACAACTAGCGCGGCGCTCGACAGCCCGTCGGCGTCGGTGTGCGTGATGCAGACCGCCGGCGGGTCGCTGCGGAGCTTCGACCGGAATGCCTCGCGGGCCCGCTCGCGTTCGAGTGAGTCAGGCACGAGGTGATCGGGGTCGGGCGTGACGGCCCACTCCTCGAAGCCGAGTTCGTCCCGGTCGAGTAGGGCGTCGTCAGTCATCGCGATCACCGTCCAGTGCGTCGACGTCGTAGCGAACACCGCAGTTGATGCAGTCGATGAGGACAATCTCGCGGTCGCGATGGCTGAGCGCCACGATGGGCTGCTCGTCGTCGGTGCAGTCGCACTCACTCGACAGCCCTGGCGTCGCGATCCACCCCTCGTCGAACGAACCAGGGTCGGCTTCGGTAGCAGTGTCGCCGACTGTGGCGTGGATCTCGGTGGTGCGGCCGGTCGTGTCCATGCCGAACCCGGCGCCAGACTGCAGCTTGCCGTCGGCGTCCTGGACGGCTTCGGCCCACTCCACGAGCCGGTCCATGTCGTCTTCGAACAGCGGGACGGCGCCGGTCAGCACCTCTTGTAGGGCGTCACTCACCGTCACCACCTCCGTCGGCCATGTGGACCGTGTCCAAGTTGTCGAACGTCTGCTGGTCCTCGTCGGTCAGCTCGACATCGCCGACGTCGAGCCGCTCGTGGACGATGTTGTCCACGGCTTCGTCGTCACTCTCAGCGACGAACGCGTAGGGCAGGACTTCCTCGGAGACGAACTCGAGGAACTCCGCGGTCTCCATGTCGGGTTCGAACACTTCGACCCAGCCCGACTGCGCGAGCGAGACGCGGCGGTACTCGTCGTCGTAGTCGACGTCGAGCGTCAGCACGGCGTGGCGGTCGATGGCCTCGTCGATCTGCGAGTCCGTCATGGCCTCGCGACCGGACCACGACATCGTCGTCTGGCCGGCCGGCTGGTCGCGACCGATCTCCCACACATCGAGGCGGTCGCGCTTGTCCTCCAGCCACGACCGCAGGTCGAGGTAGGCGGGCTCGATCTGACACACCGTCTGGTGGCTGGCGAGCTGATCGAACGCGAACGTCCCGGCACTGGTCGCCGTCATCGCGAAGCCGTCGTGGCCGTTCTCGGCCGGCACGGCCGCCCAGCGGGTGCCGGCTCGAACGCGCGTCTCCACCTGCTTCTTGTTGATGGTGGCGCCAGCGTCGAACCACTGCTCGGGCTCTCGCTTCTCGTCCCAGATGGCGGCCCCCTCGTAGACATCGACGTCACCGATGGTCGAGAGCGTCGCCTGCGAGGAATCGTCGACGGATAGCATCCGGACGAACTCCTCCATGCCGCCGTCGACGTAGTCTTCTTTCGCGGACCGGTACGCGGCGCCGGCGACGTCTTCGATCCAACCCTCGGTGACGAGGCCGAGCTTCCCGGCTTGCATCACTGACCACCTCCGATAGCCGCTCGGTCGCCAGCAGTCTCCTCGACGCCGACGAGGTCGTGGCCACACTCGTCGCACCGGAAGATGCACGAACTGTGGTGCCCGCACGCAGGACACTCGACACTGTGTCCCATCACGCGTCACCTCCCGTTGGGGCCCGCACGCGCCAGAGCCGACCGTCGTGTTCGATGACGTAGTCCTCAAGGTCCTCCGACAGCGTCTCCAGCGCCTCGCGGGCCTCGTTGCCCGTGATGTCGCACTCGATGGCGACGTCCTCGGTCTTCCAGTATCTGTACTCCGGCACGTTCTGCTCGAACCACTCGGCGACGCGCTGGTAGGCGGTCAGGCTGGTGTCAGTGGTTAGTTCGGGCCCGTCGCCGTCAAGCAACTGCTCTTCGGCAGGGTCCGTCGTCCGCGGGACGTACTCGCCGGGGTGATCGTTGCGGTTGTGGTGACCCTCGACCTGACTTTCGCGCCGGAACGGTCCCTGACCGCAGAAGCCACACCAGAAGCGGACGTCCTCCTCATCGGGTTCTTCGAGCCCGGACTCACCGTCACCGAGGACGTCGTTGATTGCTTCGTCCAACTCGTCGTCTGGCTCGTCGCCGGCGTCCGTTTCGTCAGCCGCGGTGCCGGCCGCCGCGGGGTCCTCGGATTCGTCGGCGACGGCGGGCCGGACAGCCCAGACCGCGGCCTCGCCGTCGTCGGCCTTGTCGGTCTTCTCGGCCTCGTAGTCGTCAAGGCTTTTCAGCGCGTGCGGGATGGCGCGGCCGTCTTCGTCGACGGCGTCGCCGATCTCCCCACACGTTGTTTCGAGTGTTCCGCCGTCGCCCTCGATCTCTCGGTGCAGGTACGCCGCGACCTTCTCTTCGGTCGTCGGGTCGTCAGCGTCCTCAAGCACGGGCACGTCCGCAGGACTGGTCGACTGAGTCCCGCCGTCCGAGTCGTCCTCGGTGTCCGGCGTGGTTTCGTCGACGGTAGTTGGCTCGTCCTCGTCGGTGGCGTCGGTGGCGTCGGTGGTGGCGCCGTCGCCCTTGCTGTCGGTGGCGTCGGTGGTGGCGCCGTCGCCCTTGCTGTCGTCGGCGTCGGCATCGTCGTCGCCGGCCACATCGCTCACCACGAGCAACGCGGACACATCGGCGACGACCAACTCGTCCGCGTCGTTGAGGTCGAAGTAGCGCGTCTCCTCGATCGCGTCGAGGTCAACGCCGAGCGCCCGCAGCGGCGTCCGGAGTCGGATGTCTGCGCCGGCGTCGGTGTGAGTCAGCGAGTACGTGTCGACGTTGTTCACCTCGTCGGCCGGCCGGAACGCGATGCGGCCGGCGTCCTGGTCGATGAGCACTTGCACGCCGTCGACGTCCTCGAAGTGCCGGTCGATGGCGCTGGCGTTGAGGTAGCCGTTGCCGTCCTGGTAGATGGTCAGGCGCGGGTCGGCCCGCCGCGTCGACTGCTTCCGGACGACCTCGAAGCCGTCGGTCTCGGAGCTCATTCCCGACCACCTCGCTCGAACTGGTCGGCGACTGCCTCGAGCGGCACGAGTTCGGGAACGCCGCGTGACTCGATCATCTGCTGGACGTAGTCGCCCGAGACCGTGATCGGATCGAGGTCAGCGTCGTCGACGACGGTCGCACGCTCGTAGAGGCCGACATCCATCGTCGCCCGCACGTAGATCGCAGTGTCGTGGTCCTCGCCGGCCGGCCAGTGCGCGACGACACCCCGGCAGCGATCGAGCGTTCGGCGGAAGTCCGTCCACGCCGGCGCACTCTCGCACCAGTCGCCGTAGTAGTTGAGGACGCGGATGACAGCGTCGTCGGGCATCTCCAGCAGCTCGTCGCAGAGCATGTTGCCGACGACGTCGTTGGGTGCCAGCTCATCGCGAGCGTCTTCGGGGTTGGTCGCGGCGCTCATGCCGATCCCTCCCCGTGGGAGTAGATGCTGATCTGTCCCGACTCGACGACGGCGTGTGCGCCGACCTTCTCGAAGGCGCCCTGCTCGATGATGTCCTCGTCGACAGCGAACGACTGTGCCGACTCGACAGGCTGGCCACACTCCGGGCAGAAGTTCGCCGAGACGTCGATAGCGTCAGCCATCACTCCCACCTCCAGCGCTTGACCATCGCGGACTGGTCGGCCTCGATGTACTCCTCGTCGCTACCGAACTCGCCGATCCTGACTCGGCGGTGGTCCGTCTCGACCGCGAGCACGTCGTGATCGTGCGGGTCGCGCTCGTAGGCAGCCATCTCGGCGTCACGGCCCTCGCCGCTGGCGGCTTGCGCATCTTGCATCATGCATCACCCCAGAGCAGGCCGTCGACGATGGTAGAGCGGCGCTGGGCGTCGGCGTGGATCAGCTGCTTGCCTTCGTCGGTCAGCTCGTAGAGGTTGGTCCGCTTGTCGAGACTCCTCTTTTTTAGGTAGCCGGCGTCGACGAGCTGGTCGAGGTTCGGATACAGTCGGCCGTGGTTGACTTCCTCACCGTAGTACGCCTCGAGCGCGCGCTTGATGCCGAGGCCGTACTCACTCTGCCCGTCCTCGCGAGCGAGGAGGTAGAGTATTTCCCACTGGAAGCGGGTGAGTTCGCCGTCGTCGACGGCGGGCTCGATGTCCTTGACGCGATCGCCCTTCTGGTCGCTGGCCGCCATCACGCATCACCTCCCTCGGCGGCCAGCGAGATGTCTGGTTCTTCGACGTCGCCAACGCTGATGACGTCCTGCGGTTCGTACAGTGCGCCAGTGAACAGCGACCCGTTCGTCGCGAGGAACTCCTGTACGTCGCGCTCGTGCGGATGCTCCAGTGCGTCCCAGGCCTCTTCGCGTGATGTTGCTTCGATGGCTATCGTCGCGGACTGACGGAGCTGGACGTCCAACTCGTAGATGTCTGTGTCTGGTTGCTCGCCGCCGCCGTCGGTCACCGTCTCCGGCTCGCACAGCCCTTCGGGATCGGCCTCGAAGTCGTAGCCGACGTCCAGGTCGAACGTGTGGACGAGCGTGGCTTCGCCGTCCTCGACGACGATGTCGACGTCGTCGGTCGCAAGCTGGCGGCCGGCGCGCTCGACCTCGTCAGCCAGACAGCGGAGCGCGCTGGCAAGCTGCTGGTGTGGTTCGGGATCGGTACGCTGTTCGGTATCGTTTTGAGTATCGTCCGCGTGTTGCATGTGTGGTCTCGTATCGTCTGCTGGTTAGCGGGCGGTGCGGGACCTGGCCCTGCATGCCCGAGCGAGTTGTTGGTACCAGTTGGCTCGGGTGTGCAGACAGGCGAGCGCTCGCGTGAGACCACAGCCAGTTACGTGCCAGTAGGACCGTCTTACCCGATTTAGCGGGTGTATAGTAACCCCGGGTGGTGTGTATCTGGAACATGTGGTCTCGGTTTTCTCGGGCTGTTTGGGCAGCCCGGGTTCGTTTGTTCGTGGGCGCTGCTACTCTGCCGGGGAGAGCTGATCGACGTCGATGTGCTCCGTGGCGCCACGGAGTTGTTCGCGGACAAACTCACTCGTCGACAGACCCTCTAATTCGGCGGCGACGCCGACTTTTCTCTTAAGTTCGGAATCCACACGAATGTGGATTCGCGGGTCATCATCTTCCGGCATTGTCTACGTGTTGCATGTGTTGCGACTTAGTGTTTGTGGTGGAAGTAATGCAGTGCATTACACTTGATGCGCGCATGGCCTTATGTTTATGTGTGTTGCTGGGCAACACAGCAGTATGTCGAAGCAGCTCAGTGTCAGAATCGACGACGAGTTGGAGGAAATGATCAAGGAGGAGGTTGAGGCACACCCCTACGAACCCAGCGAGTCCGATATTGTCAGGACGGCACTGAGGGAGTACCTCTCGGGAAATGCAAACAACGCCCGAGCCGTAAGGGCTGACTGACATCACTGGTCCTCCGCGAATCTGACTGCCGAGTAGGGAATCGTCTCGCCCGTTTTCTCGTCGACGATCTCCCAGTGCTCGGCGCTTTGAACGTGCATGATGCTCCACTGTCCTTGCTGCTCCATCGCCCGCCGGCAGCTCGGACACCACAGATGTGAGTTGGTCCGGTCCCACGTCGTGTGCCCGTTCGGACACCGCCACCGGTAGGGCTCGTCTTCGCGGTCGATCACCACTTCGTCGTGCGCGTCGGCCACCGCCGACCCGTCGGCCATGATTGCTGACACGGTACATCTCAGGATGACGAGAGGTGGGGGTATAGTCCTTTTTCTGGGGACCGCAGTGTAAGTGAAACTGGATGGATTACGGCGTTTGCGGCGGGTTTCTGGCGGGCACACAGGCGTCTCGAACACCTGTGTGGAAGTGAAAGTAAACGCAGAGTTTAGCAAAGGTGTACATAAAATGTGGTATTAATTCCGGAAGCGACGCCGTCGAGAGTGTTAACCAACATCGCCGGCGCGCACTCGGTGAGTGTTGGTTAATAGCCTCACAGAGCTAACCAACATTGGAGGTTTCTCGGCCGCGATGTTGGTTAGTAGGTCCTGTCAGCATGGGGAAAGACTGTTTGTACGAGCGTGACACGTATCCCGTATGGTAGAAATCACCCTCCGGAACGTAGTTGGCTACCTCTTCGGCCTTGCTGCTATCCTCGCAGGTCTCGTCTTTGCGCTTGTGAGCGTTGGTTCGGGACTGGTGCTGATCATCGCCGGCGTACTGGCTTTACCGGTCGTCCGTCGAGGGCTCGACAGCCGTCTCGACGTGAGCTTCTCGACGGCGGCCGTCGTCGGCCTGGTCGCGCTGCTGACCGTGGCCTCGATGGGTATGCTCGTGGCCTCAGTGCTGGATGGTTCGGGTCAGTCGGGCCCGACTGGTCCGGGTAGTGAGGTCTCGAACGTCTCGATGACTGCGCAGGATGCTTCGCCGCCCGACTCTGGCCAGAGTCTCGATGTCGTCTGGAACGCTCGCGCACAGTCCGCCGTCGATCCTGACCCGAACGACATGACGGGGTACAGCGCCGAGGAGGGACAGAAGTATCTGGTCGTCCGGATGCAGCTGACGAACACCGGCTCGAGCTCGATCGAGATGACGCCGGCGCTGTTCCGGGTGCTCGGGAATGGCGTCGAGTACGAGTACCAAGCGCTGTTCGGATCGACCTCCGGAGAGCTCAGCGGCGTCACGCTGCGCTCGGGAGCGACCTACGACGGTTGGGTCGCCTTCTCGATCCCCGACTCGACGACGTCGGCAGAACTCATCGTCCACCAAGACGCCTACTACCAAACGAACACCACGGTACAGTTCGAAAAAGACGCGACGATGCCAGTGAACGTCAGTACGTAGTCAGTGTGTCTGGTCGTACCAGTGACTCGTCACGTCCGATTGTGAGCAGCCCGGCAGGTGGTTGATGTACTCGGGAGCGCCAGCGACGCTATTCGCTTGCTCGTTTTGGCGAGATTGACCGTTCATCGTAATGTTCAGAGTGTATCTTGCTCACCGTGCGGCGGGCAACGTCAAACCGCTTCGCAAGTTCGTAGCCCGAGGTTCCTTGATCGTACTCGTCGGCGATTCGTTCACGAGTTTTCTCGTCGATGGACGGGTGTTTTGAACGGTGCTCAGCAGGGGAGAGGAGCTCGATATTGGAGTGCCAGTTCCCCCATTTGAGTCCGTTCTTGTGGTGAACGTGGTAATTCCCGCTGAATACTTTGTGTGGGCTTTCTCCGCACGCGATTGCAAGCAACCGGTGTACTCGAAGAAACTCGTAGCGGTCGTTGGTGGCCCCTCTCCAGCATTCGTATCCTGACATATCCATGCCGAACGATGCGCAATTAGCCCTGATAACATCAAGCCGGGTGCGTCGGGGAATATCGGCGAATTGCATGTCCGACCGGACCTTCCCTCGGGATACGCCAATTTCATCGGCAACGCCTTGGAGGCTCAACCCCTCGTCGTGATAAAGGCGGCGCAGCTCTTTGGGCTCAGCGGAAAGGGAGCGCGAGCGTTTAATTTCGCGCGATCGGTTTTCGATGCCGTGTCGGCGAAGCCACGTCTTGATTGTAGACTCGGCACAGCCCATCTCCTCAGCTATTTCGCTGGTCGTTTTTTCCTTTTCGTGATGTTCTGTCTTGAGAGTGTTCTTGTCCTGCCACGGCGTTTCAACATGTTTGTCGTTCGTGTGAGTCCGGCGCTCGATCCCGTGCTTGTCCATCCAGTGCCGAACGCCCGACGGGGTGATGTCTTCCCCCTCGGCAATATCAACTGCGCTCAGCCCCTCTTCGTGATAGAGGTGTTCAAGCCGATCCGCGTCGGTCCACGGCTTATTCGAGCTATGGCCCTTGCTGATGTGGATCTTTCGAGCCCGTTCGCTATCGAACTCTGCTTTGCATCCGGCATGGGTGCATATGTATGTCATCGGTCAGTCACCTGCTCCACGAACCACACTGATAGCACAAACCGCTGGCTACAGCCTTGAGTGTGGGGGATTTCGTCGATATTTTTGGCGACTGCTCCACACTCATCACATTTTATTTTACCTGTTGGTTCGCCGAGTTTGTAGCCGTCGACGTCGACGGGCGTGTCGCTGCGGACGAGCTCGAACAGCGTGTCGGGATCGGCGAACGACCGCTTGCTGAGCTTGCTCATCGGATGTCCACCTCCGGACCCGAGCCGCGGCGGTACGCGAGCAAAAGCGTGTGGTCGCTGAACGGAGATGGGATGTAGACCCCGACGGCCGCACGCGACAACGGCGTCACCTCGAGGTGACCCCAGTCGACGAGTCCCTGCCCGTACTGCATCTTAGACATCGGCCACCTCTCCCCCGTGCTCGATCGCGAGGACGTCCACGGGCTCACGACCCTCAGCCCGCCACCGACAGCCAGTCCAGACCTCGGTGTAGCGCCACATCCCGCCGTCGGCGGCTCTCGGCTCAAGCCGCAGCCGACGGTGCGGCCCCGTCGCCGGTTGGTACGTGACAGATAGCCGGTCGTGGACAGCTGCCGACGCGTCGGCGTCCCCGAGGACCGCGCCGCCGTCAGGTTGCGGCCCGCCGTCGATGGCCCGGATGGCCTCCTCGGCGTGCTCGACGGTGGCCTGTGCCTGGTGCCACGCCGGCGTGTTCGGCGTGAGGTCCTCGCGAGCGAGCCGGGCCTGCTTGCGCGCCTCGCGCAGACGCTGTTCGGGACTGCCAGTCTCGGGCTCGTCGCTGTCGTCGGTCATCTGGACCCCTCGTCATCGATGTGTTCGCGCAGCGTCTCGTCCAGTGCGTCAGGGTCGACGCCGGCGGGGATCTCCCGCTCGCCGCGCAGGAACTGGATACGGCGGCAGTGCTTGCACCCGCCGTCGGGCCGGCGGTGCAGCATGTCCGGACACGTGCAGGTCTCGGCGACGAGGTCGATGACGTACCGAGTTCCGTGGTTGTAGACCGCGACCTGCTCGTCACGAGTGGCCGGGTCGTCGGCGTAGATGTCCATCGGCTCGGTCAACGCCTTGACGTCCCGGTCGTCCAGCTGGGCCAGCGCCGCCAGGTCGACGTCGCCGGCGTCGGCAGTGGCCGCCATCAGTCCTCGCCCTCCTCGCCGCCGTCGCAATCGTGGATGGGCTCGACGAGCGCCAGCCGCGAGCGCGGGTAGGCGTAACGCTCTAAACGGTCAACGTCGGCGGTGGTCCGCTCGGGAAAGACGACTTCGATGACATCGTCGTCGCTGGGGTAGTCCTGGTTGTAGTCGGCGACGGTGCCCCAGCCGTCGACATCGTACTCGTCGGCGGCGCCGAGTTGCTTGCCGACCACGACCATCGTGGCTCCGTTGTCGCCGCGGTCTTCGACGTGATCGCCGACGTGCAGCGGCGGGAACTCGTAGGCGTCGGCTTCGCCGCCGTCGGCGATGACCGGACAGTCTTCGTCGTGGTTCGGCATGCGCGTCGCACTCTCCCCACCGCACTCGGTGCAGCGGTACAGCGGGTCCTCGTCGAGTGCCGTGACGCGCTCGAGCGTCTCGCCTGTCATGCCTCGCCCTCCACGAAGTCGCCGACCTCGTCTTTCACTCGGTCGACCAGCTTTGGGTTCATGCCGGCGTTGACCAGCTCCGGCCGCGTCGCCCGCTGCAGGTCGGTGACCGTCGTGAACCCAGCCTGATACGGGTCGATGGCGACGCCCCACGACAGCGCGTCGACTTCGTCGGCAAACGCGACGACGTCCTTCGCCACTGCGACCTGGACGTCGATGCGCCGGTCGATGGCGTCGGCGAGCTTGCCGGCGGCGTCGGTCGCGAGGCGCTCGGTCTCTTCGTCGAGGCCGTGATCGTCGGCGTCGACGAGGATCGCGTTCTGCTGGGCGGTGACCAGCGCGCCGAACGCCTCGTCGCTCGCGAGTAGGCCCCGCACACACTCCGACTCGGCGTCGGTCAGGTCGCGAGTCCTGCGGGCACCGGCGGCGATGGTGCTGGCCTCGTTCCGGACCGTCTTCTGTTCGACCATCAGATGTCCTCCTCGCCGTAGAGGTCGCGGATCAGCGAGCGGTACGCGTCGCGACGTTCAGCGTCGACTTCGTCGCCGGCGCCGGCGGGTCGGGCGATGATGCTCGACCAGTCCTCGCGGGGCGTCACGCTGCTGCCCGACCGCTCAGCCTGAGACTCGACGACGATGGCGCGGCCGCCATCCTCGGAGACGTAGAGCGTCCGGATACCCGGCCGTTCGCGGTTCGCGACGCCGGTCGCTTCGCCGGCGGCGTTGGTGTCGTACTCGAGTAGCAGCCCGAACCGGACCTCAACCGCAAAGAACTGCTCCTCGCCGTCGTCGGCCGACTCGTGACCGCCCGCCTGGGCCCACGAGTCGGGGATGATCATGGGGTCTTTCGCCGTGTCTTGCCACTTCCAAACTCGGGTCGTGCCGGACGAGTTAAGTCCGGTGCGCGTGTGTATGCTCATGCTTCGGTTGCTCGAAGCGCGGGCGGTGTCTGAAGCACCGTCCGGATTCTGCACCGGCGAGCTACCGCGCTTCATATCTATACAGTGTATCGCCATGCACTTAGTTGTTACGTTGGAACAGAATTAGTCACATACTACGACTCAACGGACGGAACACTTATTGGACGTGCAGTCGAAATAACTATTGGAGCGATGCAGATACCTCAGAACAGTATGCCGAACGAAGATCACGAACCTACGGACCGCCAGGAGCAGTGCCTTTCCCTTCTCAAGCAGGGTCGCGATACTGGCGCGCCGTGGGGTCGCGTGACGCCGAATTATGTTGTGGACCAGACTGGGATGCGTCGGCAGTACGCATCCCGCGCACTCGGCCGGCTCGAAACGGCTGGGTGGGTCAAGAAAGTCGCAAAAGGGCTCTACGAGTTCAAGTCAGACCCGCGGGAGGGTGGTGATGCCTGACATTACGGTCGAACCTGACTACGTCACCGAGGACTTCGAGGCCGCCATTGAGGAGGTCATCGCCGAAGGCAAACTCGTGACGTCGCGACGCGTAGCCGATCACGTTGGCTGTTCGCGAGAGCGGGCCCGCCAGTATCTTGTCGAGCAGCACGACCAGGACAACCTCGACCGCGACCGCGTCGGCGGCGGTGCCGTGGTCTACCTCCCACCGAGTCGCGAACTCGACAACGTTCACCAGTACCGGTCTGCGTCGGCACAAACCGATGTTGCGCCGGCACAATCGCAAGGCGGCAGTGGTGAGGTTGCGCCAGCACAAGATGGTGATGCGCCGGCACAATCAGATGCCGAGCGCGTCATGTTCTTCCCCAGCCGGCGGGAGATTGTCGTCGACGACCCGACGCCCGAGACGCGTGCGACGCTGTCGAAGACCTCGCACGTGATCGACTCGACCGGCGACGGCTACCTCTACAAGATCAGCGAGGCCGACGTCTGGAACGCCCCTTACGACGAGTTCGACGCGCTGCGTGCGGACCTACGATCGGTCGTCGGCGAGGACCAGTGGGACGCCGGCTTCGAGAGCCGCCTGCAGGACGACTGGGACCGCGCCCACCAGTTCCGACTTCGGACTGGCGAGGACAGTCTGACGTGGCTCCATGCCGAGGACCGCGACGCGTTCCAGGACGTCAAGCGGCGGCTGGAACACAACACCCACTACACGCGCGTCGACGGCGACGACCTCCGCCTCCGACTCAAGCGCGGGTCCGAAGGCAGCGTCAAAGAGCACCTCTACGACGAGGGCTACCCGCCGATCGACGAGCGTCGCCTCGAGGAGGGTGCCGACCTGGACGTCCAGCTCGTCGACGATATCGACCTGCGCGACTATCAGCAGGACTGGGTCGACCACTTCGCGGCCCGGAAGGCCGGCGTGTTCGTCGGCCCCAGCGGTGCGGGCAAGACCATCGCCGCCATCGGTGCGATGGAAGCCATCGGCGGTGAGACGCTGATCCTCGTGCCGAACCGCGAACTCGCCAACCAGTGGGAGGACGAAATCCTCGAGACGACGAATCTGCGTCGTGGCAAAATCGGCCAATACCACGGCGGCGAGAAGCGCATCCGTCCGGTGACCATCGCCACGTACGACACGGCCGCGATGAGTCGCCATCGCGAGCTCTTCAACGAGCGCGAGTGGGGGCTCGTCATCGCCGACGAGTGCCACCACGCCGTCGCCGACACCTGGAAGCGGTTCCGGTCCATCCAGTCGACGGCAAGGTTGGGCCTGTCGGCGACGCCGGTCCGCGAGAGTGGCGACGCGAAGGAGATCTACACGCTGATCGGGCCGCCGGTCGGGTCCGACTGGGGCGCGCTGTTCGCCGACGGTTGGGTCGAGCGCCCCAATGTCGAGATCGTCACGGTCCCGTGGGGCTCGGATGACGAGCGGGATGCCTACGAGCGCGCCTCTGGCTCGAAGCAACTCATCGAGGCGGCCCGCAACTCGGCGAAGACCGACGTCGTCGACGAGCTCCTAGAGCGCCACGACGCGAAGACGATCATCTTCGTCGACTGGATCAAGCAGGGCAAGCAGCTCGCCGATACGCTGGACCTGCCGTTCATCTACGGCGAAACCAGCCACGACCGTCGCGACGAACTCTATCAGCAGTTCCGCGACGGCGCCCTCGAAGCGCTCATCATCTCCCGTGTGGGCGACGAGGGTATCGATCTGCCGGACGCCGAGGTCGCTATCCTCGCATCGACGATGGGGTCGTCCAGGTCGCAGACTGGCCAGCGCGCCGGCCGGACCATGCGGCCGATGGGCGACTCACAGGTCTACGTCCTGCTGACGAAGGGGTCGGGCGAGGAGGACTGGGGCCGCGAGAGTACCCAGTATCTCGCCGAGAAAGGTATCGATATCACGAAAACAGAGTGGGACAAAAATGACTGAAAACACGGATACGAACGGCTTCAACGGCTGCCGGCTCAAGCACAGTCCGACGGACGGTTTGCTCACCGACCTGATCGCCAACGCTCTCCGAGAGCTCAAGGAGGCGATGCTGGATGGCGAGTGATCAGTCCGCGGGCGGGACTGAGCAAACGCTGTCCCCGACCTGCGACAACTGCGGTCGGGAGTACGGTGGCAGCATCATCGAGTCCAAAGGCCCGTGTCTGCGCTGTGTGGCCAGAGGTTACGAGGTGCCGGAGGTGAGGCGATGACGTGCGGTAGTGAGCAGTACCGAGTCGTCTGCCACGAATGCGATCTGGACGAACCATACAGCACCAAGGACATCGCCATCGGCCGCGGTCTCGCGCACAACGATGTGACTGGTCACGTCGCCCACGTCGAAGGAGGTGAGTCGGCGTGAGCTCGCAACCTGACGTCGGCCTCAGTGACGAGGACCGACAGAAGATGAAGGCGGCCGCCATCTCAGGCAACCCTGACGAACTTCTCCCAAATGGGGAGTTCACGACGCCGGTCAGAGCGCCGAGTGATGCTGGTGCCGAACCAGTGGAGAAGTACCCAGATGCCGATGAGTCCACGGCCACGCGAGAGCGGGCGCTCAACGGCGGGGAGTTCGAACGACTGCTCATCGGTGCATCCCGACTCGGTGGCGAGCGTGGCCTCGAAGCGTGGTCCGCTATCGTCATTCTCGGTCGACTGGGTCTCCGCGGTGGAGAGTTGACGCACTTCGATTCGTCGTGGGTAGACCACTACGAAGGCGTCATCGAGATACCGGGCCACGACCCCTGCACGTCGGGTCGGGACGGCAGTGTCTGCGGGAGTTGCAAGCAGGCGATTCAGCAACGGAAGGGCCACGGCGACGAGCGGTCGGTCGAAGAGATTGCGGAGCAGTACTGGATGCCCAAAACCGCCGCGGCTGTTCGCTCGATTCCGTACGAGTGGTCGCCACGGGCGCAAGAGGCAGTCTCCACGCTTGTTGAGCTCCACGGCGGGTGGCCGTACTCGTTCAGCACGATTCAGCGGCGAATCGGGAACGCGATTGAGGCTGCACCCTCGCTCGCTGAGGGCGCGACGTCGACGCACGGGCTCCGGGCGACGGCGGCGTCGTATCACGCCGGAAACGGACTCAACAAGGAGGCACTCAAACAGATGATGGGCTGGAGAGACGACAAGACGCCAACGAAGTACCTCCAGATAAACGGTCAGATGACGCGACGCGCACTCTCGGAGGTGTATCGGTAGATGTCCGGTGTTGACCACATCGCCAGCCGCATCCGAGAGTTTGCTAAACACGTCGACAATCCTGATGATTGGATGATTGTCGTCCCTGTGGACGATTACAACGACGTGAAAGCGGCGTTGGATACGACCAAGAACCACGGGACCTACTACGAAGGGATTGTCCTCTGCTACGGAGATGGTTACGATGAGACACAGGTTAAACTCAAAACGGCGTTGGAGAGTTACCTCCAACGCGTAGACACGGGTACTGAACAGGAGGAGCTCCAGTGAGCGACTACGACTACGACCACGAGAACGTGGTCGGCGAGCTACGCGGGCTGGCGGATGTCCGGCTGTCGGGCTCCGTCACGCTCGATCTCACGCTATGGGATGATGGCGACTTCCGCGTCGAGGCGTACCACACTATCGACGCGACCTACCCGTTTGAAGCTGAGGCTGTTGGTGAGGAGATGGGGCTCCCATTTTACCGGGAGCAGTTGACGTTCGAGACCAGCGGCGGCGACGAAGGGTGGGTCCGGCACGAGGTCGTGCGCTGCCACTGCGGCGCGACGGGCTGGTCGACGATCTGGTCCGAGCGCGTCGGCGGCTATACGTTCGATTGGCCCGCGCCGCTCGACGATGATGATGACGGTGATGATCAAAACGACGCCAAAACTCGGTATCTGTATCCGGGGAGGTTCGCGTAGTATGGTCTCCGACGCTGGCCGGACCGCCGCCGACGCCCGCCACGAGACCCGCCGGCGCCGCGAGCAACGCACCGACGCCGTCCTCAAGCTCCCGTTCGGCGAGCGCGTTACCCTCGAGTGTCCCGAGTGCGGTCAGGCCTTCGAGACGATCATCGCGAGCGAGCCTCGAACGTCTCCCTCGTTCGACTCCTGCCCGAACTGGAACTGCGACGCGTTCTTCAAGTTCCGGTCGGACGGTACCGAAAGCGGACCGGCCGACGCCGTGTCGTCGAGGCAGGCCGGGCTCGCGCAGTTCTCCGACGACTAACCAACACGACCTGACTTTCTACCCCGGTGTTGGTTAGCAGCTGTAGTTAGTCTAACTCACCAGTCTAACTATCCAGACTAACCCCTCAGTCTAACCTACAAGTCTAACTGACCAGTCTAACTGGTTAGTGTGTCACGTACGTCTGACGGGTGTTTATGACGGGTTAGACTCACCAGTGAGACATGCTCGCATACACGGTCTACTCCGAGGCTGGCGGCGTCGGGAAGACGACGCTCGCCGCGTCGCTCGCGACGGCCCACGCCGATCACGGTCGCGACGTCCTCACCATCGACCTCGACCCACAGCAGGGCTCGCTGACGTACCTGCTGGGCGTCGACGCGCCGCGCAACGACGGCGACGCCGACAACATCGGTCGGCACCTCATCGACCGACCGCTCGGCGAGTTCGACGAGCTCGTCCACGACACGGGCTACGGCTTCGGCCTCATACCCAACCACGACATGCTGGAGAACCTGCCCAGCCTGCTCTCCCGAGCGGAGGAGATGGCCGAGGACCTCGGCGAGTACTTTAGCCCGAACGAACGTCTCCTGGAAGTTCTCATCGACGCCGACGTGATGACTGACTACGACACGCTCATCGTCGACCCGCCAGCGACCGCGGGCCCCCATCTCTACAACGCGATCCACGCGACGCGGTCGCTAGTCGTGCCGGTCGAACCGACGGGCAAGGGGATGCAGTCCGTCGAAGGCCTCGAGGACGTCGTCCTCAACCTGAGCGACTCCCTCGATATCGACGTCGGCGTGTTGTCGGTGATCCCGAACGGCATCGGCTCGACGAGCGACCAGCAGAAGTACCTCGAACGCATCCGCGACCTCGGCTTCGACGCCCCGGTCGCCATCGCTGACCGCTCGTCGCTGTTCGAGGGCTGCTGGGACCAGCAGTACCCGCCGGCGTACTACACGCAGGAAGTGCGGGCGGCCTACGACTACGAGGAGGCGACGCTCGCCGAACTGGATGACCTCGCGACGCACATCGAGGAGGTGGCATGAGATGGGCAACGGCATGAAGTCGGGCTCTGGCGAGGATCCGTTCGCCGACGTCGACGGCGGCGACGGCGATGACGAGACCGAAGACGAGGTCGACGCAGTGAAGAGTGCGACTGGCGACGAGGTCGAGGTCGACGAGGGTGATGAGAACAGCGGAAACGGTGGTGTGTCATCGGGCTACCCGTGGCTGTTCACGCGGAACAACGCGAAGGACGGCCGCGAGATGGTGCAGTTCTTCCTCCAGCAGGAGACCCAGCAGCTGGAGAGTCAGGCACAGGCCGACCTCGAGTCGATGCTTGGCGAGGAACCACTGGTGCTGGACATCCGCGAGGCTGCCTACCAGGTCGCACTTGAGCAGCACCTCGACGACGTCGCCGACCAGCTTCGGGAGTGGGGCTACGACGCCGAGTGATTGATTACTCGACTCGGTTCGGGAAACAGCCTTCGCAGGGCTCGTGGTCGGACTGTGCAAGCTCGTCTTCGTCCAAATACTCGTTTGGAGACTTGTGGCCAACCATCTGGAGAATGGGACAGTCGCCATCAGGGTCGTGGTACAAGTCGCGCGAGAGTGTGACTTTCATGGTTAGAAGTGCGGCGCGGTTTCATTTAAACCTCAGGAGCTTTCCAAATCGATATAGCACTATACGCTATATCGAACGCGACACCCCGGCGTTTCGAGTGTTTCTCTCGCGGCGTAACCCCTACACTTTGGGCCCGAAAGCCACCGGACAACGTCGGGTTTCAGCGGAAGCGTGGTGTCAGATTCACGCATACAACATCCTATCCGGATAGGTGGGGATGGCCCCATCAGCGCTGCCGCTGGTCGTCGACGAGTCTTAACCAACACACGACCGCCAGTAGTCTCGATGTAGGTTAAGAAACAGCGGAACTACTGGGGTCCGCTAACCAACACGACCGCCGATGCGGCGCCGGTGTTGGTTAGCCACTCGCGTTACCGTGGCCGGATGCCGTCGACGTCAGCCGACGAGTCGATATCGAGCAGCGCCCATGCCTTCTCGATGCCGGGCTGGGGCTGCCAGTCGACGCCGGCGTAGTGATCACGCGGCCGCACCCACGGGTTGAGTTCGTAGTGAGCGGACACGCCGACACCCTCCCCGTGGTTCCACAGTCTGAAGTGATACTGATACTCGCCGAAGAACCCGTCGGGCCGCAGCGCATACGACCCACACTCGTAGGCTCGGCCCTCGGGCGTCTCGTGGTACTTCAGCGTCGCCGTGTTCACCGGAAACACGGTGTCCATCGCGAGCAACTCGTACCGGACGTCGTCGACGTCGGCGTCGCGAACGACGCCGGCGAAACACCGAGTCTGCAGGGGCTTCGAGAACATGACGTCCCGGCCGAAGAGGCGGCGCTCGTTGCGCTCCAGCGGCGGGAGAACGATGCGTCTCAACGTGATGAGGTCTGGCCAGATCATGGTTACAACTCGAAAACGGGGGGTGCGACGCCACACGACCCGCGTGCCGTCGCCGGTCAGACGATCTTGCTGACGGCCTGCAGCTGCGACCGGATGTCCTGGAGCGCGTCGCCGATGGTCGACCGACTCCCCAGCAACACGGTTGGCGAGCTCTCGGACTGGTTGATGTCCCGCAACTCGACGGCCTCGCCGGCCGTCGGCAGGTCCGGGATGGTCAGCGTCTCGACGATGCTCACCGTCGGCGGCAACTCGTCGAGCGTCGCTTCGGCCTCGATCAGTGGCTCGTCGACGACGCGATAGAGGTACAGCGCCGCCTGTTCACACCCCCGACTCGAGGGTAGCGAGGGGACGTCCCGGACCAGCGTCTTCGGCGACGCCGGCGCGTCCGGTGCGGTGTACGACCCACTGACCTTCCAGCTGTAGTCGACGACCAGCGACTCGCCGTCGCTGATCGACCCGCCGGAGAGCGCAACCAACTCGCCGGGCAGACGGTTGAGCTCGTAGTCGACGTCCTCCTCGTAGACCGTGCCGTCGGTCGCGGCGACGCGGCCCGATCCCTCGACGACGTTGGCGTGATCGAGCGACACCGCGTTCCCGACGTCCGCCGTGACTGACTCCTCCTGGGCAGACTTGGACTGGCCCTTGATGACGACCTTGTCGTAGCTGCCGCTGTTGATCTTCGCCGTCTCGTAGTCGATGAGGTCCGCATCCGTATCTTGCACCCGCTGGCCGGGCTGGGTCCACTGGACGCGCAGGTCGTCGATGGACTCGTCCCACGTCAGCGCGAAGATCGAGTCGGAGAACTCGGCGATGTTCTGCAGCGCTGCGAGGCCCTGCGCGTCGATAGTCTTGTTGATGAGCAACGGCGTATCGTCGAGGTCGGCGTAGAGGTCGTAGAGGTCGACCTCGTGGGCTTGCTTGCGACCGGCCGGCGACGTGTTCGGATCCGTATCGAAGCCCGAGAGACGGAAGCGAGCGCGGATCTGGGCCGACCCGCTGGCGAACGACCCCTCGACGGATGAAGAGTTCGCGGCGGTGAGCCAGTTGCTGCCCTGGTCGTTGCTGATCGCGACCTGCTGGTCGCCGTTGGTGATGTCGTTCCACGCCGACTGCAGCTCGCCGGCGACGACCGACAGGAACGTGGTGGCATCCTGTGTCTGGCGCTCGACGCCGTCGGGGTGCAGATCCGGCCCCTCGATGACGCCGTCGGTGACGTTTTCGGTCAGTCCGGGTGGGTAGCGGTTGTCGTAGAACGCCACACAGTCGATGTTGAAGCCGGGCTCGTCGGCCGTCCCCGCCTCTGTCACCTCGATGGATATCTCGTGCTCGCCGGCCGAGAGCGTGCTGATGTTGTTCGCGCCGGCCGTCGTGAACCACTCCAGCCCGATGGTCTCGACGTTGCGGGGGTAGCCTCCGACCTCGTTGCCATCGACGAAGAGCTTGACCTGATGCGAGAGGTTGTTGCTGTCGAGATCGCCGTAGAAGTCGACGCGCATCGCGATGCCCACCTTGTCGGCCGGGATGTCATGCTCGGTCGTGAACGTGTTGTATATGCCGGGGTTGAGCCCCTGGACGTCGTCGGACCGGGTGATGTTGAGTATCCGTTCGTTCGAGGCGACGTCGCCGGCGGTCGACAGCTCCGAGTTGATCCCGACCTGCTGGTCGGCGTGCTCGGCCTCGACGAACCACGCCGTCTGGTCCGAGGTGAACTTGCCACTCTGGACCATCGTCGGATCCGTCGCCGGGGCGCTCGCCAGGCGATCCTCCCACTCGCTGGTCGAGTCGGCCGATTGCATCCGGTTGTCCGTCGTCGTGGTCGACTGCGGATCGTCGACGTTGCGAGCCAGTCCGGTCTGGTCGACGAGCGAGCGCACCGCAACGGGGACCTCTTCCTCGACGTACTCTGCCTGCACCCGTTGTTTGAGCTCGTCGCCGCCGTTGCCCTCGAGGATGACGCGGTCGGGTCGCTCGCGAACGTTCTGGAGTTTGGTGATCGGCAGGCGCTTGCCTTCGTACCAGACGCGCATCGGCTGCTCTTCCAGCTGGTCGGAGCGCAGCCAGTGATCGGCCTTCGGGACCGGGATGCGGACCTTCGGCAAGGCGTTGACCTTGTGCGGGAACTCGACGCCGTCGGCCAAGACCTGGGGCGTGAGCGGCGCCGTCGCGTTGGGGTGGTCGATCTCGACGTGCCAGCCGGTGGCGGGGACTCGCCGCTGTTGGACGCCGGCGCTGGTCGTGGTCGTGCTGACTGTGTTGGAGTAGGCGTCGGCGTCCTCCGTGTAGGCGTAGATGCGATAGCGGTACTCCCGCTCGGGTTGAGCCGTGCTGTCGGTGTAGGACGTCGTGTTGGGCGCGAGGTCGGCCAGCGTCCGCCACGGCCCCCAGCCAGTGTCGTACTGTTTCGCGCGCTCGACTCGGAAGCCGTCCTCGTTGTCGGCGTTGTCGGCCCACGAGAGGTCGACCGACGTCGTCGTGACGGCGTCGACGCTCAGACTGGCGGCGCCGGGGAACTTCGTCGTGATCGGGACGGGGTCGGTCCACGCCCCAGTGACGTGCTCGGTCTGCGTGCGGATGCGGACCTCGTAGGCCTCGCCGTCCTCGAGGCCGGTGATGGTCGCCGACGACGCCGTGTCGTCGACGGTCGGGCCGGCAAGCCACGTCGACGAAGAGGTCTCGCGATACTGGACGTCGTACTCGCCGTAGTTGATGACGTCCGTCCAGTCGACAGCGATCTCGTCCTCGACGCCGTTGCCGAGCGACGGCTGGGCGACGTCCGGAAGGCTGGTGGTGAACTGGACCGGCATTAGACGTCCTCCGTTTGGGTGTGCTCAGTGTTCGCGACGACGCGTGCGTCGTACTGCTCGCCGTTCCGCAGGCCGGTGACCGCCTCGGTCTCCGTCGTGCGAGAGAGTGTGGAGAACGTCGTCCATGACGACGCCGACGTCGGCTTGTACTGGACGAGCGTGTCGCCGTAGTCGTGGTTGGCCGTCCACGAGAGGTCGACCGAGTCGGCAGTGACGTTTGCCGTCGAGAGATTCGTGGGGGCCGGAAGGAGTGTCGTGGCCTCCACAGTCGGTGAGTCGGTTAGCCAGTAGCTCGACTCTGACCCGTGACGGTCCTGCACGTAGGTCGACCGGACGAACATATCGTAGCGCTCGCCGTCGCTGAGGCCCGTAAACGTGTACGCATCGCCCTGTAGACTGGCTGGCCACGTGTAGGACCCGGCGGACGTTGCCTTGATCCGGACCTCGTTGCGCGTCTCGTTCGTGCTTCCGAGGCCCATGAGTGATGCGTTCGTCGTCCACGAGAGACCAATCTCATCCTCTATGGTCGTGTCTGTCGAGAGCCCCGACGGCGCGGCAGGGCTGGTGTACTCATGCAAGATGTCTGAGACAACGATGCTGTCGAAGGCCGTGAACGAGTAGTTGCCCTGAAACCCTTGGGCGACCTCGAGGCGGGCATCCGTCGAGAGATAGCTGTCGGGTACCGAGACCGTGATGAACACCCAGCCCTGCTGATTGTACGCCCAGTCGTCGGTCTGTAGGGTCTGCCACGCACTCCCGTCGTACCACCGCACTCGGAGTGCGTCGACGGCGTCGGCCTCCCACGACGCCGCCTGCCACCGCAGGCGCACGTGGACATCGGACTCACCCGAGAGGTCGCCCAGTTGCTTGCGGAGGTACCCGCCGTCGAACATCTCGACGGCGTGGCTGCCCTCCGCCGGCGACGTATCGGCAAAGCGACTGTCCAGCGCCTGAACAACGCCAGAGGTTTCGCCGGCCCCGTCAGGGAGATTCACCGAGTCCCACGCCGACGTGTCGCCACTCTCGAACCCGTCAGAGAAGTAGACGTTGCCCTCGTTGCCGTAGTCGGCGATGACGTACTCGCTGCCGCGTGACGAGTCGTTGAAGTGCCTGACCTTGAACTGGTACCGGGCGTCGTTCTGTAGCGCGCCGCCGTCGTAGGTCGTCCCGACGGCGTAAGTGGCGGTGACACTGCTGCCTTTCGCGTCGGTGCCTGATGCGTTCGCATCGGCGGCGGTGAACGCGTCGAAGAACGTCCACGTGCCGTATCCCGAGCCCGTGTCCTCGCGGTAGTAGACGTCGAAGTACTGGCCGTCGTCGCCGACAAGATCAGTCCGCCATGTCACCGTCAGCTCGACCGTCGACGCATCGGGGCGGTTGACCGAGGGCGTCGCGGGTGGGACTGGCGTCGTATAGACCGTGTCGCTCGTCACCCAGCTGCTGGTGCCAGTCGTGTTGACCGCCCGGACGCGGTACTGGATCGAGGAGTCGGCGCCGACCTGCTTGCCGTAGGCGGCATCGCTGGCCGGTCCGTAGGAGTAGGTGCCGGCGCTGCCGGGCGACGAGGGGCCGCCGGCCGGCGACACCCACGACCCGCCATCACGAGAGAGTTCGACATCGTAGCTGTTGATCGGGCCGCCGCTCGTGTCGGCATCGAAGCTGAGGTCGACCTGATCGTCGTCGACGTAGGTCGCGTCGACGTTGTTCGGCGCCGCCGGCGGGTCCGGGATGCGGTACTCGACGTTGTCGATGTACCCGGCCCAGCGCTGCGACCGCTCCTCGTAGACGTGCCAGCCCGCCTCCTGCAACCCGACGCTGGTCGCCGGCGCCGATGCCGCCGTGAACGTGATCGTTTCGCCGTTGAAGGTGATGTCGTAGGACCCTCCGCCCGTGTGGATGATCGTAACGTCGGTGTAGAGCGTGTCGAAGGACCACGAGCCTGTAAATTCCACACGGTCCGCAGTGTTGTTGTCGACAGCCCCCACGTCCACGGCGGCGATGTTGTTACCTTCGAACTGGATGTGCAGCAGCGCGTTCCCCTGTTCATCGAGGACCTCAAAACCGGGGCCGTATCGGCTGTCCGAGTCGTTGCCGTTCCCATCGGTAATCTCGACATCGAACCGCCAGCCGGTGATCTTCTGGGACGTATCTTCGAGGCCGGTTCGGGCCTTCCCCTGTGTATCTGCGCCGTCGAGGACCCAGTCACCAGTACCGTTCGTGTCGTCGTTGATCAGCTGGATAGCGCCGCTCTGGACCCAGTCGCCCCAGTCACTGTCACTGCTCTCCCAGTCGCTCCGGAGTTGCCACGAAGCCATTACTGCACGACCTCCCGAGCGACGAGGCCCTGATCAGCGCCGGGGTCGTAGATCTGCGCGCTCGCCGCCGGGTCGAGCAGGTCTACCAGTCCCGCCGGCGTCCCACCCTCGCCGTCGATCTCCATCCACAACGGATCTGTCCAGCCCCGTTTGATCGAGACGTCCAGCGGGTACTCGCTACTGCCGTCGCTGAAGACCACACGAGCGTCGGCGCGGGCCATCCCGATGTGGCGGATGTCGATATCCGTGACGCTCCAGGAGGATGTCCCGAGCGACTGCGTGGTCCACGTGCTGTTGGCGTCGTCCCAGCGCTCGATCGAGAGCGCCGGCGACTGGTCGACGCGCAGGCGGACCAGTCCGTTCGAGATGACGCGCTCGCCGGCGTACTCGTGGGCGGTGGAGAAGCACTTCGCAGCGGCGATCACGCCATCGCTGTCGGTTCGCGACCCGACGCCCCTGTAGTCCCAGACGCGGACGTCGGCATCGCCCATGCTGGCATAGTCGAGATCGTACGTGAGTGTGGCGTTGGCGTACGGCGCCGCCTGCAGGTCGTAGATCTCGACGTCGCCCAGTTCGGCGCTGCGGGTCGTGACCAGCGATGGGTCCGACGTCGACTCGGTCTCGCGGTCCAGCCACTGCACCTGTGTGGCCGCTGCTGGGGCGGCGACTTCGGCCGTCGTGGCGTTCCCGAACGGGTGGTCGACCTGCCCCCGATTCGTCCGCATCGCTCGCCGTTTGTTGGCGCGACTGCCCTCACGAGTGATGGCAAGCGTGTACTGCTGGAGCCAGTCGGCGGTCTGTGCCTCGACGGCGTCGGCCTCGACGCGATCGATGGCGTAGTAGCCATCGGCGTCGGCGTCGCGAGCGCCGTAGATCGGGATGGCGCCATCGAGCGAGGCCAGTTCTTTCAGCTCTCTGGCGAGCTTCCAGGCGTACCGCCCGCGGTAGTAGCCCCGGATCTCCTGTGTGCCGGGCTCGACGCTGATGGACTCGACTGCCCCACTGTCCGAGTCGAGCACACCGAGCGCGCTGAGGTTCTTCTGGGTCGTGTCCGATGGTGGTCGCTGCCCCACTCGCGGGAGTGGGAGGACGTAGGCTTGTGGTGCTGTCATGCGTTAGGATTTGGACTGTTCTTGCGCGTCCCACGGCGCTTCCAGCGACGCCGCGCTGGCGAAGTTGATACTGACCGTTGCGGTCGAGGACTCCCGTTCGGTATCGTGGACGATCTTCGGTTCCTCAGGGACGACGTCTATCGGGTCGAACCGGCCGCTGGAGCTGTACTCGCCGACGTGGAGCGTTGCGAGGTGGCCTTGCGGGTAGTCGCCGCTGAGGACGTCCGACGGCCGGGAGTCGATCTCGGCGCGGATGAGGGCCTCGTTCAAGACGGCCATCTTCTCGAGGACCGTCCCGCCGGCGGCGTCCCACGTCCCGCCGTTGCCGGTCCCCCACTGGTTGGTGCCGTCGCCGGTCGTGATTTCGGCGTCGACCTGCACGACCGCGACGCCGCCGCCGAGGTCGGTGTAGAGCCCTTTCCGCTTGCCGGAGAAGTCCTCGTTCAGGTCCAGTTCGGCGGCGACGTCCGATAGCAGGTCGATGACACTCGACTGGCTGCCCTCAGTGAGCCAGCCCGTGCGGACGGTATGCTCGACCGAGAGATTGTGCGATAGCTCGAACGCCAGTGTCTCTGTGTTGCCGTCGCCGTCGATGTCGAACGGCGGCAACTCGAATCGTATCGTTGTCATGATGGGTGAATCCTTTTTGTGCCTGTGTCAGTATGTCAAAATATGCAAATCCGCGAGTTCTGGCCGATGTACGCCCTCGGGGCGCTGGCGTTCATTGTGATGATTTACGGGATGTACGTCGGTGGTTTCGACAATTCGATCTTTGGCGTTACTGTCCTTGCGCTGGTCGCCATCATTATCCGACAAAAGCGGACGATTCTGGATCTGCGGGAGCAGCTCTCTACTGACGATTGAGGTCACGCTTCAGATCGCGCTCGAACTCGTCAAGACGTCTGTCGACGATCCGCTCAGTCTCGCGCGTGTCCTGGCTTTCTTCGATTGTGACCTCGTTCGTCACCTCGACTGTAGTCTCGTTGCTGGACGTCGCGTTTCTGGTGCTCGTCGACTCTAACTCATCGGGCGTGACACGTCGCGTGTTCGACTGAGAGTTGGTGCCGAGCGAATCAAAGAGTGGTTTGTACAGTTTGGTCAGAAATCCGGAGATGGGGTCGGTTTCCTGGCCGTTGGCGTTCATCGACATCCCCAACTCATCAGTGTAGAACTCGCCGACGCTTCCAGACCCTGTTGCGGCGGCCCCAATAAGGCCCGGCGCGATACCGGCAAGTGGCCCAAGTGTCCCAGCAGCAGTTGATGGGGCGCCTTGGCTGGCTTTACCCGCGCCAGCCAGAAGTGCGGCGATAGATCCACCAGCAACAGCTCCTTTGATTAGATCTATGACACCACCACCTCCACCGCCACCACTGCCACTCCCGCCCTCATCACTCACCAACTCGGAGGCGGGCACCTTCTTTACGAGCGCCGACAGCTCAACGCTGTCCAGTACCTTGGCGGTGGCGACGCTGTTCAGCACCGATGTCGCATCCTTGCTGTTCAGTACCGATGAGACAGCCACTTTCGTGAGGACCGACGACGCGGCGACGCTGTTCAACACCTTGCTCGCGTCCTTGCTGTTCAGCACCGCCGTCACGTCCTTGCTGTTCAGCACGTCCGTCACATCCGTACTGTTCAGGATGTCGGATGCGTCGGAACTGTCCAGGACTTTCGACGCGGCAACGCTCGACAGGACCGACGACGCTGGTACCGCGCCAGTCAGGACCGTCGACAGCGCGACCGAGCCGACGACCAGCTCCGACGCCGGCACCGACCCCGTCACCGATGTGCCGTCGCCCTCACCAGGCGCCGGCTCTTCGCTGGGGGCTGGCGTCGGGAGCGTCTGGCTGATCGCACTCGCCAGCACTGCGGCCGCAGCGACGCCGCCGAGACCGCCGCCACCGCCGCCGCCGTTCCGCCCACGACGGGGCCGTGGCAGGTCGAGACCGTCGCCACCGCCGCGGGCGGTCATCTCCTGCAGGTCCAGCTGCTGGCGCAGCAGGTCGTTACGCTCACGATTCAGGTCGAGGTTCTCGTCGAGATGGTCGGTCGCGGTCTCCAGATAGGTGTTCGACTGGTCGAGCAACTTCCGGGACATGGCGCGCTCGCGACCGGCGATGCGCCGGTTGCCCGACGCGGCCTGCCGACTCGGACTCGGCGACGCGTTGACGTCGACGGAGACGCCCTCAATCTCGCTCTTGAGGGCGGCACTCGCGCCGTTGACGCTGGTGATCTCCAGCACGCCGGCGGCGCTGAACTCGCTCACGAGCTATCCCTCCGGAAGCCCACCCAACGACTGCCGGGCCTCGAGGACGTCGTGGATGGCGAGCCAGTCCTCGATCTCGCCCCAGGAGAGCTCGTCGAAGACGCGCGGGTCGCCGCCGCGGTCGATGTACATGCTCCGGGCATACCGATAGATCACTCCTCGGTCGACGTCGTCTTCGTCGGCTTGTCCCCGGGCGAGGTCCCGGAGGACGTCGCGTTTCCCTCGGGATCCATCAGCGCCGTGATCCGACCCTCGGCCCACTTGAGGTACCACGGATGGAGCTTCCCGACGGCGCCGGCGATCTCCGCGTCGCGCATGTCCTCGCCGACGTAGGGGGCCTCGACGGTCCCGTCGGCGATGAGCAGGATGCTGGACGTGCCGCTGCCAGCGTTGGGGTCGGACTCGAGGTCGTTCTCCATGTTGGCGAAGGTCCGCGCCCGCACGGCGCCGAGCGTGACGCCGTCGACGGGCTCGTCCCACATCGGGAAGTCGTCGTCTTCGTGGGCGTCTTCGCCACCGCCGCGGCCGGGGCAGGCCCAGATGGCGCCCTTGCGCTGGGTCTGCAGCGTCTGGATCGTCTCGAGGAGCGCCGCCTCCTGGTCGCTGCCGTCTTCTGTCTCGTCGGCCTCGGCCTGCAGGTCGGCGATGCGGTCGTCCAGTCGGTCGATTTCCTCGGCGAAGTCGAAGTGCGTCTCGTTGAACGTGCCAGTCATGCGAAAGTCACCGCCGGGTCACCGTTGACGTTGAACGTCGTCGCGTCGGTCGCGTCCTCGGTACTGATGATCTCGTTCCACTGGTGGCTGTCGGGCTTCAGCTTCGCGAGGTTGTACGTCCGCAGCGTCGTCCCGTCGGGTGCGTTCAGCACCAGCGTGCCGGCGACGCTGTCGAGCGTGTCTGGCGGTGCGCTGGTCGACGACCCACGGGCCAGATCCATCCGCGTCTCCTCGACGAACGTCGCTTCGACGTCGAGCGTCGCCGACGGGGCAGCCGTGACGCCGCGGTTCGGCGTCGGCGTCCCGCCGCGCTGGAACCGTGCGAGGTCTGATAGCGTCAGCGTCGCCGACTGCATGTCCGAGACGCTGGTGCCATCGATGGACAGGTCCGTGCCGTGCCACGCGACAGAGGAGCCGTCGGTGACTGGCGTCGCCGTCGTGAGATCCGTCGACGGATCGGGCTTCTGGTCGGCGTAGGCCAGCGACAGCGTGTACTGGACCTCGCCGCCTTGCTGGTAGTTGATCGAGTACTCCAGCGGGATGCACCCGAGGTACTCCTCGGTGGCGGTGCCGCTGGGATACTGTACGCCGGAGAAGACTCGCCCCGACGTCGACAGTCCCGGTTGGATCGTGTCGGCGGCGTTCAGCACGAGGTTATCCTCGATCTTCGTGTGGACGTCGGCGCTGACGATCGCCTCGATGGTGATCGCGCCCTCGAAGTTTTGCTTGACCGACTCGACGCTCCAGGCCGCATCCGCTTCGCGCAGCTCTTGCAGTTGGTTCTCCAGCGATGGGCCCTCGCTCAGTGTGGGGTTGCGCCCGAGGTGGAAGAGGTCGGGCGTGCCGTCGCTGTCGGCGTCGACGAGCGAGCCCATGAAGGACTGCTCGCCGCAGGCAACGAGGGTGCCGGTCCCCGCGCCAGTCATGCTGTACCTCCGCTATACGCGTGTCTCATGATCATGAAAACCATCGGTCAGTGTTAGGCGTCGTCGGCCGCAGCGGCGATGACCTGCGAGACGATCGCTCCGCTATCGTTGCGTGCTGATACGAGGTCGCCGGCAGCGTTGCCGTCCGAACCATCCGAAGTGTAGACCATGCGCTCGCCGGCGGCGAGGTCGTCTGTTGTCGGGGCACCGCGCTGTACGTGGACTGTCGAGCCGCCGGTGAAGAGCGTCGCGGCTAGCCCGACAGTGGTGTCGAGGCTGAGCCACTGGTCGCCGGTGCCGACCCAGCGATTCCCGCTGGGTGTTTCTTCAACGACTCGTCCTTCGGTGGGGTGGTAGTCTGCACGGTCGCCGACGATTTCGAGGTCGTCAGCGAGCGCCGCCACGATCGTGGCGAAGTCGATGCTGTTGCCGTCGGTGTTTGGATCGATTGGATATGGATCTGGCATGGGTGACTGGTATGAAGGAGCCGGCTCAGCGTCAGCTAAGGTCTTCGAAGCCGTCGAAGACGACGTCGAAGTCGTGTGCGTAGTACTGCGAGAAGTTGTCTGAGCGCGGTGCCTCGTTCGCGATCGACAGATGCGTAAACGAGATGTTGGGGCCGCCGGCGGCCGGGTACTCGCGCCCGTCGTAGATGGCGGCCCGCACCCGACGGACGAACTCACTCCACGGGATGCCCCACTCGCCATCGGGATCGACATGCCCGCCGTAGCCATCGCGAGCCGTCAGCCCTTCCAGCTGGACGCCGACGACCTCGTCGACGTCGAGATCGTACTCGGTGCCGATGGGGTCGCTGTTGCGGTCGGCGTAGGCGGCGCCGATGTAGACGCCACGCTCGAGGGCACCGGCACGCTGGCGGATTGGCGTCGACATGTCGAGCGTCCCGCTACCGTCGTAGAACCGGTTGTTGGTCCGATCGATGCGCCGGACGACGACGTCACTATCGTCGGCCTGCGAGTAGTCGGCGGCGACGCTGTCGACGACGCTGGCGACTTGCTCAAGCACCCACTCGACAGTTGGATGAGTCACGAGAGCTCCCTCCGGAGCCAGTTGAGCGAGTCCCGTACCGCTCGCGACGGCGGGATGCCGCCCGTCTCGCTGCCCCACTCGACGGACTCGGTCTTTACCCACTGGTCGGCGGCCTCCCAGTAGAAGTGCAGCAGGGGGTTGCCCTCGATGGTGTGGGGCGCGACGCCGAACTCCCAGAACTGCATCACTTTGTGATCCCACGACCACTCGGCCTGGACCGAGCGTCGGCCACGCGACGCGTCGACGCCGGCGAAGCTGTCGAGCAGCGGCCCCTCAGTGTAGCCGTTCCGATCGGCATAGCTCTGCAGTTGCTGGTGGGCTCGCTGGACGGTCTGGAACACGAGATTCTCCTGCTCGCCGACGAGCTTGCGCTCGATATCGTCGAGGATCGCCTCGCGAGCGCTCTCGGCGGGCGCGTCGACGACAGTCACGGTCACGCGCCCTCCGAGTGGGTTCGTCCGTAGCTCGACCGCGATTGCCAGCGGGACAGGTATGTCAACGACCATGTCATAGCTTCGAGAAGCCGCTGTAGCTGGCGGTGGTACTTGTCCAGGTGTCCTCGAGTGCCTGTTCTTTCGTCGAGCGGTTGGTCAGCTGGCCGTTGTCGGGCGCGCTCGTCTTCTTGTCGTCGTCGAGAGCGAGCATCGTCGCCGCCTTCGCTGCGACCGCTTCGGCGACGTCTGGCGGCACGCCCTCGACGAGTCCAGAGTCTTTGACCGTCACGTCGGCGTCGAGCGGGCCGTGGCGGTACGTCAGCCGACAGAACCGCGTGTTGGGGTTATCCCACGGCGTGTGGGCGAACCGCCGCTCGAAGATACGGAGGCGCCGGCGTCGGGGGTCCAGCGTCCAGGCATCGCCCTCTTCGTCGGTGACGTCCTCCCACTCGTCGCGACCGGTGCGCACCTCGATGGTGTCGCCTTCTGTGGGGTCGATCGGCAGCGGGTTGGCGTTGTCGAGGATGATCGTCGCCGGATGCCACGACAGCGCGTCCTGGACGTCGTAGACTTCCCACGTTCGCGGGTCCGACTGGTCGCCGACCCGTTTGGGGTGGAACGGCTGGTTGGTGCGATTGATCCACTTCTGTGTCGCCGATTCGACACGCGACTCGGCCCGCGTCTTGAGCGAGTCCTGCACCGTGTTCGGGTCCAGATCGAGGGCCCGGATCACGGCGTCAGTGGTCGCGTAACGGACGTCGGCCATGGGTTACTCCTCGTCGCTGTCCGTGTCGCTGTCGTCGGACCCGTCGTCCGTCGTGTCGTCGACGCGCGTGATCGTCACGTCGTCGGGATCATCCTCACCGAGCGCGGCGTCGATGGCGTCCTCGACGGTGTCAGGCGTGAACCGGGTGAGGTACTCTGCCATGTCCGTGAGGCCGGCCGTCCGAAGGTCGATCTCGTCGGGGTCCTGGCGGACTACCTTGACGATGTCGGACGCTTCGGCACGCGAGAAGCGGTCGACGTACTCGTCAGAGCGCTGCTGGGAGACGGATGCTTCGTCGTCGGCCTCGACACCAGAAATGGCGCGGAGTTGCTCGCGATACGGCGCCTCGTCGTCCTTGTCGTAGACGCGGCCGGCGTCGTCGAGGTCGAGCTTTGCCATCACTTTGGCACGCTTCCAGCGGTCGAACCCTTCGTAGAAGACGTCCGGCGGCAGGTAGTTGCGTTCGAGCAGTGCCTCGGACAGGCGCTCGGGGTCGTACAGAACCTCGAAGTCCGACCGCGCCTCGAGGGCGTGGACGCCCATCGACGCGTTGTCGACGTGTTCGGGGTCGAGGTTCGTCGGCAGGATGCCGAAGTAGACGCGACCCTGCTGGAACTTCGGCGGGCCGTCGTAGCCTGCCCGCTGGCGGATGTCCTGATCGGTCTTGACCGAGCGGTCGCCCGTGTAGCGGAAGCCGACGAACTCGACGTCGGCGTGGCCCTTGTCTTCGAACTCTTCGGCGCTGTTGAGCGTGATTACTGGCATGAGTCAGTGGTGGCGGTGGCGTTGGTGGTGTTGTCGGAGTCTATCGTGGCGACGGTCTCGACGTCGTCCTCGCGGAGTATCTCGACGACGTTGTCGGCGCCGACATCGAGAACAGTCGTGTCGTCGTCGTAGACGTACAGGCGACCATCGTCGTCGCGGGCCCAGTGGGTGCCCTGGACCTGTCGCACGTACACACGGCCGCCGATAGCGACGGTGGTGGTGATGGTAGTAGTGTCAGTCATGAAGCGTTACTCAGCGAGGTCGCGGAGCTTCCCACAGCTGGCGAAGTCGCGGTTGACGACCTCGTGGTGCATCAGCATGAGTGCCTGTTCGCGGTACTCGCCGGTGGCGAGGTAGCCCTGCGTCTGGCCGCGACCGGCCGTCTCGGTGTAGGGCTGAGCGAACTGCTCGACGGCGAGGCGCGGCTGCCCGCGGATCGTGTCCGTCGGCACGACGAAGATCGACGAGATGTTGCCGTGCTTGATGGCGTGCTGGTTGGCGACGATCGGGATGCCGTCGTAGTCGCGATGGCGGGCCGTCCCGGAGACGCCGCGGATCGTCGACGCGTCGCCGACGCCCTCGGTCCCGTTCTCCGACATCGAGATCATGTTGCGGACGTTGTTCCGCTGCGCGGCGAGGTCCGACAGGACGCCGGCCGTGTCGTGCCCCGTGAGGATCGCACAGTCGTTGTAGACGTCGACGTCGGCGAACTCGTTCATCGAGTTGAGGAACGAGGTCATCAGGTCGTTGGTGAGCTGGCGAGCGCCAGACGCGCCGTTGTGGTCGACGTAAGAGTCTGCCCACGTGTCCGCAGACCGGTCAATGTTCCCGTAGTCGAGGTCGCCGTCGTTGTAGGCGTTCCCGTTCGGGTCCGTCGCGTTGCCCTCCTCGTCGCTGGCCGCGATGGCGCGGTCGAGCGACGTGATCGTGTCCGTGCTGCTGTAGGCGGTGTCGCCCTGGAGGACGCCGTCGGCGATGCCGTCCCGGTCGATCGCGAGATCCAGCTGCTCCTGCTGGAGCTGCCAGAACTCTTCGAAGCCGACGGCGTCCTCGATGGCGGCGTAGATCTCCTGCAGGTCCGACACCTCGGCGACCGTCTCGGATCGCTTGGGGTCGTACTCGACCTCCTCGACGCCGAAGGTGGTCCCCGAAGAGACGTTGCCACCCTCGCTGTGGGTCTGCAAGTCGACGGGGTTCGTCGCAGCGCGGAAGGCCTTCGCGGTGACCGGGCCCTCAAGCGAGGCGTTGAAGCGGTCGACCTGCGAGAGGGCGTTGTACCACGAGTGTTCCTGGTTGTACTGGGCGTACAGCGTCGCCGTGAAGATGGCGTTCACGTGGGCAGCGGTCGAAGAGTCGTACTGTGCCTTCTGCAGCAGCCCCTCGTCCCAGTCCATCGGGACGTCGCTGACCATGTTCGACTCAAGGAACCGGGCGGGACTGCTCCCGCCGGCGTATCCGTGCATCGGGTGCGGGCTCATACTCATTCGTCATCACCTCCAGTAACCGGGCTCGCATCACCGACTGTCTGCGAGTTGTTCTCGGGCGCCGTCGCCACCGTCTGGTCGGTCGTCGCGAAGTCGCCCTTCTGCTCGACCGTGCCGACCAGTTCGTCGGCGAGGTCGTCATCGGTCGCGAGCTTCTGGGCGACCGCGCCGGCCATCTCGTCCAGCACTTCGTCGCTGGTGACGGCATCGGCGACGCGCTCGTTGATGTTGACGTCGTCGAGCATCTGGTCGGGCTCGGGGTCGCGGTCGTGGCCGTCGCCGTTCATGTCCGGCTGGTCCGGCGTCGGCGAGCCGGCATCCGGACTGCCGCCGCTGTCGCCGTGACCTTCGACGGTCACACCGGGAACGTTCTCGGAGACCCATTCGGCAGCGGCCTCCTGGACGTCCTTGCCGACGGACTCGGCGTAGTTCTTGACGGTGTCGGCGGCGTCGGACCCGCCGATCTCTTCGACGAGGTCGATCGGGTCCATCGAGTCGCCGTCGCCGTCCTGCTTCTGGTCGACGCCGCCGTCATCATCGGGCGTGGCGTCGGGGTCGGTACTGTCGGGGTTGGTTGGATCAGTCATGTCAGTCGAGAGGTTGTCTGTCAGCGCGTTCTGGTCGACACCGGCGACATCGCTGAACGCCTCGAGGAACGTCGACGCGTCCTCCTGTTCAGCACTGTCAGCAGCCGCCGAGAGGAGGTCCAGCGCGTCGCTTTCCTGCAGTGGCGTCCGGTCCGCGACCGCGCTGGCCGCGTCCCGCATCGCCTTCTGGTCGACATCGGAGCCTTCGACGGCGCCGAGTTTGGCGTCGACCTCCTCGTCCAGATCGCGCATCGTCGTTACTACGGTATCGGGGTCGACGTCGTCGCCCGCCTGCTGGTCGGCTGTCTGGAGGATCTCAAACGGCGAGGGGTCCTCAGACAGGTCGTCCAGCACCGCACGGGCTTTCTGGTCGACCGTGTCGGTCGAACCGAAAAACTCCATAGTGTGGATGCATGGCCATGGTCCCTCTCGGACGGTGGCCTACCGTCCCGTCATCGGGGATCAGTCCTAGTCGTTCTGTAGCTTCGCGAGCACGCAGTCCGACAGCGACGAAGACTCAGCGTCGCTGCCGTCGTCGGTCGCGAGCTTCTGTTCGACCTGCCCGACGAGACTCTGACGCCGGCGCAGCCGCCGATGAATCGCCGCCTCCAGTTGGCTGCCAAGTTTGAAGTCCACGACGTCGAAGTCGGCCGCCGGGTTGACGACGAGTTCTTCGTCGCCGAGCGTGACTGCGTGCAGGTCACAGTTGACCGTGACGCGTGTCCCGTCGGGTTTCGTGTGCTCCTGGTTGGAGTACACTGTCACACTGTACCCGCCGTAGTCGCCGTTGAGGCAGCGCATCCGCGCCAGCTTGCTCATCGTCGTTTCGTTGCCGATGTTCGCGACGAGAACGAACTCGTTGTCGGTGACGGTTGTTTCGTAGATCGTGCCGCCGTCGGAGATCCACTCCCAGAGTGGGATGCCGATCGGGACGTCGTCGTGCTTGTCGGAGATGATGCCTGGCTCGCGCTCGGACTCCATGTAGCGCTCGAGGGCGTCCGAGACGGCGTCCATCTGGACCTGCTGACCCGTTCGGTCGACGATCTCGACCGATGCCGGACCCTCGATGATGAAGTTCTCGGCGTCGAAGATCGGCTCCTCCCACTCGTCAGGGACGTCGTCGCGAGTCAGCCGGCGGTCCTTGATCGGGCCGCTGGCGTCGACCGTGTCGCCGACGTTGGCGGTCGGCTGACCACCGACTGGCTGGTTGAGTACTTGAATAGGCATGGAGGAGTTCCTACAGCGCGGCGATCCACATCGTGAGCGTGCCGGCGTCCGCGGCACTCGTGACGTTCGCCCGGACGTAGGCGTCGGGGATCGGGTTCGTCAGCGTGATCTCGGTACCAGTCGCGCTGTCGACGGCTATCCACGTGTCGCCGTCGACGCTCGCCTCGAGCGTGATCGTCGGGTCGGTGGTGATCGCGTCGGCCTCGGTCGTCCGAAGCGTGACGCGGCGCTGCTTGCGCTTCTCCAGTTGCGTGCCGGTGATGGCACCGGTAGTTGTCGGGTCGATCGTCTGCGCGCCGGTGTGTTTCGAGCGTGACATGGTCATCGGTCAGGTTGCGAATCGGGATCGGGAGTGGTTGCGGCGTCGGTACGGTCGGGTGTGCCAGCGCCGGCGGTCTGGTTGCCGGCGGCTGGCTCGCGTCCGTCTTCGGGTGGCGGCTCGGCCGCCGGGTCGTCGGGTGTCGCTGCGCCCATCTCCGTCGGGTCGATCTCCTGGTCGGGGATATGGAGTTGGCCGTCCTCGACGGTGACGCGCGTACCAGTCTGCTGGGCCAGTTCGACGCCCTGCAGCACCTCCAGCGGCGAGAGTGCCGACTCCTCGCTCTCGGGATCGACGTAGGCCAGCTCCCAGTCGCAGTGGCCCTGGACCATCGCGATGATCCGGCAGAGCTTGTCCAGTGCCTTGTCCTTCGTGTCCTGGTGGGCGGCGGCGACCGCCGAGTTCGTGATCTCGACCTGTGTGCCCTCCGCGTTGAGCCCGCCGGCGTCGGAGAGTTCGTTTTCGAAGGCGTCCGTCAGCCCGAACATCGCCCGGATCTGCGACATGAGGCGCTCGACCATCGGCTCGCGGCCGTTCAGTCCCGACGACGCCGACAGGTCCAGCAACTCGATATCGACGTCGTCCGGATTGCCTTCGTACATGAGGCGTCCCTGCTCCCAGGGGTTGTTGCTCTCCTCCTCTTTGAGCGAGGCTCGCAAGCTTGAGGTGACGTTCTTCCCGTAGGCCACGAGGAACTTGTCCGGCAACTGCTGGTCGTTCTGCGGAGAGAGGTACTGCAGGTCGTAGTTGCGCGACCACTGCAGAATGGCCTGCAGCTTGACGAGAGGTCGTATCGGCGACCGACCGTCGAGGCCGTTGCGAATCGGGAAGTGTCGAGCCCAGTCGATGACCTCATGCGTGAGAAACAGCGTGCGGATATCGCGCGTCGACCCCGGTTCCGTCTCGACGTAGCCGACCTCTGCGAGTTGGGACTGGCAGTGCGGGCAGACCTCTGTCGGGCGGTTGGCGTCGCCCTCGAAGGTGAGCGCCTTGGCCTCCCAGTACTGGTCGCGATGCGCGGGGCACGTCCACCAGCCACCGTGGCGGTTGTGTTCGTCGAGGACCGGCAAGATGCGCGTTGGGTTAGCGTGTACGAGCTCTTTCAGCGCCGTTGGCTCCCAGCGCGTCGTCGACTGGATAGTGCGGTCGGCGACGGCGACGTCCTCGGTGACTTGCTGGTACTTGAGACGGACGAGGATCGTCGAGACGCCGCGATAGCTCTGGAAGTCCTCTTCGTACTTCATCAGGCCGGCGAGGGACTGCCCCTCGGCGTTGACCGACTCGACGAACGACGCCAGCCAGTGCTTTTGCTCACGCGACGGCCCCTCGAACTCCGAGTGGCCACAGACCGCACACGTGTCACGCTCCTCGTCGAACTCGGTCCCGCACTCGAGACAGCGGTCGGTGAACGCCGGCACCAGCGCCGGAAACTGGTTGCGGTACATCTCGTCGCGGAACCGCTTGATCGTCGTCGACAGCTCCGTCGAGTTGAGCGAGAAGCTCCGTAGGTCGACACTACCGAACACGCCAGAGTGCGAGGCGGCCCGTGGCACAGGACCCGTCTCGCCGGCGTGTTCGCCGGAGTGGCCCTCCTGCGTCTGCGGTGTCGACTCGATTTGGGCCGCGAGTGACTGGTCGACGTTGCCGTCTGGCCAGTCGATCGCGACCAACTCTCCGTCCTCATCCTCGCCGAGCTTCGTCGTGCGTGGGGTGTTGTCAGCCATGTGTTAAAAGTCGAGATGTTCGAACTCGTCGTCCGTGACGTGGTCGACCGAGCCGTCCGGGCCACGCGATGCGATTTCGAGCGCGTCGAAGCGGTCGTCGTGACTGGCGTCGGGGAACGGCAGCCACTCCTCGCGGATGAACGACTCCCAGCGCTCGTTCTCCTCGCTCGCGACCTTGATGTTGCCCTGCTGGAAGCGGTTGGCCAGCCGGTGCAGACGCTGCTCCTTCTCGCCGTCCGAGGCCGTCGGCGTCACGTGGACGTCGACGTTGTCGGCAACGACCTCGGCGATCTCGTCGCCCTCGAAGTTGGACTCAACAAGCAGCTCGCCGACCGGGTAGTCTGCGAGGTGGACGTCGACGAAGTCCGTCGCCGCCTCCTCCCACATGTAGCCCCGATCGCGCCAGACGTCGATGGCGTACTCCTGGTCGAGGTCGCGGTCGTAGGCGTACACCGCCAGCGCCCAGTAGTCCGACTCCCCACGCTCGCTCGCTGCGAGGTTGTCCGGGTTCGCGAAGTCCAGACCCGCGTACCACTCGTAGGCGTCCCAGTCGTCGCGCGGGATCGGGTCGACGAAGCGGAGCCAGTCCAGATCCAGCACGCGCCCGACAGCGGCTTCGGGGTTCTGCTGGTTCTCGGCCTGCCACAGCCCCGTGTCACCAGCCTTCGAGACGACCTTCGTGAGCAGCGTCTCGGGCCGCTCGAAGTCCGGCCATAGCGTTCGGAACTGCGTGTCGTCAGCGGGCCGGATGCCGTCGTCGATGATGTCGACGTCGTCGGGGACGTCCCGGAGCGTCGGGTAGACGTTGCCGTCGGTCGCGTGGACGACGTACTCCTCGTTCTCGATGACGTGCCAGTCCGGCGTCGCTCGCCAGACGCGCGCCGACCAGCCCGGCTGGGAGACGCCACGGGCGATGTGGCCGTCCCACTCGGGCGTGTTGGTCGCGAGGATCTGCTCGCGGTAGACGTCCTCCGGCGTCTTGCGCGTCCCGATAACGATGTTGACGCTCTTGTGCGGCAGGCAGGTCGCACCGCGTTTGGCGGCGACGTTGTCGACGAACTCCTCGAAGTTCTCCGAGATCGTCTCACGGAGTGCCGTCGTCTGGTTGGTCAGCGTCGCGATGTCGTCGTAGATGATGACGTCGAAGTGCGACCCCGTGTCCGACGTCCGGATGGACAGGGGTTCGAGCGTCGGCTCGATGTTGGTCCGGCCGGCCTCGAGCTGGATCGTCGTCTTCGACTCGTCGTAGACTGGGACGTTGTAGCGCTCGCACGCCTCTTCGATGGCCGCGACCGCCGTCTTCGCCCGCTTGTTGGCGTGCTTTTTCTTGTGCGAGACGATGGCCATCCGGACGTCCGGCCAGTTGACCGCCAGCCACGCCGGCACGACCTCGATAGTGCTGACGGTCTTGCCGTAGTTGCGTGGCGCGAACAGTGCCTGGTTCTTCGGCGTCTCCGCATCCGTGACGGCGTCATGGACGGACTGGTACCAGTCGAGCAGATGCTCGGGCGGTGCGAGGATGCCCTCGGTCCCGAGGTGATCGATCGAGAACGCCGGCAGCCACTGTTTCGTCGCCGCCGGATCCGAGAGCACGCGGGTCCACTTGTCGGTCGGGTCACTGGAGGCGGTACTGGTCGACATCTACGTGTCCTCCTGCAGGCCGCATTCGTCGCATGTCTCGCCGGCGTCAAGGCCAGGTGCAAGCGACTCGTCGCGCTCGCCGCCACGTGACTCGCCGTTGACTGTTCGTAGCGCCGCCGATTTGCATCGGGCACACAGCGGCATCGTCACTGCACCTCCCGTATCTCGTGGCGGCACCAGTCGTGGACGACGTGGACGCTCGACGGCGGGTCCTCGACGAATCGGTGTTTGGCCGTCTGCATCAGGTCGACGAGGTCGTGATACGGCACGCCCTCGTCGGGGATCTGCGACCGGATCCACTGGCAGGCCGGGTGGTCCGCTTCGGGCCCACCCCAGCGGAAGCGTCGGCCGGCGAGGCGCTCCTCGCGATAGCCGCGCATCCGGGCCTGCAGGACGAGTTGGTTGAGGTGTTGGCGCGCCGTCTTGAACGCCCAGCCGCGGTTGATGTCGAACCGCGCCGCCATGTCCTCGGCGATCGTGTAGATGTCCCACGGCTCGCGCTCGACGTGGTCGAGCCAGAACGCCCGGTAGTCGTCGGGCGTGATCCGGTCGACGTCGTCGGGTGTCGCCGGCGGGTCGAGGGCGAACTCACGGCGGACGACCTCGGGTAAGTGGTCGGTGACGAGGTCGGGCATGTACTGCGATCGGGCGTAGTCGGGCGCCTGGTTCTCGTAGCGCCCGAACTCCGCTTTCTGGTCCGGCGACGTCGACGCCGGCGCCGTCAGCCGAGCGAGGATGTGGTACCCGAGTGTGTTCATGCGCGAAGGTTCTCAGAGAGATCCTCGATGACTTCTTGCGTACTTTCGTCGAGGCCGTGCTCGTGGGTGTGGTCAACCTCGCCGTCGACGGCGACGTCGATGTCCGGCCCGAGCAGCCCCATCTCCTTGAGCCACTTCCGGTCCTCCTTCCGGAGTCGCTGCTGGGTCTTCACGACGACCGACTCGGTGTAGCGGTCCTCTTCGCGAGCCGCGTGTTCGGTCGTCTTGATGCGCGTCTCTTTGTCGACGAACGCGTTACCGGACTCGAGATCATCGGGTTTGTCGACCGCCCAGTTGTCCGAGTGGATGATCTTGATCTGGTTGACGGCGATCTCTGAGAGGCGGGCCTTCTCACCGGCGACGGGCTCGCCGTTGACTTCGCGGTACTTCCGGACGTATCCCTCGAAGATATCGTCACAGAGGTCGCGCAGTCCGTCGGTGATGACCTTCTGGTAGAAGCGGTTGTGTTCGACGTACAGGGCGTGCGTGACGGCGTTCGTGTTGTCCTCGGGAGCGCCGTCACCCTCGGCGTTGTCGTTGCCCTCCGGAGCACCGGAGTCGTCGGAGCCGCCGTGAGTTGAGCAGCGGCCGCCGTCGCCGTCGGTCCCCCAGCCAGCCGTCCGGTTGCAGTAGCCGACAAACCGGCCGTCATCGGTTCGCCTCGCGTTGCAGTCGTCGCCCGGCTGGCGCTTTGGGACGTCGTCGATGGGGTGCCCAACGAGGTCGTCTTCGGTCTGGTCCATGGGGTTGTTTGTTTCTAGTCCGTAAGCTCCAGCGCTGTGAGGACGCGCTGAGTCCTGTTTGAGGGTGTGTAGCCAGTGATGAACGCTCGATGTTGGGCGACATCCCACGGGACGTCGTCGCCGTGCGCCGGCGTCGGCAGCGAGAGATCGACGATAGTGTCGTCGCGACGGAGGAACCAGTGGGCGCCGCCGGCGTCGTCGTAGACGTCGCCCCAGTCGAGCCGGTAGACGTCGAGGTCGCTGTCCGTGTCGCCACCCATGGCGTGGAAGTACGCTTCGGCCAGCACGTAGCACGCGCCCTCGATGGGGTCGTCGTAGTGATCGTACTCGTCCTTGCGGATGTCCGGGTTGTTACGGACGTACTCGCGGAGCCGTTGGGCCGTGGGATCTGGTTCGACGACAACGTCGGGCATGTAGTTTAGTTGTCCCGTAGCTCTTCGCGGGCTGCGACCTGTGCGTCGACGTAGATGTCGACGTCGAGCAGGCGGCACTTCGCCGACAGCAAGTCGGCCGGCTCGTCGGGCTCCATGCCCTCGAAGTACGTCGCAATCTTCGCGAGCAGGTCAGGGTCCGACGCCGGCGAGATCATGTCCCACGACAGCGTCTTCATCTCGTCTTCGTCGACGCCGAACTCAGCAGGTTCGGGAGCATTGTCGACGAGCTCCTGGAAGTCGTCGGCGGCGTCGCGTTCCTCGTCGGTCCACTCTTCGATGGGGTCGACGTCGTCAGCCATCTCGGGGTCGAAGGACAGGCCGATGACGCGGCGATACTTATCGTTCGGTGCGATCGTGACGTCAGCGGTGGTAGACATCGGTTGGAGTTGTAGGGTTTTGGGTTGCGATGCTCCCCAGTAGCGTGACGTGTGCCACTGGGGCGATGAGTCAGCGCGAGACTAAGTCGTCGGGATGCGGCCCACACGGTGGATCCGGTGTGACGTGGGCGAGCAGGTCCTGGATGATCGGCACCGGTAGATCGCCCAGTGCGTCGCGGTCGAAGCCCTCGACGTGGTCGGCGAGCATGTCGATCGCCTCATCCAGTGTCGGGCAGGGTTTGCCGTCCAGGTAGGACTCGAGCGTGTCGTGGTCCATAATCTGCACGTCAACTTCGACCGACGCCGTCGGCCCCGAAGCGTGGACGCGGACTGTCGAGAGGTCGTGGTCGGTCATGGATGAACACAATCTGATGTCATCGGCGCGTTGCGTTGGCGAGCGCCTGCTCGACGGCCGTTTCGGTCAGCGTCTGGATGTCCGAGAGGTGGGCCTCGGTCAGGACGTCGTCGGGGACCTGACCACAATCTGCATTCACGCTGCCGTCTTGCGATTCGAGCGTTTCGAGCGCGTCGGCCAGACGGTTCTCGAACTCGTCCCACGTCTCGTCCTCACGCTTGAGGTCCTCGTGACGGGCTTTGGTCTCTGCGTCGACGGTGATGCTCCTGCGGGTCATGGTTGGACGGGTTCGAACTCTGAGGAGAGGATCCACTCGCGCTCTGCCTCGCGGTCCTCGATCAGGATGTAGATCTCGGGATCGGGGACGAACCGCTGGAGCGTCGTCGCGACGACGGAGTCGCGCGGGCCCGGCAGTTCCGGTGGCGACTCGTCGCGAGCAGCGTGCCGGTGCAGCCACGGTTCGTCGACGGCCTCGACGAGTCGGTGGGCAGCGTCTGCGGCTTTGGTGAGTGTATCGGCGTCAGTCATGGTCAGAGGTGGTAGTACGCGGCGCCATCGTGACGATGGATCGTCGCCCCGTCCAACTGCAGTGGTCCGGCCTTCGGGACCGACTGCGGAGAGACACGGACGGCGTCCTTACCACAGCTGGGGCAGTTGCTCATGGCTCGAAGTCTCGCGTGTCGATGGGGAACGCCGACGTCAGGCCCTCGTCGGAGACGCCGTGGGCCGTCGCGACGTCCTGGTAGCGTCGCGTCGGCCGGCCGCCTAGTCGTTCGACGAACTCGCCGGCGGGTTTCGGACTGCCAGTACAGAAAACGGGCGGGCCATCCCACGGGATGCGACCGGAGATGTGGTGGTGACCCATGTACGCGATATCGAAATCGTGGTCCATCAGCGTCCCACGCCACTCGTTTTGCCGCGCCGACGTCTCGGCCTGGGGGCGACGGTCCTGGCCATGGCGCAGGTGACCGAGGACCTCACCGCCGCGCATGTCGAAGTTGCGGTACGCCTTCGCCTCGCCGATCAGAAACTGCACGTTCTCGAGGGTGTCGTCGTCGGAGTACTCGCGGATAGCAGCGACGGCGTTGCGGATGTGCTTGTAGAGGATGAGGTCGGCGTTGGCCTGCCGGGACGTCCCCGACGCCCGGTGCTGGCCGTGGTTGCCGACCTGACAGACGACCTGCAGCGTCGGGAACCGCTCGGCGAACGCCTTGATCTGCCGCAGGAGTGGCGCGACGAGGATGTCGTGTTGCTCGTCCAGCCACGCGTCGAGGTGCTCGAACTGCCCCTCGTAGATGCCTTCGTTGGTGATGAAGTCGCCACCCCAGAGCAGGTGGCCAGCGTCGTAGAACGAGCCGTGCTTGTCCGCCAGCGAGAGGGAGCGCTCGGTGATGTGGTCGATGACCGCCGGGATCATGTCGGTCTCGTAGACGACCTCGCCGTCGTCGCGACGGATGCGGTCGCCGGCGTGGAGGTCCGTCAGGTGCGTGACCCAGTCCTCGTTGCCAGCGTAGGCGTCGAGGGACGACGTCGGCCACTCCAGCTGTGCGAAGTCGTGAACGAGCTCGTCGTGGCGCTTCTGCCACCACTTGTTGGCCTTCCGCGTTCGTGTCTGCTTGTGCTCGCTGCTCCGGAGGTGGTCCTGATCGGGACCGTGGTAGTTGCCGGCGTCGTCGCCATCGAGGGACCAGCCCTTCTCGGCGATGACGTCCAGATGTGCCCTGACCACGCGTTCGTCGACGCCGAGGTCTTCGGCGAGGGCGGCGATGGACGACGGGAGCGAGCGGTAGATGTACGCCTCGCGTTCCGACAGTTCCTCACGCTCATCGTCGTCTGCAGCTTCGTCGACGACGTCGGCACCGGCCCGCGTCCAGACGTTCTCGTCCTGATCGTACTCAAGTACGATGCCGTGGTGTTTCTCTAGCCGGTTGCGATAGCCCTCGACCGTCGTCGGTTGGACGCCCATCGAGGAAGCGGCGTCGGGCGTCGACGTCGGGAGGAGTTCGAGAAACTCCCGCAGCCGTGGGGCTTCGTCGGTGTCAGGTAGGTCACTCATGTTCGAGTCGGTTGCGCTCCTGCAGGTATCTGTGGAAGAACTCGACGCCCTCTATCCAGCCCGTGGAGAACACCTCGTCCGGCGCCGCGTCGGCCTGGTCGCGAGCTGCGTCCAGTGCCTCGTCGAGGTCGCGGTCCGTGTAGAGGTTCTCGTTGGTGGGGCCGGGCATCACTCACTCTCGTCTGTGCCGTCGTTGCTGTCGTCGGAGTCGTTGTCGGTGATCTCCTGGGCGTCCTCGACGGCGGATTGCATGGCCCGCTGGCCGAACACGGCGTAGCCGCTCGCCAGCAGTATCGCGAGCATCGCGACCTGCCAGAGCATATCGAGTGACTGCCCGAGGATCTGAGCGCGCCCCCACACGAGGAGGACCCCGACGATGACGATCGTCCCGACGGCCTCGCCGAGCGAGGGCGGTTTGGGGGGCTTGGCCTGGTCCATGTTCATGGGTCGTCGTTGTCGTCAGACTGCTGGGCGCTCACTTCCGCGAGGGCCTGGAGGAGGGCCGCGTAGTCGCCGATCTCGATACCGTTGTAGAGCATCAGCAACGCCAGCCCAAGCGATCCGACCAGCGTCGGATCGGCCCCCAGACTGAGTGCGTACAGCGTGATCGCGACAGTGCCGAGGTTGACGACCGTGGCACGCAGGATTTTGAAGGCCTTGAGCATCCGGAAGTCACCGCCTTCCTGCAGTGCGGCCACGTAGTCGTCGACTAGCGCGTCCGGACAGTACCATGGCCGCGGGTTTATCGTACTCATGGGACATTCATGAGATCGTCGTGCCATCGGCAGGCACCGAGCGATGAGGTTGTCTGTACGCCATTTGTGAGGTCCCCGGTCACGCGTGACCGTGCTGTCGGCTGGTGCCGAAACGGGGTGTGGTGGTATGGAAAGAGCTGGGGGTGGGGTTTGGTAGATGTAGAACGAGACAGCCATCCCTCGCCTGCTGCCACGTGGCAGTCAGCGGGTCATCGGGAGCCGTCGCTACGAGGATCCGTCGCGATGAACTCGCGGATGTCCTCGATCTGCTCCGACGTCCAGCGCCCCGAGTCTCGTGCCGCCTCCGTGTTGATGCTGATCGGGTAGCCCGTCACGACTTCTCCGACGTCGACGTCGACGACGAGACGGTAGGTGACGCCGCCGAACGTCGCTCGGAACCAGACGGTGCCGGGGTCTGCCTTCGTGACAGCGCCGTCAGTGATACACGTCGCAACGATCTCGTCGTCCAGATGCCGGGGCGGCCGGTCGTCCTCGTAGCGGTCGTGAAAGCGCTGCGTGAAGTGGAAGGTCGGTCGGTACGCCGACGGCTCTCGGGGCGGGTTGTCGGCGGTGGCCATGTGTCGTCACTCAGTGAGCGCAGCTGTCTTCCCGCCAGCAGCGTCGGAGCTCGTCGACGGCGTGGTCTGCAGGGCACGGGCGAACGCCACGGCGAAGATCTGGGACTCCTTGCCCTGCGTGTCCCGACGGCCGACTTTCAGTTTCGACAGTTCGGTGCAGAAGCGACGTTTGCTCAGCGACAGCGGCGTGTGGTCGCGGATGTAGGCGTGGAGGTTGACGGCGAACGCCTTCATCTTCTCCCACGGCAGCTGGTGGTGGCCGGGTTGCGTGTCGCTCCCGCAGTTCTCACAGAAGCAGGTGCCGAACCGGCGCGTGTTGTCCCACGGGCAGTACTCCTGGGACCCGAGGTCCGTCCGCTCGTACCACTCGTTCGTCGTCATCTCGAGGTCGGGTACGTCCAGTTCCGTGCCACTCGTCCGCCGGAGAACGTTCGAGTACTCGGGGCCGACGTCTCGGACCCGGGCGAAACAGTGGCTGCACACCTCACTGTTGTACCAGATGTACTCCTCGAACGCCTCGATTCCGTCACGGTCCTGCTGGTCGAGGTCGAAGCGGTCTGTTGATACGTTCATCTATGGAAAAAGACGGCCCACGCGGGCGGTCTGTTGGCGAACACCAGAAGTGCTCAGTCTGTGTGCACGTATGCGCGCCAGCAGTGATGAACGATTATCTACCAGCAGTAATACCGGTTCTTTCGAGCTAACCAACACCGGCGAAGTCATGCGGGTTGTGTTGGTTAGCCGGTGCGCTGATAGAGCTCCTGTCGAGCGTCGCTGGGGTTGGGCCGCGACGTGATCAGGCCGGCCGCCTCCAGGCGGTCGACGGCGTAGCGGGTAGTCCGATCACACAGCCACGACTCGTCCCGGATCTCCTGCTGAGTCCGGGGCTCATCCTCTTCAAGGACCTTGTACACAAGTTTCGCGCTCGGCGGGAGGTCCTCCAACACGTCGTCGATCGCGGCGGACTCGGTCATGCTGGTGTCGAGTGCTCCTGTCGGTCGGAGAGGTAGCGGTCGTCGATGTCCAATGCGTTCACCTGCGGACCCCAGCGCTCGCGAAGCCGGCGGAGTGCGACCCGCCCCTCGTCCAGACTGTAACTGCCGTCGAGGTGGTGTGCGGCGAACCGCTGGGCTGCGTCCCAGTCGTCGATGTGGATGACGTGCGCCCGGATGCGGTCGAGGCCAGCGATGTGACTGGCCCACACGCGCTTGTGGCCGTTGACGATCTCGTAGCCGTCGTCGACGTCACGAACGACTGGGATGGGGCGCGGGTAGCCTCGCTGTCGTATGCCGTCGACGAACGCCCGGTTGGCCTCAACGTCGAAGTTGCGCGAGTGGTACGGCGCCGCGTCGATGGCGTCTAGAGCGACGGTCGTCGGGTCGATCGTGTCGACGCGCTCGAGACGGGACTGCGGGAACGCGTAGTAGGAGACGTCGTCGGCATCCAGCTGCGCGAGTTCGAGATGCTGGTAGCCGGCGTACTTCGGCCGACAGCGTCGAAGCGTGTCGCGATAGACGACGATCGCGACGGTCTCGTCGGCCGGGTAGTTGGGGTTGTCCCGCGCGACTGTCGTGTCGTGCCCCTGGACGTGCCAGTCTTTGCTCGCGACCGGCGGTGTGTTCACGACGACGGCCTCGTCGGGGTCGGCCTGCTCGCGGTCGATGACGACATCACCGGGGCTGAGTGAGCGTTCCGTCATCGCTGTCCCTCCGTGCCGACGTAGGCCTCGATCTCTTCGAGCGAGATGCGTCGCTTGACCCGATGGCCGCGGTTGAAGTAGGCGTGCCCCTCGCCGAGACTGCCGAGTTTCGACCGGATGCGTTCGGGGGTTGGCTTGCGGCCGACGCGGTCTTGCTCGCGACGGATGACCTCCTCAATCGTCAGCGTCCAGCTGCAGTGTTCGCACGACTCGCCGATGCGCTCGACGACGCGGTCGGCGTCGGTTCGTGAAGAGTCACTCATCTGTGGCCTCCTTGTCGTCGATGTGGCGCGCTGCTTGCTCGATCAACTCTGTCGTCGAGTGCTCCTGTTCGTTCTCGTAGCCGATGAGTTCGCGCAGATCATCGTCGAGCGTCCGGGTGAGTCGGGTGTGGCTGTTGCGGTCTCTCCAGACGATCAGGTCGCCGGCGTTCACGGCGGCGCGGATGCTGTCGTCGACGTCGTCGCGCTTGTAGTCGCCAGTCCCGATCGGGTCACCGACGAGGACCTTGTAGACCGCGCGCGGCAGACAGCCGGGTAACTGCGGATCGCCGGAGTTGTGCTCGACCACCGACAGGACGCGGTCGTATCGTCCTTCGGCGTCGCCGCCGGCGTCGTCTCCCTCGCTGTTGGACCGATGGTCAGTCGCCACTAACCAACACCCCCGCTGATTCGGTCGGTGTGTTGGTTAGTCCCAGATCAGTCATCCGCGGCACCCTCCTGTTGCGGGCTGCTACCAGCACTGTACGAGGTGACGTCCGCGACCACGCCGATTTTGTCACGGTCGAGGCCGGTCTCCTCGTCTATCCAGTCCAGTATCGACTGGTCTACCTTCGAGACGTCCACGCGGAGAAGCAGTTTCGGTGACTGCGTCCCCACGCTGTGCTTGCCGTATTCAAAGCCCGGTTCGTCAGCTGCGGCCTCCATCAGATCGTAGGCGTACTGGTGCGAGGGGCCTGCCTTCGCCCACTTCTCGAAGAGCTCGATGACGTCTGTGTACGTGAATCCGCTCTGGCGTTCGCCGTTGTCGATCGCTTCTCTGACGGCCCACCGTCGAAGAAGAATCAGTCGTTCTGCCTTGTCGAGGTCGGCCCACAGCGTCTCTTCTTCGCGTGCCCACTCGGTGATGTACATGCCGTCGGTGTGGGGATGCTCGCCGGCGTTCAATTGCTCGAGGACGGGGTCGCGGTAGCGGTCGTAGGTTTCTTCGTCGTCAGATCCCGCAGCGGATGCGATAGCCGACTCGAGTGCGGCCTCGGGGAACATCCGGAGATCGCCCGGTCCGTCGCCGTCACAGATCTCGTCGGCGGCGTCAGCGACGACCATCGGATCCGGCCTGCTACCACTCGTGGTAGCACTCTTGGTTTCCGTTGAAAGAGTGTTTTCAACAGATTCGTCAGTGCTACCAGGATCCGCGCTCGTTGAAGCGACGTTTTCAACAGAACCGTCGGTGCTACCAGTGGTGGTAGCAGTGCCGACGAGGCGCTCCACGTCGTTTAGGAGGCGGCGAGCGGCGCCGCCGTCGACGTACGTATCCAGCGCAGCGGCCAGGAGACGGCCGTACGACGCCGCATCGTGTTTGTCGGCAAACTTCTTGAACCGCTCTTTGAGGTCCGCACGCACGCGGTGCGTGACGAGCTTCGTGTTCCCACCCTGGTAGCGGTCGGTGATGATAGCAGCGTCCGTTGAAGAAGAAAGCGTAGAGAGGTCCGTATGGGCCTCAAGGAGATCCTGCGCTTCGGTCAAGAGACCCTCGTCGTCGAGGAACTCCATCATGGCCGATTCGGCCTCGACGCGGAGGTAGAGCGACTGGTCGGCGTGTTTCTCGGCGACATGTTCGACGAACCGTTCCCAGGATTTTCGGGGAACGCGCCATCCGAGCTGGACACGATCCGTCATCGGCGACCACCTCGGCTTTCAACAGGAGTTGGCAGTGCTACCACATGGCTGGTAGCAGTTGCATGTGGTGTGTTGTGTGTTGTGTCACTAGTGTGGTAGCGGTAGTAGGGGGTTGTTGAAGACATCTTAGCAAACAGAGAAGTCTTCACACCCACCTTATCCCCGCTACGTCCGGCGGTTTCGGTGATTCCGGAGGTTCGTTGGCTGGAGGGGGGACACTCCTGCACCCTTTCTTCTTCAACAGAATCGTCGGTGCTACCACAGCTGGTAGCGTTGAATCGGCGTCGGATGCTCGGGGTTGCTGGTCGGCTCGTCCTGTGCGACTCGGTCGAACGGTGCGTATCCTGCATTCTCGTAGTGTCACGCCTGCAGCGGCGCCCGAGGGCGCCGTGGCTCGTGATAGCGCGGTCGCTCCCGAGGCCCGGGCTGACGACCAAACGCTTAAGCCATCCGCGAAGCAACCCAGTTGTACGGGCTCCGCGTCGGGGATCGACCGGCCAAGTCTTTTCCCCGTCGCGGAGCGGGTTACTCCGCAGTTGAGTTCTGAGTTGCTTCTGTCCTACTTGCTTCCACGCTTCTGTCGCCGGGGTTATAAGGGTTTGTGGACCAGTCACGTGTAATCTCTCGAGCTCCCGGCAGTCACCGCCAAACACGGAGCCATCAGTCATCAGACGGCACCTCCTCGGTCGAGTAGTATTCGCGCCAGCTATCGTCGCCGGCGCCGTCCTCTTCCTCATCGCGACCATCTTGCTCTGACTCCGCGGCTTCGAGAGCACTGTAGTAGTGCAGGGACTGTTCGTGCCAGACGCCGAGGTCTCTGAGTCGCTCGCGGACGTCGTCTTTGGTCAGATACCGGACGTCGTAGTCACCATGCTGCAGCGCGACGTTGACGCGCTTGTACGTCTGCTGGTGATTGAGATCTCGTTCGTCGTAGAGCTCCACCAACAGTGCGCTGACCGAGCCCGGACGACTCTCGTCCCTGCGCATGTACTCGTGCCAGCAGTCCGAGGTGCAGAACTCCTGATCGCGATGGGACCGCGGTGGCTGGAACTTGACACCACAACCTTTGCACTCACGTCTGGCGACGGCGTCAGCCTCGGCCGCCATGTGGGCAGTCCAACAGTCGGCGGAACAGAACCGGTTATCGTTGTAACTGGCGGTCTGGAACTGCTCGCCGCAGTACTCGCAGTCCTTAACGATATAATTTCGCTGGCCGCGAGTCTTACACTCCCAACTGCAGTAGCGAGATCGCTCCGCTTTGTTGGGTGGCTTCTCGTATTCGACACCACAAGTCTCGCAGGTGAGCGTTACCCGTTCGCGAGCGTCCTCAACGTAGCAATTCTGTGAACACCACTGCTGATCTTCGCGACCGACGAAGGTCTCACCACAATGCCGACACGTTCCCTCGACGTCGGTGTTGGTGACAGCGGCGGCGTGGCACTCTTCCGAGCAGTACAGCCGGCTATCGGCCTCGCTGCGCGTGACTACGAAAGTGTCCTCACAGTGACCACACTCGATCTCGACGCGATGGAACTCGAAATCGCACTCACGCGAACAGAATCGACGCTCGTCGGCGCGGTTCTGATGCACTTCGAACTCGTCGCCGCACTGCTCACA
>NZ_JAMQOR010000009.1:52157-53999 GCF_031624555.1 Haloarcula sp. S1AR25-4 | reverse complement strand
CGACCGACCATGACCACATTTCGGATTACGGCGGACGGTCGGCTCCTCGAAGAGGAGTGGCACACCGAAGCGGTCCCGCCGGAAGACCGGCCATACGCGAGCCGTGACGACGTCGATGAGGAAGATCTCCTCTACATGGCCGGCTGTCGGAACCGAGTCCACGACGGCTGGATCGAACGAGACGACTACCACGGCCGCTTCGAGCTCACACACTCCTTCGAGAATCTCGATACACTCGTCACGTATCAAGTGACGTTCACGCACGGGCAACTCGAGGGCTTCGAACGGCTGCAGTGACCCGTGCGTGCCCACACCTCGGTGCTTGATTTACTCTACAGCGCTCCCGGAGTCTCCGTTGGCGAGAGACGCCAGTTTTTCAAACTGGAGGCCAGGGGTTCGATTCCCCTCGGGAGCACTCGGGGATGCTGGCCCTGACAGCGTTTTTTCCGTGTCTGACATAGCGGGCAGCCACGGATTCGTGACGCTGTCACGGTCAGCGTTCCCCAAGCGTGTGGTCGTCGAGGTGGTGCGTTTCTTCGCCCGCAAAGCACACCAACGGGAGTCATAGCCCGTCGCACCACCGGTTGCCCGACCGCACGTGGCGACCGTCGAGTCGGAGCGTTGCTTCGCCAGGTACTCGCAGGTTCAAATCCTGTCGGTGGCGCAGTCCATCGAGAACATCCCGGACAAAGAGCGTACGAGAGGACGCTCGACACCGGTTCCGCTCCGATAGTTTTCCGGTCGCCGTGTCGCCAGTGGCCGTCGATCTGGAGCGCTACGTCGATGGCACATTACGGGTTCGAATCCCGTCGTTCGCTCCAGAAATTGTCCGGCCACTCGTGTTCCCGTAGCTCAGTCAGGACAGAGCACCGGCCTTCGAAGCCGGGTGTCGCACGTTCGAATCGTGCCGGGAACGTCCAGCCGAGCGATGCGAGGCTGGTTTGGGACGTGTCACTCCCGATACTCGCTGCTCACAGAGCAAGTGGGCAGCTGCGATCGGAGTCGCCTGTTGCGGCTCCGGGTGATAGGATGGAATTCAACACGCCAAAGCAAACGGTCGCGGAGGCAACGCGGACCACCAACTACGAAGGTGGGGAAGCGTTCGAGCCTGCCGACCCCCGACTCGCATTGTACAAGCGCACGATCAACCAACTGCTGGAGGGCTCGTTCTACGAGACCGATGACGAGCAGCTGGCTGCTGTCGTTCGCCAGTTCGATGCCGCTGCAAACGAGGACCCGGAGTTCGTCCTGAAGCTCGCGGCCTATGCGCGCCAGGAGCTCTACTTGCGGGACATCCCACAAGTGCTACTCGTACTGGCGGCCAACGACGACCGATTCAAGGACGACTCCCCCGAATCGCTCATCCGCGAATGGGCGCCGGCGATCATCCAGCGGATGGACGAGACGGCCACCGCGCTCGCGGTCCACGATCAGCTGTCCGGCGGGACTGCGCCGTGGCCGCTTCGACGCGGGATCGAGGACGCGCTGGTGGAGATGGCCGACGCCTACACGCTGGGCAAGTACGAGCTGTCGCGGCGCGAGGTGACGCTGCACGACGTCTTCAACCGCGTCCACCCCACGCCCGTCGACGCCGAGCAGGAAGCGCTCTTCGAACGGTTCATGCGCGGCAGCCTCGACGACTATCCCGACGTCGATCCGTTGCCGGCGCCGAACACGTGGGAGACGGTTATCTCCGAGCGCGGCAACACCCAAGCCGCCTGGGAACTGCTCATCGAGGACGACGAGTACACGCTGCCCATCTTCGCGTCGATCCGGAACCTCCGGAACATGCTCGAAGCCGGCGTGCCGGAGGACACCGTCGTGGATCACCTCGACCTGGAG
>NZ_JAMQOR010000009.1:0-52141 GCF_031624555.1 Haloarcula sp. S1AR25-4 | reverse complement strand
AAGACGCGGATGTCCAGGTACCGACGGTCGAGCAGTGGCTCGAAGACGCAATTGATGTCGCGGTCGAGACGGTGCCTGGCGGATTCGGCGATACCTTTGTCGCGGTCGACCTGTCGGGATCGATGGATCAGCCGCTGTCCGCGAACAGCACGCTTCGACTGAAGGAGATCGGTGCGTTGTTCGGTGCGATGCTGGCCGACCAGGGTGCTGACGTCGGCGGATTCGGCGACGACTTCCAGACCGTTCCGATGCACGTCGACACGCCAGTCCTGCAGCGCCAAGCGGCGGTGTTGGCGATCGACGAGGACGTCGGGAACTCGACGAACGGCTGGAAGGCGATCAAGCACCTCCACGACCGAGGGGATGCTGTTGAACGGATCGTCGTCTTCACCGATATGCAGATCTGGGACAACACGCCGTTCACGGCCCGCGATTCCCAGACGGTCAAAGACACGTTCGATGCGTATCGGGACGAGGTGTCTGCGAACACCGCGCTGTATCTCGTCGATCTCGCGGCCTACGGCGACCTGGTGACGCCAGAAGGCTACGAGAACGTCTACAACATCTCGGGGTGGTCGGAGAACGTCCTCTCGTTCATCGAACACGCCGAGAAGCCGAAGCAGGTCATCGATGAAATCGAGGCGTTCGAGCCGACCTAGCCCTGTTCGGATCTTTTCTTTGAGGATGCGCGAGTGGTGGAATTCGGAAACACGCGGTCGTGCCACGACCGAGACGGGCGTTCGAATCGTCCCTCGCGCACTCGGAGCACAGCTCGTGGACCAACCAGCCCGTGAGGTGCTCCTCTACGGAGATGATAGAATGGCTGTAACCAATACCAATGACTCAGCTTCGACGACAACTGCTGTCGTGACGATCCGCGTTCCCTGCGGCGCAGACGGTGATCTCGTCACCGATGCCGAGGAGCGCCTCTCACGGGTGGAAGACGTGAATGCGGTCACGATTGACGAGCTCCACAGTATCGATCCGAAGCTTTCGGCCACGATCATCACGGTCAAAATCACGCTTCACTGGACGGCGACGGTGACGGATGAAGAGCTCAGCGACCGACTTGCCGAGGTCTCCGGCCTGGAGTCAATCCAGTGGGCCAAATGAGTCCGTCGGCAGAGTCCCTCCTCAACTTCTAGCCTGTGTTTAGTAGGGAATGTGACAAGCTATAGAAATTCATATAGGTATACCTAAAGGCCAATTATGGCTCAATTTTGTAAACTAATATCCAGTACCACTTATAAGTGTACAGTAGTATTGTTTCACAGTGCTCTCGAAGGGCGAATTCACGATCGTCGACGCACTCATCACGGGCGGTGAAGCGACTCCTGAAGAGCTCGCAACAGACACAGGGTATACACGCGACCACATCTACCACCTCCTCAACGAGCTGATCGACGCCGGGCTCCTTCGTGAAACGCGCCGACATCACAACCAGCGAGTGGTCCAGATCACAGAGCACCCCGTTATCGAGCAATATCGTCAGCTCACAGCGGAATTCAGTCACGTCGACTGGCCGGAGCTACTCACTCCCGCGACGATGCGCATCTGTTGGTATCTCGATGAACCACGCCGTATCACATCAATTGCGGACAGGCTGGAGATCTCTCGACAAAGCGTCCACAAGGCGTTATCGCCACTGAAGAACCGAGCGCTGTTGTCCCCAGCTGGCCCGGAATACGCACTCAGTGACAGCATTCAACCACTATTGGAATTCATCCAGGCAGTCGTGGTTCACGATCACCGAAATCGTGCTCGAAACCTCGCTCCCAGCACCACGGTCGAATGGTGTGACCCTCACCGAGCGCTCATTCGTGTCCAGGAACGGCACGATACAGAGTCGCTCTACGCGGCCGAAGAGTGGGAAGTAACCGGACTAGCCCGGTTCGAGCAGTTCGGGTTACAGTTCTTCCTCGCCGGAGAGCCCGCGTTCTGGTATGCCCCAGAAGAGACGCTGACGCCGGCCGAGATCGTCTGCCATACCCTTGTCCTCGACAGCGGATCGCGACGAGTGAGTTACTCCCTCCTACTGATCGAGGCAGAAGCAATCACCCAAGAGGAGCTTATGGACGTCGCAACGTGGTACGGGTTAGGGGATACTATCTCAGAGATGTATCGGTACCTAGCCGGAGAAAACGAGCCAGCAGCGGAAGATGGAATTCACTTGCCGCGTCGAACGGAGTACGAAGCACTCAAAGAACAGTACGGAGTGGCTTAGTGACCATCTTAGTGGGAAAACTGGAACTATCCTATAGGAATAGCTATTGCTAAAACTATAGCAGAATCTACAGACCTTTTGTCGCCTGTTTCCGGGCCGCTTCGCGAACCGCTTCGAACTCCTTGGGAGCGGCTTCCTGGAATCCAAGGCGGAGGGCAAGGCGGAGGATTTCACTCCGGTCAACGTCACCCTCCTCGATGTCTAGCTGGCGCTGAAGCGCGTGGCCGACTTCCTCCAAGCGGTCAGGATTCTCTTCAAGCGCACGAATGAACGCCGCAAGAGGCCCGTCCCACACGCTGATGGTCTTCTGTTTGTCGCCGGCGTCGATGGCCTCCAACTCATCGAGGATGTCCTCGACGAGATCACGCTTTGCGTCTTCGGCAGCTGCCTCTTCGATTCGGTCACCGTGGGACGTCTGTTCGCGAAGGGCCGCAAGATCGTCGTCGTCTTCAGCCATGGTGTTCACCTCCGAGCCGTTCGACAAGCGTTTCAGCGGCAGCGAGATACGCCTCACGGGCCCGGCGTGCTGTCGTCGACGGCTCTTCGAGCGCAAACGCAGTCTGGCCGCGGTCCGCAGCGTTCCGAATGTCTTGCGAATACGGGACGTAGTCGGGCGCGATAGCGTCCGGATACTCCGACTCGAACGCGTCCAAGTACTCCTCGGCGAGATTCGTTCGGGTATCGACCTTGTTCGGAAGTACGAGCGCGAGATCGATGTCGACGGCGAAATTGTCGGCGATTTTCCCGAGGTCGCGACGGAGGGCATCGGCCTGCTCGGCCTCGAACGGCCCCATCTCGACGGGCGTGATGACGTGGCGGGCGGCCCACAATCCGTTGTACGCGACGTTGTTCGTCATCCCCGGAAGGTCGACCAAGACGACGTCATAGCCGAGCGGGTCGACGTACTCGTCGAGGAACTGTTCGAGACGACTATAGCGCTCACGCGCATCGTCGATATTCCCGAGTTCAGCGTCAAGTGTGTCGAGGCCGGGATGGGCCGGGATTAGATCCGGACCTTCGTCGGTGGGGACGACGAGATCAGCCAGAGTATCGTCGCCCAGCTTCTCAGCGATCGTTCCCCAGGCATCATCAAAGACCGTACTGATGTTCGGCCATGCCTCGTCGGCCTCAATCCGCGCCTGGTAATCGCCCCAAACGCCGAAGTGCTTCGCGAGATCGCCCTGCTTCCCAGCGAGGTCAATAAGTAAGACCTCGTGACCGAGCTCCTCGAGGGCGACGCCGAGGTGGGCGACGGTCGTCGTCTTTCCGGTGCCGCCTTTGTCGAGGAACGCGGCGGCGCGCAGTGTATCGTTCATTGTGGTATCCCTATAGCATCTCCTATAGTGAAGCCTGTAGTCTTAAAACCACGTCAGACAGACGGTTTCTCTAGGCTATAGGAAATCATATAGGTATTCCAAGCGGATCGATTGCCGTGTGTCTACACCAACGAATGGTTCTACATCCCGCAGAGTCTTCGGCTCCAGTGGTTATACAAACCAGGCAGGCAAGGAATTGATACGGAGATGAGCGACCGGAGGCGGTCACAGGTGTGAACTACCTCTCGAACCCGGATTTCTTTAAGTGGGAAGTGGGATGAGCGGGTCATCAAGCGGTCCGCCGAAACGGGAGCAACAACGCCAGTTCGTGGCAAACACCCTGGAACGACGGCTCGACGAACACCCCGCCTGGCCAGCCAATATCTTCAAATTAGAACTCGAGGGCGCAGAGATCTACCAAGACCGCACTGGTGAAATCCTGAGCGATCTGCTCGACAACGGAGAGGTCGGCAAGACGAAAATCCCCCTAGGTGGGTCCGACATACCATTTGTTACCCGTCCAGAAGACCCACCACCGGAACCAGATGATGAAATTCGAGCAGCGACACGAGAGTTCAATCAGTTTTTGCGTGAGAGCTCAGATTTCGCTGAACTCACGGCCTACGTAGCACTCTGCAAGGTCTACGACGAGATCGGAGCGGACATCACCGCGATGGACGTTCTCCCGAAAGGAGAGCGACCGCATCGACTGAACGGGATCGACAACGAGCTCGACGGCTTCATGCAGCTGCGTAACGAGTACATCCCGGTCGAAGTGTACAACGGAGCCGATTATCTTTCAGTCAGCGGAAAATACCAGCAGCTCTGCGACTACTCGATCGACGAACAGCCGATGAGTAACCCACTCTTGATCAATCGACGAGCAGACACCGATATCAAAAGTAGAGTTCGGGCAGAGCTGAATGGGATGGTGATTGACACGGACGTAATCCTCGGGTGTGAAGAAACTCACCCAGATCTCGAGGCAGTCCTGGATCTGTTCAATCTCGGTGGAATTGTACAGCTGCTTCCCCCATTGACGACCGACAGCGGTACAGACCTCGTAGGCGCTGACTATGACAACGCAGTAACGAACAATCCGGGCCTGATTCGACCACCGGCTGAACTAGCTGTGGCTGCCGATACGCTTCCTGATCAATACGTACGACGGATTCGCGGAGGAGTCCAACTCTTCTACGTCAATTCGTTCTATCGGAGCGCATCCGAGCGGACTGAGTGGGAAGCCAGCTTGGTGCTACAGGAGATTTACAACCTACTGCTTCGGATCGGCGGGATGACTCGACCGGTCGCTCTCGACATGGGCTGGGACGAGTTCACGGACTCATATGGGAACGTCAAAAGTGCAAACCAACGACAGGGAATGATCCTCGACCAGACTCGAGATTACATCCAACAGCTTCTCGAGGAGCGGGTTCTCGTCGAGCAAAATGACCAACTCCATGCTCGAAGAGCGACCCACCCGCAACAGACGTTCTCTTTCTAGCAGAGTGGCTCCGGCTGTAGATTCCTACTGAAACTCAATAGGTTTGAACGTCGTTCCGTGTGGTCATTTTTTATCAATCAGAGGAGAGTCCCCTCATATGGATATTAGAAGCCCGCTCGAGGAAGTTGCCCGGGAGTATTCGACCGTGCCACTGGAGTTCAACAATGAGAATGATGTCCAGGCACGTCTTTACGAGACCACACGTGAATATCTCCAAGAGAAAAACAATCTCTCAACGACGATCTCGAAGGGGTTTGATATTCAACTCGATGGGGCCCCCCCGCTATACACCGGCGATTATCATGCCCGTCTCGAAACATCGGCCAGACAACAGACGCTGAGCCGTGTGCGTACCGAGTTGCCTATTTGGCATCCCCTCGGTGATATGATTTCGGATGAACGGCCGATTCCTAGTGACGACGGGATAGAGATACTTGATTTAGCTATTCTTCGGTCGCCAATCGACCGACCAGTACACATAGAGAACGGGAAACATCGCATCGAAATCGAGATGGTCGACGCGGCTGTCGAAATCAAACACCCGCGCAATCAAACCGCCATGCCGTCAAACAAGCGGGGCTCGTTAGATGACTTGTCCAGCGATGAAATCAGAGAGGTCGTGAATCTTGAGCGACCGGGAATTAAGGCGGATTTGGAGGAGCTGGAAGACGTGGGGGAGAACTATGCAACGACAGTATATTTCGTTTTGACTTCACAATACGACATTCTGCGACGCGGTTCATATACAAATGAGCGACACCAGCGACTCGCAGATGCCGCCGTTGAGAAGATATCGGAGATGTGTGATGTGACCTCAGTACTCTACAGTTATCCCCAGGGTTGGGAGTGGATTGTGGAAAACTGAAACGACACTTAACTCTCATCCCCTGCTTCCCACTCCGGACGTGGTGTCGGGGATGGGAGTTCGTCAACCACAGGTCGGAGTTCGTCCTCTGTCGTCCACGGGAAGCACCGTTCGTGGAGTTCGAATTTACGGAACTTGTTGAGATGGATCCAACTGTACGTTGCCGACTCTTCGTCCTCATCTCCCCGGTCGTCGATCACATCCCAAACATCCTGCTCGTCGATGTCGAGACCGCTCTCTTGGGCGCGATCAACGAGCGACTCGACGTTTGCTTGGACTTCATCCGCGACAAATCGTCTGCGAACACTATCTCGAGAGCGGCCTGAATGATATGCCCTTTCGATTCAAGATTCGAATCAGTCACTCTCGAGGATGGCAACGATATCGGGAAGATCGAAGAGCCGGAGGTCATCACGCTCGTCTGCAGCTTCCTCGACAGAGCGTTTGAAGCCAGACCGGCTGAACAGGGCGAATTCATAGGTCGGATCATCACCTCCCTTGGGTGTCCAGTCGATGTGCTCCACGTCGTCTTCGAGATTCGAAAGCACATCATAGCTGAGGGGGGTGCTGGTGAATTTCGCTTCGCCAGCGATCAGCGTTGACTCGTCAGTTGGGGCGACGACATCTACCTCCCGGCCCTTGTACCACCACTGGCGTGGCACCTGTGTGAGCTGGTAGTCTGCATAGAGCGCCGGCACCGCCTGGTGACAGAGCGATTCGAACGTTTCGCTGACGAAGTCGGGCAATTCCGGTTCGATGAGATCCGCGTAGGCGTTGTCGCCGTAGAGTTCGTACTGCCCCCCGCGGCCGTAGAGATACCGGAAGTAAAACCGGAACACGGGGTCCCGAATCTGGTATCGCGTCCGCTTGCTGCGTGCCGGGTCGGCGAGTGCTGGATGGTGTTTCTCGATGATCTGGAGCGTTTCCAGCCGGTCGAAGTAGTACGACGTGTTGGTACTCTCGATGCCGGCTCCCTGGGCGATCTCGTTTCGACTGCGGTTCCCGCTGGCCATCGATTCCAGTACGGAAAAGTACGTGTTCACCTCGTTGAGTTCCATCTGGAGGACGGTTTCAGGCTCGTCGTGGAGTGGGCCATCCGGGTCGCACAGCAGCCGCGTGATATTCTCCCCCAGGTTCTGTGATGGATCGAGTGGGCTGAGATATCGGGGTGTACCGCCGAAGACGCCATAAACGAACACCCGTTCTTCGGGATCGTACGTCGGCACGAACTCTTGGATGGAGCGAAACGGCAGCTGGGCGAGTTCGAGACGGCCATTCGGTGTCTGAGATACCCGGCCGTAGAGTGGCGCACCGCCATCGAGGACGTGGGTATGAATCATACCGATCGCAGAGCCTGTGAGTACGAGCGTCGCCTGACTCTCGTCGACAGCTGTATCCCACAGGTGTTGAATCACCGATGGAAGCCCCTCATTCGATTCGATGAGGTACGGAAATTCGTCGATGACGATGATGGCGTCTCTGTCGGTGAGGTACGTTAAGAGCGGTTCCCATTCCTCTTTGACGGCCGTGATGTCTGGATAGGTCGTCGCTGCTGCTTCGACGAATCGCCTGAGCTGTGTCGTCGCTGTTCCTTGGACTGCCTGATAGTACACAGCATCGTCGCGGTCGGCAATCGATTGGCGAACGAGCTCGCTCTTGCCGATCTGGCGGCGCCCATAGATAATGGCGAGCTCTGCAGCGTCGCTCTCGTAGAGGGCCTGCAACCGATCGAGTTCATCGAGACGATTGACGAACTGGTCCATACTCCCAGTCGTGGCGGGGAGAACATACGTGTTTCGAAGTTAGAGGTAGAACTATAATAGTCTGTACGATAATATTCTGAGCTCTAATATAGGAAGCCAATGATTCGACGAAGGCCAGAATGCGCCTGTGCGGGCGCAGAAAACTCAACCAACAGATCAGAAAATACCGCCCTTGCGTGGTTAATTAGTTAGAGCGAAGACAGTCGTCGATCACCCCTTACAGACCGAGAATTATTAGGCTAATTCCTCGTTCACTTACCTATGGACACCGGGGACGCGAATCCATTCGCAGAGCAACAGCGGTTATTTGAGCTTCTCTCGCAGGACACCCGACAGCTCATCGTCCAAGAACTCCTCGGCCACCCTGCCCACCTCATGTCTCTCGCGGAACTCGAGTACATGACGGGGAAGAACCGTGCGACAATCAAGAACCATCTCGACACGCTACGCGACGAAGACATCATCGTACAGTACATATTCGAGCCGAACAAGGAAACTCGGGGACTCCCAGCGCAGTTCTATGGGTTCACGGAGCGTGGTGTCGAAATCCTTCACGACTACAAATACCTCCGAGGGATCCCAGTTGCTCGAGCCCTCTATGAGAACACCCGGAAAACGGAGAAGATCCAGCGCCACGAAGCGGCGCCACGTCCGGACCTGCCGCCGGCTGTTGCGAAAGCACTCGAGTTTGACGAACCAGATCTCGACATCGACGACGTCGACGTCAGTACGGGTCGATAACTTGCCGACAATATAACGCGCTATCCGAGGTAGAATCCCTAAATGGTGTCCTATAGATTTTAATATAGGAGTGTCTATAGGAGAACCTATACAGGCGGATTAATCGGAGAGAACCCTTCAAACGAGGAGAACCGAGAGCGTTCGTTACCAGATTGTCGTCGTAGGACGAAACGAACATAGAGAGCACAGTAGCCAAGCTCAGCGTCTGACTCGTTTCTCGGCTTACTCGGTTGCGTGTCCCGGACGTGGCGCTTGTGCATACTTATCGATCTCGGGCGTGGTGTCCAGCCGCGCATACATATCCTGCAATGTCGCTTCGGCTCGCAAGAGGCCCGCCTCCGACAACAACGCTCGCCCCTCATCGGTCAGCCCGTAGAAGCGCCAGGGAAGATCACGCTGTCGACGGTCGTCGGGGAGCACCCGTTCCTCGACGATACCGTCCTCGATCAAGATCTCGAGATGCTCGCGGATCGTACTCTGGCTCTTACTGGGGTTCACGTAGCTGAGTTCCTTCAGTGAGGGAAGCTGCTTCGGATGGGACAGGATATTCTGAATCAAAACGAAGCGGGTCTCCTGAGTGACGGTGTTGAGACGCTGGCGCTGAGTTTCAACGGTGCTGTCTAGATCGGAGATCGTCCGTGGCGTATCCGAGTTCGAGGGATCAGATGGCATAGTAGGCGTTCGGAATCATAGGCCGACCGTTGATTCACGCGGAGCTATGACTGCCTGAATGTTAACTACTTTGGCGAGCACCGAATTGGTATAGACCAAGCCAAAAAGAGACGGTCACTCCGTGACCGGCCCTTTGTACTCCCAATCGAGACTGTCCCCCTGTCGACGAACGACGTACTTGTAGGGGCCATGCAGTGCCCCGGATTGGCACTTACAGTTGTCTTTGCCACAGCTGACTTTCTTGATCACCACGGTCCCACCACCCGATTCTTCGACAGCTTCGATCGATTCACCCTCGCCGGCGTCGATATCCTCAGCGGCGACATCCTGGCGGTACTCGAGGAGATCGTCGATCCAGTCCTGAAGAGCACGCAAGTCTGTGTCGTCCTGTTTCGGGACGCCCTCAGCAAGGTATTGCGGCAGCCCCTCTGGAGCTGGTGGGCGTGTCGGCATTGTCTTACCAAACAATAAGCCCTGTTAAGGAATAAATGTTTGGTAAGATTCGGAGATACCCTCCAACGTTTCCGAAGTAAACACCGCTGAGGTCAACGCTATCGTGTGATTATCGCGAGTTTAGTAGCAGCGGAAGAGATGGATTCATCGTCTGAGCTACCCCTCCGTCGGTTCCGGAGCTAATGGTTGTGACGCTGATCCAATCGTTCCGAAGGCTGATGTGACGTACACAGTGACGGCTGTCGTCCAGGGAGTCGCTGACCACGATGGAGACTTACACTCCCTGCCACGCAGTATGAACTGACTCGGAGCTGAGAGGTGCTCGAGGGGAGAAGCCGCAGGACAAATCGGAGAAGATAGAGTCCACGAACCCTCCACCGTTTCCGAAGCTTTTGCTGACGGCCAGTAACGCGAACCCTCACTCCACCATTTCCGGAGCTATCCACGTGAGAAGGAAGGGGGCCACGACAGAGACGGCATAGATTGCCGAGAAGACGATCCGCTCCACAAGTTCTGTCCTTCCACTCCAAACATTTCTTTTTCTAGAGTGTTGTTTTTGCGGTATTGCGGTTACTGTTTTTCGGTAAGTATCTTAGTTCTTTTGTCTTATATAGTGTCTCTGCTGAATGGAAGCCCCACGTCATTTCGATAGCTTCGGAAACAGTGGAGTGAGAGGGTGTTATAAAGAAACAGAGCTTCGGAACCGGTGGTGTGGCTATCTTTTTTAAACCACCGAGCTCCGGACGCTCCGGAAACTAAGGAAGCGGTGGTTTTATCATATCGTCCCGTGTGGCAGTCTATCATGGGGATGTTCCAACGAGACCGTCAGGTGTTCGCTGATGCCGAACCACTTGACGACTCCTATGAGCCCGAGGATATCCGGGAACGGGACGAGGAACTCGAAAAATATCAACGAGCCCTCCAGCCGATCATTGACAACCGCCCGACGTCGAACATCTTTCTGTACGGCAAGACGGGAACGGGGAAGACCGTCGCGACGAAGTTTATGCTGTCCCATCTCGAGAACGACGCGGCCGAGTACGACGACGTCGATCTCTCGACCGTCTGGGTCAGCTGCGAGAACCTCTCCTCGTCCTACCAGGTCGCCGTCGCCCTCGTCAACGAACTTCGCGAAAGCCAGGACAAGAACCGCATCAGCACCACCGGCTACTCTCAGCAACGCGTCTTCGACATCCTCTACGAGGAACTCGACGCGCTCGGCGGTACCGTCGTAATCGTCCTCGACGAAATCGACAACATCGGCCACTCCGACGACATCCTCTACGGGCTCCCACGAGCACGGTCGAACGGCTACGTCGACGACGTCCGCCCGGTGATCGTTGGCATCAGCAACGACTTCCAGTTCCGGGATAACCTTTCGCCGAAGGTCAAGGACACACTCGCCGAAAAAGAGATTCTCTTCCCCCCATACGACGCGAATCAGCTACGTTCGATTCTCAACCCACGTGCCGAGAAAGCGTTCCACGACGATGTCCTCGCCGAAGATGTCGTCCCGCTCTGTGCGGCGTTTGCCGCCCAAGACACGGGATCGGCCCGACAGGCGATCCGACTGCTCCGTGAGGCCGGCGAGCTCGCGCAAGCCGCCGATTCTGACACCGTGACCGAGGAGCACGTCCGGGACGCCCAGGACGAGCTCGAAAAGAACCAACTCTACGAGGGGATGCAGGAACTCACGACACAGGGACACGCCGTCCTCTGTGCGCTCGCGTACCACCAGGCGCTCGATGACGTCCCCATCCGCTCTCGCGATCTCTACGAACGATACGTGAAGATCTGCGACCGACTTGACGCCGACAGCGTGAGCGAGCGCCGTGTTCGCGACCACCTCTCGGATATGAATATGCTCGGGCTCATCAGCGTCTATGAACGGAATGAGGGGCTTTCGGCTGGGCGGTATCACGAGTATGAGCTTGACGTTCCGCTGAAAGCCGTGCTCGAGGTCCTCCTGTCGACGACTCGCTTCGAAGAACTCGCGAACATCATCGAGTCGACGGCCGACGATAACAACCTCCTCCAGTCGGATATCTCCGACTACTGAATCGGAGTTTCGTGTTTTCTAACGTGGTACTGAGTTCCTGAAAGCTCCGGAAACGACGGAGGGGGAGGATTGTCCTAAAACTCCGAAAATAGTAGAGTGAGAGCGTATACCACTAGGAATATCTTACCAAACAACTTGAACCAATAGTGCTGAGGAGTTTGGTAAGGCTAGTCGAGATGTATAGTGGAAGCTTCGGAAATGGTGGAGGGGTAGCAAAGCTTCGGAAACACCGGAGGGGGAGTCCTCATTTCGGTCAATTTGAAGCAGTACGTATAGAGACCGCAAGACAATCGACGTACGGGCTGGCCGTGTTGTATTCTGCTGAATAAGATGTCCGGGACGTCTTGTCGGAGATCTTTCGCGTGACGCTGAATGGGAGGTTCTAATAGAAATAGGCAGATCACACCCACACCACCGTTTCAGGAATTCACCCAGAGTAGAGAGTGGGCAAGTACCCAACGGCTAGCCAGCGTGTCTTGTACTGTATCGTGTGTTTGATCTAAAATCGACCGACTCCACCCTTTCCCACGGGAATTGCTGAAACGGTGGTGGGGGTCCCGAGGCCATTCGTAACTTCAGCTTCGAGTTACGCACTCAATCTGATTCTGGAGTGTAATGTTCTTCCAGCTAGATTAATTCCTGAAACAGTGGTGGGTGTCTCGCGGATCTGTCCGAACTCGTTCCTTCTGGCTCGGAACAGAATTCGTGAACTGACGGTGTCTCCTTGAAGATTTGTCTCCCCGATCTTCTGATCGACACTCTCGCCAAATTCGTGAAACAGTGGTGGGTGTGTCTTTCCAGATTGCCATCGATCTGTGGGAACCACACACCACTTTTGCAAGTGAAGACCGGAGATATACCGGCTTTATCTACGATTCTCAATCAGTTTCACTTGCAGCAGTGGTGTGTCTGCCGAGATACTCACCTTTGACTCTCATTTGACGCACTTCACTTGCGATAGTGGTGGGCCTCTCACTACGATTGCACAGAATCTTACCAAACAGACTGACTAGAGGAGACGTGATTTGTTAGGTAAGAATGCGAGCCGCTGATAAGCTTCTGAAACAGTCGGTATTGAATGGGAAGCCCGTCAAACGCGTGTGAACAGTAGCGATGGTATCGCGGCTAAGCGGTCGAACTGTCGTACATCTCTTCGAAGGCTTGCTCGCCACGGATCAACTCGTCGACGCCGTCAGTGAGCGTCACCTCTCCGAAGACGGTCGCTCGATAATACGTGTACAGGCCGTCCTGCCCGCGTTCCGTACGCTGGCGCTTCTCGACGAGGCCGACGTCGACGAGCTTGTTGAGATGGTAGTGGAGTGTACTGTCGTCGATGTCGAGTGCGTCCTCGAGTTCTTTCGGACTCATCTCGCCGCTGTGGACGAGTCGATAGAGGATCTCATAGCGGGTGCGGTGACCGACAGCCGCGTGCATATCGAGGTACTCCTCAAGGCTAAGAATGCTCTCCTCGGGGAGCAGATCTGCCGGATCGTCCGGGGCGTCGCCGTTAATCGTCCGCGTTTGATCCGTCGCCATCGTACGTCACGCTATGCGTCGGAGACGCTTAGTCGTTGTCAAGCCGAGAATTCTCGAAAACACCGTCTTTTATATATTCTTGCTGAATAGGACCGGCTATGCCCGTCGAAATCACGCGCGAGCTGATCGCTGACCGGCTCGGGCGTGTGACATACGACCGGTTTCTCTTCTATCTGATGGGGCCGTACAAGTCGTTCAACCTCAACTACGTCCTCAGCGAGGAGGACCGTCGCGAGATCGACGTCGACGATCTTCCTGGGCCGTTACGCCGGCTCTTCAGGAGCAAGGACGACCTCAACGCCGCACAGGGTCTCTTACGACGTGTACAAGGAGAACTTCGGACCGACCCCGGAGTGAATGCGTTTCTCGCGCTTGACGTCGACATCGACACAGACGATGTCGATGCGGTGACCCAGAGCATCGAGTACGCCCGGTGTAGCAACGCGACCGCGTTCGTAGTGCCGTTTCTTGGCCACAATTTTGGCGTCGGCGAAGAGGCTGGCAGTATTCTCGAAAACCTCGCGGCAACCCACGGGGAGCGGTTGATTTTCGTCCACGAGGATGACGTGACGAGTGCGATGATCCGGTCGGCGTCCGTCCGGTGGGATTTGCGTGTTGAAACCTACGAGACTGAGGACGAACTCGTGGCCAAACTACGGCGGTTCGCCGGCGGAATCATGCATCGCGAACGGCGAGGGGAACTCGATCAGCTGGAGTGAAAACGAATGGATCTTTGAAGCTATCTTACCAAATAGAGGTCCCTCAACCACGATACTGGTTTGGTACGACCTGACTTATTCGAGTGCGTCTCGAAAGGCGTCAGGGAGTAGCGATCCCGGCTTCTCAGCGTGAAACGCGACGTTTTCGTACGCCTGGTCAATGTGTTTCTGTACGGCCTCATTGTCGTGGTTCTCGGCCAGCGTCTCTAACTCGGTCAGCATCGTCTGGAGTTCGTCATCAGCGCCGACCAACTCTGCCGTCACGGCCAGCTCTTTGAGGGCCTTGACTGCGGCGCGTCGGACTCGTCCATCGTCGTCGATGAGAGCGTCCAGGTAGAACTCGCGAAGTCGGCGGCGGTGGGTTTCGATTTCCTCGAGTGTCCAGTCACCCGGTAATGCCTCATCAGTGAGTTCGGTGCCGACTGTTCGGAACGCAAGTCGTGGATACAGCGCGGCCGCAAAGCGAACGACAGACTGACGTTGATACCCATCACCACTCTTGTAGAGCTCGCGACACCGCTCGAAGCAGTCCTCGAAGAGAGCTGCTCGCTCCTCGAGATCCAGATCCTCGATCTCGTTGATCGCACGATTCACACGATCGGTGTCACCCGAGGCCAGTGCAGCAGCGAATGCGTCGGGTGTCTGGTCCATGCTCGTGTGTTCTCTACCGACCTGTGTAACTCCTCGGACTACGACCGGGAACGGATGGGTGGACATCTTTGTGGAATATTGACCTGGCTGAGAACCGTGTACTTCGCTCGTCTGGCCGCCACGGGACCGGGTATACTTGTACAGACAGGGAGTAGCAACTGCTATGGCGGACGACGATGAGCCGGTGCAACACTGTCGACTGGATACGGGTGTGGATATTCCGAATGCGCTCGAGGCAGCTGGGATCGAGTATCTCGACGTCGACGACACCCGGACGATTGTCATCTATCAGAGTGCCATTCTTATGGTCACGGCTACTGAAGGGGACGCATCGGCCGCCCAGGCGTTCGATGTCGCACTCTGGGAGCCGCCGGTGGAGGACGCTGATCGCGACCCTGTTGATCTCCTCACGACGTTTATAAACGACATAGTAGCTACCGTGGATGGATCTCGCCGGTGAAACACACCTGTGTTGGGTGGTTGAGGTTGGTTTGAGCATCTCAAAATTGGACTGTGCTGTTCGCTACAGCACGGGCGTCTCTTACCAAACAGACCTATGCCGGTGTGTTAGTCAAGATAAGCCTGTACAATAGCGAGTCTACTGCTATTTTAACTGTTACCGAAGTATTGGTAACTACCAGATGTACGAGGTACTCGACGACACGGCGGCGCAGATCGTCCTCGCCATCGAGAGTGGTGACTCCATCCGTCGTGTCGCCCAACACCTCCACACGCCGTACGAGACGGTGCGACAGGCCGTCAACCGGCTCGAAGACGCAGGCTATGTCCGCTATGACGACGGCCTTACTGTCGTCGACGAGCGCGTCCGCGACGCAGCCCGCGACCTCGTCGCTGCCAGCGCCGGCGTCAGTCCACCCTCCATTGAGGAGGCCTACATCATCCCACAGTTCAGTGACTGGCCGTTCGCGTTCACGCGGATCGACGCCGTCTACGTGTGGACTCAGGGCGGCTACCAGGTCGGTCGCGAGTCCGACGACTATCCGCTGTTCCTCGCTGTTCGTGAGCAGGACGTCGACGCCTGGGAGGTGTTTTTCGAGTGGTTCGACCTCCCGACCGCATTCGAACGACAGCCCCGAGACGAGTTGGACGGACCGCTGCAGATCGTCCTCGAGCCACGCGCGTCACTCGACATCGAGGACGTCGAGGGCTACCCGGTGATCCCGAGAGCCGAGACAATCGAGTATATGCGCGAGAACTACGCTCAGTTCCAGTCGGCGCTCGCGATGCTTGACCGGATGTACGAGGACCTCGATCTTGACGTTGCCTACCGTGAAACCGAGCGTACCTAGGCAGATACACAAATCGTGCGAGACTTTATACCTCGGCAGAGCCAAGATTCGTTTGACCAATGAGTCTGGACGACGCGGTTGAAGAAGCTCTCGCAACATACGGGATGTCGCGGAGCGAAGAGGCCGAGGAGACGGGCCGCACAGTCGCGACGCTCCAAGACTAGCGCACACCGCTTACTCGAGATTCCGGATTTTCTCTGCGAACTCCGTCTTCGATAGCCCAGAGGTTTCCATCAGCTCGGGGTTGTCGGTGCGTTCAACCGCCTCTTCGACGAATTCGACCCAGAGCTCCTCGTGCGCTGTTGCGTAGACTGTCTTCGCTTCTGCGGGATACATATCCAGATCGTATGCCGTCAGGTCGATCTGGACCTCGTGTTTCCGCTCAAGCGTTGTCGCTCCGAAGTCAGAGAGATGTTTGAGGAGCACATTCTTCCGACGAACCGTCAAGAGACGCTTTGACTCGTTAATATACTCGTTTACCCACTCCCGCCAGTCGTATGTCTCTGAGTCGATTTCCACGGAGGTCTCTGGCATCGAGAAATCAGGAGCAATCCGACGGAGGTAGAACTGAATCAGGGCAACAGCAGTCCGATGGTTCGCATTCGGAAGCGCGTGTTTGAGAATGAGATTTGAGGCGAGACGGCCTGCAACATCAGTCGCGTTGCCCTCCCACGACACTCGGTTGAGCGCGTCTGGGAGTGCATCGATGTCGATGCTCTTGTACGCTTCAACGGGAACTCCTTCTTCTTCCTCGTTCTGGGCTATGAGCGCTTGATAGATCTCGAGGAGCCGGGCAACGATAGTACCGTTGTCAGCACCCATCTCTGAGAGTGCCTCGCCAAGATCGAATTCGAGATCGCCGACGTCCCCACCACCAACGCGGGAGGTATAGATACCGAAGAACTCGTTGTCAAGATCGTACTTGCGAACCTTCACCGCCACGTCATCGTCGTACTCGACAATCCTGGCAACGATCTCCGATGGAGTGTCGTGGACATAATCAAGAGAGAACTGATTGTCGCCCGGATGGTGATAATAGACGTGGCCCATCTACCTGATTCGCTGTACTTGGAGGAGCATCTTAATTCACGTCCCCCTCGGATCGACCTGCCATCAGGATTCCATCGAATCGAGTCTCTCTCGATCGACGTTGATTCGGAGACGATACTCACTGTCGTAGCGTCCCTGCTCGCTTCGCGTTGGGTCGAGCAGCGAGTACCCGCTTGTGAATGACTCGAGGAACGTCTCACGCGTCGGGAGGTCGATATCCAGCTGGTCTGCGAGGTAGACGATCCGCTTGGTCGCAGCGCCGTTGTCGAGTCGTTGGAGATACTCACCGACCGTCGCCCACGAACAGTCCCGGTCGTCCGCGGCGACCATCGCCTGTGCGAGTTTCCGGATGCCACCACCGAACTCGGGATGGTCGGCACAGTCAACCAGCGTCTTTTCCACGTCTGCGACGTTCACGGCGGTACCCTCGATGGATGTCGACTCGTACCCGAAGAATTTGCGCTCGGTGACCGTCACGACGCGATAGGGGACGCTGTGGATCTCCCGACTCTGCGCCCGGGAGGGGGTGACGACGTACACCGTCCGGGGCACTTGTTCGGTCAGCCCGTGGTGGTCAAGGGCGGTGTAGTAGCCGACGTACATCGGATCGGCGACGTGCGAGGCGATGAGATACTCGTGCGTCGTATACAGACCCTCTTCACCGGCCGCGAGCGGGATGATGAGGTATCGACCGGGGAACAGTCGGTCCAGCCATCCTTTCTCAGTGAGCCGGGAGGCGATCTCTCGGGCGGTGTTCGGGGCGACCTCTAGGGTCGTCTCGATGTCGTCGACGGAGATGATCTGGTTGCCCGCGCTGGCGAGTCGTGAGAGGAGTCGGCTCTCACGGGTGGACAGTCCCTGTCGTGTATTTTGCGTGTCTTGTGAGTCGTTCATACCTGCATTTTAGACATAGAATATGAATAAGAGCGGGTTTTGAACGTTGCTCATCCGAAATTTGCTGGATAGAAGGCTCTCGCAAAAGAACCCGTCTCGTTTCAGGGGTCTTGAACCAGAGTCCGTCAGTATTGCTCGATGTCGATGACTTGTTTCGTCTCTTCGTGAGTGGAGTCCCATCTCCGGCGACGACTAGCGCATCTGGCTCGCGTCAAACCGTAGCGATCACCGCGTCGAGCACGATTTAGTCAGTCCGTTCTTCCGGTCGTTCGAGCATCGTATGTCGTGAACGACCGATGCCGTGTGTGGATAGATCGGTCCCTTCCTCGTCGAGTCTTAAGAGATAGCTCTTGAGCGCTTCTCGGTCGATATCCGGCTGTTCCTTAGGAATTCGTATGTCGCCTGAGTGTTGGCGCTCCACTACGGATGAAACGCGGTCCACTAACCAGTCTATATCACCCTCTACGAGCCGGTTTACTCGTTGCTTGAACGTGCTGTACGCGTCCGTCTGCTCCCCTTGCGATGTGAAGCGCAGCCCACACTCACAGGCGTTGACTGATTCTTTGAGCGTCTCCCAGTCATACACCAACGCATCCGGAACGGGGTACCGTCTACCGCCGTTGATCTTCGCTCTGATACCGGTTGGCCGTCCTGCAGAACACGCATTCTCCGGGACGTACACCAGTGACGTGTTTCTCCGAATCCCGAACACGTCGATGAAGACCGAGCGGGAAAGCGTATGCTCCACGTTCGTCGCGTCGACGACTTCGGGAAACACGAAGAAGGCCTGGTTGTACTCGTACAGGGAGGTCAGTGTACGCCACTGATCACGGTTTACCGAGAACCGGCGGTCTGAATCCGATTCGACGGTGTATGGCCGCTTGTATTGAAAGACGACGGATTTGAGCAACGGTAAGTTCGTGTCGTACCCCAAGATGTTCTCCATCTCCCGAGTTGGTGAGAGGGCTGCGGGCCCGGTGAACTCTTCTTCGAGATCCCCGAGCATATGGTGGGTGGCGTTGACAGTGAGGGTGTTCTCTGTCGGTATATCTGTCATATTCTATCGAATCCGTCTGTAGCTGAAAGTACTTCTGGAGGATACGATTTGAATGTCTTACCAAACAAATTCCCATATACCTGCTTGAATGTTTGGTAAGAAAAGCGGTACAAGACGTGTTTTCTGAATTTTGCTGGACTACGTTCAGTCGTCGGGGAGATCGAATATCCCGTCTGGTTCTGCCTTGTCGACAATAATCGAGTTTGGACGGGTACAAATCGCTTTGATGCGACCGTATTGGCGGGTCGACAGAATCTCTGTCTCGTCACTACATGCGGAGCGGTAGTTGTCGTAGGCGTCCTGATCGTCTTTCTTCCCGACACTCACGATCACGTACGCAGGATCCATCGCCTCTACTGCTTCTCTGTGAAAGCCATCCTTGCGACCGTGATGAGCGGCTTTCAGCACATGGACGTCTTCGAGCACTTCAGGCCCCCACTCCTCTAAGATTTCGTCCCATACATCCTCTTCAGCGTCTCCCGGGAGCAGGATTGAGCGTGTCCCGTGCTGGATTTTGAGGACGTAGCTGTAGTCGTTATATTCCGGATCTTCCAGCTCAGCATTCTGCTCATTAAGTTCCTGAACGAACTCCGGGGAGGGATGGAGGATTTCTATATTGTCGTGCTTCCAGTATTTCTTTTGTTGTCCTTGAGTCGGCTGGATATTGTCGTGGTTCGTGTCTCCCTCTCGAATGTCCTCGTAAAGTTCCCAATCTGCCCACTCGTAGACTTCGTACCAGTCATCTTCATCACGCTCGCGATTGTGATCGGTGTCCCAAAACACGCTAAATCCGATTTCTTCATCGAGTCGGTACAACCCCGATAGATGATCCATATCTGGATGAGTCGCGATGAAGCGCCAGATCTTGTGTGTCACCTCGTCAAAATTCTCGTTATAGTACTCGATTGGATCATTGAGGTACTCTTGAGCGTACTCTTCAGGGCTGATCTGACTTTTTTGCCGAACCCCAGATAAGCGGCTTTGCTGGTCGTCTTTCACCGGAAATTGAAGATAGTACTCCAGGCTGCTGATGTCGTCTTCCTCGACATGTTCCTTCTGCTCCGGCCAATCGTTGATATCGATAACCGATATTCGCCCCTCGTCCCGATGTTGATCACCAGGGTGCCGAACGATGGTGCAATCACCATGGTCAACGTTCAAAAAATGAACCTGGAGGTGATTATAGAGCACTAGATGTGAACATACACCAGCCCCGTATGTTTCTTTCGCGGTGGCAGTTCCTCTTCAGTTCTGTCCGAACTTCCTAAACGGGCGGCTAATCTAATACCAGTATGGCTGCTGTCGAGATCTACATTTGGGATGTCGAGCGGGGGGATGCGATTTTCATTAAGGGGCCAGAACGGAACGCAGTCATTGATCTGGGACAGCACGCGAACGGCTTTTCGCCCAGTCGCCACATCCATACACAGCACGGAATCGACTCGGTTGATTATCTAGTGCTCACGCATCCAGATGAAGATCACATCGAAGATCTCCCCGAGTTTTCATCGTACTTCTCACCCGAAGTGATTGCCCGTCGTGACGAAGCAGACGAGTACATCAGACGGCGGAAAAACGATCTCTATCCTGACCGCTCACACTATCAGTCAGTGACAGAAGCCTACCTAACACTCACTGATACGTACGATCGACGAGCAACCTTCTCACCGAGTGACCCCTCCTGGAATGGAGGTCTGACATTCACCCACCACATTCTTTCGTTAGAAGAGGCCGGAACGACACCGATCGGCGATTTAAGCGGAGGAGAGACGGTGAACCTGAACAATCTCAGCATCTTGACGGTGCTTGAATATGGATCGTTCAAGCTCGTCACTGCGGGCGATCTCGAACAGGAGGCGCTTGAAACCCTTCTGGAGCAGTCCTCCGTCCGTGATGACCTTCGCAATACGAATGTTCTCGTCGCCCCTCACCACGGCCGTGAAAGCAGTTATACACCGAAATTATTCCAGCATATGACGCCGGAGTTAGTCGCGATATCGGATGCGAAAGCCGGGTCGACGAATGCAAGCCAGAAATATAGTGCGCAAGCAACTGGCGCTACCGTCTCCCGACGATCAGGAACGAAAACAAATCGGAATGTTGTTACGACGCGGCAGGATGGCGTCATCTATCTCGGAATTGACGACGAAGAGTACCGTGTACGAATCGATTGACCGACTTCGATACTCGTGAATCTCGGCCAAGTATTTATAATGCGTTAGCCGCAAGTGTCAGCTAATGGTATCCACCTTCGACCCCGCCCAGAATGGTGGGATCGGCGACGGTCCCGAGTTTCGGACTACTGTCCCCACCACGAGGACTACCTCGAATGGACTATTCGACGATATTCAGGACTCCACAGCGACAACGTCGGAGCAGCAGTCTCAGCAACCCTCGTTGGGAGAGGCTATTGGGGGTGCGCTCGTCCTAGTCGGCGCAGCGTGGCTCGCTGGTGAGATCCTGGGAGAGATCTTTGGATCCGGGGCAGATCTGACTGCTGTCGAACAACAGATCCTCGCGTCGGCATAATTAGATCTTCGGTCGGGTGGATCTCTCAACATACTCCTTCAGTGGTGCATATGAGATGATATATGGGCTATCGGGCTGTCCGTAGTAACAGGCTATGGCTCTTGCGCGAAGCTTCCGAGCGCTGGGATTCTATGATGTCATCACGAATCTCGTTCCTGGCGCGCTCTGGATTGGCGCTCTCATTCTTTTACTCCCGGTTGACGAGCTGATACGGGGCCTTCCCAGTGGGGTAGTTGTCGGGGGATTTCTCACGCTCGCATACGTGACTGGCCATCTGCTTCAGGCGCTGGGTAGCTGGGCTGATTCACCCACGACCTTCGGTGATACACTTACCGCAATTCAAAATGAGACACCAGCGACGGCGCCGATTACGGTCACGCACATTGAAAACTCATTTTTGACGCTGTGTGAACAGCAGTTTGCACTTCCATCAGATTTCGAGCATTACGGGAAGCTCCTGAAGATGGTATTGAGTTATCTTGAGACAACACCCTATACGCGTGCCCTCCGGTTTCAGTCAGTCTATTCGTTTCATCGGAGTATGTGGGCCGCGTCTTGGTCTCTGCTTGTGGTGCTCGCCGTTCTAGGTGGTCTTAGCGCTCTGGGCCACTCGCTTCTCCCCTCAATTACCGTCACTGGTGGAGTTACTATCGCTGCACTTGTCGGCGTCGCTGTCTTTTGGAATCGCAAAAACAAGTTCGACAAAACCTTCGTGAAGTACCTGTTCATCGATTTTTATAATGCTCAGCAATCCACTGCATTCGGAAATTCTGGCCCCGGGAGCTGAGGCTTGATATCTGACTAGACGGCACTTTCACGTCTCCGGAGTCGGATATAGGAGATATGGACGCAGAGGAAGCGATTGAAACCGGGGGCTTGGCAGCGTTCTTTCTGTTTACTGCTCTGTTTCTCTCTACGATTGATTTCTCACTCGGCGGGTCGCCGAATACTGTAGAGACTGCCAACAAACTCTCACGTTTCCTCTATGCCGGCGTGATGACCGTTGCTCCGACATCTCAGCTGGCGATAGCTATTGACTTAGTTGCTGCTCTGATCGCTTCTGTGGGACTACTACAGGGTGCTAAAGAGTCCATCAAGGGCGGGGTCATCGGTGCTGCGTTTCTCTACTTTTTCATCGGCTTCCTGGTGAACTATGCGACAGCCCCGGTGTGATGGATAGTCGCTTGAAGGAACTATATCAAGGGCAGCATCAGTCGGACTTTTCCTTCTGGTACTGTCTACGACGAGGTAGTGACGGAGCTCGAGGTCGCCAACGTCGTCGGGGTGATTACCTACCAGCAGGAACTCGACCTCGCGGCGCTTGCTGAGACGTTCGACGAGCGAGACGAAATTACGGATGTCACCTACAAACCGGCTGACAACCACTGGTTACAGATGCGCTTTGCCCCCGACGACACGTACGTCGCCTTCCATCGGACCGGACTTAGGTGTGACTTACCGAGAACGGGTCAGAAAAATTAGAGAGGACTGAGAACTCAGTCGACGGTCGCTAGCACCCGGACATCTGTGTCCGAGTATCGTTCACGCTGAGTTCGAGCACCCCGTTCTTGCAGGAAGTTCTCGATTTCCTCGGCCAGCGTATCGGCGTCCTCTCTCTCGACGTGAACGATCAGCGTTGGCCGGTCTGGATCGTTATTGTCGATGACAAGCGATACGTCTTTGAATTCGTCCGGCTGTCTGTACGCCTCGAATTCCTCGGCGACCTGGTCAGCCAGGTCATCGAGAATATCCACTGGGTCTGAGGTCATATTTGGATGAGGGGCGCTTTGGAGACGATCACACCTGACGGGATTGGAGAGAATTCTATCGACTACTACCACCTCCGACAACCAGTTCGACAAGCAGGTGTTCAGAAGCGTCGTTCTACGAACCGCGAGAGACGTGTTTTCGCATAGAATGCAGAGACATTACTGTTCGAGGTAGGTCGTCACCTGTTCCTGAAGATGCTTGAACGCATCCTCGGCAGTGTCCACGTCAGAAGCCCCTGTGATGACTATTTTCCCGTTGGCAAAAACCAAGAGAACGGCCGGGTGGTCAGCGGGCCGATAGATGAGACCAGGGAACTGTTCTGGCTCATATTCCACGGATTCTAAGCCTAACGCGATGGAGAGTGTATTCAGATCGACCGGGTCGTCCAACTGTGCCGTACAGACGACGTTCTGTACCGTGAATCCGGTTTCAGTCTCTGCATCTACGATGTCCAACTCGGACAGTGTCGTGAGGAACGCGTCGTTCGTCTCGTACAACTGTTCGAACGTAGAGCACCCACTGATGATGTATTTCCCACTCCGATAAACCGTAATGAGCGGACCACCCTCAACAAGCCGAAGATAGAGACCATGGTAGTTCGAAGGGTCGTATTCGGTGTATGGCAGATCCAAATCGGACTCGACCTCGCCGACATCGAGTTCCACACCCAAATCTCCCGACCCGACAGCGTTCGCAATAGAGATCATTCGTCCTTTGCCTCTGTAGGAGAGACGACGTACGCCGCTGTTACTAATTCCGGTTCTTGGGGAGTAACGTGCTTCTCTTCCTCAAGCCTGGATAGCTCCTCTTCACGTTCTCGTCGTAGACTCTCGAGTTTCTGCTTCGCGTTCCCAATCGGCGCGGACATATCCGCACCCTGCTCAGCACGGTGTTGGTACTGCTCTAACCGCTCTTCCCATTCTTCGATTTGCTCTTCGAAGTATCGATCAGCGTGCTCGCGTTTGATTTCGATCTCCCGTTCGCGTTCGGTTCGGGCCTCCTCGGCGAACGACTCAACGTGCGTCCATGCTTCCATCTCTGCAGCCTCATAGAGGTCCTCCGCCATACTCGAGAGCCGATCAACCTCGTGAGACGATGAGATATCGCTGGGAGCCGTCGTCTTCGAGAGCTCAGGAACATCAGCCGTCACACTACCATCTGGGCGAACAAAGAGACGAACCAGCTTCTCGGTCACCACATCCCCGGCACCGGAGACGTAGCCAAGGCGGTAATTGAACAAGATTCCAGGGGTTCGAGACGCCGTCGCAGCGACCTTCGTCGCAATTTCACCCTGGATGCGGTCGCTGTCCAGGCAGAATTCGATGAGCGACTCGACGAGAGGATGGTCAAGCGAGATGAACTCGACATCATCCGCCTCCATCGCGATATCCTTGGTGAACGTGGCCCGTGGGTACTGTCGTGCCACCTGATTTCCACTCAAGACCTCAGGGACGTCCAACTGGAACACGTCCCCTTCCATCCTGGCCGGCCCCGGTCGAACGCCCTTGATAGAGCCGCCGAATTCGTCGAAGAACACTCGCACGAGCGTCTCGATATCGTCCTCGGACACCTCGCCGTGTTGACTGCGTTCGATCACGTCGAGAATCTCATCGTCTTCGCCGGAGAGGTCGAAGCGGTCGCGAATCAGGAACTCGTTTTCGACGGTCTGAATCGCTTCGCGTTTCTCCTCGATGGTCGCCTCGATATCGGCGACGACACGTTCGGTCGGCTCACCTTCAGCGATAGCCGCCATGATCGTCTCGTCCAAGTCGACATCCTCGAGGACGCGACCGAGGACATCAGAGCGCATCCCGAGGTCCGACTCGATCTGGTTCGTCTTCTCGATGAGCAGATTGAGGATCTCGCTCTCGCGGGTATCGGCGAAGAAGAGATTCCGAATCTCGACCGTGTGCTCCTGGCCGTAGCGGTGGAGCCGCCCCATCCGCTGGTCGATCCTGATGGGATTCCACGGGAGGTCGTAGTTCACCATGATGTGGGCGAACTGGAGGTTGAGCCCTTCCTGGGCGGCGTCGGTCGCGAGCATCAGGTTGGCCTCCTCCTCGAATTTGCTCATCTCTTCCCGTCGACGGGACTGCTCGAGGTCGCCGTACACCTGGGCGACATCATGATCAGCGAAGACCTCGTCACGTAGATACTCCAGCGTGTCCGTGTATTCGGTGAAGATCAGGATTTTCTCGTCGGGGTCCTCTGAGAGAATGCGGTCGACGAACTGCCGGAGCAATCGGGCCTTCGAGTCCGTCTCGATGTTCTTAGCCTGCTGCCAGAGCTGTTTCACGCGGTCCAGCTCCTGCTGGACTTGCGACTGATTGAGCGTAATCGTGACCGTCTCAAGCGCCTCCTCGACCCGAGCGCGTTCTGCGTCGGTGAGCGTCTCGGGTTCGGTACTATACCGCGGAATGAGGTCCTGAACCTCGTCAGGGAGGTCTTCTGCGACGGTGTCGTTCTGAATCGCCCGCATCCGGTTTTCGAGGGACTTCCGGATCGCGTAGATACTCGAGACCAGCCGCTTCTGGTAGATGACCATCGTGAACCCCGCCGCCTGGTTCTCCTCCTGCTGGGCGAGGTTGTAGTACTCGCGGATGTACTCGGTGACGTCGTCGTACAGCTTCCGCTCCTCGCGAGTCATCTCGACCGGGAGTGCCTCGATGTTCTTCTCAGGGAACATTCGGGTCCCGTCGGTCTCGTACATATCATCCTTCAGCCGGCGGATCATCAGGTCCTCAAGCGCCTCAGGACTGATCTGCGACTCGTGGCTGAAGCGATACGGGTCGAGCAGGCTCACGAGGAAGTAGAACTGGTCTGATTTCCCCTTGTGCGGGGTCCCGGTGAGCAACAGCAGCGCATCGGAGTTATCGGCAACGGCCTCACCGACTTGGTATCGCTGTGTCCGCTCGATGGAGTCGTCGCTCGACCGTCTGGCCGTAAGGTGATGGGCCTCGTCGAAGACCGCAACGTCCCACTCCTCGTCGAGATTCTGGAGGGCATCGAGGACGGAGACGCGGTCCGACTCGGGGTCGTCTGTGGTCTGCTTCGCGAAGTCGATGGAGGTGATGATGAGGTCCTCCTGTTTCCAGACGTTCTGGTTGGGGTGGGACTTCCGATGTGTACGAACCGTCTCGCGGTCGTAGATGACGAAGTTGCGGTCAAACTTGTCGCGCATCTCTTCTTGCCACTGGACGGTCAGCGGCGCCGGCGCGACGATGAGTACCCGGTCGGCCCGGTCGCGGGCGATGAGCTCCTCGATGACGATGCCGGCTTCGATGGTCTTCCCGAGGCCGACCTCGTCACCGATTAGGTAGCGGTGGTCGTAGGAGTTGAGGATCTCGTAGGCCGCCTGTACCTGGTACGGTTCGATCTCGATACGGTTGCTGGTCAGCGAGAGGAAGCGGTCGTACTTGTAGGCGAGATCCAGCCGGATCGCCCGCTCTCGAAGGTCGTAATGGAGCGGGGCGTCGGATTGGCCGGCCGCGAGGCGGTCCACGAGCGAATCGAGCTTCTCGATGTGAGGGAGGCCGTTGGGGAGTTTGCGGAGCTGGCCCTCCGAGGTATAGACGTGGAGCAGATGACCGCCGTTGGGCCGTTCCTCGATTTTCGTGATTTCTCCCCGCCCGCCGGCGAACTTGACGTGGTCGCCGACCTCGAAGTCAGTCATCCCGGACTGCCGATTCGACGATTTCGATTTCCTCGTCGGTCAGTCCGTAGAGGTCGTAGACGATTTTATCGATGAGCTGGTTGGTCTTCTCGATTTTCTCCTCCAGCTCGTCGGCACGCTCACGCACCTCAATATACTGCTCCAGCCCAGTTTGAACCTCGTCGAAGTCAGGGAGCATCAGGTTTTTCAGTCGATCTAACGGTGAGTTCGTCTTAGTCGCGCCCTGCCGGAAGCCCGCGAAGCCGCCACCCTCCTCAACGGCAACGGGGACAAACTCACGAAGGAGCGTCTCCTCGGCCTCCGAGAAGCCGACAAAGGCCATCGCATCGTAGCGCTCGAACTCTGACTCGGCGAGTCGTCCGTAGCTGTCGGTTTCTCGCGGGTCGTTCTTGTCGGGCTTGTAACTGATGCTTACCGACAGCACCACACGCCCGCCATCGTCCTTGAAGGATACGCCCTCGATTCGCAGGCTGTCGTACTCTACTGTGGTTTCGGTCAGCGGCGTATCCGCGACGCCCGCGACTGGCATCTGCAGGTCCTCCAGCGACTCGCCCGCCTTTGAATTCGGCAGGTCACCGCTTGAGATTCCGAGGTAGTCCAAGAGCGAGAGATTGAGAGATTGTCGTTCGTCGCGTAGTTGCATCATCTTATCAGCCAGTTCTGACAGCGACTTGCCTGTCTCTTCGTGAACCTCGTCTATCCCTTCACAGACGGGGAGTCGCTTCATGTACTGGCGCCTGAACTCATAGTAGACATCATCGCCAGAGACACCCTCTAACTTGGCCAGTATCTGCCGTAGATAGAAGGCAGACAGGGTGCTATTGAGGAGAGCCATTAGTGAGAGGCGTTCTGTCGGCAGGAAGAAGCACTTATTATTCGGGTAGAGTGGACCCTCATCGTACGCGAATCGCATCTCTGGCGCTATCTCAGGATAAAGTATCTTTGGACCATCAAAATATTCGACATACTCCTCTTGAGGCTGCTGTAACTCGTACCACGCCTGCTCCGTAGCCCTTCCCTCCAGTTCCTCTTTGTACTGGCGGAGATATTCCTCAATAGCGGGATACTTGTCAATATTCACACCGTGATATGTATATATGAGATATTGGTGGGGGTTCTCAATATGGTATCTCCCTACATGTTGTCCCCTGACCATCGGTTGGATGATTTCTTTGCTACTCGGGTCTTGATCGATCAGGTCGCTACGTTGTTCTTCGTTAATGTAGAAGGCAGCATTCCTGCCTGTTTTGATACCCCAACAGATTTCACCATCTTGTAAAAATTCTATCAGAGAAATCCGCCCTTGTTCCAGCTTTTGAATTATTTTTGATGTCCTCCGGTTGACTAATCGCCATTCTTCCCCCTGAACGCCGTCAGGGTCCACCTCAAACCCGGATCGTTCTACCTCAGCACCTAATGAGTCGAAGTCGAGAGACTCAACAGGAACATAGCGAGGTGGGGCCCCATCTGGTTCTGTATTTCTGGCTAGCAAGATTGCCGAGCGCACGGTTGCGTCTGGGAATACGGGGAGTCCGCCGAAGTCCGTGATCTCGCGGATGTTCGTCCCATTCGCAAGCAGCGAGCGGACAGACGCACCGTAGTTTGCTCGGAGGAACTTGTTGGAAACAATCGCTCCATATTCCCCGTCTTCACGAAGGAGATCCGAAGTGGACCGCTCGATAAAATAAATATACAGGTCAGTACGGTCTGCGTGAGTCGTGTACTCCTGGCTTAGATAGTTCTTTAATTCTTTGAATTCTTCCATCCGCACATACGGTGGGTTTCCAATTACTGCATCGAAACCACTGTCTTCCTTCCGCTCGCCGTCCTGCTCATAGAACGCAATCGGGAACTCAAGTTCCCAATGGAAGAATCGCTGGTCCTCGGCCATCGCCTGCGCCGACTTGTACCAGTCCTGCCCTTCGATGTCCGCCCAAGAGTCGTCCCGCAGGGCCTCGGCCATGCGCTCGTATGCGTCTTCGGGCACGTCTAGTCCAAACTGCCCGGCGGTGTGGACGTTCGCCATAGCGATGAGGTGCTGGTACAGCGGATCTTTGCGCACTTCATCGTAGACGGCCTCCATCTCCTTGATGTCGTCTAGTGTTTCGTTGTCGATAGCGAGCAGGTCCTCGAACTGGTCCGTGACGTGCTCTAAGGCCTGCCGGCGCGTGCGGTCGAACGATTCTTGCAGGGTTAACTGACCTTCTTCAGTTTCGTTGTCGGGGTCGCCGTTGTCAAGGACCGTCTCGATGTCGCTGCCAACCAGCGAGTTTCCCGTCTTGAGATGGTGGTCGAGGAATGCCAGCGGTTGCTCGGCGGCGAGTGTCCGAAGCCACAGCGACACCTTCGCCAGTTCGACCGCCAGCGGATTCAGATCCACGCCGTAGATACACCGCTGGGCGACCTGCCGGCGCGCCCAATTAATGTCCCGCTGCTCATCGACCGTCTCGATGCCTTCCTGTGCGGCCTGCTTCTCCTGAGCGTCGATTATTTCACGGGCAAGATAGTCGATCGCACTTGTCAGGAAGTGACCACTCCCCATTGCCGGATCAAGAATCTTGAGTTCGAAGATCCGGTCGGCGAACTCTTCGGCAAAGCCTCCCTCGCCATGTGCAGTCTGCCCTGCGAGATCCTCTCTGATGTCTTCGACCAGCGGCTCCAACGTCTCCTCCACGATATATTCAACGACGTACTCTGGCGTGTAGTAGGACCCCGTGGCTTTCCGTTCGCCAGAGCCAGTCGAAAGGTGGACTTCTCCCTCTTCGACGATCACCTCATCACCCTCGCCGGCGGGGACGTACTCACCATCTTCCAGTGCGAGCGGTTCGTCGGCGACGTCGAGCTGGTACTCGAGAAGCCCTTCGTAGATGCTTCCGAGGTGGCGGACGTCCAGCGACGAGTAGTCGACGAAGATCTTCCCGCCGCCGTTGCCGTTCTGGCTCCGGGTGAGCAGTTCGATGACCTCAGCGAGGTAGGCGTCCCCGACCTGATGGTTCGCGAGGAACCGGGCTTCGACGCTATCGTCTTCGTCGGGATCGGTTCTGAACAGCCCACCGTTGTACGCTGGGATATAGAGGTCTTCCTCCGGGATACCGCGCGACTTGCTCCCCTGGTCGATGAGTTTGAACAGCTCGTCTAGCCGGTCCCAGAGATTGTCCTGCCAGTCGCGATACTTCGGATTCGGGCTGTCGAGTTCTTCAGCGACGTCCTGCTTGAGTGTATTCAGACTGTAGGATTCCTCGTAGATCTCGTTGTTCGTGTCGAGCAGGTCACGGCCCTCACTCTCTGCGTAGAGCACGAAAATGAGCCGGTAGAGGTAGATCAGCGAACTGTCGTGAATGAGGCCGAGATCGTCCTCGGAGAGGTCGTTGTCCGGGTACTGCATGAAACCTTCCGAGAGGATCTTGATCGCCTCGTAGATGTTGTCTTGAAGATCTTCCCCCAACTCCTGAGCGAAGACGTTGGACTCGTCGTAGACCTCGTCCAGGAAGCACTCGCCGCCGGAGTCCTCGAGGAACGCGCCGTGCCTGAAGAAGAGGTAGAAGTATTTGAAGTCCTCAAGATCGCCTTTTTCGAGGACGGTCGGCAGGTCGATCTCGTAGTAGGAGTCGAGGCGGTGGCTCGTCGGGCCGTAATAGAGCCGCCACTTCTTCCCGTCAGTGAGGACGGCCCACCGCGCCGGCGTCTCCTGCAGGTAGACGTGAATCTGGTAGCTCGGGTTCTCGAAGTCCCGCTCGTGTTCCCCACTCCCACGGGTGTCGAGTGGCCGACCCCAGCGCTTGGCGTCCGCGACGGCGACGGCGTCCTTGTAGAAATCGCCTCCTTCCTCGCGGCGCTCGAACGCACCGCGTGCGGCGTCCTCGGACTCGAAGAAGCCGTAGTCGGGCCGACGTTGGGTCCGGCTGGTGCTCTCCTCAACCTCGAAGGGGATACCCAGTTTCCGGAACATCGGCCGGATGAACTTCTCCTCGAGTTGGGACTCGTTGCGCTTGGGAGCCGTCCCCTTCTCGCGCTCCCACAGATCCATGATGTCCGCTTTCGCCTCGCGGAGTTCGTCGTCGCTTAGCTCGTCCCACGCCTCGGTTTCGGGGAGGTGCTCGTCCAGGTAGTAGTTCGAGAACAGGTCGCGATTCGTCCGATAGGTGAGTGCCGTTTGCATGAATTATCGTGGAGTGACAATGAGAAACCGATCCGCGTCCTTGCTGTCGATAAGCGCGTGAGCGATGTCTTTCGTGTCGGCAACGTCGACGTCGACGTCGTCGCCAATCTCGGCCTCGAGTGCTTCGAGCTCGGAGCCGGAGATGTTGACCCGCCCGGAGTTACCCGAATTCCGGGCGATTGATTTACGAGTCATCTCGGATACTAAGCCTGTTTCAGCCCCCCAATATAGTCTTTACTTAGACTATTCCATTCGCTATTGCTGATATCATATGAGATCTTGATACTCCGTATGATTACCACCGTACGTCGGAGAAACACCCACAGCCAATGCTCGGTCAAGATTATGTATGAGAATTATTCCGTCTCAGGCTATGAGCCGCTAATTTTAAAAATAATGGAATCATAGGGGATTATGGCTCCGAACTGGTGGCGAGTCTACTTACTCTCGTCACCTAATCAACTCCCGCGAGATTCTTCTCTATTTTCATATATGTCGCTCCAACCCACTACCTTAGATATAAATACAGCATATCCTATTTTTCGACTCTCCTTTATATACCACTGACTGTTTTAAATAACACTCCGAGAATGAGCCTCTATCGCTCGATACTCTGTGATAAGGTGAACCTAATCCGGCGAAATATTTATAAGTAGCAACCAGCAATACTTACCTGTCCGAGAAGACAGCCACCAGTTCGGAGCCACCGCCTGACACATTCGGATTTCTCCGGGTGTAGGCGGCAGAACAGGTGGGCTCAAAAACTACGTCCGCGGTTCGACGCGAGCCGTGGTTGTGAGCTACGCTGGAAACAGCACTACGCGGAGCGACGTCCCGGTTCAAGCCGGTGACCTATGCCCGTAGAGCCACAGCTATCGATCCACCGCGGGATGCCCGCCGCTTGAGGGACATCAAGCACACAGAACAATGACGGACGACACGACTTCCGCGGACGCAGACGGAGCATCGCCTAACAACCAGAGTCCACCCTCGGACGACGTTGACGGGAAGTTTTACACCTTCTTCGTCGATGGCGACGAGTACCAAACGGACGAATCCTCGCTAACCGCCCGTGAAATAATGGAACGGGCCGGCATTTCAATCGATGTCGGGCTGATCCTGATTCACGACGACGGTACCGAAGAGCAACTGGATCCCGACGACGAGGTCGAATTCGACGGTCCAGGACGACGACTCAAACAGGCACCCCAGTTCAAGCGAGGATAACTCCGATGCAAGACAGGCTCGAAGCCGAGATCGACCTGCTCCAGCAGCAGTACCCATCAATCGAGCACGGGGGTAACTTCGATTGGGTACTCGTGGAGGGTGTCGAACTCGACGAGGAGTGGAACCGCGAGACCACCGAGGTCTTACTCCAGCTGCCGTCCGGCTACCCGGAGACACCACCACGGAACTTCTGGGTTCCTGCCGGTCTCAAGTGTAATGGGCAGCAGCCTGGGAGCTTTGCTACCAACCACAAGCGTCACGATGGCCGGGACTGGGACCGGTTCTCGTGGCGGGTACAAAACAATTGGAAGCCATCAGAGGACGTCAAAGACGGGTCAAACTTGCTGACGTTCATGAGCTCCGTCGAAGCACGTCTTGAGGAGGGCGTCTGATGGCTGTTATTGCCACGCCAGAGTCTACTTGGAGTGAAGCAGAGGAACATCTCTGGGATATTGACGACGATCGGCAGAGCCCTTCCGAAAAGTTCGGGTTCTTCCTCGCCGGTGTGGCAAAAACAACCGTCGGCCCTCGATTCACGGTTCAAGAGTTCATTCCAATCGCTGATGAAGATGTAGAGTTCCACGGTCGCGGAGCCTATGAGGTTGATCTCGATCCGATACTGGATGTGATCAACAAGGCAAAGCGACAGGATCTGGCAATCATCGAAGCCCACACACACCCGCTCACCAAGAAAAACGTCACATTCTCCTCTTTCACGGATGAGCAGGAAATGCCAGACTTCGCAGCGTACGTGCTTGACTCGCTGGACGGCACGCCGTATGGAGCAATCGTTCTGGGGCGAGAGTCGATTGATGCGCGATACTGGAATGAACCAGGAAATGGGACCGCTGTTGAGCGAGTAGTTGTCGCAGGTGAACACCTCGATGTCCAATTCCCAACCTCGGGGTCCCAGTCATCAAAAGCACCTGACGGCTTGGATGATCGATATGATCGCCAGATTCGGGCGTTCTCCAAAGAAGGACAAGACCGGCTACAGACCCTTCGGGTAGGAATCGTCGGGCTCGGCGGCCTCGGATCACACGTAGTGCAGCAGCTAGCCTTCGCTGGTGTTCGAGACTTTGTTCTTGTGGACCCGGACGAGATTGAGGTATCCAATCTTAACCGGACGGTGACCGCTGCCCCTGATGACGTAAGCAAATCAAAAGCCAGAATAGCTGCGGACTCTATCGAGAAGATCACCAGCGATGACGTTGGTATGGCAGTGTTTGAGACCGACGTTCGAGACAAAGAAGCTCTTCAGACCCTCCTCACAACAGATCTCGTAGTCGGGTGTCTGGATAATGATGGGCCACGGCTTGTCCTCAACCGACTCGCACGTGCAGCCCACCTTCCTTATTTAGACTTGGCCACAGGAATCAATCCTCCAGACGGCCCAGTTGAGCAACTGGGCGGCCGTATAGCGTTTATCCACCCGGATGGGCCTTGCCTTCACTGTTTGGACGAGATCGATCGAGAAGAAGCTCGGGACTTCCTTGCACCAGCTGAAGTCAGTGCTGAGGACCGTGATCTCGGGTATATTGATGACGTAACTGATCCATCCGTCGTCTCGCTAAATGGCGAAGTTGCGTCAATGGGGGTCAGTGAGATCCTGATCTACGCCACGCAGTTTGGTGCTATATCACCCCTCCACTACCACTACCTTCGGGAGCCAGGACAGCAAACTCAACGGACTGCAAGTCGCCGTGTAAACGTTGATTCAGATTGCTTCACGTGTTCACGTGCTGGCGATGGAGATGCTGCAGAGATCACCGATTGGGAGATTTAACACCCTTCTTCGGCTCGAACATTCTCATACACGTCAGGCATCTCAGATTGACATGTGTCCCAAACATCCGCTACCTTACCAAACAATTTCGGAATTTAACCTCAGTTTGTTTGGTAAGAAAGGAGTGGAATTCATTACTTATGTTAAGCTAGTAAAGGAGTCTCTATGAGAACAAGGGTATGAGTGGCCAGAATCTGAAGGACTCCATCCGAGAGTGGTCCCACAATCTAATTGTTCGATATACTGCCCTGATAGTGGCTACGGCTACGGTGGTCGCGACGCTGACCGCTCTCCTCAACCCTGCTGTTCAGACCGATAATATCAGGGCGCTACTGACGACGTTAGCGACGGCAGAAGCCTCCGTTCTGGCAATCGTGTTCTCCGTGACCGTCGTCGCCCTACAACTCGTTGTGACGCGATATTCGGCCCGCCTCACCTCACTGTTCATCAAGGAGCCGTTGTTCCGTACGACGTTCGCGCTCTTCGTTGGTGCCATCGGGTTCAACCTGTTGGTCGTCTATCTGCTCCCGATACAGAACAGTCGCCTACTGAACGCAGTCGTCGGGATCGCGTTTGCGCTTGCTGCTGTCTCCACGTTTGCGCTGTACCAATTCATCCAGCTGATGATCGAGCGCAGCTCGCCCGACGATCTCATCTCGGTGTTGGTCGAACGGGAACTCGCACCCGACGAATACCTTCCAGCGACCGCAACGATATTCACCGAAATCGAGGTCCATCCGATTCGGCCACTGTACCGAACGATTGCCCGGGCCATCGAGCTGGGCGAATACCAAACCGCAGAACAGGGAATCGACGGACTTCGGACGGTTCTCATCCGGACGTTCGAGTACCTCGAAAGCGAGCACACCGAGGAAGACGCCGCACAGTACGCATCGGCTGTTTCGACTGAGGTCCTCACGGAGTATGTCCCGCCGATCTTGGAGCAAGCATACACCCACGAGCAATACGACCTGGTTTCGGACGCAGTCGACGATGTCGAAGCGGTCGCTCTCAACGGGCTCGACCGCGGCTTTACTGACGTCGCCGAGGACGCTGCTGAGGGACTCGGAGACACGTTCGATGCGGCGCCCTTGACGTGGGAGGGGAACCGCCTTCGAACCCCAGTCAAAGAGTCACTGCTCGAACTGACGAAAGCTACAGCCAGCGACGCCGAGTACTCGACATTTCGAGCGGTCTTCCATCCACTGAATTTCCAAATGAAGCTCCTCTTGCGACGCCGACCGGATTCGAACGTGACCCACCACGTCGTTGGAGACTACTACAGCCGAGAAATCGTCGAAATATTCGAGGCTCTTGTCGACCGGTACGGCCCCGCTGTACAAGATCAGGACATCAATTGGATTTCCCCAACAGAGGGGCGGAAGTGGACGCTTCCCGATGAAGCAGAACCACTTCGACACGTCTGGCGTGAATACGCCAGCTTCACAGAAACCGTTCTGCAGTATCGCGTCTCGGAAGAGGAGTACCCATTTGTGGAGGGGTCAATCGATGACGGCTGGAAGCGGATCACGCAGTGCGCTGCTGATGCTGGGATCGACGATCTGGCAACGCTGTGCTGTATGACGACGCTTCAACTCGCGTATCGCGTTGACCAGCTCGAGAACGGCCGCCTCGGGATGTGGACGAATAATCTCGGACGTCTCCGACTGGACTATGATCCGGCCATCGTCGATAGGGCATTCGAACTCCTGAAGGCGGGCGAACAGCCGGAGGGGCAAAACATCTCGGTCAGGACCGTCGACCCGGCGTCGGCAGATGCAGAGGAGGGGTTCATTGAACGGTTCCTTAGTACTGAAGAGGAAGACGCACCATTCGAAGAGTGGCTCGTTGAGTTCGAGGAAGACGTCCACGAACGAACGGAGTACCTCCGGGACCGAGAATGACCGATCACCAGTTCGAGGAGGGTGACCGTGTGCGAATCGATATTCCTGATGAGACGGACCCGGACTATGACCGGCTCCACGGGCGGCACGGCGAAATCATCGCTATCTTAGAGGACGACGCCGGCGCCGTCACGGGTGATGATCGTGACGCCGTGCTGTACCGTGTTCAGCTGAACGACGGGACAAAGACGGATGTTCGGTGGCGCGATCTCCGGCCACCCTGAGGTATCGTCGCACGTTATTGTCCAAGCGGTGGCTGTATTTGGACAACACACTCTTACCAAACTCAGCGTCTGCAATACACTCCTACTGTTTGGTAAGATATTGTCAGACCATCCCAAATCACCCGCTATATCGACGACTCGCAGTCGAGAGCCGCAATTGAATATCTACGCTTATGTGAGCGGTGGCTGAAACGAGAACGTATGGCAGACCTGATTGTCAAATCGGCCGTGAAGGAGGCACTCGACGACAACAACGTCTCCACAGACTTCTACGAGGCCCTGGACGACGAAGTCGCCGAGCTGCTCGACGACGCCGCACGACGGGCTGAGGCGAACGACCGGAAGACGGTCCAGCCGCGCGATCTGTAACTGACGTGCTGCGATCAGTCCTTTCTGAGCGGCGTGGGGATTCCGTCTGCAGTAAAGCGAGCGACCGCTCCGCAGCTGGAACACTCGTCGACGAACGCACAGACTCGAAGCGTGGTTTCTAACTCACGAACGCTGCTGCACACGGAGCACTTGTACGCGGTGCGATACCGGACTGACGGACGGTGCTGTTGCCGTCGTGTACGGGGGTTCGCTGCCGGTATCGCCTTGCCGTGAGACGCTACTGTCGGCGGTCGCTCCCGGTTCGTCGTGGACTGATCGTGATCGAGCTGCCAGGCCGAATCGGGAAGCGTGTCGTAGATACGATTTGGCCTGCTGATGCTCATATCGAGAGTATCAGGCTCAGCTGGTTCGCGTGCGTCATCTGATCGAGATTCACCGACTGGGCTCCCATCGACGTGTGATGCATCTCGGTGACTGGGAGGATCCGTCTGTGTCCACGCACCGAGTTCGACGGCCTCCGCTTCCTCGTAGAGCACGCCGTCGATGGCAGCCGCCAGTTCAGCGAGTGGCTCGGAGATCTCGGACTCACCGTGTTTCTCGACCGCGCTCTCGAACAGCCATTCGCGGAGCGTCGCCGCGATTTCTCTATCGACGGTATATGATGGAACAGCCTTCATTTGTTTCTCACTCCGCTCCTCGTGGGTACGACAAACCTACAGAGATCATAGGCACTGTCGAGAGCGTCCCTGTTGGAATCAGCTCGAGTAGAGAGCCGACGGTGAAATAGTCGGTATTCCCCTCTCAGACCGACCATAACTTCGATTATTGTGGACGTCTAACGTTGACATACCCGTGTCCGCCTTCCAGGGGAGATAGTCGGGGTTCAAATCCCCGGAGGGGAATGGGTTTGACTCCCAGTCGGTTGGGAAGGCGCTATTGAAACTGGGCAAGGTGGCGGTCACGGGCGGCGTCAAGGAGGTGTTCATCTACATTACGAAACAGATGATGCACAAGATTGCGGCGAGGCTGAACGAGAAGTACAGCATCAAATCAAAAGCGGCCACGTGGGGCAAGAAGGTCGTTAATCGGGCGAAGGCCCGTTTCCCCCACACTCCCCTCTCCCTGCCGGCAACCCGGCTAGTGGATACACTGTATCTTTCGGCTTCGTCCCCAAATGAATCCTCTCCTAAAGGATCAACAGAGGTCCCGAGAGGTGTATGACACGGCTGTCAGCGAGGTTGTGGCTGCGCGCGCAGCGACCGCAGGGAGCGAGCACGGAGCGGTGGGTGGGGCGGAGGGGCGTCCACGGGCGGTGGTCACCAATAAAACGAGGGAGCGCCCCGCTCAGCGCAGGGTGTCCCGTTCCGCCTCGAGCCCGACACCCGGGTCGTTCGTACCGTGTTCGGCTTCGTAGGCGTCGACGAGCTCCCGACTGTACCGCGCGATCCGGTTTCGGGACGTCGGCACAATCGTGCTCGCCGCCACAGCGACCTGCTCCTGGGTGAGATGCTTGCGCGAGAGCAAGCGATCCGCCGCGTACAGCGCCGACGCCGCGACGGTGCACCGTGGCGTTCCCGGCCCGACCGGCACCTGGTCGCCGAGTTTCATCAGGTGTTGAGCCAGCCGCCACGTCCGCACGGCTCGCGCCCCGGGGATAGCGTCGTCATCGAGCGCGTCGACGACCTCCATCACGGCGTTGGGTCTGATGAGCGGCGCGTCGAACCCGCATTCGCACCGTATCTTCCGCGCCGCAGCGCACACCCGCTCGTGGGGCGCTTTGGTGTGCGTCGCGACCGCGATATCGATCTCGTCCCGGTCGACCGATGAGGCCCGCGCGGCCAGGAGGACGGCGCCGCCGGCGAGTGCCTCCCAGGCCATCCGCCCGCCCGGCAGCCGCGCTTCCGAGGCGCTCCGGAGGAACTGTGCCGCCATCTTGACGACGTGGTCCGGCAAGCTCAGGTTGCCGCCGATCATCTCGACATCCCGCAGCCCCTCGTTGAGCCGCTTCGTTCGCTTGCGCTTCTCGCCGAACTGCATCCGCTTGTGCCACTTCCGGAGGCGCTGGACCTTCTCCCACTGCTCGTTGCTCAGGGGATTACCCCGACCGTCTGTGTTCCTCCCAATCTTCGTGTGCAGGCCCTTGTCCGTTCGCAGCGGGTCCACCGTCTCGATGCTCTGGTCGGCGTCTCCGACCAGGCCCAGGTCGTTCAGCGTCGGGCTCAGGTCGACCCACTCGTCGGCGACAATCAGCCCACAGTCCGTGCAGAACGACTGCTCGTCTTCGGTGATCACCTGGCCCTCACACTCCGGACAGGCCGACCGCCCCGACGGTTCGTGTTCGACCGTCGGCTCGTGACCGCGTTCCTCGGTGGTCGTACTCTGTACGTCCGAAACCGTCTTTTCGCTCGCGTTGTTACTCGTCATTGCAGTATCCCGAAGGCGCTCACCACAGCGCCCGACTCCCCGTGTTCCAGCACGGGGTTTCCTCGACGTCACGACCGACAGAGCCGTCTGCGCGCTCTCGCTCGCGCCTTCGCGAGCGCCCTCCTGGGCGCGAGCGAGAGCGCGCCCGCACGGAGGGACACAACCAGCGCCGCGCGCCGACCCGCCCGGAGCGAGCGGCCAGCGGAGAAAGCGTGGGGGGTGAGCAGCGACGCCGCGCAGCCCCCGCGCTTTCCCGCTGGCGTCGAGGGCACATTCACTTTAGCCCGGCAGTCCGCCCGCTACTGCAGGCAGACCGCCCGGAATGGTCGGTCGCGAGCGACGCGGAGGGCGGCAGCGGCGAGCGGCGCGAGCCGTTCGAGACACACCGGACAGCCGAGATCGTCGATGAGGAACCAGGCCACTACCTGGCGGACTCAGAAAGGGCGAGGCCGCCTCGGTCGTCCCCCGACCCCGCAAGCACCGCAGGGACGAGGCGCGCAGGGGCGGTCGCGGGGCGTCGAGCGGCCGAGGGCTTTCGACGATGATGCTTTACAATTGCGGGCTGGCTATCGGCACCCGAATGTCTGGCCTGTATGATGCGATTATGTCGTGGGCTGCGGACAGTGAGTACATCGATCCCGAACACGTCTGGCCGCTCGGGATTGGCTCCATCGTCGTCCTCGTTGCGCTCGTCGATGTCCGGCCCCTGGACCAACTTCTGGCGTCGCTTGACGGATTCACGCAGCTACGACAGTTGCTGGTGATGGCACTGAAAGGGGTTGCCGCCGGGATGATTACACACTTCGCCTACAGTACGAGCGACATCTCGTTCCGGAGTCGGCAGACACTCCAGAGCAAGGAACGGGCGCTCCTGATCATTCTCGGCGTCGGTGTCGGCGCTGGCCTCCTGATTGACGTCGTCATTCCCCAGCTGGTGGAGCCCTTCCCGTTCGTCGTTGTCCAGACTACCGGCCTCCTGCTCGTAGTCGGTATGTGGTACCTGCATCTGCTGATCGAGAATTGGAAACTGTCGAACGAGTGGCCCCACGTACTGAGTGGGCTGCTCATTGCCTTCGGCCCCTATGTCCCATACCTGTTGTAGGACAGAAACAGGAAATATTGCGGTAGGTGGCCGTGTTCGGGGACTATAGGAATTACTACAGGCTTCGCTAACAACCAACGCCACTGTCAGAAGGATACCCCGGACGCTGCGGCAGGAATCAATCTCAATCGTCCTCTCGCGCGTTCAGCTCTGCAAGAAATTGGCCGGCCGCCGTCCCGATTCGAACGCCGTCGATGTTGTCGACGTCGAGGTCCGCCGTCGCAGTGCGAAACGGATACTCCTCTACGAGAATCCGATGGATAATGGTCCGGACGGTCTCCGAGTCATATCTGTCGACGAGAGTCGCCATCGCTTCGTCCAGGTGGGCGTCTTGATGATCCGCTCGTGGGTTCTCTGCTCGCTCGAGGACGAGGTCGATGACGTCATCAACCGATGGATGCTCGGGGTTCCCGGTGCGCTCACGAACGTCATAGAGGGGCTCAGAGTCGGCCATCACTACTCCTCCGTCGCGTTCTCGTTCGTGTCTTCCGCCGCTGGCTCCAGCCGTCGCTGTCGACGAACCTCCGCAAGCGTGTCCTCCAGCGTCCCGAGAGCCTCGATGGCTTCGAGTTCATCGGTAATCTCTTCCAGAAGGCGGGCTCGCTCGATTGCGTCTGCATCGCCGGCGGTCGTCTCGATTGCCTCCACGCGGAGCCGGCGCTCCTCTTGCCACCCACAGTCCCAGCACGTCCGGACGACGTCGAGACGCTCGTCTTCAGCAGCATCGAGAACCGCGTCGGACAGTGACGTCGACGGCGGTCGGTCCGGCCCGACCTCGAGCGTGACCGGGCCACCGCACGCAGGACAGTCCATATCCGACAGGATGCGCGCCGCGGTCATCAACATCAGGGGCCCATGAGACGGACTCACAAATAGTGCCGTCAAGGCGGCGAACCCGATACCTCCGGCTGGTCGTTGGAACGACAATCGCCCCGGTGACTCAGTACACCAGACTGTTCTTTCAAATTGATACATTCCGAAAGTCAGGACTCCACAGATGGCCCCTCGGCCGGAGAGAGCCGGAGGCCTTCGCACATTGCATATCGCCTCTTTCTTTGGACGAATTCCGCGATATGCAGGGCGGAATAACGCACTCAAATCGCAGAAGAACCCCGTCGGGCCGATTTGAGCCGATAGAAAATACCTCGACGAGCTGCCGCCTCACCACTATTTCGCTAAAATTGCTCGACTACGGGATAAACGGGGCAAATTCGGGGAGTACCGATGAGAGCCACGAACGACTCTGTGTCAAGAACGCCTCGCTGGATGGCCGCGCGCCCCTGGAGATGGCGAAAGAAATCCCCGATTCTCGCGAATTCGGGACGTTGAACCCACTCAAAATTGCCCGACGAGGTTTCAGTATAAGCTCGACAGTACGACAGCCATCCTCTCAATATCCTGAGAGTTCGGCCTGTTCACAGCCCGTACTCGACAGTAGACACGTTCGGAGTATTAACCAACAATCCGAATCAAAACCAGAGCCTGTTGGTTAATAATCTACCCCCTCCACTGTTTCCGGAGCTTTGTCCGGGCGTGATGTGCGGTGAAGTAGCACCAGGAACTGCCTGATACGGTCAGTCCACCGATAATCCTTAGGGGCGGCGCGTGCTATCGAAGCACATGTTCGATCTCTTCGGCGACGACGGCCACGACGACCGTGTGGAGGCCCAAGCAGATCTGTTCAATACACTCGGTTATTCAGATGTGCGGGCGGATCACACATCGGACTACCCTGATCCCGAGCAACGAAACGGACGAGTACCCGATGTAACAGCTGATAGCCCGTTTGGCCGTGACCCCGTAGTCGAGATAGATAGCGGTACGACGACCTCCAAACGCGATCAACGCCAACTAGATGATCTTGAGTCTGGGATTGGTCCAGATGAGCGCTTGGTCCAAATCGACGATGATGATCAACTGTTCGGCGGTTGGTAGGCCGTTCTAAATACGCATAAGAGCGTCAAACGGGCGGACTTTCTTAGAAGCTATCGACCGGGAGAGCGGCTCAGTTTCTCTGGGTGAATGCCGCAAGATGAGTTTCAAGACGACAGCACAATTAGATGAGTGTAACCGAGGGCACAACGAATGGATCACGCACCGCCAGAAGCTCGAAGGCGAGCTGACGACGTCCTCGAGGACTGGTCCCCGCCGGCGCTCGATATTCTCTGGGCGATCGCGCAGTGGTACAACGGCGCCGTGCTGGAGCGAGACAACCAGCGTTATCACATCGGATGGCATCGTCCGCCGGACCTCCAGACGCTCCTCGGCTGTTCCGACGTGGAGTGGGAGCAACAATACGAAGCTGCGTTCACCGACCTCCAGGCTCCCACGACGGCGCCGCCGCTCGTCGACGACCGGCACAGCGGCCAGAGTGAGGAGTCACAGCCGTGGCTCACGGAGCAGTACATCCTCCGGCGCAAGGTTCGATGGACACCGACTCGGAGCGCTCGAACCGCGATGGACACGCTCTTCGCCGGCCTGTTTGATGACGACGAGCTTCCACAGCACCAGCTCAAGCCCGACACTGGGCTCGTCGGTGATTGGGACGAATCGCTTCTCCACCGCACCGGCGTCGCCGTCGTCTCCGCAATCTGGCGCCAGCAGGGCCGCTCCGTCGAGCTGTATCCCGGTGAACAGGGGCAGGCTCAGCCGGACGTCCGGAGTACAGCACTCGACGGGGCTACCTGGGAAGCCGAGGTGCTGACTGACCACCACGACCGGGCTATGCCTCGCACGAAGTTCGCGACCTTCGCCGAACAGCCGGAGCGCCAGCACCTCTGGATCTTCGAGAACAGAGAAACTGCTTTTGAGACGCTGAACCGCCTCCACGAGGCCGACGACGTCGACTGCCGGATCGCGAACGCGCCGTTCGATACGCCAGAAAACTACAGCATCCAGGTCGGCAACCGCTACCTCGATCAGAGCCACACCGACGCCGACTACCACTGTCCCGGCATCGACCGGATCGACACGATCACCGGCTGGTACGGCCGCCACTACGACGACGCCGCTCGCACCCACCTCGCGACATCGACATCCACCACCCACTCCTGATACCTTTCACTTCTCGAACATACCTCACCTAGACACCTCTCTCGCAGAATAACCAACCCTCACTACCCCTAATAATCGCGGAGATTTACAGAGGTGAGAGCCACCGGTTCGAGAGTGTTTCAGTACCCAGAACCTGCAGAATAGTCCTGAAATACCTGTGTAAATGCCCACTCTCAGATCGGGACTAATTTACGGAGGTTCAAATCCGGAGTGGTAAAAATACTAGAATATACCCTGACGGATCGCACAAATTGCTGCGTTGGATCTATGGCTCAAACGTATATTCAACCGTATCATAGGTATTCAAGTCAAGCCCATACTCACTGAAATCGACTGACGGGTAAGACTCTTCCAGAGAGACGAAACACGTTGAACAAATAGCATTCCCCAATTTGTACGCAATACCCTCCTGAACAAGTTCTACAGACGTTCTAGCATCTTCGTAATCACCGAGATGGTCAGTTAGTCTGGTCATTTCCCAAGGGAGATAATACGAGTCACGTCGGTTAGCGTCTTCACAGAAAGAGCAGGGCGCAGTTCCTGGATGGTGATGATGACCCTCATAATCACCGTCAGTAACAGTGTCCCAGATGTCTTCCTTGAACTCTTCTGGGCTGCGATCATACTTCGCTTGGACAGTCTCCTCAGAGGCTTCTATGTTACATCCATGGAGGAATCGCTCTTTGTTGGTTAGATCGATTTTTGCTTGGATCGGACAGTTAGTACCTGTAATCTTGCAATGCCAACTATCGATAGGAACTTCAACTCGTCCGAATTGGCAGGTCACCCAGTCACCACCGCTGGCGAACTCATCCACGTAATGTATCCCCGTGTCTGCTATGTACTGTTCAATCGTGTTCTCGATTTCTTCATCCAATAGTTCGGCGTCGTCGATATCAAGAACTAATTGAGGCCCAGATCGCTCGAGCCAATGTGTTTTGACCTCGCTATGTGTGTGCTCAACGAGGATCTCACCGCTGAATTTCATACTCAGTCACTCAAGGCCGCGACGTACAATCTTACCGGCTTTTTGAATCGGGATCCGGAGAGCTCTCAAAGCCTACCAGGTTCTGACTGGGGATCGTGGTAATCGTCGACAAGCTCGAGTGCCTGTTCGATAGTTCGCTCGTCGTACAGCGTATCCTCTGAAACAAGACGCACCCACCTGGCCCGATGTCGATCCGATTGTCGAACCAGCTGTTCCATCTGTTCGCCATCACCACCAGTCCAATACGCAAGCTGGCTGCAGAACGCGACGTCAGCCTCTGTTTGACTCGCATACCCTGCACTACTGCCAGTCCATAACCGCCGGAAGACGTCACCAGCGGGCCCGTACTGTGCCCGTTCGATGACGGTGGTATCACTCAAATCAACGTCGACACCAGACTCTGATGGTAGTCCACCGAATTCCTGAATATCGACGGCAGACAGCGTGGCTGCAGCTTCGGCTGGGTCGGTAGCTCCTTTCCACGCCTTGTAGACGGCCCGGAGTGCCGCCGTCCGCTCGGTAATCGTCGCCGATGTCGACGACAACTGCTCGCCCGTGATTGGGATATGGAACTCCGCATCACAGATATTGATCGGCCTGGAGGTCCAACTCGGTGGCTGCCCCGCAACGATAATCCGAATGCTTTGGCCGCCAGATACAATTTCGGTGTAGGAATCAAGCGTCTCAATCACCGTCTGGGCCCAGTCATCGAGATCGCCCGTCTTTGGGTCGCGACAGCTGCCGAGTACGACGCCAGTGAATGGGTCCTCACGAGTCGGGTAGAAAGCGAGTCCGTTGACATCCATCTCGGAAGTCGTTGCCGCGGTGTATGCATCCTCAAAACTTCCCCAGGTCATTTCATCATCAAAGGTTGCGCGCTCGCCAGTGGCCGGATCGATCGGTGTAAGCCAAATTCCGTCTGCTGAGTCATCAGTGTCAACTGCACGCCAGCAGACCCACTGCTCGCGTTTGCGAAGCGCCTCGGGAACTGTCTCCCAATCGGGAATGTGTTCATTGAGCATCGGTATGACCCCCCTCTTGATGGCCGGGACGCCTCGTCTTGTCCGAACTGGGCCACAGTCCTGTAGAGCGTCGATACCTGGAGGGCGACATTAGTGAGTAACAGGACCGCATGGAACTTGTACTCTCTGGGGGCGGAGAAGTCTCACACTCGATCATAATCGGGATAACTCCGTCTACTAGCGGACCGAATTCCAATTGTGAAATCCAGTTTTAGTGCCTTATTCGTAGAGTATCTCCGAAATCAGGGGGTGAATCGGAGCTAGGAAAACTGACGAGGAGCTGACTGAATTGATTATCCGAGAGCGACCGTTACAATATCTTGATACAATTCGTTTGATTCTAAGAGATCTGTATCCAGAAATATCGGGGTAAAATCGCTTACTCGGACTTATTTCGGTGTTTCAGGATATGTCTGTTGCGTATAAGACAATAGTAATACAGAGAATAGGGTGGAAAACCATTAAGTTCAGACAGAACCTCTGTTAGAGTAGGCCGTTGGGAATGCGACGTCGTCCGGTGAGAGCCCGCTCAGAGTGCCGTGGACGCCTACTTCTCGAACAGAACCCGGACTCACGCCGAGGAACTGCCACCCGTAGTGATCGAGAACCCACCACACTACACAATGAGTACCAGCGATTCCGACGACACTGACCGACTCGAACAGTATATCCGCGACGAGAAGGGCCATCTCGACAGTTGCGAGAGCATGATCGCGCTCGCGAATTGGCTCTACGCGAACGAGTATTTCGAGACCAATGACCGCGTGGTCCCCACGAGCGATCTCAAAGAGATCCTCGGCGACCGGCTTGAATACGGCGTGGACACACTCCTTGACCATCTCGAAGATATCAACGTCGTTGACGAAGTCTCACAAGGGGGCGGTCGGTTCATTCTACATGAGCGGACTGGACGGGCGTTCTTCGACCCGAACAACAGAGAGATGCTGCCACTCCTCGACGAAGAGATCTCGCGGTTCCTCGAGGACCTACATGAGCAAGAAAGCCAAGCGCTGGACTCCGAAGACGCCGGCGACGACGAGACTCAGTCGGTCGCTGACGGCGGAGAACCCGAAGATGTCGAGCCAGATGAGACCGACGAGACGGAGGCTGGCGGCGAGGAGGACCCCGAGGATATGCCGACAACGCTTCGTGCCGTCGCCGCAGCTGCAGTAGACGTCGAGGTATCGCTCGAAGACGCGCTCACGAACCCCACGGATCATATCGTGCGGATCGTCCGATTCGACGATGTGGTTACGGCAGTCATCGAGAGCGACGACGTGAGCCGCGGGCGTACGTACGAGCCGATGGGGTGGCGTAACGCTGCCAACAAGTGGGTGCTGACGAAGACAGCGAAAGCTCGGAAAGAGAACGAATCGTTGACCGGTTAGGGTGCAAACTGAGACCGCGCAATTCGAAAAGCAGGAGTTGAACGCTGAGCTTGGTGGTCGGGAATTGAGTTCCAGCAATAGAACCCAATCCTAATCACCAAGTAGTTTCAGAACTGCCGCGTCAGGTTTGCTACGTTGTACAGGGCCCAGGCACCAACACCGAGCACGAGTAGCATCATCCCGAGATCCGGCCGGACACTCGCGAAGATGAACATCGCGCCGATGATGATGAGTAGCTGGATTCCTGAATCGGGTCGAATCGTCGCCATATTTTCACCTCCGTTGTGGCACTGAGATGGCGACGAGCAGAATTCCCGAAATGCCTGAGCCACAAACACTTTGGGCTCGACAACATACGGGGCACTACGGGCACTGCCCGTCAGCCGAGTAATTGATTCCACGACTCGGGCACGCCAACCAGCCGAGACCACCCTACCAAAGATGTCCTCGGCTGGCTGAGCAGCCCAGTCGGGGACCGTTTCCCCAACCAGAGCCAAGCAAGGGTGAGATATGCTTGGCGCGATTGTCATGCCGTGATTATCCATACACAAGCATGTCACTAAAACGTACTGTCCCGGTTGTCCGGACTCCACCTACGGTCAAGTAAGATCCCCCAAAGTAGTATTACGGTTGACTATGAATCACCTATAGTCAACCAAGAACAGGGGTGAATGACGATTTCCATCGACCCACCACCATCCAGACCGAAGGTAACCGATGACGAATTAGAGCGCGCTGTAGCGCACTGTTGTCGGACGCAGAAGCCCCCAGTAGCTAAGACAAAAGATGTAGCTGATGTGGAATTCATCGACGTCAAGCCACAAACGGTCAAGAGGCGTTTAGATCGCCTCGAAGAAGAAGGAAGAGTGAGTAGCCTCAAAGTTTCACGAGGTCGTGTCTGGTGGATCCCACAGAACGAAGGCGACGAAGAGAGCGATAACGATTCCTCGTCGATCTACTGGGCCGGTATCGATCCTGAAGAGATTCCTACGTCGATGATCAAAGCTCACCCTGATTACCCCGACCCTGATCGGTGGGAGAAGCTTCGAGATAGAGGGGAGAATATGGCCCGAGATGCTGCGATTCCAGCAGCTGTTGGTTTTGCAATTCTCCTACTCAGGAGCGTGGAATTGCCGTTCATCTCTATCGGTCAAGACATCTACACAATTGCTGTACTCCTGTTTATTGGCGGAGTGTTGTTTGTTCTGGTAGGCTTTGTTTTTGGTCTGATCAGCAATTTGGGACGTCGCTTCGAAGTGGCAGATATTGAGATAGACTTCTAAGATGGGTCCGCCTCACTCAGTGGGTTGAGTGAGCAGCTATCTCATCGAAGGTCCATCGCTATCGTGATTTTTGGACTCGTTCGAGCCGGACGACGAAACTAAGTATGTGTAGACTCTACACATCGATTGATGGCCGAAGAGAAAACACGGGTCGATTTCAATGCCCCAAAGTCCCTCGTCGAGCGCGCCGACAGCGTCGTTGAGATCCTCGATACCTCCCGGACTCGTCTTCTCATCGACGCTCTTGAGGACGAACTCGAAGCACTCGCAAACGACAAGGAGTTCCGCCGGCGGCTTAGCGACGCCTACTACGACGGGCGCGTCGACTACGACACGGTCGAAGCAATCCTCGGGCGCGAAGAAGCAATGCGAATGAAACTCCTCCGGGAGTCGATCGACCGGACACCCGCCATCCCCCAGCTTGAGGACGACCTCCCCAGCGACGAAGCGTTCTACGACGGCGAGGTTGCCGAATGGACGGACTCGAGTTCGTCTGAGTCGTCAGATGACGAGTCCCACGCTTGACGATGTCGGAGAAAGCGGTTGCTGTCGTTGATACCAACGTCTTGTTGAATCTCGCCACCCCCGTCGTCGACGGCCGTCCGCAAGCCCCCTCCGGTGCGGATCCGCTCAAAGCACTACTCAGCGGGTACGATGTCCAGATACCTGCGAGCGTGTTGGGAGAGCTCACCGATGCAACTGGGAGCGATGATCTCCTGGCTGCAGCTGCCGACCTCGTGCTTCAGGCAGCACATCATCTAACGGCACACGATATCGACGCACAGATCGACGAACCGCTCGACTATGGGCTCGATCGTGGGGAATCCGAATGCATCTGGCTGGCTAACGAATTGGAGGCGGATCTCTTCATCACGGACGAGTTCAATACAACCAACTACCTGTTCGTCAACCTCGCGCTCGACGATCGGAATATCCTCTTCACGACACCACACATCCTCTGCACGTTCGCAACGCATGAGATTCTACCTGTAGAATACGTTGAGGCCGTGCTCACCTACTACGTCGAAACCAAAGGCTGGGATACACACTATGTCTCCCAGCTACGGAAACAATATCTGAAAGAGTGACTCCCTCGTTGGGAATGGATGGATGCTTCTCCTGTCGTCATCCCATAGAGCGCTCACTTTCCGACTTTGTTAATGGAGTCGGAAACTCAAAGTGGCTGGCGGGCGTTCTCGCGGGTAACTGTATATAAACCGATGTCCACCGATACGAATTCGGAAACTCAGCCGAACGAACAGGCCGATGTCTGGCTCACGCCCGACCAGGTCGACGCGATGCGTGATGTAGCGATCGATACCGGGGCGAAGTACCTCCGACAGCGCAACGAAGCTATCATCACGTTGCTCGCGGATACCGGGCTCCGTAACGAGGAGCTCACGCAGCTGACGGTCGAGATGTACCTACGTGACCAGGGAGAACTCTATCTCCCGAAAGAGATCCAGAAATCGAGTCACAACGGCCGCTCTGATTGGCCACGGTCTCACCACCTCGAGCTCGACGTCGACGGAACGCTGGGCACACAGCGCTCTTTGAACAGTTACCTCGACAATCGATGGAAGGAGAGTCCCTATCTGTTCCCGAGCCGCCAGAAAGAGCAGATCACGACGCGGTCAGTTCGGAATCTCGTCAAACGGGCTGCGGTCGAAGCCGACGTTCGTCCCTACAAATACGAGGATGGGAACTTCGGTCGTGGGGATCCAGAGGACGTCCATCCTCACGTCCTGCGTCATAGTCTCGCCTATCGACTCTTGCACGAGCGCGATAACGATCGGTTCGACATCTACTTTGTCCGGAATCGGTTGCGCCACGCCTCTCTCCAGACGACGCTCCGAGAGTACGATCACTTCCGCACAATCTAAGCAACCTCTCTCAGGAAGTGTACGGCGCTAACTCCTGACTACCCCGTTTTTATCCATATAGAGAATCCTATAGCAAATATTATAGAATATCATATAGAAGCATAGGAAGGCTGATTGGCTAGAAACGGAGGTAAGAAGACGTCGTCAGAGCTCAGGACCCAATCACCCGAAGCAATCGATATAGCGCATATCGATATATGATTAGCAACTACATCAGGTGCTACCGGAGCTCCTTAACAAGCGCTGTGGCGGCTACATCGACTAGCTCAGCATCAAGACGTCCTTGCCAGAAATCGATATCATCACGATTGACTGATTGAACGCCCCAAAGAACAATTCTGCTGTCATCCGGCATTCCACCGCGAATCCAACTCTCCTCGGGGATCTCGATGAGGTCATTCAGCCACGATTTAGTGGTCAGTGTCAGCGCGATATACTGATCGCCGTGGAATGGACGGCCCTCGTGGTTCGAGAGGATCAGCCACGGACGAGCCTCTTCTTCACCCTTGAATGGATCGTCACCATACACGACATCCCCTCGTTCGAAGATTGGTTGGGATGTGTCGCTCACTGGTCGTCCTCAGTATCGACGCTTGGATGCGCCTTCTCGGGCGCGTGTTCACGCCAAGCGTCCTTGTCCTCCGGTCCGAGCTGTTCGTTAAAGAGGGCAGTCGCCCGCTCATACCCGCTATATCCCTCGAGGCGTTCTTCGTCGTCCGTCACTGCCCAGTACGTTGCTTTGTGCTCGACCAGCACACGATCCTTCAACCGAGAGAGTGCCGTACTAACCGCGCCTTCGTCAAGACCGGTCTGAGACGCAATCTCGCGGGCCTTGAACGCATAGTCGTCGTTTGCTATGAGGAAGCCGAGGACCTGATCAGGAACCGAAAGATCGGCGAGCTCGTCCTCGCTCGTGTTCTCGAATGTGTCTCGGTCGATGGACATCGTTGAAAATAGGTACGTCGTCTGCTGTAAAGAGTGTTAGGTATGAAAGTCGTGAAATTTTTGAAGGTGAATCACTGTCAATCGCGAAGACCGTATGCATCGGAACAGGCAGTCTCACCTACTGTCTCTCCGGGAGAACTCCTCGGCGTCCGCGTCGCCATCACTGAATTCGAGTGCGTTCGCTCCCTCTATCTCAATCGAGAATCGAGTCGAACAGGCGATGATGGTGGTCAAGCCACTCGATCTCGTGGTACGTCACGTCGTTCTGAATGTCGTATTCAAGCGGGAGTGGATCCGAACGGTGGGTCGTGAACGTGAGGTTGATTTCGACACAGGGGCCGTGCTCGGAGACGCATTCGAAGCCATCGTCAACGGGGTATACAACGCTAAACCAGCGAATCTGAAAGCCAAAGTGGTCACACACATCTCTGACGACTGCAGCATCGCAATAGGGCGTGTGGACCCACAGTTCCCCGCCAGCGTACGCCTGATCTTTGACGCACCAGACTGCATCGAGGGAGCGGAGAAACTCCGCAGCGCGATTGTAGTGCGCTTCAGTCAGGCGGTCCCACCAGTGGTACTCCTCGACATCGTCAACGAGGAGCTGGAGGCAATCACCACACACATCATATGCCCGTTCACCGAGAGAGACTTCGTGGAGTTTGTCGTACTGGGTGGTGTCACATGCATCGCACGGCGGGGAAGCACCACTGCACTGGCATCCGGAGGATGATCGCTGTTCTGTGTGGTTGGAACACCCGCTGTTTGCACTCCCTGGCTTCTGAGATTCGTTTGAGTCGGTATTCTCGGTCATTGGTATCTAACCGAGAACCGTCAGTCACGCCGTGTGACTGGGCTCCCGGCTAGCACCGGACCGGCGATCGGCCACTCATCTATCGCCACAGAGAGCAGGTTGGTGTAAATAGTTTCTGTGGGTCCAACCGAGAACACCGGCCAGCGTCCGGCTATCGACGACAGCCAATGCTAGGACATTAAACGTCGTGTGCAACCGTATCTTGGAGTGTGACTGCCGTGTCTGTGGGTAACACACCCTAACTAATTTTAATACAATTGCCACGATATTTCAGGCTGACGTCCGATACACCCCTCAAACCGAGAGAGTTCAACACGATGATCATCACTCGCCTCACCCCGCGGCGTGCTCGTTCTCGCTTAGCCGCGGGTCCCGTGTTCGGCGAGTGCCTACAAGATCAGCGTGCGAAGAACCCGGGCGCAAACCGCCGGATCCACGTCGACTTCGAATACGAGAGTTCGACGCAATCCGGCGACGTCCGGACACTCTCACCCGCATAACTCGGCCCCCATACGGACTACCCGTCAGGGGTCGGGGAACACGGGATTGCCGCCTGCCTGTGCCCAGTACTCGCTCAGGACACAGCCTGATGTGAGTGCGGGGTGCCAGGCTCGCGGCTGATTGGTTTCCGTTCGTTCGATACAGGAGCGAGCGGACTTCGTCCGCGCTGAGCGTACGGAAGTCGTTAGCCAACAGCCCCGCAGCGAGAGCTGCGGCTACGTCGAGCCCCGGAGTCTCCGCTGGCGAGGGACGCCGGACTTTGAATCCGGAGGTCGCCGGTTCGATTCCGGCCGGGGCGACATGCCGACGTGGTGTAATCCG
>NZ_JAMQOR010000008.1:52561-54113 GCF_031624555.1 Haloarcula sp. S1AR25-4 | reverse complement strand
AAAGACGTCGTCGGCGATATGCTCGACAAGGGCGTCTTCACGCCGTCGACGGCGAGACAGTACCTGAAACGAAAGCTGGCCGAGCGAGTCGGAGACCGACAGGAGCTGCTCATTCCGACCGGAGAGTCACCCTTCGAGACAGCGAGTCTCGGCAAGTCGTAACACCAATCCCTTAGTGGATATCGGGGGATGTCTAAGTATGTCAAATCAGTCTGAAGATGACGTTCGTGTTTGGCTTGTCGAACGGACGTACTCCGATGACGAACAGAACCTGATCATCCTCACCTACGCAACACCCGATGGCGAACAGTACTATCGGAAGGAACGCGCACTCACGTCCTTCACCGACGTCCGAGACACGACAGCAGCAGTCGATGCTGAACCCGGCAATCTTGGCATGGTCGATGACCCCGACCTCCAGGAGCAATACGCGGCCGAAGCACAGCGAATGCAGGAGGTTCACGACCCGGACGACGTGATCTGAGGTCTACTGGTCGACAACGCTGCAGGCCATGGGTTATGTCGTAGCAGGCCTTAGACGGGGTATGCGCGAACTCGTCTTCGCTCTCGAATACGAGCCCGGCTGCAACAGGGTGGCGGACACCCTCGCCGACCACCCTGACGCCCGTGTCCGGTCGCTCTCGCTGCACGCCACTGCCGAGCGTCTCTGGCGGGTTGACCACGCTACCGGCAGCCCGGATGCCCTTGACGCCATCGAGGACGCGTTTCGCACCAGCGACTACTACGCCGACTGTTTGGCTACCGAGGACTGCAATGCCACCCAGACCACCCGCGTTCTCGACCGCATGGACGACACGCTCGTCCTCTACTCCGACTGGGAGCGAACCCCTTCCTGCGCGTCCGTCCCCCACATCGCCCGCGACCACCTCGGCGACGGCGTGCTGTTTGAGACTCGTCACGAGGGCCACCACTACACGTGGCGACTCATCCACTCCGGAGAGGGCGACGTGTCCGCGTTCTTCGACGCCCTCAAAATCGCCGTCGGGGACTGCGCCCAGATGGAGATGCTCCGAACCGCGGACACAACGGCGTCGGGGGAAGGAGTCGACGAGACGCAAAGTGACATGTCTCCGAAGCAAGAGGCCGCGCTTCAGGCAGCCGTCGAACACGGATACTACGAGTCCCCACGTGAGGTCGACGTCGGCGAACTGGCCGAGCATCTCAACGTGCCGCGGTCGACGCTCACCTACCGGCTCCGCCGGGCGGAGGAACACTTGGCGAAGCAGCACGTCGCCGGGGAACGATTGCCCGAAGAGCCCCCAGCAACACGCTGACCCTTGATTTGGAATACTCCAACAAAGGCTTATCGATCTGACGCACCTACCGTGAGGTGATGACAGAGAATCCGGACACAGCGGGGGAGACGAGCGGCGGCGGGCAGCGGCGGGAGCTGACCGCTCGCCTCGTCGTCCCCGAGATGGACTGTCCCTCTTGCGCCCAAAAGGTGGACAAGAGCCTCCAGCGTGTCGACGGCATTACTGACGCCACGCTCCAGCCGACCACCGGCACAGCCAACGTCACGTACGACCCT
>NZ_JAMQOR010000008.1:0-52551 GCF_031624555.1 Haloarcula sp. S1AR25-4 | reverse complement strand
GAAGCCGACGTCGTCAAGGCGATTGAAGGCGCCGGCTACGAGGTCGTCGGGGGCTCGGACGCCGAGGGCGATGATGAGGACAACCAGGCGGCCGATGGCGTCGACATCGCACCACCATCGGAGGTCTGGACGAGTCCTCGCGCGAATAAGACGTGGCTCGGCGCGGCGTTCCTCACCGCCGGGCTCCTCTTCGAGTTCCTCCTCGCAGGACAGAATATCGCCATCGCAAGTGTCCTCGAGTACCCGCTCCACATCGCAGATGTCCTGTTCCTCGGCGCCGTCGCGGCCAGTGGCATCCCGGTCGTCCGTAGCGGGTACTACTCCGCGAAGAACCGGAGTCTGGACATCGACCTGCTAATGGGGACGGCCATCATCGCAGCGACCGGCATCGGCTATTTCGTCGAGGCCGCGACGCTGGCTGTCTTGTTCAGTATCGCCGAACTGCTCGAAGACTACGCGATGGACAGGGCGCGAGACTCCCTGCGTGAGTTGATGGAACTTTCGCCAGAGGAGGCGACCGTCCTTCGCGATGGTGAGGAAGTCACGGTGCCCGCCGACGAAGTGGAGGTGGGCGAGACCGTGGTTGTTCGCCCCGGTGACAAGATTCCGCTCGACGGGACGGTCATCGAAGGCGAGAGTGCAGTCGACCAGTCGCCGATCACGGGCGAGAGCGTCCCCGTCGACAAGGCTGCCGGCGACGAAGTGTACGCGGGCAGCATCAACGAGGAAGGATACCTCGAGTTCGAGGCCACTTCGGCCGCCTCGGATTCGACGCTCTCGCAGATCATCGAGATGGTGCAGGGCGCACAGGCGAAGAAGACCGAGTCCGAGCAGTTCGTCGACCAGTTCGCCGGCTACTACACACCCCTCGTCGTCGTGCTGGCAATCCTGACCGCCGCTATCCCGCCGCTGGTTATCGCTGACCCGGTGTCGGTGGACCTAGCCGGTTACGGGTTCACCTTCGCGGGCGACTGGCAGGCGTGGTTCATTCGGGGGCTTACTCTGCTGGTGATCGCCTGCCCGTGTGCGTTTGTCATCTCGACGCCAGTCTCCGTGGTGTCGGGGATCACCAGTGCCGCGAAGAACGGTGTCCTCATCAAAGGCGGAAACCACCTCGAAGCGATGGGCGATGTCGACGCCATCGCCCTCGACAAGACTGGTACCCTCACCAAGGGCGAACTCGCGGTCACGGACATCGTAGCGCTTGGCGGTACGAACGACGAGACGGTACTCCGGCACGCGGCTGCACTCGAGCAGCGAAGCGAACACCCAATCGCCGAGGCGATACTCGAACGCGCCGAGAAGGATGCCGGCGATGACGTGCCGAGTATCGAGAAATTCGAGAGCATCACCGGGAAGGGGATCAGCGCAGACATCGACGGTGAGACGTACTATGCAGGCAAGCCCGCCCTCTTCGAGGAGTTGGGTTTCGACCTGTCGCACGCCCACCTCCGTGCCGACGGCGGCGCAGTCGCCGAAGTGGCCCACGAGCAGTGCGAACGCGAGGACTGCACCGACCTCGAGGACGGCGCGATCTCGCGGTTCGAGAATGAGGGGAAGACGGTAGTCCTCGTCGGCACGGATACCGAATTGATCGGCATTATCGCCATTGCCGACGAGGTGCGGCCGGCCGCCGAACGGGCGGTCGCACGGCTGCACGAACTCGGCGTCGCGCATGTCGTGATGCTGACCGGCGACAACGAGGGGACGGCCCGTGCGATCGCCGAACAGGTCGGCGTCGACGAGTATCGCGCAGAACTATTGCCCGACGAGAAGGTCGATGCCGTGGAGGCGTTACAGGCGGAGTACGGCGACGTGGCGATGGTCGGCGACGGCATCAACGACGCGCCTGCGCTGGCGACCGCTGAGGTCGGCATCGCGATGGGCGCGGCCGGAACGGACACCGCAATCGAGACCGCCGACATCGCGCTGATGGGCGACGACATCGGCAAGCTGCCGTATCTCTACGGGCTGTCGCACACGGCGAACGGCGTGATCCGTCAGAACATCTGGTCGAGCCTCGGCGTGAAGGCCCTGCTTGCACTCGGCGTCCCGCTGGGACTGGTGAGCGTCGCGGTCGCGGTCATCGTCGGCGACATGGGGATGAGCCTCGGCGTCACCGGGAACGCGATGCGGTTGTCACGAATCGCGCCTGAACGCATGGACAGTAAGACTGGCCAAGAAACGGGTGCCTGAACCCATGAACACTAGCGAGGAAGGCAGTGCCACCTTATGCAGAACTGTACCACTCGTCGAACGCGAGAGCAACGAGCTCTCTGAACCCCTTCGGGCAGGTCCAACTGCTCGAATCCCGTCTCCCGAGAACGGGGACAAGAATAACCGTTACTCCGTTTGAAGTATTCCACAATAATGAACCCCTTCAATGCGATCCGCGAGTTCGAAGCCGATGGAACGACCTACAAGATGGCCGACCTCACCGTCCTCGAAGAGGAAGGCCTCTGTGAACTTGATAAACTCCCGGTTAGCATCCGTGTCATGCTCGAATCCGTCCTCCGAAACGCCGATGGGGAGGACATTACCGAGGACGACATCCGTGACCTCGCTGGCTGGCAACCGGACGTTTCCGACGCCGACATTCCGTTCCAGCCGTCCCGGGTCATCCTCCAGGACCTCACAGGCGTCCCTGCCGTCGTAGACCTCGCGGCGCTCCGGTCGGCCGTCGACCGCAAGGACCGCGACCCAACTCTCGTCGAACCCGAGGTGCCCATCGACCTCGTGATCGACCACAGCGTCCAAGTGGACTACTTCGGTAGCGAGGACGCCTACGAGAAGAACGTCGAACTGGAGTACGAGCGCAACAGCGAACGGTACCGGGCACTGAAGTGGGCGCAAAACGCCTTCGACGACTTCAGCGTCGTCCCACCTGGAACGGGAATTGTTCACCAGGTGAACCTAGAGTATCTCGGGCAGGTCGTCCACGAACGCGAGCAGAACGGCGAGAACTGGCTGCTTCCGGACACGCTCGTCGGCACGGACAGTCACACGCCGATGATCGGCGGCATCGGCGTCGTCGGCTGGGGCGTCGGTGGCATCGAGGCCGAAGCCGCGATGCTCGGCCAGCCCATCACGATGAACCTCCCCGAAGTCGTCGGCGTCAAACTTACGGGTGAACTCCCCGAGGGTGCGACAGCGACCGACCTCGTACTGCACGTCACCGAACTGCTCCGGGACGTCGGCGTCGTCGACCGATTCGTCGAGTTCTACGGCCCCGCCGTGGAGACGCTGACCGTCCCTGACCGGGCGACCATCGCCAATATGGCCCCCGAGCAGGGCTCGACCATCAGCATGTTCCCCGTCGACGAGGCCACCCTCGACTACCTCGAACTGACGGGCCGCGACGAGAAACACATCGAACTCGTCCGGAACTACCTGGACGCCCAGGGGTTGTTCGGCGAGCAGAATCCCGAATACACCGAGACAGTCGAACTGGACCTCTCGACAGTCACTCCAAGCCTCGCCGGCCCCAAGAAGCCCCAGTCCCGCGTCGAGATGGGTGACATGCGGGGCCACTTCCGGGAGTTACTCCACGGCGAGTTCGAAGAAGCCCTCGATGAAATCGATGAGGAGGCGCTGGCCCGGTGGCTCGGAGAGGGCGGCAACACCCAGGCCGAGTTGACCGGAGAACCAACCGACGCCGAACGAACTGACGGCGGCGTTCAACAAGCGGGCGACACTGAAAAACAGAATCTGGGACCCCTCACGAAGCGCGCTACAGTGAACCTCGACGGCAACGAAATCGAGATCGGGCACGGGAGCGTCGTCGTTAGCGCCATCACCAGCTGTACGAACACGTCAAATCCGTCCGTGATGCTGGCAGCCGGGCTCCTGGCGAAGAACGCCGTCGAGCGCGGCCTCGACGTCCCGGACTACGTCAAGACCAGCCTCGCACCCGGCAGCCGCGTCGTCACCCAGTACCTCGAAGCATCGGGACTCTTGCCGTACCTCGAAGACCTGGGTTACAACGTCGTGGGCTACGGCTGTACGACCTGCATCGGAAACGCAGGGCCACTCCCCGAACCGATTGAGACCGCGATCGACGAACACGACCTCTGGACGACGAGCGTACTCTCCGGGAATCGGAACTTCGAGGCACGCATCCATCCAAAAGTGCGGGCGAACTACCTCGCCAGCCCACCGCTGGTGGTGGCATACGGGCTGGCCGGTCGGATGGACATCGATCTGGAGCACGACCCGCTGGGGTACGACGAGGACGGCAACCCGGTCTATCTGTCGGACCTCTGGCCAGACAGCGACGAGATCCACGAAGCCGTCCACGACTTCGTCGACCCGTCGATGTTCGAGGAGAAGTACGCCTCCGTGTTCGAGGGCGACGAACGATGGGAGGCGTTGGATGCGCCGACTGGCGAGGTCTACGAGTGGGACGAGGACTCGACGTACATCCGGGAACCGCCGTTTTTCAAGGACTTCCCACTGGAGAAACCTAGCGTCTCCAACGTCGAGGATGCACGGTGTCTGTTGACACTGGGTGATACGGTGACGACCGACCACATCAGCCCCGCAGGACCGTTCGGCTCGGACCTCCCCGCCGGGCAGTGGCTGATGGACCACGGTGTCGAGCCTCACGAGTTCAACACGTACGGTGCCCGCCGGGGCAACCACGAGGTGATGATGCGGGGGACGTTCGCCAACGTCCGCATCGAGAACCAGATGCTCGACGACGTCGAAGGCGGCTACACGATTCACCAGCCGACGGACGAGCAGACGACCGTGTTCGAGGCCAGCCAGCGCTACCACGAGGAGGGGACGCCCCTCGTCGTGATGGCGGGCGAGGAGTTCGGAACCGGCTCGAGTCGTGACTGGGCGGCGAAGGGAACCGACCTCCTCGGCGTTCGCGCAACCATCGCCGAGAGCTACGAGCGCATCTACCGGGACAATCTCGTCGGGATGGGCGTGCTGCCGTTGCAGTTCCAGGACGGCGACTCGTGTGAAGCGCTCGGACTAGACGGGTCAGAAGTCTTCGCTATCTACGGGTTGGACGACGGGCTGGAGCCGATGGCCGAGTTGACGGTGACTGCGGAGCGGTCGGACGGGTCGTCGGTCGAGTTCCCGGTGACGGCCCAGGTCGGGACGCCCGCCGGTGTGCGATATGTTGAACACGGCGGTATCCTGCACTACGTGCTTCGGCAACTTCTGACCGACTCGTGACGCGTTCCGGGTGAAATCGCGTAGGATCGACTGCTTTCAGGTATCTGGTTTTGTATTTGGAACTACTTAGAATCGAAAACAGCAGTACTGTGTTGAGGAGAAGTCCGATTTGGTTGCGATCCTCATTTCATTCCAAACACATTCAGCCGTAAAAGTTCCCTTCTGTTCTAATCAATCACACACCCAATATAGCTCAAGCCACTCATACTACGTTCAGCCATTCACACAGCCTCAGATGCCAATCATCAGTTATGAGTTCTCATGAGAGCCGTGTTTGTTATTGCACCGGCGATGGGTGCCGGCGCAGCAGGAGCGAGCGAGCAATCACTCCCGATGCGTCGGCGTTTCGAGGTGTTCGAGATGCATATGGTGATTTACGCACTGGTAGAGGCATCGACGCACGACGACGCGCTGGTCACCGGAAAGACGGTGTTCGATCGCCTGGTCGGCGCGGACCCACATGCCGGCGCCGTCTTCGACTACTATGTGACCTTCGACGAGGAGGACACGTCCGTTGCGGGGAAGGCACGATGGGGGGAGTTGCCGACGGCAGCCCCCGTCGACTCCGATGACGGCGAAGACCTGCTCGAGCGTGGCTGGGAGGCGACGAAGGAGGAATTCGAGCGTAATCTCGACCGGGTGAAAGAGGCCATCGAGGAGCTCTCCAACGAGGAGATCATGCGCGACGAAGATCTCGCTCGGCACGCGTTCCACCAGGTCGGTGCCTACGACGGGCCAACGATATTCCTGTACAACGAATATGGGAACGGTATCCGTCACCGTGACCACCTGGATCGAGTGCTGGAGGAGAGCGAGGAGCTCTGGATCGTGCCCGCCGACGTCCACTTCTAACAGATGTCCCGGATCACAAATTGGAAGCGCGAGAGCCGCACACCCACACTCGCATACCGGAATACCGAGACCGGCGCTCGGGCTGTCCTACACCGAGCCCCGGACTCGTACCGCTACAAGTGGCGTGGCGCAATCCTCGTCGACGGCTACCCAGTGTGGTCGCGGGGGTACGAGACGAAAGACGCGAACGCGTTCAGGAACGTTCTCCGCGACCAACCTGCTCCCGAGATGAGTTGTCGGGAGTGTCTGGACGGTGACGTGGTCGTCGGTGATAAATCGGCTGACGGTGCGAAGGTCCAGCGCTGGTTCGAGTGTCGGAACTGTGGGTACGAAGCGCCCTCAAGGATCGTGTACGGCGCCGAGCGCTGAGGGGACATCCCCGCCTTTACCGTGCTAAATATCGGTTTCGTCGAGAACTTTTCTATCGGAATTGTTCCGCTGGTCTTCCAGCCAAGTGCCGATATCTGAAGGAGACTTACTATCAAGTGTTCTATTTAATGACTTTGCACGAGAATTGAATGCCTTCTGTTGGAGATTGAACTTGTCCTCGTTATTCTTTTTGAACGTTACCAGCACAAGCGCGATGTTGTGTTCGTCACCGGCAAAGTACCCAGAAAACGCTCTCGCACCGCTACCATTTCTAGGAGACCATTTGAACTGCCATAAATCACTCTGCAGCGGTTTTGCAAAAGCGGCCTCAGGGCGCCAAGCATCAAGAAAATCCGTGATTTGGTTTTCCAGCCGTGTCGCCATATGATTCCCCATCGCATCAAGATTCGTCAGAGCTGGCTCAAAGAACACGACGTATCGTCGGCCCATCTATACGAACAGCAAGCAAACAGGAGTAATAAAGGCGAGTGTTAGAATTCGGCCTCAAACTCGTCTTCGTCAGGCAGCATCTCAAGTGCCTCCTCAGGAGAAACAGCTTCAGGAGACTCATTATCGGCTTCGTCTCCGGCTTCTCCGGCCGTGGGAGCGGACATACAAAACCATACACAGTGTGGTCTGATAAACCTTTGCCAGCAGTACAGCACCAATCGACATCCCTCACGGCGAATGACGTTTATTTGTGGGCCGGGATGGGTGGCCCGTCTCAAGCGGGCCAGATCCACAGATGAGTCTGGAAGTCATCGACCGCCACAGCGAAGCACTGTTCGAGTTCCTCTGGTGTCCGGTCTGCGGGCACGAGATATTCAGTCACATTCCCTTCGAGGGAGTGTTCTGCAAGAACTGCAACACGCAGGTCATCCTCCGGGAATCCAGAGAAGACCGTGGCTACGAGGAGGCTGTGCTCGCGTGCTTCGACACCGACTCGACGTGGAACCTTCACGTCGACGAGAAGTTCCGTCGTGACCTACCCGATGGATCGGCACGGGTGAAAATCCTCGGCGCACCGGGGGCCTACAAAGTCGACTGGTGGAGTCCAGCACCTGGGGAGGATTGGGAGCCGGTCGAGCGTGGTGAATTCGACGACGTGGAGGAACCAGCCGATATCTCCCATCTCGCGTAGGGGCAAGCAGTCCCTGTGACTGTTTTTCACCCCCTGAGGGGTGCGGGGGTGCTCGAACGAGTAGCTCCCGAACAGACCGATGAGTAGACCTAGCGACACACACTCGATTGAACAGACACGCCCAGCGAGCGGCTGCGACATCGTCTACGTCGGGTATCGGCAGAGCGGGCAGGCTATCGTTGAGAAACGTCCCGGCCAAGAACGGCTCACACCAGAACGGAGTCTCGCGCTGGTGAATCACAGTCCCTCGGGATTCGAATGGGGATATGGTGGTAGTGGTCCGGCACAACTCGCGCTCGCACTCCTCCTCGACTACACGGGAGACGAGGCGTTCGCCCTCGATCACTACCAGGCATTCAAAACCGAGGTCGTGAGCCAACTGGACTGTGCTGGGTCTGCTGGACGCTGGCGACTCACCGGGCCCGAGATCGACGCAGTCCTTCACGAAACACCCGGCGAGCCGGCCGCACCGTCCATCTAAATACCAATCACCGAAAGAAATCCATGTCAGAACATACCCAACCATCTCGTACGGATGGCGAATCGGCTGAATCGAGCGAACAGACGACACGAACGGAGTACGTCGAACGCAGTGATGTCGGCGTCTCCCTCACCGTAAAGCTCAAGCGTGGAACCGGCACCAGGGACCAGGACGAGGTAATCGCGAAAGCGAAAGGCAAGACCCTCGAAGACGCTCGCGAGGACATGGAAATCCTTCGGGAGTACATCCACGATCTCGCGGAGGACGCTCGACAGATCCAACCCGAGGAAGCAGACGGGTAACGGCGAGGGCTGTTTTTTGTCGCCTCAGCAGTGACGGAGGCGATCATCAGTGAGCAATCCAGACGGTCAAACAACAGACGCAAGCGAGCTTTCGCCAGAACAACGGCTCGAGCCATCGAATACGCGACTCATCAACGCTGGTATCGTGACGATCAACGATATGGAGACGCTGCGAGCCTGCGTCGCCTACGAGAACGCGAATCAGCAACGGGTCCAGATCCTCCGCCGGCTTGAACAGCGGGCCAGCGAACTCCGCGCACAAGACGATTGACCCAAACGCCCGGAGGTGTCTGTCGGAGCCTCGGTGGGTGGAGGCTCAATCCAGATGAGCGATCGACCAGAGTTCGAGATTCAACGACAGACCGCATTCGGTGACGATGGCCAACTCGAAGTAACCGAAACAAGCGTCGAGACCTCGCTTGAGGACTTCGGCGCTGACGTGGATCATCGCGACCGGGATTCGCGTCTTGACCAGCCCGAGGCGAGTGAGTTCGGCGTCGACGATCGACCCGAAGTTGAGCAAACATCCGAGGGAGATCAGTCAACACTCTTCGCTGATACGGACGAGGATCAGCAGACCCTCGCTGGCGACGATGCAGCCGCTCGCTGTCTCTTCGAAGAATAGACTTGCCTCTATCGATTGGTTGTCTGATGAATTGTTATAATCTGAACTATAATAGTCTGAATTCTAACTTTGAAGCGACGTTGAGGGGCTAATAGCCGGTGGTGGTTTTTCGACCCCCAGCAGGGGCGCGGGGAATCCGAACGCCCGCATTCAACCGATGGAGACGAATTCGACTACCGACCCACGAGCAGTCGTACAGGATGCGAGTGAGCGATGGCAGGCGAATGCAGACTGCGTTGAGTACGTCGGAATGCGTGTCGAGGGAACGCCAGTGGTCCTGAACCTCACCGCACACGAACGCCTCTCCCCAAATCGAAGTCTCCGTCTCGTGCGGCATAGCCCGGCGGGATTCGACTGGGGCTATACGGGAAGCGGACCGGCACAGCTCGCCTGTGCGCTCCTCCTCGATTACACCGACAACGAAACCGTCGCCCAGCAACACTACATCCAGTTCCGCAACGACGTAGTCAGTCAGCTGGTGTGTGCTGGCCCGGCCGACTGCTGGCACCTCACCGGGGAGAATATCGAGGCGGCACTCGCCGAATTCGAAGAGTCCCGAGCACTCACGCCAGATGGTGGGACGCCGTCATCGTCACTGCCGGCGAATTGGAGTGCGGTGAGCCGGACAGATCGGACAGTCTTCCAACGTCGGGATATCGACCACTACGTCGTCCTCGCCGAAGGGAGCGAAGAGTGGTTGATCATACTTTGTGCGCAGGGGGTCCGGGCGTATCCCGCCCCGCTTGACCATCGAACACTTCCGGTCGAGAACGACCCTGCCTCAGCTGTTCAGGCACTCGTCGCTGAGAGTAACGACCTCGTCGAGCCAGAGGAGGCCAACTGATGGAGAAATTCCGACTTTCGCGAGCAACGTACCAGCTCATCGAACGCGCTGTCACGGCGCTGGAGTGCATCAGCCGAGAACTCGAGCGATACAACGACCGGCACGAGCGAACGGCTGGGAAAGACACAGACGAGACGAATCCCGGCGAATCATGACCGCCAAAGCGACGCTTGACGATTTCGAGGGCGAGAATTCAGCCGGTGGGTCTCGGTCGCTCACGCTGGAAGAGCGACTCCTCACCCCAATTTCTCCGTCCATCGGTCTGCGGGTGATTGCCGGGCGCGGCGATCCGCTCTATCTCCAAAATCGGGGAACAGAACGGTATCTCTTCCGCGACGATCATAACCGATGGTTCATCCTTCAACCCACAGCGAAGGACTCAGAGGACACGTTCGTCCGGTGGGTGTATCTCCCAGCAGACCGGCCCGAACGGCTAGCGCAGTCGGCGCTTCGTCGACGGACAGTGATCGGCTATAATTATATTCAGCGGTCGGCCGCACCAGATCCAGTCAGGTCGACGGTGACGGCGATGTTCGTCACGGAACCGTGGACCGAGACGGCCTACGAGTGTGGGTCGTGTGAGGCGCTGTTCGACACGGCACAAGAGCACGCCCTCCACTGCTGGGACGACCATCCGTGGGTGCCAAATCCTGAACAGGTGCGCCGTCGACGCCACGCCGACGAGTGAATTGAAGAGCCGAAGCCAGGTGTCGGGACCGCCGGATGATTAACCAACAGTGCTGGATTATTGGGTAGAATGTTGGTTAAGAGTGGTTGTTTTTGCGCCCGTGAGAGGGGCGCAGGGCGCGTGATGAGAGCGCCGTCGCGGGTGACGAATCCGATTTCGAGGTGACTGCAATGAAAGACCCAGAATCCAGAACCGTGTTCGCTGGCGTCGACGGACGAACCGATACAGAACTCCCCGACTGGTACCGCCGGAAGAAAACGATCGACGAACCGAAGTCCTTCGCCGAGACGGTTCGTGACCTCCCGCAGGCCGTCGAGACGACAGTCGCATACCGGAATCCCTACTCCGACGAGTGGGTCGAAACGGAGCGCTTCAACGCCTTAATCGAGCCGACGAGAGCGCGCGACCACGCGACAGACGATGAGCCCGACGCAGACCCACTATTTCACATCCCTACGGACAGTTACGCGATCATCAATCCGGTGGACGTGTACGGACCACTAGAGGAGGTCCTTCGCGAGGAGACCCTCGACGGAACGCCGCTGGGTGACGTGATGTTCGGCGAGATCCGGCGCTACCGGGGCGGCGGCGAGGTCCACATGGACATCATGTTCGACGGCCTCGAGGTGCGCCTTCCTGGTCGGTCGGATCCGATTACGATGGGCGTCACGTCGGGGTACGACTTCTTCGGAGAGCACGCCGTCTACGTGGAGGGGTTTGCCCAAGATGGGTACTGCTCGAATACAATGCGCTCGCTCACCGACAAGGAGGTCATCAAGCACGTCGGCGACGTGCGGAACTTCCGCACTTGGTGGGAGGAGCTCCTCGCACAGGTCGAACTCGTCGCCGACGACCTCTTCGAGTTCATCCGGGACGCCCAGGACATCGACCTCGACTTCTCGGACCTGCCGTTCACCGTCACGGAGTTCTACAGCCTGCTCGGCTTCCCGGACTACCTGGCCGAGCGTGCCGCGAGTGATGCGGAGGCCAATGCGACCTCCCCCGTCGAGATCGATATGTGGACGCTGCATTCCGGGGCGACGTACGCTCTCACCCACTTCTTCCAGGGGAAAGAAGGGGCATCCCTCGATCAGTACGTTCGGATCGCCAACGACATCCTGTTCAACCCGGAAGGCACCATCGAGCGCGTCGAGCAGGCCTACGAGCAGCAGCTAGAGGCAGACGGTGACGACGGATCGCAAGCCTCGCTGGAAGGTGAACGAGCACTGGCGAGCATCGAACGCGTTAGCGACGACCTGCAGGAGAAAGTCGAGCAGTTCGAAGAACGCGAAGATGCGCTGCGTGAGCGGTTCCGAGAGGTGATGGGCTGATTGTCAGAGTGGCGTTCACTGAGAGGATCTAAGAGGGATTATATGAGCGGCTCCGGTTCCTCGTTATATTCAACTACTAATTCGACGTCCTCAGGCCCGAGTTCATCACGTTCCGCTTCCAGCGTATCAAGAGCGTCCTTAACCGGGAAGAAATCCGGCTTCTCGAGTGCATCTTCTGTCGCCCAGCTGTATCGAACCGTTTGGTCGGAATCGATGAGGAACACGGCACGCTGCGGGACGCGCTCGTGGTTCTCCCATCCGTCATAACAGACATCATATGACTCGGCAACGCTCCCGGAGCTATCACTAAGTAACGGGAAATTGAGGCCGTATTCCTCGGCGAATGCTCGGTGAGCGTAGACGCTGTCACCAGAAATTGCCCAAACATCGAGCGCCGGCGTCAGCTGAAACCACTCCGCATCGCGAATCGCACACAATTCGTTTGTACAAACAGGACTGAAATCAAACGGATAAAATACCAGCAACACAGCCCGATCATCCGCAGTTGTCTCATCCAAATTGTACTCAGTTTGTTCTCCGTCACGGAGACCTGGAAGAGTAAACGACGGTGCAGACGCTCCCTCGTTTATCATGTGTCACAGTAGCACACGGAGAAAGGATAGTCTTTGGGCCAACACTCTGGCCTGAATTATTGACCCCCAGATATGGGATCAAGTTCACTAGAACCTGTACGTCAGGAGTTCGCCGTCGCCCACTCAAGAAGGGGTTCTAATCTCGAACGAATCTCATCCCCCTCGTCAGTTAGCGCGTATTCGACACGCGGTGGGATTTCATTATACTGCGTCCGTGAGACGAGTCCTGCCTCCTCGAATTCGTCGAGGCGTTTCGAGATTGTCGACGTGCTCGCTGTGGGGAGGTGCCCCTCGATCTCCGCGAACCGCAGCGATTCGTGTGCGCCGATGATGCTGACGAGTTGCATCGCGTATTTCCGACTTAACGTGTCGATGACCCCTGTGAGCGGACAGTAGCACGTCCCGTCGACATCGCACGTGGGCGCCGATGAAGTAGTATCTGCCATAGCTTCGTTGCCTCCAACTTACTCTATAGCTTCGGACTCTGGAGTATAAGAACTTCCTGTCGTAAAGTATTGGCACTGATGACCCACACCTCCGACTATGATCTCGTGATTCTCGGCGGTGGCGCCGCAGCCTTCGCCGCGATCACTGAAGCGAGCCGCCGAGATCTTTCAACGGCGATGGTGAACACCGGCCTGCCAATCGGCGGGACGTGCGTGAACGTCGGCTGTGTCCCGAGTAAGCATCTGCTCGCCGTCGCCGAGAGCGGCGCTGCAGCATCGGAGAACCCCTTCGACGCCGTTCGATACCCCGAGGAGCCGACCGTCGACTGGGCCGACGCCCTCGACGGCACCGACGACCTCGTCGAACGGTTCCGGCAGGAGAACTACGTCGACGTCGCCGAGCACTTCGAGACCGACCTCTACGAGGGCTACGGCCAGCTGGTCGACGACACGACCATCGAGGTCGTCGACGGCGCCGACAAGGGCGCGCGTATCACTGGGGAGAAGGCGCTCGTCGCGACCGGCAGTTCACCGTGGGTGCCGCCCATCGACGGCCTCGACGACGTCGACTACTACACGAGTGAGACAATCCTCGAGGAGCGCGACCTTCCCGAGAGTATTCTGATAGTCGGCGGCGGGTACATCGCGCTGGAATGGGGCCAGATCCTCCACCGTGTCGGCGTCGACGTGACGGTTCTCCAGCGCTCCGGTCACGTGCTCTCGGACATGGAAGGCCAACTTGGTCGCGAGATGCAGCGTGCATTCGAGGAGGAGGGCATCGAAGTGATCACCGGCAACGACTTCCAGCGCGTCCGCACGCTAGCAGCCGATGGCGGCGCCGAAGCGATCCAGTCAGGCATCGCCGTGGAAACGACCGTCGACGGAGCCGAGCGAACGGTCACCGGCGATGCGCTGTTCGTTGCGACCGGTGTCCAGTCGAATAGCGAGGGCATCGGCCTCGAAACGGTGGGGGTCGAAACGAACGACGACGGGACAGTCCACGTCGACGAGCACTTCCAGACGACGAATCCCGACGTCTACGCAGCGGGCGACGTGATCGGCGACCCCGAACTGGAGACGGTCGCCGCCAAAGAGGGCAATCACGCCGTCAAGAACGCCTTCGGGGACGAGGGCGTCAGCATCGACTACGATGCCGTCCCCGCAGTCGTCTTCACCAGCCCCGAAGTCGCAGCCGTCGGCACGACCGAACGCGAGTATATGGACGAGCACGGCACCTGTTCGTGCCGGACCGTCCAGATGGAGGACGTCCCGCGGGCGAAGGCGGTCAAGAACACTGACGGCCTCGTCCAGGTCGTCAAGCACCACGAGACCGGCGATATCGTCGGCGTCCACATGGTCGGCCCCCGTGCCGCCGACATGATTATGGAAGCCACGCTAGCGGTGACGTTCGGCCTCACGGTCGACGACATCATCGACATCGTCCACCCGTTCCCGACGTTCTCCGAGGCGTTCAAACAGGCCTGTCAGGCGTTCCGACGGGACACGTCGACGATGAGTTGCTGTATCGAGTGAATCTCACTCCGGGTTGGCCGGCGCAGTACTGCGGAGGAGCATCGTCTTCACGCGACCGACCCCATCGAAATCACGGAGCCGATACACGAGTTCCCGCACCCGTGCCGCATCGCCGTGACAGAAGACGGTCTCCAAACACCACTCCCCCTGGTGAGTGTGGCTCATCGTCTCGATGACGTCCTGAAACTGGTGCTGGGCAGAATGGAGATCGTGAATCACCTCGTGATGCTGGTAATCGAACGCCAGTACAGCGACGACCTCACCGGAAACCTCTTCGAGCTGTGAATGTCCCTCGATGTATTCCTGCATCGCTTCACGAATTGCCCGCGAGCGGGAGTCCAACCCCTCAGCCTGCCATGTCTCATCGAACTCCTCAAGAATATCCTCAGACACGTTCAAGCTCGTGCGCATACTCCCCAATTGATCCCCTACTGTCTTGACCCCTCGATTATTACGGAATTCCCGTTTCAGTCTTAACAACCGCTATACAGCGCAGGGATAGAGGAATAAATGATGCTCCACGGTGAGGCGTTACCAGTATTGGTCGGCGCGATTGCGCTCGGATTTGTGCACGGCATCGAGCCCGGACACGGATGGCCAGTCGCCGCGAGTTATGCGCTCGACCAATCCAACAAGTGGCTCTACGGACTCGCCGCCAGCTCGCTAATCGGCATCGGCCACCTCATTAGCAGTCTGGCGATGGTCGGCGTGTTCTTCTATGCGAAATCCTACTTTCAGCTGACCCAAGTGAACGAGCCGATCTCGATTCTTGGCGGCATTACCATCGGCGGTCCAGTGAGTATCGTTGCAGGCGTTTTACTCATCGGACTCGGGGTTCGAGAGTACACACACGGTCATTCCCACCAGCACGAGGACGAACATGGGCACAGCCATGGACACGACCACGATAAGCATACGGAGGAGCAGTCGAGCCACCACAGTCACGGCACGTCACCCACGCACGAACACTCCTCAGATGGGCTTCTTACACGCGTAAAAACTCGGCTTCCAGGAATCGGCGGGCACTCCCACGAGCACGGAGCCGATCCAGGTACTGACGCCGACCGCGGACTACTCGGAATCGCCTGGTTCGCATTCGTCCTCGGGTTCGCTCACGAGGAGGAATTCGAGATTATCGGCCTCTGTGCCGGTTCGACGTACTGTCTGGAACTCATGACCGCATATGCGCTGACGGTCATCGTCGGTATCGTCGGGTTAACGATGCTCCTCATCGCCGGCTATCAGGAGTATGAAGAAACGGTGGAGAAGTATACACCGTACCTGCCACTGTTCTCAGCGACCGTCCTCGTCGTCATGGGACTCGGCTTCATCGCCGGCGTCTTCTGAATCACGTCGAACGCTCTCCACCGTCCCATTCTCAGTGAGGTCAATAAGCGCGCGATTTAGCAATTCCCGAAGGACGAACTCCTCGTAATGCTGGGTCGCACAGTACTCGCACGGCTTCATCTCTCGTGCCACCGCTTCGATGTCGTCGCCGTGCTCCCCATAGAGCCTCTCCACGAGCCCTGCTAATTCGGCTGTCGCGGTGTCCTGCGCCCCAGCGAGCGTCTGCTCAGCGTCCTCTGGAAGCTCATACGAGAATATCCGCGTGTTCGACTTGTAGTACTTCCGCGTCCCCCCACCAGCTTCCTCGAGACGGGCGATCTCAACCATCCCTGCGTCCTTCAGGACGTTCACGTGGTGGCGCACCGTCGTCTCCGCCTTTTCCTCGCCACGACGATGCAGTTCGTCGTGGATCTCCTCAATCATCAGCTCCTCGGCTGCGAGCATGTCGAGGATCTTCGCCCGAACGTCGTTCTCCAGTGCCTTCGCTTTCTCCGGGTCCGTCGTCACGACTTCGCGGATCGGCACGTTAGATTCGAGGAGCGCCATTATTGTGACGAGGTAAGTGGACGACTACGGTAAGAGTAACGCCACGCTCCCGACAGCAGTATTAGTATCTCGAAACCGCTATAACGTTTGTCATAATGGTTATCCGCGTCGCAGGATAACCAACAGGCACGATGGGAACGACACACGAACAATTCAACGTCGGGGGGATGTCCTGCTCGTTTTGCGCCGAAAGCATCGAGAAGGCCTACAGCCGAACCGATGGTGTCGAGGACGTCGACGTGAGTCTCGCCCACGAGGAAGTTCTCGTTGAATACGACGACGACCTGCTGAGCGAGGTGGCGGTGAAGGACACACTCCGGGACCTCGGCTACACCATCCGAGACCCGGACAAGGCGAAACGATACGAGCAGCAGCAGGCCGAACTCGCCGACGGGAAGCGCCGTCTCCTCATCGCCGGCGGCGCATCTATCGTTGTCGCTGCCCTGATGGGATGGATGATTTTCGTAATGGGACGCTTCGAGTCAGCGTCACCGGCGATGGATCTGGTGGCCTTGGGGCTGGCCCTCGGGACGATGTTCGGTCCCGGGCGCTACATCAAACAGAAGGCGTTCCAGAGCCTTCGCCGGGGGATCTTCAACCAGCACGTCCTCCTAGAGGCGGGCGCCTTCGCAGGGCTCCTCGGTGGGTTACTCGGCCTGTTTGTCTTCCCGAGCTTCCCGACCGTCCACTTCTTCGCCGTCTCCGTGTTCATCACCACCTACCACATCCTCTCCGAATATACGAGCCTCATCGTCCGCACACGAGCCTCACAGGCCGTGCAGAACCTGCTCGACCTCCAGCCCGACACAGCACGCCGCGTCAGTGATGACGGTGACGTCGGGGAAGTTCCCCTTGACGATCTCGACGTCGGCGACTACGTCCGGGTCAAACCTGGCGAGAACATCCCCGTCGATGGGACGGTCGTCGAGGGAGAGTCCACCGTCGACGAGTCAGTCGCCACCGGCGAGTCCATCCCCGAGGAGAAAACGGGCGGCGACACGGTGATCGGTGGTAGCGTAAACGAGACCGGGACGCTGCTCATCGAGGTAACTGCAACCGGGGAGGACGCGTTCCTGACTCAGGTGGCACGCGAGATCGAGGAGGCGCGGGCGATGAAACCCGGCATTATCCAGCTCGCCGACCGCGTCCTCAAGTACTTCGTCCCAGGCGTCTTGACGATTGCCGCGCTCTCGTTCCTCTTCTGGGTGGTCGCACCGCTCGCGTGGGGGGCAGCTCCCAATGTCCAGCGCGGGGCGTTCGCAGCGCTGGCCGTTCTCGTCCTCGGTTATCCGTGTGCGCTTGGGATGGCGACACCGCTCGCCCTAATTCGGGGTGGCGGGAAGGCGGCGAACCGCGGCATCCTGATGCGGTCGGGCGACGCCTTCCAGATATTTCCCGATGTCGACCACGTTGTGTTGGACAAGACCGGCACCATCACCGTCGGCGAACCTGCCGTCAGTGAGGTCGTCGCGTTCGGTGCCGACGAGGTGGATGTACTCACGACTGCAGCCAGTGCAGAGGCGTTCTCCGAGCATCCTCTCGCTGATGCAATCCTCGAATTCGTCGACGAGCAAGATGTCGAGGTCGCTGACCCCGATGCTTTCGACTCCGTGACCGGCAAGGGCGTCCGGGCAACCGTAGCCAGCGACGACGTGCTGGTCGGGAAACCGGGCTGGCTCAGCGACGAGGGAATCGACCTGTCGAAGGGCGGCGACGATATTGAGCGACTCCAGGGCCGCGGCCTCACCGTCTCTGGGGTCGTCCATGGCGGTGACCTCATCGGCTTGATCGGCATCGGCGACGAAATCAAAGCCGACGCCGCCGAGACCATCCAGCGGATGCGCGACGCCGGTATCACACCCGTGATGCTCACCGGCGACAACGAACGCACCGCACAGGCTGTCGCCGAGGAGGTCGGCATCGATCGCGTTATGGCCGACGTCCTCCCCGACGAGAAACGCGAAGAGATCGGTCGCCTGCAGGAAGCCGGCCACCGTGTGGCGATGGTCGGCGACGGCATCAACGACGCGCCCGCACTTACGCAGGCGGACATCGGCATCGCAATCGGCGCAGGGACCGACATCGCCATCGAGTCGGCGGATATCGTCCTGATGGGCGACCGGCTCGGCGGCGTGATGGACGCCTACGAGATTGGGAGCGAGAGCTATCGGAAGACTCGCCAGAATCTCGCAACGGCCTTCGCGTTCAACGGTATCGGTGTCGCCGCTGCGACCACCGGGCTCGTTCATCCGGTGTTCGCGATGCTCGCGATGGTGCTGTCGGTCTCGGCCGTCCTCGCCAACAGCTTCGCTGGCCAGCTTCTCTCGGGCAAGGGTATCAACACCGAGTTCGCCCTCGACGAACGCACGGACGGTGACGTGAGCGACGGCCGGACGGCGGCCGATTAGGCCACGACGTCGTAGCCAGCCTGTTCGATTGCCGCGTTCACCTCATCATCGGAGACCTCATCCTCGAGGACCACGTCGACCGTGTCGTCGTCGTGGTCGGCCTCGACCCGATTCACACCGTCGAGGTTTCGCAGGGCGGTCTCCACGTTCTGTTCGCACCCGTTGCACGACATCCCGGTGACTGAGATCGTCTTTCGCTCCATACGGGACTGTAAATACTCGCGGAGGATGACCATTACGGTAACTGTTGTATCGGTTCAACCCTATTAGAGGTGGAGCGTCATCGTCCGGAGAGTTGTTTGTGTCGGCCCCAAAGGGGTGGGGGCTCTTTGAGATGGAGACCACTGACGACGAAGAGAGTAACGAATTCCCTCCAGAAAAGCGTCTGGAAGCACCGAACCATCGACTGATCAAGGCAGGGATCGCGACGATTCCCGATATGGAGACCTTGCAAGAGTGTGTTGCCTACGAAAACGCCCACCAGAACCGGACGCAGATCCTGCGACGGCCCAAGTGGAAGGCTGATGAGCTACGTGAGGATGAAGGGTAAACTCTGCCGTTAACCAACACCCTCCACGTGATTTCCCTCTATTGTTGGTTAATATGCTGTGTCTCGGGTTTTCGGGCCCCGAATGGGTGCGGGGCAGCCAGCAGCAGCCTCGCGATCCAATCATGTCCTCCGATCTGAGATCCAGCGCCACCACGGCGAGTGAAATCGCTGCCGCCAGACAAACTGACTTCGTGGCGTTTCTCCACCGAGCTCCCTTCGCCGGCGATGCTCTCGCCCTCGGATTTCTCCCTGGATTTCGAGAAGATTGTGGATATCAAACGGACCAGTATCAGAACCTCAGCCTCCCCGTCGGGATGCTCGACAACGATTTTCGGAATCCCGATCTGGAGCGGTTCGTCGACCGCTTTTTCGAGTACGAACCACAGGTCGGCGTCATCGGGGACGTCGACGATATCGACGATGTCGACGCCCATGTCGCTGCTGCTCGTGAGATCCAAGCAAGCTACCCCGAGGCCGAGCTCATCATCGTCCCGAAGTCTAGAGCGGTGATCGACGCGATTCCGAAGGGTCTCGTCCTCGGGTATTCACGGGGATACGCCGACCGCCTGGCCCACGATTTCTCCGACCCGGCAGACTGGCGCGGTCGGCGCGTCCACATCCTTGGCGGAAGCCCACCCAAGCAGCTCGACACCATTCGACAGCTGACCAGACCGACGCTCTCTGACGATCCGCCAGCCGACATCGTCGGCGTTGACTGGAACGGACTGCATCGCGGCGCACAGTTCGGTGAGTTTTGGACGGCCGATGGCTGGGACGACAGCGGTCGCGACGCCGACCACGTCACCGTCCGAAAGACGGTGCGTTATAGTCTCGCTCGAATCCGTGACTTCTGGCAGTCACATGGAATCTGGCCCGAGACGACACCTGAGGACGCTGGGTTACACTTCGAGTATGGGGGGCCAAGCCCCGCCGATCTCGAACAGGCAGCTTGCACCGAATGCGGATCGAACGTCTGGCGAACACGTCGCGGCCCCTTCGTCGCTGAATACGATACCGGTGCAGTCTGTGGGTACTGCAGTTACGAGTGCTACTTCACCCATCGCCATCGGAACAACCTCGAGGAGATCGCTGGCGAACAGAGTGTCTACATCCCTCCAGCGTGACGCAGGGTGCTGTTTTTCGAGCCCGGGGAGAGGGCGGAGGCTCGGTCGTGAGCCTTCGTCCAGAGGTGACTTTCCGTGAGCCAGCAACAAACTGCAGACGACGTTTCAGTCGATGAGATTCCAATCGATATCTCGAACACCCAGTCCGGGAAGATAGAACCAGCCGACGTGCCCGGAGAAATCGAGTCGATAACCCGTGGTCTAGCAAGCGAACAACCACCGACGAACCCACTGGTCGTCCTCAAAGCGGCTCGCTGGTGGTACATCCATGGCAAGGGCGGCACGGATCCCGCCTTCCGGTGGGCCATCGAGTGGGCGCGCCACCTTGCGACCGACACGCCTAGCGACGTCGAGCGGTTCGACGAGTTTCTCAAGTACCTCGTCACGGTCGGCTTCGCTGACGAGACCCACGAACTCCGATAACCGAGAGGGTGGTTTTTCTTCGCCCCCTGAGGGGTGCGGCGCGTTCTGAACTGCTGCAGTCCCGGTAAACTCGATTCGGTGAACACAATGGCTACGACCAGTAATTCGTCGGTTTCCTTCGAGGAGACCGACACGCGAGACGACGAGATGAACAGCACCATTGAACAGTGGATCGACGACCTTGTCGCAGACGTCGACGAGGCAAAAGCCAGCCAACAGTTCCAAGAGTGGCTCGATGTCCAGTCCCGATTCCACGACTACTCCCATCGCAACACCCTCTTGATCAAGCTCCAGTGTCCCGAGGCAACCCGCGTGGCGGGCTACAATACGTGGAGGTCGGAGTTCGACCGGCACGTCCAAGAGGGCGAACAGGCGATCTGGATCTGGGCACCCATTATTACGAAGCAGTGCCCGGAGTGCGAGAATTCGCCGAGCTACCACGAGCAAAGCGACTGTGACTACGACGAGACATCGCCCGAGGAGTGGTCCAAAGGACTGGTTGGATTCAAACCAACGGCAGTCTTCGATGTGTCTCAAACCGAGGGCGAACCGCTCCCCGAGTTGGAAACCGAGGCCACTGGTAACGCCGACGACCTGGTGCCAGCGCTCCTTGATGCGGCAGCTACGCTCGATATCGACGTCCGTGTCGTCGACGCTGCTGAGTGGGAGCATGGCGACGCAAAAGGCGTCTGCAAACACCGGAACCTCCACGAATGCCAACCCGTCGTCGAAGCGAAAGCCCGCTCGAATCAGGCCGATCTCGCCGTGACGCTGATTCACGAGTACGCCCACGCACTGCTCCATTTCGATGTCGACGACGAACCCGAGCGTGCAAAACGCGAGATCGAAGCCGAAGCCGTTGCGTACATCGTCGGGCGGTATTTCGACCTAGATACGAGCGGATCAGCGTTCTATCTCGCCGCGTGGCAGGACGACGATGCGGAGAGCATTCAGGAGCGTCTCGGCCGGATCAGTTCGACCGCGCAAGAGATAATCGGGACGGTCGCCGAGGGCTGAACACGCCTTCCCCGGCTGTTAACCAACGCCTTGGGGTACTATCCCACTCTGTTGGTTAATTCGTTCGGCGTCCGACCCTGCGTGTTTCGATCGGTCCCAAGACATACCCCACCGACAGTCGATGTTATCGTTCAGAATCGATTCGGCGCTGCTGGTCACGAAGGAACTCAACGACGGCATCGATATCCTGGTCGGGAACCGTTTGCTGTTCGAAGACTCCTTTGAATGCGTCCGCGAAATCCTCCGATGTGAGTCGGTCGAGGACAGTCTCGATGCGACCAGCGAGCTTCTCGGACTCCCCGCGATGCAGATGAGTCGCGATCCGGTCGAAATCCGCGCCAGCAGCAAGCACTACCAGATCCCGGGAATCCGCCTTGCGGCCACTGTGAAGTTTCACGGCAAACAGCAACTCCCGTTCCGGAATCCTGGCTGTTACCGGGCGCCCGGTTCGCAGTTCCTCGGTGATAGAGTGCTGGGCCAGATAGCGATACGACCACTCAGCTTCCGTCTGGCGGCAACCAAGCGCGTCGACCATCGCGTCGAACTGAACCGGATTCCCGATGTCTTTCGTAAACCGGATAGTACGGCCCTCGTAGAGCTCGTTTCGCTCGACATCGGCCGTTTTCTTGTAGCCGCGGTCGGTGAGAAGGTCGGTGTAGTCGTTAACCGCTTGTGCCGGAATGACGACGTCGACGTCCGTGGTGAAGCGCTGATTGAACGCCGCGATCGCCCACCCACCGACGAGCACGTACGGCAGGTCAGCGTCAATGACGGCCTCCAGCGTATCCAGCAATTCGTCTTCGCGTTCACCGAGGCTCATGCATTGAGACGCGGATCCTCGTGGGACGCGTCGATATCGCGGTCGTACTCGTCGGCGATCATCTCCAACGCCGGCTCGTAGTTCACCCGGTACTCCAACATGTGCTCAATCGTCTCATCCAACGGAATAACCGGATTGCCGTCGACCCACTCGCGAGTGATCTCCCCACTCGTCGGGAACAACACGTACGAGACGGTCGCGTCGTAGTCGGTCGCATCCGGCCGCTCTTCGATCCGGCTCGGAATCCCGAACTCATCGAAGAACGCCGTCCACCGTTCGATATCACGGTCGGCAACCTGGATGAAGATCGGATAGTCGTCGTGGCCGCGGGCGATCTGATAACCGCCGTGGGTCCAGACGTAGACGCCGTCGATTTTCGTGTACGCAAAGGGCATCCCCGCGAAGTGCGGAATGACGTAGCCCTCGTCGATCGAGGGGGAAGCAGCGCGGGAAATGGCCGCGACGAGGTCGTAGTAGCGATCCCTGACAGCGTACTTCTCGATATAGACGCCATCCTCACGTCGGATGAAACCGGCGTCCTCTAACCGCTCGATCCAGTCGTACACCCACGAGTAGGAGCCGTCGATCTTCTGGGCGATCCGCCGGATCGAGTCGCCCGGCCGGGCCGCGACCATGATCTTCGCCGCGGTCTCGTCGACGTACTCCATCATCACTAGTTATCGGTATCGTATCTAACAGTATTAGTCTTGTCCCCCGTATTCCCTATAGAGTTATCTCTATACAGATATACAATTCTTGGCTCCGGTAGTCCGAATCGGCTCAGTATTTGAGCAGAAATCAATTAACCAACAGAGGATACGACTGATCGCTATTTGTTGGTTAAGTCTATCAGCGCCCGCCGAGGGGCGGAGGCGCAGTCCCGTCTCCACGAACCATGACTGAACCCTATTTGTCCGCTGTCCTCAATGAGGCGGAACGAGTTGCAAAACAGCATGACCAGGTCGCTCGATCGACGGACGCTCCAGCACACGAGTACCTGCGGTACGGCGTCCTTCGGCTGCTCGAAGGCGAGACCGACGAGACGGTTGCGGACATGCCCGATACCGACGGCGTGACTGTCGGCTATGGGAGCGATGAGGCGATGTTCGATAGCTGGAGCTCCAGCGAAGACTGGTGGGAGACCGTCCCGCCACAGAAGGCGTGTACCCGCTTCTGGGTGTTCTTCCCCGACGACCACCAGACAGTTCCACGCGACATCGTCGACGTGATGGCTGCGCTTGGTGCCTGGCAAGTTTGGACCGGGAGCGCAGCCGCGTGCGGCTCCTATGACCATCGCGAGCGCCGCGAGGTCCAATACCTCTGGCCGGAAGGCCATCCGGTGGAGGAAGTGCTCCTCGAGCGGCTCAGTGGCCCTGCGGAAGCCGTCGCTCCGGACGGGGGTCGAACGGGCGACGTTCGCGACCGGCTGGTCGTCGACGAGAACACACAGTCGCAGAACGATCTCGAGCCTCGCACGAAGCGTGCCGTCACCGAAGCGATGGACGCCTCGCTCCTCTCGAAAGGTGGCCGCTACGAGGTACAGTCCGCGTCCGGGAACCGGTACGAAGTCGACGTCATCGACAAGTCGTGTACCTGCCCTGACTGGCAACAGCGCTCACCCGAAGGAGGCTGCAAGCATCTGCGTCGGGTGGATCACGAGATTAAGCAGGGGCGCGTTCCCCGCCCAGATGGTCGACTCCCCTTTGATTTATAGTGGGATCAATTTGAGGATCCATCATTTAACCGCGGCAGGGTCAGTATAGGTCTTCGACTGGCAGCTACTCAGAAACTCTACTAGTCTTGTGTGTCTATATTCGTTCTCAATTCGTGCAGTGCGTGTGGCGCATATGACGTGCGACTCCCCGGATGGTGTTTTTCCCAGATAACGTACCCATTGGTCACGATCGGATCTTCAGGATCAACATCTCCAATTTCCCGTACCTCCGCGTTTCCATCCTCCCCCCACCGTACTGTGAAGTACCAACCCCCATCGCCACCTCGATAGTAGGCCTGTACAAGACCATTTCCAAGCCCGGTAATTGCGGTGGCAATCACACCGTCTGACGGCAATATTGAAAAAAGGTGGTCCTGTGATTCTGCCGAGAGTTCCGTTAGATCGATCACATTGAATTTTCGCGGATCAAAGTTTTCGACAGGAATCTCAATGCGTGTGCGGCAGGGTTCTTTTGCAGAGCTGGCGATTCCCCAGAAATCGTTGAGCACGGATAAACCTGTGAGAAGGTCCTCATTTGTAGGACGAGTTTGCTCCATATCCACTGTCTCCTGAAGTTTCGCTATGGATACGACCAGACAGGTAGCACCATTTTTCAGGGTCACCTCTGCATCATCTACGAAATCCCTATGAAGGCGATACCCCATATGAAGAATCTTCAGTAACGCAACGCCCCCTTCAGAACATTTCTCCGGATTCAACAGGAGGTACAGCCAGTCCAAAGTAGTGATATTCTTCGGCTCCGGTTTCTGATTTGGATACCGTACCCGGAACTCGGTAGCTGATGTCCGTCGCATCGGTGTCCAGCGTACCCAGACGAAAGAACGCTCCATTGAACCTACCCAATACTCGATCAAGGCTCTCAGCGGCCGCGTCACCATCTTATAGACTAAGCGAGTAGGAAACGCCACATCCACAAAAAGGGGACGGGCCACACCCCCGCCCACAGATTTCCCCAAAGTCTTGTTATCTGACTTACTCACTGCTTCATCCGCTAAGTATCGGTCGTTAACCTCGATGGCGCGGACCACTCCTGTGAAATGTTTGCGAATCTCATCTTCATTCGCAGTATTAAGAACGAAAACCAACTCATCGTTATTCAGCTGAAAGTCTGCGACCATCTGCCGGATCTCATTAGACGTAGCGATATGTTTAATCAGTGCCCACTCCTCCAACCGCACATCGCCCTCTACCTTCGCAGTAACACTGGTTTCTCCAGTAAATCCACCAACCACTGGAAGGGGCTTTGTGAATAACCGATACAGCAGACGTTCTGATTCACGCACCTCTATCCCAGTAATCGTCAAATTAAACCGGTTCTCTTTTTCAGATTCCGTCCACCCAGAATCTATCTTAACCAGCTCCCCTCGCAATAGTTCCTGACGGTCCTGTTCCGAATCAGGAGACGAAAACCAGTGAGTGAGTATCGTAACAATGACTGCTACAGCACTTATCGCTGCCACCGCGTACTCAGACACCACAAACCGGCATTCATCCTGTTCTCACATAAATACTGGATACGCCAACAATGACGGAACCTACACTCTGGAGAATGTCAACAGTTCAAAGCTCGATTATTGTGCGCGTCAGATTTTTTAGGGAACCTCAAGAAATCGATGTTAGATGTTGGAGTCGATTACTGAAAGTCTGCTCTCCGCGTTCCGAAACGGGGTAGCAATCCTGTTGATTGGAACTATATTCACAGTGACCATCACTCGACTCTATGACACGGATGAAAACGGAGTTCGAATCCGGGATCTGTACAGGAATAAGCGTCTGGTACTTGCTCTGGCTATCTCTCTACCTCTCGCGTCCGCAGTACTATTCGGATTCACGCAGCCTGTGTTAGTTCGCTCGTTTCAAGATCCACGTTTGTTGGTGACGGGGGTTGGAATTTTGCTACCACTTCTACTCATCCGGACGAATGACGAAGCTAAGAATTGGAACGTACTTGACGGAAATCGGGATACGTTAGCGATTATGGGTCTTTCGCTGCTACTTATATTTAGCCCGTGGTTTGGGCCACCCCTATTCAACTACTTTATTCAACAGATCACCGCGCTCGTAACTGGTATCATCGATTACGTTGTGAGAAGCGTGACCACATTTATCGATCAGACTATTCAGTCAATTATTGGGTTTGTGATGTCACTTCCTCTACAAGACATTGGAATCGGCATTGTCCTACTCTTGGTCTTGATTGCAGTCTTCAGGGGATAATTCGAAGCCAAGCAGTCCCGATAGGGGTTATGGTAAGTCCACCTCGTAGTCAGCCGCCAGGTCCCGAAACTCGTCCCACTCCGGGAGCCGGTCGTTGTCGACCTCGCCGTGGGTCTCGAGGTAGCGGAGCAAGGCGTCGATTTCGTCTTCGAGACCATACGTCGCCGCCTGCTCTCGGAGGGCCGCCTCGTCGACGTCGACGTGGCTGAGCAGGAGGAGACAGTACGAGCGGTGGCGGCTACCGTCGTCGATCAGCAGCGTGTGACAGCAGAGCTCCGCCGGCGAGACTGCGTCGAGGTCTTCGGAGTAGAGGTAGTAGCGGTGGCCGGTAAGCAGGAACTGGAGGTCGAAGGCCGCGAATCGAGCGAGGCCGGTTTCGTGGAACGCCTCCACGTCGATCTCCGTCTCGGTCTGGGCGAGGAATTCGTCGTAGTCCTCCCAGAGAATCGTGCCTTTCGGGGCGACGGCTTCGAGGCGCTGGCGATGGAGATGGTGTGTGAGTTCCCGGGCGAACTCGTGGAGGCGGTCGAAGTCGGCGTTGAACTCGTAGTGGCCGTCGGCCGTCCCGACGAGCCCACGGTCGCGAAATCGCTTGAGAACCCGGTTGACCGTGTTGCGGTAGTTGTCGCTCCGGTTGGCGATCTCGGAGACGGTTCGCGGCTGGTCGAGGTAGTACAGCACCTCGAGTGCTTTGCCGGTCAGTAGCTCGGGGAAGCCGATGTGGGAGTGCTGGCGGACGAGGTCCTGGTAGCGTTCGACGGCACGAGCGTCCGACGGGACGACTCGTTTTCGCCGGCCATCGCGTTCCGTGTAGACGAGCCCCTTCTCGACGAGGCCGGCGACGGCACGAGAGAGGTAACTCTCGCTGTGGTCAAGCTTCGTCGCGAGCTCGGTGATCGTGTCGCCGCGGTCGACCGTGGCGAGGACCTCGAGTTCGATGCGCCGGAGCACAGTGTAACAGACTACGAAACTCGTATATGAAGAAGTTTCGAGTAGTGTTACAACGAGCAGACACGAGAGCCGTCTCCACCGCCTTAACCAACAAAACTATGGAGTCGTGGGTGGTGTTGGTTAACACGAGAGCAGCCGATGTCCTACGAACCCCCGACCCCACCGGCGAACCTCCCAACGGAGATCGTCAACACGCTCAACGAAGCCACATCGGAGCATCTTCGGGACGTTGCCAGCTACGCCGAGGCGTTGGCCGAATACAAGGAGCGTGAAGCTCGTCTCGAGGAGGAAGAGGCGGACGACGCCGACGTCGAGGAGCGCCCCGATGACCTCCCGGACGACGTGCCAGCGAAGGCGACGATCACGATCAAGGAAATCAACGACAACCGCTACTACTACTGGCAGTGGCGGGAAGGAGATTCGGTGACGTCGAAGTACAAGGGGCCAGTGAATCCCGACGAGTAGACGAGATTGAACTGTAGTCTGATGTTCTTTTCAGTACTAGTAGAGACGTAGCAGGCGACACCCCCCAGAGTGTGAATGGGATCGGTTTGTCCAACACCCCTCAGTGTGAATGGGTCCGGTCACCCCGGACGAGTAAAACTCGATGAGGGAGGACACCCACCCCACGTTTCCGTCGTAACTGGATGTGGGTGGAGGGGGTGACGCTGATTTTGAAGGGACCACACCCCCCGCGTTTCCGTCGTTTCTCCACCGTCTCCCCATAATCGATGGTCCCGACGACAAAGAAATCGTAGGACACACCCCCCGTTTTCGAGTTGTAAATGGGAGAGGGAAAGGGGAAAGCACAGTACATCGACCGGCAAGTCAAATCTCTTGGCTCACCCACCCCCCGTTTTCGAGTAGTAACGAGACATCCCGACGAATGACACCCCCCATTTTCGAGTTGTAACGCACCACGAGGGATACGAACACCCCCCGTTTTCGAGAAGTAAGTGTGAGGAGAATACGGGCGAGATTAGTTTTTACTCCGGAACTGCTTCAGCCGTTCGCGGACAACCGCTCTGATAGTCGCCTCCTCGTGAGCTAGATCTTCGAACCGGGAATCCTCACGGATCGTCTCCATGATCGTTTCCGGATCCTCGGAGAGGGAGAAATACATATGCACTCCTCTGCCTCGCCCCTTGCCCCGACGCTCGAAGTCCAGTACACCGTACGTACTCTGCTCTGTGACGTGATTTACGAACGTCTCGCGGCTGTACTGGTCCGCATCCATCGTATCGGCAATGAATTGATACGTCTTGAACGCAGGTCCAGCAGGGATCCACTCAGGATGTTCTCTTGCGTAGTGGGCAGTGGCCGCCACAGCGTAGATGGAGAGTTTCTTTTGAGTCGAAATGCCGCTGATATGGCGGAGCTTGCGGTTTTCGGTGTATTTTTCCTGAGCATCACGGACATCAGTCTCGATAACCGTGTCAGCCCCACGCCGCTCGGCTAATTCACCAGCCCATCTGAGGAGGTCAATCGCTTTCCGCGCATCCCCGTGCGTTTGGGAGCCGAACGCAGCAACAAGCGGAACAACGTCATCTGCAAGTGAGTCTGGCTTGAAGGCGTCCCGCCGGTTACGGAGAATACTACGGAGCTGGTTCGCATCGTAATCGTCGAAGAAAATGTCGTCAGGGTTGTAAGAACTCTGTGCGCGGCTGTTGAGGTCCTTCATAAAGTCGGCGTAGTTCGTGATCGTCGTGAGCGAGATGGGACCATCAAAGTCGGCGAGTTTGCGAGCCCGTGAAAGCTGGTAGATGAGAGAATTGTACTCTGCTTCCTGATACGGCCCCTCAAGCATATCGATCTCATCGAGAATGAAGATGACACCGTCGTAATACTCTCGCATGAGTTCGTACAGTCGCTCCAGCTTCTGATCCGTTGAGACGCCGGTTTGGGGAACACCAGGATCAACGCCGAGATCGTCGGCAGCAGCTTTGACTAACCGATAGACAGCCCTATCTGCGGTCTTTGGCCCCTCGCAGTTGATTGAAATGACCCCAAAGGTCTTGCCTTGGGATTCACACAGTTCGACGATCTGTTTGCAGACTGCATGAATGATGAGCGATTTCCCCGTTCCAGATGGGCCGCTCAGGAGCATATCGGGGATCCCTTCATTCTGGAGAACCGGTTTTAGATTGTCGACGACACGGCCTAGCTGGTCGTCACGACCGACGATACGGTCCTCGTCGATGATGGTATCTGACCGGACGAGGTCTTTGTTCGCGAAAACGCCACCGGACGACTCGGTTTGGAGTCGATCACGAATTGAGATGCCACCACCGTCGCCATTAGTTGCTTCTTGAGCCGAATCAGCGGGATCTGATCCGTTTTCGAAGGTCGATTGTGACGTGCCAGGAGAGGCCACCTCCTCATCCGTCGATGCAGGAGTTTCAGGATCAGCAGCAGAAGATTGACGATCCTCCTCACCTTCCGGATTATTCGATCCTGCTCTACGTCCCTCTCGTCCCATTATGAACCCCCTCGAACCCTGGGTATAAAAATATGGACCCTTGTGGAGTTGTAACCGGGCGAAAACAGGCTATCTAACGACTACAGCCCCGTATCCTCTGGATGAGTCAGATACCGTCTTCGGAATCTATCACCCTCCGTTGTCGAGTTGTAACGGTTCGACGAAACTCGCTGTCGTCGATCTTCCTCGATGACCCGGACCCCCCGTTTTCGAGTTGTAAGATTTTGGGAGGCGGTAACACACCTGGTTCGATGCTCCCACCCTCACGTTGTAAGGAGAAGGAAGTCGAAGTGAGTCTCGAAGCAAAATCCACATAATCTGGATTTTGTAAATGATGCTCTGGGTGATACGGACTTACTCACACTCCCCGTTTTCGAGTAGTAAGCGCCAGAATAGCTGCGAAAGAACGACGCTCGTAGGATCCATTCACGAGTGAGAGGAATACCGGGTTTCGGACATGATTGCTGGTGAAGCCGCTTCGGTGATCTCGAATGTTTCACCCCCTCCCCCCTTTTTCGAGTTGTAAGTCGATGGGAACAGGCCACACCAGACGCCATGTAACGAGCGTTGAGGTAACAGAAGTTGCCGTAGAGGCGATGAAATGTGATAGTACACGGGATCAGAACCACGGACGAGATGAAGAGGTCATCTACTCCAGAGATCTCAATCGTCTAGCCGGAGCTAGACGATTTGCTTTCTTTGTCTCTAGTGCGGTTGTGGTAAGGTAACGTACAACATAAACTTTCGCATTTCTAGTTACAAGTTAGAAGATGAGGTGTTCACCCTGTCTATTGTGCATATTCGCCACTATCGGCCGCTTTGCAGTTCCTCTTGCTGTTCACCCCCTCCCCGAGGCCACGAGTTTACAACTCGAAAAAGGGGGGAGGGGGTTCGTCAGGTCCAGTCCGTGATACCGACTACACGTGTTCCGTTGAGCTCTCGTCGGATATCGTTCCGATCCCAGTCAAGAGGTGCCAGTATGCTCTCGACCGCTCTGATCAGCTGCGTCTCGTAGTACGAGGCGTCGTAGGTCTCGATCTCCTCGTGGGCGAGGGCGACCCGGTCTCGCGAGGATTTCTCGTCGTCGACGACCACGTACTCGATATCCTGGCCCGGGTGGACTGCCAGTTCCTGCTCGCGGGCTCGCTTCAAGGCGGCCACGTTCTGGGTATTCTGTGAGTAGCCTTCCAGCGGCTTGGAGACGCGATTCCGCTCGACGAGCCGCTCCACTGCTACGTTGCCCGCCTGCAGTTCGTCGATTGCTCGTTCGAGCCGTCCGAGCACCGCGTCCGGTGACCGCGTGGCATCGAGCCGGTCGAGACAGTCCCGCTGGACGTCCTCGATGAACGGCGGGGTTGAGCGCAGCCGGGCTTCGATACCTCTGATCTTGAATTCGTCGTCACCGGCGACCTTCCCGAAGTACTTCGTCAGCGCGCCGGCGTCGCTCTCGCGCTGTGGCACGAACGCCACCCAGTCGTAGTGGGCTTCGTGTTCGAGCCGAATCTCGACGCGTTTCGTGATCTCCGTCGCGAGCGTCTCGAGGGTCTCGCGGTCATCGTCGTCGACGTCGGGGTCCGGAGTCACCCAGATGGAGTCGACGATGCCGTGGACGACCCGCCAGCCGCCAGCTTCCAGCCGCTGTTTCGCCGTCAGTAGTATCTCGCGAGCGAACGCGTTGATCGCCTCGTGGCACTCGATGCGGCCGAACTTCGCGTTGCTGAACCCCTGATAGCCGAAGCAGGCGACGAGGAACCACTTCAGCGCTCCCGACCGTCCCTCGAGTTCTGCCAGACGGTCCTCGTCGGGGTCGTCTCGTTCCTTCTCGCGACGGATGGCCGCCTTGATCTCGTCGCGAGCGTCGATGATCGGCTGTAGCACGTCGACGAGGTAGCCCTGGTCGTCGCAGATCGAGTATCCGAGGCCGGGGACGTCGTCGCGATCGCTGTGGCAGTCACACCGGATGACGTCTGGCGAGACGTTCCGGGTACAGATGATGTTCGGGTACAACGAAGAGAAGTCGAGTTCGTGGACGTTCTCGTGGAGGCCGACCTTGGGTGCGAAGATGAAGCCGCCGCGGTCGGCATCGTGGCGCGTCCCCATCGGCTTGTAGAACTCGTGGCGCCAGGAGTTCCACGGGACGAGGACGCCGCGGTCGTGGGCCTCGCAGATCTGGATCGCCGTGAGCACGTTCCCGATCGACGCCCACGCGAGCTCCTGGACGGGCTTTTTCGAGCGCGACACGAGGTCGAGGACGCCGTCGAGGTTCGTCTCCCCGTAGAAGAACGTGTTCGACTCGTCGATAATCACCCGGCCGGGCAAGTTGTACCGCGCCGGGGAGTGACCGACGCGGCCGTAGCTCGAGTACGTCGACCGGCTCGCGAGCTGCTGGTAGTCGATGTCCGGCCACCGACTCAGCGAGAAGTCGTCGACGCCGGCAGCCGTCGCCATCTTGTACAGAGTAGGGACGATCTCGCTCGTCGAGCAGATCAGGACGTCCGGATCGTGTGATTCGAGCGCCCCCTGGACGGCGGTCAGGAGATCCGTCGGCGAGCCGGTGACGGCGTCACCGGCGACGGACAGCTGCCCATAGACGTCGTTGCTCGTTTCGGTCACCGGAACGCTGAGCCGGAGCGTCGACAGTTCGCTCGCCGGCGTCGGATCGGCGCCGGTCTCCAGACAGTATCGGAACTCTCGCGAGAAGTCGACGTTGAAGCAGGCGAGATCCCCGACTGGATAGTCCGACAGCTGACGCGCCTGCCGGGCGAGTGGAGTGATGCGGTCGATGTGGGCGACGTCGACTGCGAGAACGGCCTCCTCGTCTCGTCGAAAGCCCGGCCGTCGCGTAACCATCTCGGTCGCGACGACGTCCGGGTGCTGGTCGTACACCGACTGGAGTGTCGTGAGATCGAGGTCGGCATCAGGGTCGCGAGGGGCGACGTAGAAGCGTGGGGTGTAGTCATCGCGTTCGGTCGCGACGGCGCCGTCGGCAGTTGCCTCCCACTCCAGGACGCGGCCGTCGTCCAGAAAGTCGATGTTGAATGGCACTATGTCATTAGGATAGTCGACTCACCGATAAGCCGTGGCGTGTCGTTTCCGCATTTTGGTGAACGGACTTCAGAAACCCTTCTCAAGTACACATACTGCTGTTTTGAGTATTTTCCCTTTTTCTGGAATGATTTCCGGAATTCGTCTACCAGTGTTAACCACCGTACTCGAACAAGCCTTCATCTGTTGATGAAATCATTGAACGCTTAATAATACAAGCGACAGGATGACAACATGATATGCTTCCTAACCAATATTCGCTTTCACCTACGGATCCTCCAAGCCATCCCCGAAATGGGTGACTTCATTTATACCATCTCGCCCTTCAAACGGCTTTGGCAACTTGGCAATCTCTAAAGCGTGGCCAATAACCGGAATCATTTATATAACGTGGGTGCTTCCGAGATGATGGAGGAGTGGCCAAAGAGACAAGATTGCCAAAGAACTAAATATATGGGGGTGTGAATCGAAAACGTCGATGTCCGAGAACCAGAAAACGCTCGAAAACTTGCTCGTTGACGAGGAACAGATGCATGAAGAGATCCTCCATGATCTACTGGAGGAGTACATCCGAATTGGCAAACAGAGTGGAGACCTTATCCCTCAAGACCGATTTCGGGATCAGACGGCAAAGAATAAGACGCTGATAGTACTGCTCGCACAGAAGGCTCGTTCGGAACTGGATATGGTCGAGTCCGAGTGGATGACTCCCGGGGAAATTAGCACACAAAGTGGGGTTAACCAGAACACGGTGTACCCCACTGTAAGGGAGTTAGATAATGAGGGCCTGATCGAGGGTGACGACGGTACCTATCGAATCCCCTCGCATAGTATCGAGCAAGTCCGTGACTATATCAACGAGGATGATACCGATGAGTGACAGCGCTGAGAGCCTCGAAGAACAGGTTGAGGAACTGGAGCAGCGAGTCACGGAGCTCGAAAATCGACTCGATGGGACAGACCAGCCAACCGCTGGAGCGAACATCAGGGAGTTCGTTGAGGAGAACGATCCTTCGAGTCACACTGAGCGATCCCTCTATATCGCGTACTACCTTGAAACCCAACGTGGGGTTGACGAGTTCACGGTTGGTGATATCGAGGATGCCTATCGTGAGTGTCGAGTCCAACCTGCAGGTAATATGAGCGACGTACTGGGCCGTATGGAGGATCGTGATTGGATTCTTCGGACAGGTAGTGACGGACGTGCACAGCTGTGGAAACTGACTGCGACCGCCCTAAAAACCGTCGAGGAGGGTTCAAACAATGGATCTGAGTGAGCGAATCAACGAGGAGATCGTCGTCGACGATGCGACGATCTTAGAATCGGAGTTTGACCGCGTCAAGAAACTATTCGACCTGCATAGTGACGGGACTATCAATCTTGACAGCAGGGCCCGGTCGCTCGATGCCGAACTCCAGATTCTGGTGTACTTCATCGGGCAACGGTTCGCGTATGAAGGCAACCTCGTGGATGAACCAGAACTGGAGTCGTCGTTCTTCTACAGCCGTCTCGACAAGAGTGACCGCACGGTTCGGAATTACCTTCAGAAACTTCGCGAAGCGGGGTATCTATCGAAGGAGGGGCAAAGTAAACACGAAGTCCTCGTTGAGAACCTTCCGGAGGCTCTTGATGAAATTGAGGATGCGATGGGGGGTGGGGACTAATGACTACGAAACGGCTGTTCAGGCGCCCGAAGCACACGGAAGATGTCCTCGGAGAAATCACTAGTGGGGCATCTACTACTGACGAAGTCGCTGAAGGGCTCGGCAATTCGCGTAAGACAGCTATGAACAAAATTCACGATGGCGTCATTCTCGGTCTCGTGAACCGAGAAGATGGCCACCTGTCAGTGACTGAAGACTCGAGGCGGGTCGTCCAACTGCAGGATCTCACCCCTCTACGCGAGGCTTTTGAGGAGCTTCCGGGTGTCTCAAAGCTCCTCAATCAGATTCAGGACGACTCAATGACGTTCGAAGAAGCTGGTCGGCTAATTAGCTTCGAGACTAAATCTGGTGCTGCGGCTGAAGATACTTTTCGATCATATGGCTCTGTCTATGCCCATTGGATTAGCTATCTTGATCTCGGTACTAGATCTGACGGCGTTCTCGCTTCGAGCCCCGAACAGGTATCGGTCGAAACAGAGCCCTTAGAAAATCCGCGGGGAGCAAACTGTCCCCGCGTTGCCCCGGAGAAGGTTTTTGAGTTACTCCCCCGCATCTCAAGGGCAGACTCTCGTGAGGATTTGGAGGCGAGTACGGAGATGTCTACAAAAACGGTCGAGAAGACCCTATCGACCTGTTATGCGCTTGGGATTGCTGACTATACTCGTACTGGTCCGGTTGTAACTGACCGAGGAAGAGAGTTGCAACAATCCAGCATTGGCAACCGGAAATCGATACTCGCTGATGAGTTGTTACAGATCCCGTTAGTTCAAGCATTCTGTGAAGAAGCTCCAGACGGGGGGTTCAGTGCGGAAACTGTGATGAATCGGGTTTCAGAAACCCACCTTAAAGGATGGAGTGAGGTCACCGTTCAAACTCGTGCCAATCGACTCGTCCCTTGGCTCACGTACACTGAGATTGCAGAAGACGAGACCCAGGGAGAATTAGTTCTGTCAGCAGAGCTTGATAATCAAGCCGCTACGCCGTAGTCAGATACTGCTTATGAGTTCTTCTGAGGCCTCTCGACGAGCAGCAGCGGCACGAATTTCATCGAGATCGTCAATATTCAGGTCGACTTCTGTGACCCGACCATTCTTTGATTTCGTTACGACATCCCGACTATGGAGAGCATTGACTGCAGAGGCCACATGGCCTGTGGAACTAATATTGAGCTCATCGGCGATTTGTTCGTAGGTAACTGACTCATTATGCGCCATTATGGCTGTGATGACCCCCTCAACGTACCGAGGTGACGTTGCATCATCCTTTGCAGACGTGATTTTGTCTTGGATGGCTTCGTCACTCAGGAATTCTTGATAGGTATGAACACTCTTCTCGGCCGTTTCGCTGGGCTGCTCGGTTGTAGGGTTTGATTGCGCCGACAGCTCTTTTTGAAGCGTTTGAACGCGCTCTTGGAGCTGTTCTATCTCTTTCTCTTGAGGGTCCAGACCGAGTGCTTCACCCAATCGAAGATACGCTTCTGACACTTCTTCGATATTCTCGTTGAGGGCCTCGATGCTTTCGACGTGATCGGCGGCCTCCTCAAGTTCCTGAATTCGGTTGTGCAGCTCTCGGTTCTCCTGGCGGAGCTTCTGATTCTCCTCCTGTAGCGAACGTATCTGCTCGTTTTTTTCTTCCCGAATCTCTTCAACGGTTTCCTCAATCGTCTCCGAAGATTTTCTTTGGCCATCAGCCTCAACGAGAGCTTCAGTAAACCGCTCTGCGAGGTCACTAACATCACGAGACCTCTCTAATTCTTCTTGAAGTTCATTGATGTGCTCCTCACGCGATTCCAGCTCAGATCGGAGGCGTTCTATTTCACTCTGCTCGGCCTGTTTCCTTTCGGATATCGTTTCCAGCTCCGAGAGGATATCGTTGCTGACAGATTTCAAATCCGGCCGCTCGATCTCCTCCAGCCCCGGTGTCGCCCCTGCGTCAAAGGTATACTTTCGACGGAACTGAACCTGCCTGATTTGGTCATTCCAGTCCGTATGGAGGATCGCTTCACCATCATCGAGGTCTTTGACTGTCTCCGCATATTCCGGCCCCAAGACTCTGCGTACAACCTTCGTGTCATTCTCCCAGGTCAGACGATGCCAAACGTGCCAGTCGCACTGGGTGATGAAGTCTTTTTTGACATCTGCGGGACGTTGTGAGATGCCACAGAGCCCGAGACCGTGTTTTCGCCCTCGTTTTGCGATTTTGATGAGCATCTGCCCAGCATCGTCGAGCCCCGACTCTGGGATATACTCATGAATCTCTTCAATAAGGAATAAAAACGGTTTCTTCAGCTTTTTTTCTTTCGCGAAGAGATGTCGCCCGACTTCTTTGATTAGTTCTTTCTGGTCTTCTTCGTGGAGATACCCGGACACATCGAGAATGACGGGGATGTTCTCCTCGAGGGTGAGTTCCGCGATCTTCTCTGCATGCTCAGCCCCGACCTGCAAGTCACACTCTTCGTCCGCTCCTAAATGTAGAAGTTCATACTCCTCTTTGAGCCCGAAGTACTCCCCGTCGACATCGACGATCAGTACTGGATAGCCGTCTTCGAGCAGTTCCTCTACGACGACACTTGCCGTGTTACTCTTCCCGCTGCCTGATTTGCCTAAAATCACCCCTCTTCCAGTAAGAACTTCGACGACGGGAAGAGTGTCTCCCGCTTCGTTAATCTGGATTTCATCTTGGGAGCTCGCCTCCGAAGCTTCACTCCCGGAAGCGGCCTGATTAGACATAGGCCATTCTTAGGAGAACCCACGGGCTGTTAACGTAAAAACTATACTATTTCTGTCATATTTTGGACCTTTCCTCGCTATTCGCCTCCGTTTTCCTCATTCGTCGTATCCTGACTCATGAAAGAATCTAGTGATTGATCTGTAGAGTCTGAATCCTCTTCAGAATCTTGATTGTTTGCAGAATCACCCCCTACTCCACCCGTATTCGCTAACTCGTTGCTGAGATCCTTCTCGAGACCGCGACGTATTGCGAGAATCAGTTGTTCAACACTCTCGGGTTCATCATCACCGCTCAATTCTAGACTGACAGTGAACGAGTCTGATTGAGTTCGATTCACTGACTTGTGTTGGCCCCTCCCGTCCTGATTCGGACTTCGATGAGATGGGATATCCCTCTCGGAGGTGTCTGGTTCAACTTCGGGATTAGCACTCGATTTCGGAGACGCGTCTCGGTCACTCTGTCCAATTTCAGTATCTACGGTTGTTATCTTCTCTACGATATTTTCGAAGTCCTCCGTAACCTCTACCCGAGATTCTTTTCCACGTCGACCGACGATATAGTCCCCACACCCACCAGCATCGAGTGTTTGCAGGAAAGTAATTGCAGCATCTCCTAACGTGCTTTCACTCCCACTCAATCCCATCTCGGTTCGGAAGGTCCGGAGGACATCTTTCTTTGTAATTACCCCGCTGTCTTGTGCTTCTGGAGCCAGAGTTTCGAGTACATCTCTGTAGAGATCATGCTCGCTGAGCCCTTCTATGATGTGTTCTTCAAGATCACTATCCCCCTCGTCGCAATAGCTTGCACCAATCCCCCGTTCAGTCGCTTTAATTTCCTCTTCCGAGTCCGTTAGGAATCCCAGTCGACTCCCGTATTCAATTGTATCGCCAACTAAACTTCGCCCGATGTCTGCCTCCTCATATATTTCCTCGCGAGGGAGGGGGCCCTCTCGAAGAATTTCACACAGAGAGAGTAGATTTCCTACGGAGGCGTCCTTTCGGGGTGTCGCGTAACTCATCAATCTTCCTCGCCTGAATTAAGCCATTTCGTAGCCTGATGGGTCTTATGAGGCGGAATGAGGTACCCTCCCTGTTCGTCGTCATTAACGACAAAATCCAGATCGGTCGCTGCGTGTCGGATGGTACTGTCGTCAACACCAATCAGGTCCGCAAAATAGGTTGAGTCTTGCCCGACTGTCTCCTCTTCTTCAAGCTCATCAAGGCTCAGTAAGGCTCGCCGATACAGTAGAAGCGCTGTAAACTGCTTCTTCGATGTTGAGGAACTGAACTTTTCGCGCAGGACTGGCTTTGCGGTTTCGGTATCAATTCCGATCAAGCCTGAGATCGCGTCCCGTATTCTTTCCCGATCCTCACTGGCATCGACATACAAATCCGCTAAGGGATTCTCTTCTTGCTCTTTGTTTGCCATATCTGTCCTATTGTATACTCCCATAATCAAACTTCCCGGTCATTGGAGTCGTGACCAGACTGCCTCTCGGTACTTCCGCCCTTGTTTTTGAGTGCGGTCTCAAGTTCCCCGAGGCGCTCTTCGTGGTCGTCGAGGCGGGCCTCCTGTTCGAGATCGATGCTGAGCAGCGCCGGCAGCAGCGGGTTCTGGTGGTTCAACAGCCCACTCGCGTCGGCGTGCTTGCGGGCGTACTCGAACAGCCGGTCGAAGCGCGGCTGGTCGCGACGCCGCAGTGCCTGCCGGAACTCTGCCCAGCGCTCTTCGATGGCCCGCAGTGCATCTCGGTACGTCGGGTTCGTGCGTCCCATCGCTATCGCCCTCCTGTCCCTGTCGCCGTCCATGCATCGAGCAGGGGATCCGCGGTAGCCGCCACCGTTTCACCGTCAGCTGTGACGCCCGTCCCAACGCCCTCGGGAGTCGGCGTCGACGTCGTCGGTTCCACGCCGACCTGCGTGGCGCGTGCCGCGAGCAGCTGCCGCCAGTACGCGAACGTCGTCTGGTAGTACGCGCCGTCGTCGACGGGATAGACGAGCGTCTCGAAGTCCTCGCCGACGACCCGTGGGCCCATCCGAGTTTGTTCGCACTCGAGGTGATGGTCGGCGACCGTCACGACTGGCTCGGTGAATTCGTTTCGTTCGTTTCGCGTAACGAGCACCGGGATGTCGTACCCATCGGCGTAGGTCGCCAACCGGGCGAGAGTTCGGGTCTGGAGGGTTTTTGCGTGGGTCTCGCCAAGGGTATCGTCGGCGCGGTACTGGGCGTCGACGGCCGGCGCGACGATGAGGGCGGGGGTGTGGGGCGACGTGTTCTCGTCACGCCTTGGCGCCCCTCGACCGGCCGCCCCGTCATCGGCGGTGGACGTCTGGATCGACTTGTTCACCGCTTCCGGGAGATCACAGACGGCGCCGTAGTGCTGGTAGGCGGTAAATCCGCGTGCCACGTGGATTCGGTTGAGTAGCCGTTGACTGGGCGCGATCTGGGCGAGTGTCGTAGTCGTCGCGTGACCATTTGCGTCGACCCAGAAGGCGGGCCCGTCGTGCAGGAGGAGATGGTCGAGCACGAGCGATTGCAGGATCGGGACGCCGCGGCCTCCCTCGACGTCGAGCAGGGTGATGCCGTCGTCGAACTGCGGCAGCAGCATCTCGTCCGTAGCCGGATCGGCCTGGTCAGCAAGGGACCGATTGCGGTCTGCGCCCCGTGTCGGCTGGTCCACCGCCAATCGGTTCGACGTTGAGTGTTCTCCCATACTCGACTAGTTGACTACGTTCCCGATAAGCCGCGGCGTGGCGCTTCCGTGTTTCAGGGAAGGCACGAGATAGATAGCAACCAGCTCTCTGTCGTCGTATTTCCACGAACGATTGACTGTTTCCAAGAAGGTTTCCAGAATAAGGCTTATCCACTGCTGTTCTGGTTAACCAACACTCCGAATTATCGAGAAAGTTTGTTGGTTAAAATATTGAGCACGTCCAAGACTTACCAAAGGTCGCTCTTGCGTAGGAGATTGTTGACCCTGCTGAGCGATGATTGCGGGGTTACAAAGGAAGTAGAACTATGACAGTCAGCCAGATACAGGAGACCAGCGCCGTGGTGAATCATCTGTTCCGTTCATTAGGCTCTGTTGAAACCCTTCTCTGTTGACATTCGAGAGAGACTCTCTACTGACTGTTCTCGACCGAAGCAGCCGAAACCTGCCGCTGTACGAAACCGCACGACTGCAAGAGGGTTTCAACAAGGCCGTTCATTACTGTTCGATCGACTTGCTGCCTGAACACTACTTCAAGCCTGATTTCAGCAATTTCGTTGTGTTCCGGCGGGATTTCTGGGCTCCGAATCAGAAGCAACTATCTATGTGTATATAAATGATCCACCACCAGATACTTTTTTACGCGCCCACAAACTCGTGCTAGGTAGTATCCGCTAACAGTACCGTATACGGCTATGGATACGGGGTGAACGACTATGTTGAACCTTGGGCAGCCGACAAACGAAACGAAGCGGGCGATTCCATTAGCACTGCTGAAATTGGCCAGTGACAATGAAATCCAGGGAATCACCCGTTTTCAGAAGCTAGTCTTCCTGCTCCAAGAGGGCGATCTATTGAATATGGACGAAATAAGTGACGACGAGAAGTTTGACTACAAACCACACAACTATGGGCCATATTCAAAAGAACTCCATGACTGGTTAGACGAGCTTGCAAAGCAGGGGACTATCCAGCGTGAAATCAAAGAAACTCCGGCCGGTAACGAGAAAGAGGTCTACCACTGGTCTGACGAAGATGAGGATGCAATTGCAGACACTGATATATTGACTGATGAGGATATGAGAGGTCGCGTCTCCGCGGTCCTTGACGAATTCAATTCGATACCACTGTTGGAATTGCTTGATGAGGTCTATGAAGCATATCCTGAGTATACGATTAATTCGAAGCGGTAACGCGAGATCTGGGTGACCATCTTTGTTTGGGAAGCCGTTCTTGGTATTGCAGCTGGGTGGGTTTTCATTTCCGAATGTTGTTGCGGTCCTCCTGCTCCCAGTGTTCATTCTCCCGGGCTATGCAGGGCTCAAAATTCGACAGTATGTTGCTCGTCGGACAGACGACTATGATCGATTAGATACGGTTGCGTACAGTTGGATAATTAGCACGCTGTCTGTTGCGATTCTGTATGCAATCGTCTTCCTCTTAACGAATGACCTCACTCTGATCCCCGATATTGTTCGTGTTGAGCCAGTCACCAGTTCTGAATCGACTCAGCTCCCTCCTGGGAGTGAAACAGGACTGCGGTTGGAACGACTCGCGTTTGGATATGCCTGCCATTTTGTACTGAGTTCGGTTATTGGCGCGCTGTATGGGGCTTTCGCGTACAATTTTCTCGATGAAGTTCGAATTACTGCTGGAGACTCAAATCGAGAGCTACTTTTTGATCATATTGCCCCGGGCAAACGCGTGGATGTTCGGACGAAATCAGGAGAATTGTTTCGTGGGAAAGCTGGGATTAAGCGCGATACTGCAGATGAGGCCGGTATCTTACTCCGTTCTCCAACTCGTCTCGTTGATAACGACGCGGGTGAAATAGTAAAAAAGCATCCACTGGGGAGATATATCTATATCAACGCTGAAGAAATCAGTCGAATCTCTATTACAGACCAAGAGGAACCGGAGAACCTTGATCCGGAAGCGACATACGATAAGCCAGATCGCTTACAATCGTTCATCACGACGCTGATTGGTGGATTATGGCCGGATAAGATCGTTGCAGCATTATGGACACAACCACATCAGTTCGGTCGTTCGACGGTTGCTACTGTCGGGCCCTTCATACTGATCGGTGTCACTTTGGCCGTTTTTGAGTGGCGTGTTATGGCTCCTCCGAGATTTTCTATGAATCTCTCGTTTACCTTCCTTCTCGCGGTGTTGTGGATTGCCTTCCTCCTCGTAACTTCTGCCGGATTTCTCTCGTTATCACTTGAGAAAGTTTCACCTTGGCAACCTACAGTGGGTTTCACGCTCTCAGCGCTGTATAGTGGGACCTGGTTGTTTTTCAGTAACTCACTTATCGAAGGCTATCTCGGTGCCACTGCAGTCCTTACTGCGGGCCTGCTAATTGGGAGTGTCGGTGTTTATGCAACCACACTAAAACGGGCTCGATCTGGAATTTATTCTGTAATCACACTACTCGGGATTGCGCTTGTTAGTGACCCAGTGACTGTTCCAAAAATTCTCTCACAGGCACCGGTTCAACAGGGTATTCTCCTCATTGTATCCACGTTGATGTTTTACGAGGTGATTCAAGGAGGCCCCTCTCGCCGGATCACTTGGGCAAAAAAGATACAGCCGCCGATTATCATAGGTATGACAGCAGCTTGCGCCCTCAGCTTGCTCCACATCCCAGCATACGTGAGTAGGGGAAATCCGACATTTCTCTATTTTATTTTGCCGCTTGCACTCGGGATTTGGTTTGTATATCACCAGTATCGAAAAGCGATGAATTTCTGACCACCCAGGGTTAGACGGGTACAGTCTGTCTGTCGACGCTACATCTGGATATTTGGCTGTCTACGAGATCTCGATCCGAGTCAACAATCCCGCCAACGACGACGCCAGGTTGTCGAGCTGCTTGACCACAAATAATCGGGCCTCGGCGAATCCTGCTGCGGATCGGAGTAGACTCCCTCGTCACTACATTGGCGACGCAGCTGCCGAGTCGACGAGCGAGTATTCCCGATCCCGACTTGTGCCTTCTGCCTCGAGGAGGTTGTACTGCTCCATTTTCGAGAGGTACGTGCGAATAGTCCGTTTCGTCCGTGGGTCGTCGACCTCCTCTGTATAGGCCTCGTGAATCTCGCTCGGTCCGAGCGGGCCGTGCTCGCGAACGATCTCGTAGACCACCCGCTGATGCGGCGTGAGTGAATCGAGGCTCTTCTGTTTGATTTGGGCCCGAGCATCCTCGGCGGCGTTCAGGAGAATGTCGTCGGTGATGCGCTCGTGGTTCTCGCGATCGGCCTTGCCGGCGGCCGTTCGGAGGATGCCGATTGCGAGGCGGGCGTCGCCGGCGGCTGCGTCGGCGATTCGGTAGAGCTGGTCGTCGGTGATGACGTCCTCGTCGAGTCCCCACTTCGCCCGCGCACTCAGAATATCGTACAGCTGCTCGTCGTGGTACTTGTCCATCCGGACGTGCTCGCTGGAGCGCAGCCGGCTCACGAGGCGGTCGTCGACGCGGCTGAACAGCTCCTCTTCCTTGTTCGCGATGCAGATGATCGCGAACTGCGGGAGGCTGTGGAGGTCGTAGATGACGCTGGGGTCTTCGAGCTGATCGACCTCGTCGAGGATGACGACGGTTCGCGGGCCGTCATGCTGCTGGAGGCGATCGACGAGTTCGTCATGGGGCGTCGACTGCCGGTGGATGTCGATGGTCGCGCCGAGGTCGTCGAGGATCTGGTAGAGCGTACGGAACCGGGTGTAGTTGCGCCAGCAGTTGACGTAGGTGGTCTCGACGTCGAGGACCTCTTCCCGGAGTCGTTCGGTGACGAACTTCGAGATACAGGTCTTGCCAGCGCCGCTGGGTCCAGTGACGATGGCCGTGTCGGCGGGCTCTCCGTTCGTGATGGGCTCAAGAACGCTGGAGAGGTGGTTGACTTCGGCGTCGCGATGCTCAACTTCCCGAGGAACGAACCCGGTGCGGAGAACGCGAGCATCGCGGATCATCTTTGCTTGATAGACTGGTTTTCTGGCTAGTACTAAAAACGTGACTGGGGTATTTCCGGAAACGATTCAGTTAGTCCCGTTCCATCTGTGATTCTCCCCGAGCTGTAACGCGATTCATTTTGTGGAAAACACAGGCTTCCGGGAACTTCCGGAATTACGTTAGAACGACACCTCAGTATGGCCGGAGATCCCGCCACCGGACATCAGTTTTCGTTCCATCCTCAAGCTGAACACGATACAGAACAGCATCGCGAGAATCGCCTGTGACGACGCCAGCATCGTCCTCCAAGATAGCGACGATCTCGCCGTGACGACCGTGGTACCGATCGTAGTCAGGGTCCGTCTCGTCAGGGATATCGATTCGGACGCAATCACCCTCTTCGTACTGGTGGTCCGTCATTCTTATTTCCGGAGGTATTTTCGTTCGTGGACGCCTTTCTCGAACTCGACAGTCGGAGTGAGGGGGGAGGTCAGTGGCGCAGCTACCGCGACCGCGGTAATCGTAAGAAGGACATATCGAACTATGAGGGAATGAGTCCACGTAGAGAGCCTCCCTCGCCAATTCCGATCTCTCATAAACTCGGTTTCATCCTGAATTGCACACTACCACTACATAATTCTGTCAATGGTGAGCCGATAGACGACTCAATTTTTCTCACCAAATACTAAGTCACCTTGAGGGATACATTCGGCAACACGATGATTTCTCTCCCTCCTCTCGTCGATAACGCCAACCGGACTGTCGAAGATGTCTACAGGAAGATCATCCCACAAATCGAAGAAGCACGAATCGCTACCGGCTACTTCTACCTTTCTGGATTCGATCTGTATCGAGAAGATCTCGAACAACTCGCCGACCCAGACGAACTTGGTCACGCGCCCCTTCGTATCTTGATGGGGCGACAAACGAATCGGAATACAGCAGATGAAATCGGAGAGGGCCAAAGCCTACGTGACGAGCTCAAAGATGAGGTCGAAGAGAGCATCGAGGAGCTCAACAACGCGCAGTTAGGACGGTTGGACCGGCTGCGAGACTTCATAGCCGAAGACAAGGTTAGCGTCCGTGTGCGAAATCCAGAGAACGGCTACTTCCACGCCAAAGGAGCCTCATTTAGAGCGCCACAGGACGATGATGACTGGGCAGCTGACGACGATACGGATACGCGTCCCTGTGCGACGATTGTCGGGTCTTCAAACTTCACCGCGAGTGGCCACCGAAACAATATCGAACTAAACCTTACGAGTCAAGACCGTCCTGAAGCAGAGGCGTTCGAAGACTGGTACGATAACCAGTGGGCCAATGCCGAGGACTTCAGCGAAGAGATCATCCGGATCATTGAGAACAGCGACAAGTACCAAGACTGGCAGGATCACCAGGAAGAGAAACCAGATGATGAAGAGACGGCTGATGACTTAGGCACGTACATTGAACCATTCGAGCTGTACAAACTTCTCGCATACGACGAACTGAGCGGGAACGTCAACATCCGGGATAGCCCGCTGTACTACTTCCAGACACTCGGATACGAAAGCGCGAAGGAGAAACTCTCCCAGTTCAACGGCTGTATCATCTCTGACTCCGTCGGGCTCGGGAAATCGTTCATTGGCGGTGAACTTCTTCACGACTACCGTCAACGAGGGGATCACTGCCTTCTCATTGTACCTGCGAACCTCACCGAACAGTGGGGAGACCTTCTTCAAGACGATACTGATGAAGACGGCAATCCGTATTTCGGCCTCGAAGTCGATGGGACTCACTTGGAGGTGATGAGCATTAGCAAGTTCCAGAATCTCGCGTATGAGGAGGTACAGGACCTCAAAGACAGATTCGATGTCATACTCATTGACGAAGCTCATCGGTTCCGGAACCACGGCAAGTGGCGGCCGGACCCTAATGACGAGGACGATTACAAGGGAACTCGTCGACATGCAAATCTGCGACAGCTCCGCGGGAAGACGATGATAATGCTGACAGCAACACCGATCAACAATTCAGCGACCGACTTAGAGAATCTCATTAGTCTGTTCACTAGTCCTGAGGAACTACGGAACAAGGCGTCACTGGATTTCGATGCCTTCGAAGAGTACATCGAGCTTTCGGAGGCTCGGAAGAAGATCGCTGCTGGCAAGGAGGAAGCCAGTGAGGAAGAACAACGGAAAATCACCGAGCAACTTCAGCGGCACTCGGAGGAGATCTCGAAGATTCTGAACGAAGTGATGGTGCTTCGAACGCGGAAGCACGTCAAAGACCAGATCCAAGATGGGGAGGACTTCGAAATGAGCTTCAAGCCCCCAACGCTAAGCAAGGAGCAATACTCGCTCCCTGCGGCGTACCAGCCGGTATACCGAATGTTGCCGGACGTAATGGACGCGCTTCACCTCCCGCATATCACGGTGAAGAACCCGAAAGCAGGTGGCACACTAAAAGCGTTATACAAGCTGAATCTGCTCAAGCGGCTGGAATCTTCGACGTACGCGTTCGTACAGTCCATTGAAACCCTTCATCAGAGTGAACGGCAACTTCTCGGCCTCCTTGATGGGCTTCCAGAAGACGAGCAAATCGATATGCTGCGCGCGGCACAGAACGACGAAGAATCTGAGACGCTTGATGACTTTGTGGAGGGGAGTGATGCCGCCGAAGACCTTGAACAGACACTGGAAGAGTTCGGATTCGATACGACCGCTGTTCGTGCCGATGAGGAAGCTGAGAGTGATACCCCAGACGAATTGACGGATGCGACAATCGGTGAGGTGAAGACGTACATTCGAGAGGACTTGACGCTTCTCGCCTACTTCTTGTCCCAGTTCATCGGCGATATCGCACAGGATTCTGGCGATTTGAGCGATCAAGCTGTTTCGACACGGCAGTGGCTTCACGATCATAATGTCGGTGTCCTTCCGGACGTCCCCGAAGAGGAATTAAACCCGATCCTCTACCCGCAAAGTGACCTGACTGACGTCGATGAGGCGACGCGGGAGTTCTATGAGGCGGTATTCTCGTTACGGGAGTTTCGTGACCCGAAGGTTGAGCGGCTCGCGGACGTACTCTATGGATACGATGACGAGAAGGTCCTCGTCTTCACCCAGTACCGTGCCACCGCGGACTACGTTCATCGAACGCTCCTCAACAACCCTGACTCCCCGGTAACAGAGGCGAATAGTGCCGTCGTCAAAGGTGGTGACGACAACAAACAAGACGTTATCAAGCGATTTGCACCGGAGGCCTCGGGGTATCAGCAAACGCTGGCTGAGTCCGGTGAATCGGAACTACAGTACGTCGTGGCAACCGATACCCTATCCGAGGGGGTCAATCTCCAGGACGTCGCAGTTCAAATTTCGTTTGACCTTCCGTGGAATCCGATGCGGATCGTTCAGCGTGTGGGGCGTATCGACCGGATCGGGAGTACTGAGGAGAAGTACGTCCACAACTTCTATCCTGATGGAGATATCGAAGCTGCGATTAAGCTCCTGAAGCGGCTGCAGGCAAAGATCAACGACATCGCGCTCATCGTCGGGAAAGAGAATAATATTCTAGACCCGAATGAGGACCAGATTCTGGAGAAGACGGGTGTCGACACCGAAAAGACGATTGGTGAACTTCAGGTGGATGAGATCGAAGACTCGCTTCAGAAGTCCCGAGAAATCGATGACGTGAACGAGCTTGATGACACGAGTAAGAATCCCCTCCTTCGAAATGCGGGGAGTAACGAGCACGCGGCCTACGAGCGATTCTTGCTCAAGAAGGAACTGAACGAGGACTTCGGACTTTCAGAAGACGACTTTGAATACGCGGCAGACTACTTCGAAGAGGCCCCAGAGGAGCGCGAACGCCTGTACACGAACGTAACCGACCACGATGTAGGGCCACGGCCCGGCGTGTTTGCTCTTGCTCACCTCTGGTTTGATGACGAAGATCACAACCCACCACTTGGGCGTGTTCGTCGGGGGTTCTACTACAAACCGTTCACTGACGACGTAAAGGAGCGTCCTGTTGGTACGCTCAAGATTGATCCATCGGTAGGTGGTGAACCGATCACTGGAGACGCTGAGAACGTGCTGTCAAACCGTGAGGCAATCCAGGATGTTCTCGATGACCGTTTGGAAGCGATTCGAGAAGGGCAAGTCGAAGGTGCATTCAAGCAGGGGGAGGCATTCTCGAAAGAGCAAGAGACCATCCTCGATTTTATTGCTCACTACCTACAGCCAAACCACGGTGAGATATCTGTTCAGAGAGATGACTACGAGACCCTTGAAGAGTGGGCTAGTGACCTTCGTGAGACGCTTCAAGATGTGAAGTTAGCAAATACTGACGAAGACCGAATTCTTCGGAATACATTTCGGCATAACGATCAGTATGACTCGTTCCCTGAGTGGCCCCCCGTAGAATTCTTGAAGCAGCTTGAACTCTTTCTTGAAGAAAACGTAGAAAGTTCAACAGAGTACCAAGCTAAACTCGTAGGCGAAAGCGAGGTACAGGCCAGACTAATGTGTTGGGGCGTTATCGGAACCTGACTAAGTTCGGTAACCTATAGTGAGGGGACCTACGGGTAAGGCCCCTCTTCATCTAACTCGGAGTACTTCTCAAACACGAGATCGAAATAGGGATCATCCATTAGCTTTGGATTGTCTACCTGGTAAAAATCATTGAGTATGAATCTTGTCTCTTCTTCGTTCATCCCATAGGCATGGAATGCAGCAGCGTCGATCTCTGCTTGTAACTCCCGGCGTTTTTCTGCATCAGTAGCTGGATCAATACCACCGAGGCGGTCGCGCATTCCGGAGAATTCGTCTCCATAGCAATTCAGTCTCGCCGCACGCTGAGAAATCCAATTGAACCAGTTGTCACCGGCAGTGAGTCGAGGAAGTTGCGTCTCATTAAGTTTGTATTGGACGATATTGGTGTCGATCTTTGTCCTCATCAGGTAGTCGATTGGGATGCTATTCAATAATCCAAGAACGACGAATAATTCCTCATCGGTAAACACCTCTTCGTAGGCGCTGTGCATCGGGTAATTACCGAGATCATCCTCTGTTGGTTCCACAACATGAGGGCGGACTGTGGCGATGCTGTGTACAGTGACGGTGTCCTTTGGAATGACCCCCGCGATTAATGTCCGTTCATTGGTGCTATTCGTAATCTTTCGAATAGCGATTCGGTACTTCGTGCAGTCAAGCAGCACATCTTCCTTTGATAGTTCTGGTCGACCATGTTGCTCAAGCAGATCGTTGACGAACGACTTCTGCGAGCCTGATCCATCGAATTTGTTGTAGATTGCCTTTTTCAAACTTGCATCAGGATCACGTGACCGGAAGTTCTTCATCCGAACTCTGTGTTTCGCACTTCGGTCTGGATCGCCTTCGTCCACTCCCCAGAGAGATATAGGGTTGATGTCAAAGACGGAGGTGTCATCATAGGCGAACTGGTGCATATTCTTTCCTTCGTAAATTGGGTAATCGCCGTCCTCTTGTTGTTCTATGAGGAGATTGGAGTCATTTGCCCGGTCAAGCTCCTTCATGTACAAAGAGACAAACCAATCGTCTCCAACTTTCTCTCCAATTGGAGGGTGGTCTACGAATTTAGACAGCGAGTCGATCAATTCTTGTGACCGGAAGAAGGGGAAGATACGTGACTCGGGCGAGTATTCAAGCAGAACCTCTGCTGGGATATTAATCGAGTTTTGGTCGAAGTTCCGGAGTATCGATGTATCGCCAGCAGCGAACCCACCTTCCACATTCTCAGTTGCTCCGGTGTTTTTGAATGTACAAATCGCGAATTTATATTGTCCATGTAGCCCTTGGAAAATCCCATTATTCTCAAACTGCACAAAGTGTTCTACACTGGTCTTATCAATCAGATACCTTCTGAGATCCTTCGCAGTAGCCCCAAGGAAGAAATTGCCAGGCATGATTTGCGCTACATACGAGTTTGAACCAGCTAACTGCGTAACTCGCTCAAAAAACAACAGTGAGAGATCGGTTTCGGTTGCGACTGTCTGGCCACCAACTGTCGGTTTCTGCAGTTTATATTGGTCTGATGAGTTATAATAATCGGACCGAATCTGCATATTTTTCTTGAATTCTTCATATTCAGCTGCGATGTCAGGATTCGATAGAAGCTCCTCCTCTTTTCTGTCTTTTTCACTTGGAAGTCGGGTTCTGAACCGCTCGTCGTACTTGGGGAAGAAGTGACTTCGATCCGGTGTGAGTACGTCCCAGGGTGGATTTCCGATGATGATGTCAAACCCACCATCTCGGTAGATCGTAGGAAATTCAATCACCCAATGGAACGGGTGATATTCTTCTAGTGTCTTTTCACCAATCTCCTCGATACCCGCATCGTGGAACTGGTCGAGAATTTTTTTATTCAGTTTCTCACTGTGAGACTCAATCCGGGATTCTGCTAGCTTCCGCGCGTTTGTAGCGACTTTAGAGCTTGTCGCATCTTGGTGACGTTCAATGGCTTCGATCACCCCTTCGTACATCTCTTTGATTCCAGTCCCAGTTCCACCGCCGTAGTTCGAAAGAGATGCATCCCCACTCTTAGTGGCTACTTCTTCGACATCCGTGAACCCAATGAGTGTATTCCCCTGGCGTATATTGAAATCGATATTCGGCAGCGGTTCGACCTCGTTGGGCTCGTCTTCGATATCCGCGACCATCGAGAGCCACAATCGAAGTTTGCAGATCTCGACGGCCCCTTCATCAATGTCTACCCCACAGTAATCACGTTTGGTTAGTTATCATAACGCAATTATGGGGTTTAGCTCAGCTGCATTACCGGACCTCAGATAGCGATAGCCAAACTGGATTAATCAATTGAGATGGGTTCTGTGGGAAAAGACTTCGTGAGAACTCTACTGAATCGTTGCTATCCGTACATTCATTACGTTATGATTTCTTCAATGACCCATGGCTCTCCAGCAAATCACCGCGACCGATATCGCGAGCTGGGACTCTCTACAGGATATCGCTGACTCGTTTGAGAAACGTGGACTGAAACCCCGTCGGAATCTCGGAGAGGACAACGAACTTGTCCTTCAACTAGCCGATGACGAATTCGTTGTACTCGTCAACGCAGGCCCTGGTGAATCAGCGACCGACTTCAAACCAGACAACCGTTCCCGACACACGAACCTCGTCGCCACGAACGAATTCAATGAATTTACTTTTCTCACCCGAACGCGCAGTTGGGAAGGTCAGCAGCACGGTCGTATCAAGCATCAGAAAATCTCGTTCACCAAAGAACAGTTCACAAGAGATAGTGGAGAAAAGAACACCGTTCTGAAGAAGCTCAATTCGATCGAATACGGTTCCTCAGCTGCAATTTATGATACGCTGTACGATACGCAACAAGTAGTCAAAGAATTTTACGAGGAGTTCGAAGACCTCCGCACCGAGCTCGTTCAGGAAGTTTCCGGTATCCCAAGTGACCGGGGCGATGCGAAGCAACGCTACGTGCAAGTTATCCTTGATCGGATGATTTTCCTGTACTTCATACAGGAAAAGCGCCTGCTAGACCGGAACCCAAACTACCTTCACGAACAGCCTAGCGAGGTAGTGGCTGACGGCGAAGACCGTTACGAAAACTTCTATCAGCCGCTGTTCTTCGACTACCTTGCAGAAGATAAGCAGAACCCCGACTTCGGTAGCCTCCCGTACTTGAACGGTGGACTGTTTGCCAAAAACCCTGTTGAGGAAGAGTTCTCGGACGCAAAGCTTGGTGAGTCAGCTCAGGAGACGAACAAGCTCTTCGACGAGATCTTGAATTTCCTGTCGGGGTGGAACTGGAATGTGGACGAACGCCTTGATATCGTTGATCCGAAGAACCTCTCGCCTGCCATTCTCGGGCATATCTTCGAACAGACGGTCAACCAGAAAGAGATGGGCGCCTACTACACCCCTGAGGAGATTACCGGCTTCATGTCCCGCCGGACGATTCACCCGTACCTGCTTGACCAACTCAATGACGTCGTAGATGCCGAATACAACGAAATTGACGACGTATTCGGGTTCCCGAGTGTAGAATCCGGTAGTAGTGAAGTGGCATTAGCAGATGGCGGAACGATGACTCAGCAGGTACCCACTGAGAACGTAGACACGGAGCACGTCGAAACGCTGTATCACGACATACTGAAAGAGGCGCATGTCCTTGATCCAGCAGTTGGTAGTGGTGCGTTTCTGCTCGCTGCACAGGATGTGTTGGTGGATATCTATATGCAGTGTCTCGAGTACTTCCAGCAACTCGAAAGTGAAAATAAGGGGTGGGAGTTAGATTCCCGCACACGTGATGAGTTAGAAGAGGTCAATAAAGGACAGGGAGGGCCCTCGCTATACGCGAAGCGGACAGTTATTCTGAATAATCTCTACGGGGTAGACATTGATGAAGGGGCCGTCGAGATCTGCAAACTTCGATTGTGGCTCTCGATGGT
>NZ_JAMQOR010000007.1:0-59867 GCF_031624555.1 Haloarcula sp. S1AR25-4 | reverse complement strand
ACACGGGAGCAGGGCCCCCAATTCTGGCTCTTCGGCGAGCCCCTCGTGGGCGAGTGGAGGGTTACACGCCCCGAGAATCCGGTATTGGTCGACGTCGACATCGAGCTTTTCCTTCAGGGTTGTTTTGACGTTGATATCACACAGGAGTCCGAATCCTTCGTCCTCTAGTGCGGTCGTGACTGCGGTTACGACGTCGTCGAACGGTGCATCAATCGTTGTGGTAATGGTATACGTCATCGGTCTATTGGGTGTTTTTGATTTTCGAGCTCGTGATGAGCTTCGTTGCTTCTTTTTCGGTCAATCCACCGCCGCCTGACGCATCTGAGGCGGTGAATGCACGGAGTCGTCGGCGTTCGGTAGCCTGTCTGCGCTGTTTTCGTGAGTCGATTCGGGCTCTGTGTTGCGAGTCGTTCATTGTGGTGGTGGTCGGTTTTGTCGTGACGCGCGTTTCGAGCCAGTCCGTGACCGGAATCGACGCACGTTGAGTTCTGTTCAGATCGCTCGAGCCGTTCCTGACGAATTTAGAGAGATCGTTGTTGTCGGGGTAGCTCAATCCTGTGTCCCATATTTTGTATGTCCATTCCTTTCCTCCACAATACTTTGGACGGCTGCTGGAGACATAACCGGCCAAGTCTGTTTGCTGACCCAGCAAATCGCTCCATCGTTTAACGGCACCCTCTCGTTGTCCTGTCCTCCCGCGAATGCACGCCGGCGATACGAATCCACATGGAAGACACGGAACAGCACGTGGGGGGTGGACGGACTCACTGTGTGAGCGAGCGTCGTCGGGACTCGTACTCTTCGTCCGAGAGTTCACCCCGTGCGTATCGCTCGCGGAGTTCAGCGAGTGCAGTATCCTGCCCAGAGGACGGTTCCTCGCGGTTAGTCCCGTACACGAAGAGCAGGATGAGTCCGATCAGGAGGAGCGGCCAGAGGAACATCCCGCCGCCGAGCATCCCGAAGCCGCCGAGTCCGCCCATACCGCCCCAGCCGCCGCCCATCATACCGCCGCCGTAGCTCCCACTACCGTGGGCAGCAGCGGTTCCAGTCGCTGCGACCAGCAGTGGGACGGCGAGTAGCGCGAGTCGACGAGCAGTGCGTCCGAGGTGAGTGGTGAATTGCGTCATGATTGTGAATTGGTGGTGAGTTTCGGTATTCGGTCGAAGCGATCGAAACGGTCAGGGCCTATCAGCAGTGGCCCTGTCCGTACATCCCGCCGTTGTAGTCGTCGTCAGCCATGTCCTGGGCCATCTCGTCGACGGTCACACCCATGTGCGATTCCATCCACTCGACGCTACCAGGGCCCATGTGCTCGGTCATCTGCGCCTCCATCCAGGCCGCCCAGTCATCAGCGGTAGCATTGTCAGTGGGCGCGTCGTCAGCAGCCGTGTCGGTGCCGTGTGCGCTGACCACGGGCGCGGCGAACGCGAGTCCGATGATCGCGAGCGCCACGAGCAGCCAGCGACCGATGGTGTAGTTGGTCATTGTCTTTCGCCTCAGTTAGTCGTAGGACCGCTCGAGGGTTATCGCGATGGGTGTGAACCCACGCAGGAGAACGTCCAAGAACGTGTATAGCGCCATCTAATCGTTTCTCAGGAACAAGACCGTCCATCCCAGCTAAATTCGTCAGGCAATCGTAGCCATCGGTCAATGTCGTGGAACGGTTCAGAGCCAGCGGTAGTGGCACGACGAAACTCTTCCAGCGGAATGACAGCGTGAAAGGCGTTCAGGAACGACTGACTATCTACGTCTGCGAAACCAAACTCCACGTAGAGGCGCTAATTACTACCAATCTCTTTTTAGGCCATCTGACACGGTTTTACTAATTCGAATGTGGTTTGGTGGAAAAAATCTCGGCGTTAGTGCCTTTCAGAAGGACACACGAAGTGAATAACGATACTGCTAGTCTGTGAGAGCTAGTCCTGTGACATCCCTACTCAAGCGTGCATATTACCAGTACGTGGGCGCAGCAATGTCTGTCCTGTCCCGATATCCTATCGGGACCAACGTCTATGAACGAGACTGGGACGCGCTCGTCATACTCGATACGTGTCGAGTGGATGCGCTCCGGGAGGTGGCCCCGGAGTATGATTTCATAGGAGACATCGATACCATCTGGTCGGTGGGGTCGGCGTCTGCTGAGTGGATCGCCCAGACGTTCACCGAACGATACCGTTCGGATATCGAACAGACGGCTCTCGTTTCCGCGAACGCGTTCACCGAGCGCGTCCTCTGGAATCGAGAATTTCCCGAAGACGGTCGCGGTATTTCGTGGACCGATTGGCAGACGGTCAGCCACGAGGACTTCGAATATATCGACCAGCCCTGGAGATACGCCGATCCACCTCCGGTCGGGTTGACTCTCCCACGACCAGTGACGGACCGAGCAATTAGCGTCGGTCGAGAACGAAATCCGCGCCGGTTGGTCGTCCACTACGAACAGCCACATCACCCGTTCACCGCGCGAGCGATAGCGGAGGGGCGAGAGACGCTCGAACCGTGGGAAATTGAACCGTTCGAGTATCTCAAGAGCGGCGGTGACTACGAGAAAGTCTGGGATGCATATCTCGATAATCTTCGCTGGGTGCTGGACGAAGTCGAAATACTATTGAAGAATTTAGACGCCGAGAAGGTGGCTCTGAGCGCCGATCACGGCAATGCCTACGGTGAATGGGGCATGTATATGCACCGCTATGCAGTGCCTGTTCCAGAGGTTCGGCGGGTACCGTGGGCCGAGACGACAGCCACTGACGAAGAGACGTTTGAATCGACGTTGAAGCCGCCCAATCAAAAGGAAGCGAGAGACGTTGACGAGCACCTTCGACAACTTGGCTACCTAGACTAGACGGTCAGTCCTGAATTGGGTAACTGTATTGTTCACGTGCGGTGCGAGAATGCCGACTACTATAACCAACGTGCCATTTGGTCTGCTGACGGTTGTGGTTACAGAATAGACTAACCACTGACTGGTTGGTGGAACGATGTTCTAGAATAGTATCTCGGGAAGATTCAGTTCCCCAATCACCATCGAAGCAAGCTCCACTGGAAGATTTGTAAACGAGTGGAAACAAGCGACAATCAAGAGCGCCACGATCGTGAGACACAGTACACCCAAGAATGGGGTGCGCTGGCCGACACCGTCATCTGTCGAGAGAACAATATTCTTTTCGGCGGTGTAGACAGTCGCTTCGTTCGCACCAGACCCTCGTGATCCGTTTTCGATGACAAGTTCTGCGTCGGTGAGTTTGTTGAGATGGTAGGACACGTTTTGAGGGGTTAGTCCGGTATGATCAGCTAGTTCTGAAACCGTTGCTGGTTGGTCGTTAAGGACTGACAGTATCTGTCGAGCCGATTCGGAGGAGAGGGCGGTTAGTACGGGTTGGGTTTCTTCGTCATCTAATCGAAGAACTTGGTTCGACGACATGGCGAATACATCTATCATATGGGGTCACTCGGTTCCGTACACAGTAAGTGCTGGGGTCAGGTAATTTAAATATAATCCGCTTCCAAGCATCTACACGGTATTCAGTGGATACTGATCGCCGTTATTGGAACTTACCCACAGAACAATCCACAAAGAGAATTGTAGTTTCGCTCTTGTGTAGCACATTGTTGATGTAGAGCAGTCTTGCGATTCTGTGATGAACTGAGTGAGACTAGAACCCGGTCGTTGGGCGATCAGACGGGCAGTTTCTGGTCCGACTCCTCTCCGGAGAGCTGTATCAACAATCTCCTACGGAAGAGCGTTGTAGTTTAGTTCGGTACCCCGTCGTCACGGCCTCGGCGAATGCTGGAACACCGTGACACCAGTCCAACCGCTCGCAGTCGGAAAGCGGCTGGCTCATAAGTAAACTCCAGACGCGAGTGGCCCGGAGTATCGGCCAGTGTGTTATACTGAGTTCGCCAACTGCTCTCCCCAGAGGAGGTAGCCGAGCACACCGAGGAGCAGGACCTGTGCGATTTTATCGAGGAGGCCGTAACTCTGGAGATGAGGCATACCGCTGACTGCCCAGAGGACGAGCTGTACCGCGACGAAGGCGACCCCGACGAGGTAGAGTATCCGACGACTGAATCCGAGGAAGAACAGTACAACTGCTCCGAGGAAGCCCGCACCAGCTAATAACATCAGCAGTTCGCCGTGCTGGAAGTAGAGATACAGGTGGACGGCCGCACTGAATAGTATCAACCCCACTGCGAGGAAATGGATACTCTCCAGGTCGGAGACGCGGTCACGCTGTTTCCCAAACCAGTACGTCGGGGCAGCAGGGACGGCCGTGATTGCTACGAATAACCCCGCGATGCTGACCGTCCACGCCAAACCGGAACCGTCCTGATGACCGTCGTCCGTCGCTGTCGACCCATCATCGTGACCGGGAGCGGCGAGGGCGACACCACTCGTTAGAACGAGCAGTACCGCTATCGCCGCGAGAACTATCGGAAGCTTCGCACCGAGTCTACGAAATAGCATATACGGTTTGTGGTACACGCGTCGAAAGGAATACTATTCACCTCCTAAACTCACTCTATACGGCCATGCGGAGAAGGGGAGCGAACGTCGAGACCCGGTCACTCGACGTATTTAATGACGCGTGCCATGCCCGCATCAAGATGGTACAGATTATGACAGTGGAACAGCCACCGGCCGGGATTGTCTGCGTGGAAATCTAGTGTTACCTGTCCCCGATGTCCGGGGACGATAACTGTGTCTTTGATCGCGTTGCCAACCTGAAAGAAGTGGCCGTGAAGGTGCATCGGGTGAACGACCGGGCTCTGATTGGTCATCCGAATCCGGACGTGTTCTCCGGGCCGAATCTGGAGCGGGTCGGCGTCCGGATACGCCTGTCCGTCAATCGTCCACACGTACTCATCCCTGCCGCGAGACAGCGTCAGATCGAACGTCCGGTCGGGACGCCCGCTCACACCGTCGAGTGCGGAGACCGCTCGTAGGTCGCCGTACTGCAATCGGTTACTCGAAGACGATGGAGGCTGTGGGGTGCCCGAATCACCTGCAGACCCGTACTCGACGACGGCTCTAGCTGGTGGTTCGTTCCCGTCGAGTGCGTCCGCCTGAACGAACCATTTCCCCGGATTCGTCGCTTCGACGACGGCGTCGTACCGCTCGCCGGCACCGAAGACGAACGAGTCTGCGTCGACGGGTTCGACGGGTTGGCCATCGGCATGGGTCACCGTCATCTCGTGGCCGGCGATCCGCACCCCGAAGACCGTCGCGCTGGAAGCATTCACGAACCGGAAGCGAATCCGATCGCCCTCAGCTACGTCGAACGTCTGGGGGTCCTCGGGCAGTCGACCGTTGATCAGGAGTCCCTCGTATGGCGGCCGAACGTCACCCATCATCCCGCTTCCCCCACCCATTCCACCACCGCCACCCATCCCTCCGTCCGACGGGAGGCGTGGCTCTCCAGGGAGGTAATCGTCGACGACGACGACGTACTCGCGGTCGTACTCGACGTGTGGGTCGGATTTTTCGATGATCAGTGGACCGAGCAACCCGCGGTCGAGCTGGAGCCCGACGTGGCTGTGGTAAAAATACGTTCCAGCGGGTTCGGCACGGAACGTGTAGGTGAACGTATCACCGGAAGCGATCGGGTCTTGGGTCACGTTCGGCACGCCATCGACCGGATTCGGAACCGGAATACCGTGCCAGTGAATCGTGGTCTCCTCTCGGAGGTCGTTGGTCAGTTCGACACTGAGCACGTCACCCTCCTGAACACGCAGCTCCGGTCCCGGAAATTGACCCTCGTACATCCAGTTAGCCGTCGATGTATCGGGCGCTGGTCGAAACGTCCCGGACGCTGCAGTGAGGCTGACGGATGTATCTGGCTCGGCCGTGACTGTCGAGCGTGGCGTCACCTCACGACCTTCACCATCGTCGGTGCCCGGGAACTGGCCGGCACAACCCGCGAGCGCTCCGAGGGTGGTTGCCCCTGTCAGTTGGAGGAGCCTGCGGCGCGAGAGCGACCGTTGTTCTCTATGCGGCACAGTTGTTGGGCCCCAGTTCGAGTTCTGTCGCCTCGCCCTCGTCGTCGACGGTCTCTTTGCCGGTGTTGATGGCGATAACTGTCTCGTAGTTCGGGGGCTTCTCCGGGGCATCCTCGGTTAATCGCTCGATGAACGCTTCGCGATCGAGCCCGAGGAAGCTGAGTTCTTCGCGGAGATCCCCGAGTTGGGCATCGAGGGGTTCGCCGGGCGAGCCGTTCTCGTAGCGCCCGTCGCTCGTGACGGTGAGGTGGCCCGGCAGAATCGTCGTGTCGTCCGGGAGGTTGAGGATCGTCTCGTGGAGCGAGTCGTACAGCAGTTCCGCTCCACGCGAGGCATCGTCCTCGCCGAATTGGAGTTCCGTCCGGCCGACGGAGTCGACGAACAGCGTATCGCCCGTCAACAGGAGTTCGCCGTCGACGAGGTAATTCATCATCTCCGAGGTGTGCCCGGGCGTGTGCAGCGCCTCGATCTCGACGTCGCCGACCTCGACGACGTCGCCGTCCGACAGCGGTTCGTACTCGTACTCGACATCGCGCTCGCTGGCTGCTTCGCCGAGGTGGTAGGGCACGCCGATCTCGTCGGCGAGGGCCGGACTGCCTGAGATATGGTCGGCGTGGACGTGCGTATCGAGCACGCGTGTGATCGAGAACCCGGCGTCCTGGGCGGCGACTTTGAACTGGTTGGTCTGTCTGGTTGCGTCGACCACGACGGCTTCTCCCGCCTCCTTCGAGCCGACGACGTAGCCGAGACAGCCCTTCGCCCGCCGCTGGACCTGCCGCACGACGAGGTCGTCGCTGGTCGTCTCGATGGGGACGACCTCGTAAAGCTTGCTCCACGCTTCCATCCCGCCCGTCACGACCGAGACGTCGTCATAACCGTGCTCGTCGAGATCGAACGCGAACGGCGTCGACGTCAGGCCCTTGCCGCAGATGGCGACGACCGGCCGGCCGTCGACCAGTGCATTCACCTCGTTCAGTTGGTCCTCGCTCAACCCCTCGTCGGGGTCGTACGGAACGTTCTCCGCGTCACGCACGTGCCAGGCCTCGAAGCTGTCTTCGGGACGCGTGTCGATGAGCGTGAACTGTTCGTCGGCGTCGATCTCGTCCGCGAGTCGTTCCGCGGTAATGTTCTTGACCATCGTATCTCACCTGTATAGTGTCCGTTCGCCGTTCGTTGGATCTGTCGCGTGTACCGTCGCTATCTAACGCATTCGATTACGCCCTTCTTCGGGGAAAACGTTCCCACGGGGAATCATGGACGTCTCGCAGTAGGCCTCTCCATCCCGGTAGTCGACGCCCGGTTGGATGAACGGATACGGCCCGTCGGCGGGCGTGTTCTGTGCCCGACCGCCGTCGTCTGCGGTCTCGACCAGCCCCATCACCTCGTAGTCGACTGGTGAGTGCTCTTCGAGGTACTCCACGATGACGTCGACAGGTATCGTCCCGTCGTCGACCTCAACGTCCTGGAACGGGAACCCGCAGTTGCCGAGGTCACGTTCTGGGTCGCCAGGACGGCGGAACGTCGCCACCGAGTACGTTTCCTCCGGGTCGACCAACTCGTCGTCGATACGCATCTCGACGAGGCGACGGCCGCGCTTGGCGGTCGGGTCGACGGTCACCTCGACATTCGAGGAGAAATTTCGGACGCGGCCGTCCTCCTGGTCGTAGGGGTACGGCGTGAAGTTGTCTTCGAGGAACTCCTCCATGTGGCTCGTGAGTTGCTGGCCGTACGCGACGCCGCGGGCAACGGGCGTCGCCATCGGGAAGAACGTGTACAGTTCGCTGAGCGTGATGTCACCGGGTGGGATGGCGGTCCCGTACCGGAACCCGTGGGAGACGGCGAGGTCGGTGTCGAAGTGTGCCTGCAGTGCGTCATTGAACAGCGTGTTCCAGGCACTTTCGAGGAACGACTGCCGATAGAGTGGCGTGTCCGTCTGCCCGACGGTCGTATCCAGGGGGCGTTCGAGCGTGCCGGCTCCACGCTCGAATCCCGGATTCTCTTCGAAGAACGGTGCACGCACCGACTCGACGGTTTCCTGTGCATCGGCGTCCGGGTCCGGCGTGTACTCGCCGTCCTCGGTGAGGCAGTAGAGGTGGTGTCTGAACTGTATCTCCTCGTCTCGAATTCGGAGGTCGACACGGCCGAGCGCTTCGCCCATGCCGGATTCGAGGACCACGGTTTCGGTCTCCTCGACGACGATAGGTTCGTACGTATACTCGTGGGTGTGCGCGCTGAACATCACGTCCACGCTCGCACAGTCTTTCGCAGCCTGGACCATCCACGGCAGGCCGATTTCGGTGACTGCGACTACGACATCCGCGCCGTCATCGCGGGCGGCCTGTGCGGACTCTTCGAGGAGCGCGGGATGCTTCCCGAAGCGGTACTTCCCTTCCCAGAACGAAGGAGCCATCCGGTCGACGTAGACGTTCGTCATGCCGACGACGCCTACAGAGAGTCCACCGACCTCGAGGATGCTGTATGCGTCGTACAGCCGCTCGTCAGTCTCCCAGTCGTAGAGGTTGTTCGCGAGGACCGGGGCGTCAAGATCATCCATGAGTTCCACGAAGTTGCCGTCCTCGACGGCCTCGTTCGAGTAATCCCAGTTCCCGGGGACATAGACGTCGGGCGCGACGTGCTCGTTGATGGGCTCAAGCATCGCTCGCCCGTCGGTGTAGGTGGTCACGGCAGAGCCGTGGAACGTATCACCACTCATCAATGTACAGACCTCGTAGTCCGCGCGGAGCTCGTCGAGTTTGGCCGCGAGCAGTGGAACCCCGCCACCGCGCTTGATGACATGGTCGTCCTCTCCGAAGTCGAAGTTCGGCTTCGACGTTGGGTTGTCGTAGTAGACCTGGTGGCGTGGCGTGAGCTGTCCGTGGAGGTCGCTGACGTGCGCGAAGACGACGTCTGGGTCGCCTGTGCTGTCACGCGCAGGGTCACCGTCTAGGGATTGCCACTCGCCGACGGATGTCTCGTCCTGGTTCATCGTGACGCGACTGTAGATACGACCGTTGGCTGTTCATAAGTTGTGGTTGAAATTCGAAAGACCGCACAAGACCACGTATGGGGTCGCTATCGGCTACATAGTCGATTGAAAGCCGAGACCGGTCGAGTTCGGTTTGTAAAACAGTCTCGTAGTGCGTTCTAGTGGCAGGTGCAAAGGATGAGTGAGACACTGGCCTTACGCTTCTTAGGGAGAACTTCCCTAAGGGAGAAGGCCGTAGTATTGGCCGAGCAGAGATGTACGCGCTTGTTCGAACGTCGAGGTGGTCTCGATGACAGCTAACTGGGTAACGACGGGGCTGTCTGCGGTCGTCATCCTCGTCGCGTCCGTTATTCACGGGATCGCCGGGTTCGGCTTCGCGCAGGTGTCGATGGGTCTGATGCCGCTGTTCCGGTCGCCTTCGAGTGCCTCGATCATTTTCACCGCGACGGCAGTCGTGAGCAACGCCCGCGTCTGGTGGAGCGTCCGGGACGCGTTCGACTGGCGCAAGTGGATCGTTCCAGTCGGCGGACTCGTCGTCGGGATGCCGCTTGGCATCTACGTGTTCAGCCAGTTCAACAAGGCACAGATGCGCGTCGCTATCGGGGCGGTGCTCGTGCTCGCGGTCATCGTCGTCGGCGCGACCCAGCAACTCGATTCCGTCACGGACTGGATCGAGGACAAGGACTACAGGCCGGGGAAAATCGTCGGCGCGACGGCAGGGCTCCTCGCGGGGATCTTCGGCGGTGCCGTCGCCGTCCCCGGCCCGCCGATGATCGTCTACGGGGCGTTCATGTCGGCGAGCGGGTTCTGGAGTGGTGAAGAGATGAAGGCGACGTTCACCGCGTTCTTCGGGACGCTCATGCTGTATCGTCTCGGGAGCCTCACGTACACGGGGGCTGTGACGACGCCGCTGATGATCGAGGCCGCAATAGCCGTTCCGATGGTGTTCCTCGGTGCGTGGGTCGGCGTCTACATCTTCGACCACATACCCGAGCGTATCTTCCAGTGGGTCGTGCTGGCGCTGCTGACGGTGAACGCGTTTGTCCTCCTGTTTACAGCAGTTCCGGAACTCTAACCGCGTCAAACGGTCGCCAGTTCGGGGAGGGGGGTTCCGATGCCTCCTGACTGTGCTGTACTGGTTATAATCGCGAAAAATCAGCATCGCGCCGATCGCCGATCCGAGTGTTATTCAGACGGTCGTCAGGCGCTCATCATGTTCCGACAGCTCTCGGCGCATTCCCGGAGGACCTCGGCGCAGACCTGGCAGTGGTCGGCGTCGTGGCGCTCGCACTCCTCGGCACACTCTTCACAGGCACCGGCGCAGGCCTCGGCGAGCTGAGGGCTGTAGTTTGAATCGCGAGCCATGAATCGGGCGTGCAGCGAGGCGATATCGGCGACGTCACGGCAGAGCCGGGCACATTCTTCCATCTCCTCGTCACCGAGGCACTCGTCGGCACACCACTCACAGACCTCTGCTGCCTCGTTACAGATCTCGATGCACTCGCGTTCCTCGTCGCTCAGCCGGTCGATCTTGGAGACCGTTTCTGCAAGGGACATTACACGTCATCGTACGATGCCCGTCGAGTTCATCATCCTGCTTGCCCTTGCGGGGTCATCCTACGTTCTATGTCGGCCATAGGCGTCGACGAGGGCAGGTACACCGAGCGGGAATGCGAGGATCCCGAACGTCGCGAGCGCGTGTTTCGCGTACGACGACTCTCGATAGGCGAGGTACGTAGCACCCGCCCCGAGGGCTGCCACCGCGTATGCTAGGTTGCTCCAGAGCGGGTCGTATGTCGAACAGTAGCCCCAGCAGACGAGCGTGTATGAGGGGGCGTTCCACGTCGGCGGCTGGAGTTTGGGCCAGAAGAACCGGCAGTAGGTGGTGAATGCGAGCATCACCGTCACGGGCAAGGCTGCGAGCCACGTACTCGGCTGAAACGAGAACCGTGATCCGTATCGGTGGTAGGCATGTAACAGCACCAGCGGAAGCGTGAAGACGACGAGCCACAGGCCAACGGTGTAGGTGACGGGCCAGTGTTCGATCCGTGGCTGAGTGGAGGCGACTCTGAGTGACTCGGGAAGCGTCGCCCACGGGAACGACGGGTCGGGGACGGGATTCGTGAGGAAGGACAGTCCCATGAGGAAGACGCCGGCGACGAGTGTGTACACACCCGATGTCGTCATCCGTGCGAGTGAGGTGGGTAACGGCTGGTGGCGCGACTCATCTCCGCCACTGTCGTCGAACCGATCGGGATGGAGGGCATCCGCTCCCATACCAACGAGTTACGCTGGAATGCTTGATTGCAGTTGTTCTTTCAAATCAGAAGTCTGCGGATTCGAGCGGTTAGATTCCCGAATCCAGCCTTCGAGACAGCGAGTGAGGTCGACCTGGTCGGGGACTATCGAGCGAGGCGGCTTCTGAGCGTCGCCAGCAATCCGGGCTGCCCTCTCGCCGTCTGTTCCGCGTCGCGGGACTTCGACCCCTCGGTCGCCTCCCTGTCTTCGTCGAGCCTCGCCGCTTCGTAGTCCGCAATCATATGGGCGACGTGGCGGTTACACATGGGAGGGAGTACGATTCCCACGCTCATAACTGTTCGATAAACTACGAGGCTGGTTCGAGTGTCCGTCACAGCCCGAGACCGATACTAGTTCTCCGAGAATGACGAGTTCCCGTCACCCTCTTACGCGACAGAGCCGTGGGTTGTGGTATGTCTGCCTTGGCCGACCGCATCGTCATCTCGTGTGGGGAAGACGGGACGTCGCCCGGCGCGAGATTCGACGCGTTACTGGCCCTCCTCTCGATCTGGTGGGTCGTCGGGCTGTACCTCGACGGACGAGGCCATCTCGCTGGCGGTCACTGGCAGTTCTTCACCCCCGAACACGCGGTACTCTACACCACATTTCCGCTCTTCGCGACGATGTTCTACCTCCTGTTCGCCTCGAACTGGGACGGAACGAACGAGACGACGTGGGGCATCCCGAACGAGTACCGCTATTCACTCGTCGGAACCGCTCTCTTCGGAATCGGCGGGCTGATGGATCTCTACTGGCACCAGAGTTCGCTTGCGGGCGCGGACGTCTGGGCCGTGTTTAGCCCACCACATCTCCTCCTCCTCGTCAGTGGCGGCCTCATCGTGAGCGGGCCGCTCCGGTCGCAGTGGCGAGACGCCAGAGCCGAGCCAGACGGTGGTCGCTGGTGGATGCACCTTCCGACGTTGCTGTCGGCGAGCGCTCTTTTCTCGGTCGCGTCGTTCGTGACGATGGTCATCAATCCGTTCGTCAATCCGCTCGCCGCAATCTCCGACTCCTCGCATCTCCAAGCCAATATCCCGTCGATACAACCGTCATTCCACCTGACCCAAGAACTCGGCGTCCTCAGTATCCTGCTCCAGACCGCAATCCTGATGCTGGTCGTCCTCGCTCTCGTCCAGCGGTTCTCGCTCCCGTTCGGCTCGTTCGCTCTCCTCTTCGGTATCCACGCTGCACTGGTGAGCCTGCTCGTGAACGAACTCCACTTTCTCCCCGTCATCGTCGCCGCGGGGCTCACGGCAGATGGGCTCTACGTGTGGGCACAGGCTCGCTTCAGCGCGACCAACGCCTTCCGGCTCTTTGCATTTGCCGTGCCGACCGTACTCTTCGTCTTCTACTTCCTCGAGGTTTCGCTCGTCGATGCAATCGCGTGGAGGACGACGATCTGGACCGGGACGGTCGCGTTATCTGGCCTCGTCGGCCTCACAGTGAGTTACGTCGTCCAGCCACCCCGTGCGCGCGTCGAGACCGAACCGACCCTCGATTCCGGGGCGGTCGGCCTGAGTGCAGCGTCGAAAGCGAACATCGAGACGTTCTCGTCGTCGAACGCCATCGACCAGTACACCGACCGAGCGACAGACGGACTCTTCGCACAGGAGCAGAAGGCGATCGATCGATACTTCGATGAGTCGGATGCCCGCGTTCTCGATCTCGGCTGTGGCTCCGGGAGAGTGACGCACCATCTTTTCGAGATGGGGTACGACGTCGTCGGTGTCGATCCCAGCGAGGCGATGATAGGCGAAGCGACCTCGATTCACCCCGAGATCGATTTCGCCGTCGGTGACGGGACCGACCTCCACTTTCAGGACAACACCTTCGACTACGTCCTGTTCACATATTACGGGCTGGACTACATCCACCCCGAGGAGCGCCGGATCCGTGCGCTGCAGGAGATCTATCGAGTACTGAAGCCAGGTGGGATATTCGTCTTCAGCTCTCACAACTGGTGGAACGCGTTCCCGTCGACGATCTTCGAAGGAAAGAGCGCACTACAGCCCCTTCTCGACCGTGAACGCGTGCTGGACCCCCGGGACAGGTATACGTCTGTCGAGGTGAAGGTCGGCGAGACACTGGTCTATCTCTCCAGCCCAGCAAAGCAACGACGACAACTCGAGCAGTGTGGGTTCAACGTGCTCGCGGTCGTCGGGAAGCGCGAGACGATACTGAGATACGTCGAAGTCGACCCCCATTACGTCGCAAAGAAACCGACTGTGAACCCGTGAGACGGGTCGCTACCCCTACCCGTCCGGGTTCAGCAACTCGTCACTCGGATAGATACGATACGTCCGCCCCTGGCGCTCGCGGTACAGCAGCCCGCGCTTCTCGAGGGAACTGACCGTCTGACTCACCTTGCTCTTCGAGAAGTCCGACCGATCCCGGAGTTCGATTTGCGTGATACCGGGTGAGGAGAGGACCGGCTCGAGGATGCGGCGTTCGTCGTCCGGCAACAGGTCCAGTACGCGGGCCCGAGGCTGAGTTTCCGGATTGATGCCGTCACTTGGTTGAGCGGTGTTGGTCGACGGTTCGGATTCGAATTCAGAGCGTTCCTGGTCGATTTGATTCGAGACATCACTCCCTTGCCGATCGACCGCCTCCGTGCTGGTGACGTCGTCGCGAATCATCAGATATCCTCCGCCGATGACAACCGAGACGAGGATGGTTCCGAGGACGTACCAGAGCGGATTCGTGCCGTGAACTGCTCCCATTGACGTCCCCATCATCGATCCCATCTGCTCGAACGCCTGCTGTTGCTGGTACGCTTGCCAGCTGAGTGCTCCACCGATGATAACGACGGCAGTGACGATGAGACCGACGATTGCATCGGCTCGCCGTCGATTCATCCATCCCACCTCGAGTTGCTCTGATACTCGTTCATGCCTGTGAATTGGCCAGACATCGCTGTACCAGTTGTGATTGGGTTCGCAGGACCCCAGACGCCGCGCACGCTCTTCGGAGTCGAGACGCGGTGCTCAGTGATGCTCATGGCTCTGTGAAGACTCCGCCCCTGCAACCCCTAGGTGATGCTGTGCGAACTCGTTGGGATGGTTCTCGAACGAGCGTTTGCACCGCTTCGAGCAGAAGTAGTAGATTTCGCCGTCGTGGGTGAGACTCGGCCCGCTATCGTCAGTTCGCATTCCGCAGACTGGGTCGCGGTACTGCCCGGGTGCACCGAGCCCGCGCCGGTAGACGTAGAGAAGGAACCCAGAGAGGGCGAACGCGATGATGTTTAGATAGAACGTGTAGTTCAGCTCGAAGTACGTCTGTTCGGAGGCTGTCTGCCCGCCAGCGAGGTTCGGGATTATGTCAAGCGCCGCGAACAGTTCCTCCATGAGGAAGCCCGTGAACGCCATCGTCACGAAGAAGATGCCGAGGATGTACAGCATGACCTTCCAGCCGTAGTACTTCCGGTAAACGTTCAGGACGGGGATGGTGATGAGGTCGGCGTAGACGAACGCGATGACTCCCGCAAAGCTGATGCCCCCGCCCCAGAGCGCGACGGCGAACGGGACATTCCCCATGCTCCCCACGAAGCTGATGACCGCGATCGCTACCCCCATAATCGCGTTCTCGGCACTCACGAGCAGCCCATCGCCTCGGAGGAAGAGCGTGTTCCACACCCACTGCGGGACGAACACGATGACGAATCCCGAGATGAGAAAGCCCGCAACGACGTCCTTCCAGATCATCGACCACTCCTTGCGGTACTGGTTCCCGATCTTGTACCAGCCGCCCCACGAAAGGAGTTCGTCGCGCCAGCCGCCGCTGCTAGCGGCCTCCTGCTGGTAGGTCTCCATGCACCCCTCCGAACAGAACTTCAACGTCTCGCCGCCATCGGTCGTGATCGAGTACTCGTCTTTGCCTTCCATCCCACACGTCGGATCCTCGGTAATGCCATGTTCCTGATCGCGCTGATTCAGCTCCTGTCGGACCTCATCAAAGAGATTCTCCGGGAGGGTCAGATAGACGAGGAGTGCCATGACAGCGATAAGGATGACCCCACCGAGGAGTTCGGCAACTAGAAACTCCCAGCCAAGGAGGATCAGGATCATCAGCCCGAGTTCGACGATGAGGTTCGTCGAGGCGAACATGAACGCGAGGAAGTTCACCGTATGCGCTCCCTTCTTGAACAGCCCCTTGCCGATGGCGACCGCGCCGAAGCTACACCCACTACTCGCGGCGCCGAACACTGTTGCCTTCGTGAGACCACTCAAGTTTCCCTCTCCGAGAACCTGAGCCATCCGCTCTTTGGAGACGTAGACCTGGACGAGACTCGTGATGACGAGCCCCATGATGATCGCCCAAGCCGCTGTCCAGAGGAACCCGACGCCGATCCGTAGCGACTCAAGAATTCCGTTGACGAGGGCGGCTTGCATATCTATACCATCACAGCCATCTGTTTTGTTAGTTGTTCTTAAGAAACGGCGGTAGTTCCGCGGGATAATTCTTGGATTCAAAGGCAATCCGTGCTATTAGCTGTGGCCAACCGTTCGAGCACCGCGTTCGCGCTCAACAGTTGATGCGCGTCACTGATTCGGTTCGCTGATTGTTGCTTGTTCTTTCGTAGAGAGATTCCGCAGAGATGAGCGTAGTACCTCTATTTTTCGCGCCATAGTCCCGTGCAGTGTTGATAGAGCGACTCTCCCTTTGGAATTGTAAGAGAAACCCGAATGAAGGAGTCGAGCGTATCTCTAGGCATGAGCACGCCTACCACAAACCAAGACGCGTACGAACCGGAATCCACGACCAGTGTGATGCAGCTCGATTCGCAGGCACTGGCGGGCGCAGCAGCAGTCGTCTCTGCCATCGTGATGCTCCTCCTCGGTGTCTTCGGAGCGATCGGTGTCTACGAGGGCGCAGTCGAAGCGATGGAGCAGTGGCACCTGTTCTTCGAGCCGACCGTCATCGGGACGGTGGCTGGCATGGTCGAAGCAGCGGTGATCAGCTTCGTCGTGATGTACGCATTCGCATGGCTGTACAACACCTTCGCACGCTGAATCGAGGTATCAAGCCATGTACGTCACCGACAACGCCGAAATCGTCATCGACGCATCGCCCGAGGAGATCTGGGAATACGTGACTGACCCCGTCCACTGGACGGCGTCGAACCCCGAGGAACACTATGGGCTCGAATACGACACGCCCGACAACCGCCCGCGCGAGGGTGCGACGTTCCACCAGGCCGAAGAAGTGGCCGGGATGTACGCCGACCTGCATGGCAGATTCCAGTATATCGACCATCCCAACGTGGCGGTCTGGACTGGGACTGCGTACTATCCGCTCCTTCGAGGACTCGTCACCGTTCGGATTCCCGAAGGAGGGACCATTCGACTCGAAGAGACTGAGGACGGGACTCGGATGTCACACGCCGTCTGGATGGACTTTTCGAATAACCGACGTGGTCGGGCGCTAAAATGGGTGTTCACGACCGCTCTCGACGGAAAGGCGAAACTTTACGACCACACGAACAAGGAACTCGTCTTCTTCAAGGATCGCATCGAGTCGACAGCCCATGAGCCGCCAAAACCGACGGACGAGAGTCCGTAGTAAAATCAAGGCACACATCCAACTATGTATACCGACATCCTCATTCCAACCGATGGCAGTGATAACGTTGAGCCTGCAATCCAGTACGGACTTGAGCTCGCTCGCCGATACGACGCAACTGTCCACGCGCTCCACGTCGTCGACAGTTCGCCCATCGAGCGAAAGCTGGAACTGACTGCGCTGGAAACCGACCTGGAGACACTCCCAGACACGTGGTATGAGGCTGGCGATGCCGCCACCAAGCAGATCGAAACTCGAGCTGCAGAACATGGTCTCGACGCAGTAACTGAGGTTCGCCGTGGCATTCCAGCGCGTGAAATTCGTTCCTACATCACCGATAATGAGATCGACCTTGTGTGTATGGGGACCCGGGGACATACTGGTCTCGACCGAGTCCTGCTCGGCAGTGTAACGACCCGACTCGTCCGTACTGTCGATATCCCCGTGCTCAGTGTCAAAGCAAAACAGGCGCTATCAGAACCCGGAATGCGGGGAGGCTTTGAGACTATCCTCGTCCCGACTGACGGGAGTAAGCCCGCACGAGAGGCAGTCACGCACGCTCTTGATTTGGCTCGGACGTACGATGCGACACTTCATGCCCTCTACGTTGTGGATAGAGGTGCCTACGCGTCTCGTCCGGGATGGACGTGGGACGAACTGCAGCAAGTACTGGAGCAAAACGGAGAGACTGTCCTCGAAGATGTCCAGTCCCGGGCAACTGCCGACGGTGTTTCAGTCGCTGCTGAGATCACCCACGGTGTTCCTCATCAGGCAATCGGAGATTACTGCGATCAACACGGAATCGACCTCGTCGTGATGGGAACACACGGACGGTCCAGCCTTTCACGACGGATCATCGGAAGTGTGACCGAACGGGTTCTTCGGAACTCGGACGAGCCAGTATTGACCATTCGAGGAGTATAGCCGTGGCTCGAGCTACCGGCGAAGCGAGATGAGAAGAACCACGAATCCGAGACCGATGGCGACCGATTCGATGATGTGGACAAGGGCGAGATCAAGCCCCCCGAACTCGAACAGTACTCCTTCGATGAACACACCGAGGGTAATAATTCCAAAGCCAACTGCAGCGTTTCTCATATAGTACGTCCCCGTTCGTCGATACGCCTCGAAACTGTAGTACGTGATCAGAATACCGAGGGCAAGGACAGCCAGGCGGACGGCCACGAGAACGGCTGTTGTCGTATCCACCATTAGTCAGTCCTCCAGTTTCTGCGGGTCACGTCCGTATAGAGCGTAGAGGATCGTGAGCATACCAATCGCGACGATGGTTGTTGCCACCGTTCCCGCATTATGTAAGGTCAGGCCAACCACGTCGAACAAGATTCCTTCGACGATCGCGCCGAAGCTGATAATGGCGAACCCGACCGCGAGGTACAGCATCGATTGACTGTTGCTACGTCGGTACCCTCGATAGGCCTGATAGGCGATCACGAATCCCAGAACCATTGTGACGAGCTTTGCGACGATGAGTCCGGGGTGCATGGTTATTCGTTCCTCATTGTGTTCCACAACCGAGCAAATCTGTCGGGCGCGTCTTCTCGAAGTTCGATACGGATGTCGAATCCTGATTCGAGGAGCTGGACCTCGACGCGGTCGAGTTGGGCTTCGTATTCGCTGTAATGATGACCGTCGGGATCAACGTGCGTTCGCTCGATAAGCAGATCGTACTCCAGTAACGTGTTGACCCGTCTGGAAACTGTCGAGACTGACATGTCACACTCTTCGCTGAGTTCCTTGGCGGACAGCTGTTTTGGGCGAGTCGCCTCGAGGATGGCGCGTGCATAGTCGTCGTCAAGGATTTCGAGAATCCCCGAGATGTCTCGCTCCTCACTCACAATCCGTGTTGTTGTGGGTGGGTATATAAAGGAACGCCGATTTGCTGACCCAGCAAATCTGCTTTCCGGACTATATGCCCAGACCGTGTAGGTTCACCTGTAAGGTGACCGATGCCATGACCGATTCACTCACGCGTCGACGGATGCTCCAGCTGACTGGCGGTGCGGCAGTCGTTGGGCTTGCCGGGTGCACTGGAACGCAGAACAACGATGGCGGAGCGGCAAACGGCACGCCGACTGAGACTGGCCACGACGACGGCGGCACGGAGTCCGGTCACAGCGACGACGAGGATGACCACGACGAAGCAGTCGGGGCACCGTCCGATACGGCCGAGGTGCGGATGATCACCGAGGACGGTGGCTACCACTTCGAGCCCCACGTCGTGCGGGTGAACGTCGGGGGAACGGTCACCTGGAACAACGAGAGTGGGAGTCACTCGACGACCGCCTACCACCCCGACAACGACCAGCCCCAGCTCGTCCCCGACGGCGCAGCGGCCTGGGACAGCGGCATCGTCTCCGAGCAGGGTGCGACGTTCGAACACACCTTCGAGACCGAGGGTGTCTACCACTACTACTGTACGCCCCACGAGAGCCTCGGGATGCTCGGTAGCGTCATCGTCGGTGAGCCGGACCCCCACGAGCAGGTCGCACTCGAAGAGCCGCCGGCCGACAAGCCCGAGCGCGTCCGCGAGAAGCTCGAAGAACTCAATGGGATGATTCGGACGGCACTCGGCGACGACCACGAAGAGGACAGCCAGTAGACCCACATAGCTTTCCCACCGTAGCAAGCACTTCTCATCAGGACGGAGGAGCGTCGACGGATGGGTATTTCAACACAGCACCAAGATCGACCACTCGCGCTCTGGGCACTCATCGCGACGATTGGTGTGCTCGGCGTGTCGGGACTCGCCGGCGGCGGCCAGTTCATCCTCGCTCCCTCGGGGCGTCTTATTGGAATCTCGCCGACGCTTCTGGCTGGTTCCCCGTTCGATAGCTATCTGGTTCCCGGGGTCATCCTCTTCAGTATCCTCGGTGTGTTCCCGCTGGTCGTCGTGTACGGCCTCTTCCGTCGAAAACGATGGGCGTGGCCGGCGGCCATCGCCGTCGGCGTCGCGCTCGTCGTCTGGGTCCTCGTCGAAGGGGCCGTCATCGGATTCGGGAAACGGTTGCAGTATCCCCACCTAATCCAGGGTGTGGTGATCGTCGGTCTTTCAGTTCTTCCCTCTGTTCGAGCGGCTCTCAGATGAGCAGATTGTACCCGACGTGGGCGAGCGAAAGTGCGAGATACCCGAGCACGAGTGCCGCCAGGGTTCGCCGAGAGAGTGATGGGAACCCGATGTCGTCGGAGCCGTGAATCCGCTCGCCGAGTGCGTACGCGAACCGCCCGGCGAGTAACGCGAACGGCAGGTGGACGAACACCAGCGGGAGCACGAGCGAGTCGAACCGGACTGTCGCCTCCAGCCGCGACAGGTACTCGAGTTTGAGCACGAGTTCGAGGAGCGCAACGGTCAGCCCGGAGGCCACGGTCGCGAGCAACCCCTCGGTCTTCGAGAGGAGCGTCCCCCGACGGTAACTCCAGCCGTAGAAGACGAGTATCAATGGGACGAACCGGACGAATGCCTCCTCGACGAGTCCGACCAGAAGTGTCCAGGTCGCGAGGGTCGTCACTCCGAGCAAGAGAAGTTCGAACTGGTAGGCGATCCACACGCCGACCCCGGTCACGACGCTGCTCACGCCCACGAGCCCGACCAACGACCGATACCGGAGCGTCATGAGTGGTGACGAGACTGTGTCTATCCGTCGGTGCGCGACCGAAATAGGCGTACCCGTTCGAAACGCGTACACGAAGAGCATTTATTACTGCACCCGTGTTACATGGTACCACGGGAACCCAGCGTAGCCACGCACCATACTGCTATGCCCACCGATGACTCCGCGTCCGTCTCTCGCCCGTCCGATACGGAAAGAGACGTCGTAGGACGGGTGGAAGAGACGATTCTGTCACGGCGAGGGTTCCTCGCAGGACTCGGCCTGGGGAGCGTCGGCGGCGCTGGGGTGGTTCTCGGTCTAACGCGAGCGGGGGAGGGTTTTCAGTCGCTGGCGACGCTTGCGGGTGGAGCCACGCTTCCCGCGACAACACGCTACTATCTTCCAGCGGTCGACGGCTCGGGCGACGGGCTCGTCGTCCCGTTCGAGTTCGATTTCACCGACGGGGACGGTGAGCTGTTCGTCAACCTGAACGGAATCGAAGTCCGTCACGACCTCCAGCTCTCGCTCCGAGAAGCGAGGGAGACGGCCACACGTCTCACCGGAGAGTCGCTCACCAACATGGCGACGCACATCACGTTCGAGCCCCCCTCTTCCGGCGTGCTTGCACTCCGCGGGAAGAGCTGGGAGGCCGGGCTTACCGTCGCACTCGTCGCTAGCCTCCGCCAGCAGTCGCTCTCACAGGAGACGCTCATGACGGGAATCGTCGACGACGAGGGCGCGTTGCTCCCCGTCGGCGGGGTTGAGACGAAAGCGCGCGCGGCGCGGGCAGTCGGCGCACGGGAGCTGATCGTCCCGGCGGGCGAACCGACGGACGTGGCTGTTCAAGGGTTCCGAATCGTCGAATCTCCCTCGATTACAGATGCACTCGACCGGATTCTGTGACCGGGGCGTCTCACTGCTGATTGGCTCCAAGGAGCGAATCGGTCCAGCCTAGCCGATGGCTTACGGGAAACGATTCAAGAGCCGGGTCGCCGTAGCTTAGGGTATGGCCGAAACCGATCCTTTCGACGCGATACGCGAGTTCGAGTTCGACGGAGATGCCTATCGGATGGCGGACCTCACCGCCCTCGAAGAGGCGGGACTCTGTGAACTGGACCGTCTCCCGGTCAGCATCCGTGTCCTCCTCGAATCCGTCCTCCGGAACGTCGACGGCGACACGATCTCCGCCGAGGACGTTCGGAACGTCGCGTCGTGGCAACCTGACGTACCGGATGTCGAACTCCCGTTCACACCCTCGCGGGTCGTCTTGCAGGACCTCACCGGTGTCCCTGCCGTCGTCGACCTCGCTGCGCTCCGCTCAGCGGTTGACCGGAAAGGCAAGGATCCCGCGATCGTCGAGCCAGAGATTCCAATTGACCTCGTAATCGACCACAGCGTCCAGGTCGACTATTTCGGCTCCGAGGATGCCTACGAGAAGAACGTCGAACTGGAGTACGAGCGCAACGGCGAGCGGTATCGAGCGCTCAAGTGGGCTCAGCAGGCCTTCGACGACTTCCGCGTCGTCCCGCCGGGAACGGGAATCGTCCACCAAGTAAACCTCGAATATCTCGGCCAAGTGGTCCACGCTCGTGAGCGTGACGGCGAGAACTGGCTGCTTCCGGACACGCTCGTCGGCACGGACAGTCACACGCCGATGATCGGCGGCATCGGCGTCGTCGGCTGGGGCGTGGGCGGCATCGAGGCAGAGGCTGCGATGCTCGGCCAGCCCATCACGATGAAGCTTCCCGAAGTCGTCGGCGTTCGCCTCACCGGCGAACTCCCCGAGGGTGCAACTGCGACTGACCTCGTGCTTCACGTCACCGAACAGCTTCGCGAGGTTGGCGTCGTCGATCGCTTCGTCGAGTTCTTCGGTCCTGGCGTGGCGAATCTCACGGTCCCCGACCGGGCGACTATCGCGAACATGGCCCCCGAGCAGGGCTCGACCATCTCGATGTTCGGCGTCGACGAGGCGACGCTGGACTACCTCGAACTCACGGGTCGTGACGAGGAACACATCGAACTCGTTCGCGAATATCTCGATGCGCAGGGGCTGTTCGGCGAGCAGAACCCCGAGTATACGGAAACGGTCGAGCTCGATCTCTCGACGATCACGCCGAGTCTCGCCGGCCCGAAACGCCCCCAGGATCGTGTCCCGATGGACGATATGAAGACCCACTTCCGGGGGCTGGTCCACGGCGAGTTCGAGGACGAACTCGACGACGTCGACGAGGACGCACTCACCCGCTGGCTGGGCGAGAGCAGCGTCGCCGCCGACCGCCCCGACGCCGACCTCCCGGAACCGGACGTGGGCGAACTAAACGACACGGTCGACGTCGACCTCGACGGCGAGACAACCGAAATCAGGCATGGGAGCGTCGTCGTCAGCGCCATCACCAGCTGTACGAACACGTCGAACCCCTCGGTAATGCTCGCCGCAGGCCTGCTCGCCCGCAACGCCGTCGAGTACGGCCTCGATGTCCCCGAGTACGTCAAGACTAGCCTCGCGCCCGGGAGCCGCGTCGTCACCGAATACCTCGAAGCCTCGGGATTACTGCCGTATCTCGAAGACCTCGGCTACAACGTCGTCGGCTACGGCTGTACGACCTGCATCGGGAACGCCGGGCCACTCCCCGAACCCATCGAGCGCGCCATCGACGCCGAGGACCTCTGGACGGCGAGCGTCCTCTCGGGCAATCGGAACTTCGAGGCGCGCATCCACCCGAAGGTCAGAGCGAACTACCTCGCCAGTCCGCCGCTGGTGGTCGCTTACGGGCTGGCCGGTCGGATGGACATCGACCTCGAAACGGACCCACTCGGGACGGACGATAACGGGGACCCGGTCTACCTCGCCGACATCTGGCCGGACGCCGACGAAATCCACACGGCGATCCATGAGAGCGTGGACGCTTCGATGTTCGAGGAGAAGTACGCCGAAGTGTTCGAGGGTGACGAACGGTGGGAGGCACTCGACGCGCCGACCGGTGACGTCTACGAGTGGGACGATTCTTCGACGTACATCCGCGAGCCGCCCTTTTTCAAGGACTTCCCGCTGGAGGAGCCCGGTGTCAGCGACATCGCCGACGCTCGCACCCTGATGCTGCTCGGGGACACCGTCACCACCGACCACATCAGCCCGGCCGGACCGTTCTCTCGGGAGCAGCCCGCCGGCGAGTGGCTCGTCGACCAGGGTGTCGAACCTCACGAGTTCAACACCTACGGTGCCCGCCGGGGCAACCACGAGGTGATGATGCGCGGCACCTTCGCCAACGTTCGCATCGAGAACGAGATGCTCGACGACGTCGAGGGCGGCTACACGATTCACCAGCCGACGGGCGAGCAGACGACCGTCTTCGAGGCGAGCCGCCGCTATCGGGAAGATGATACGCCGCTGGTGGTGTTCGCCGGCGAAGAACTCGGCACCGGGTCGAGCCGCGATTGGGCCGCAAAAGGGACTGACCTCTTGGGCGTTCGCGCAACCATCGCGGAGAGCTACGAGCGCATCTTCCGTGACAACCTCGTCGGCATGGGTGTCCTCCCGCTGCAGTTCGCTGACGGTGACTCGTGGGAATCCCTCGGTCTCGACGGGTCGGCGCGGATTGAGATTCGTGGATTGGACGACGGCCTAGACGTGAACGACGAGTTGACCGTCGTCGCAGAGCGGGACGACGGCTCGAGAGTCGAGTTCCCGGTCACGGCACAAGTTGGGACGCCCGCAGCCGTTCGATACGTTGAGAACGGCGGAATCCTGCATCTAGTACTCCGCCGACTGCTCACCGAGGACTAATAAGGGGCAACTATCCTGAGTGACAAATGGTATTAGAGACAACTACTTCACGATCTGAAAGTTTCCGCTCTCGCTCACAGCAGTCGTCTGAACCGTTACCGCGAATCCAACGCGTGGCAGTACTCGGTGGGGCAGTCGGCGGTCTCGCCGCTGCTGAAGGCTTTTCCAAGCGAGGTTTCGAAGTAGACCTTTTCGAACGTCAGTCGTACGACGACAAACGAGTCAACTGTGGGGAAGCGATGACGGCCGTCTCGAAGATTCCACTCCGTTCGATGTCGGCGAATGGGTTCGTCAATGCTCTTCCGGAGTTACGTGTGGATATCTACGACGGAACGACATCCAGCAGACAGCACACCGGGAGTGGGAGATTCCCGGCCTCCGATACGTACATCACCGACCGAAACATCGTTGAACGACGATGGTCCGAACGCCTCGCTGAAAAGGGCGTTTCGATTCACGAAAACCACCAGATCACGAAGGCGGAGTTCCGGACGTTGGCCGATAAATACGACCTCTTGGTCGACGCGACTGGCCAACCGTCGATTACCAGCAAAGTTCGAGGGAGAACGGACGAGTACGCGGGTCGGATGATCGCCCTCAATGCTGACGTGGAGGGCGACTTTTCAGATCTCTACCCGAATAGCCAGATCGTTCTTGAGGGCTATACCGGGTACGCGTGGGCGTTCTCGAAATCGCCCGAGCGGGCAAACGTCGGCATCGGGTGGACTGAGAGCGAACGCCCAGCCGATTACATAGCCGCATTTGAGGCGGCGTGTGAACGAAACGGCTGGCCGATACCATCTCGGAGTCAGACGAATATCGCTATCATCCCCGAAGGACCGAGTCTCGATCCTGCGCTGACCTATCTACCTGAGTGGCCCGTCGTTCGTGTCGGGGATGCGGCTGGACTCGCGAATCGGCTGACCGGGAAGGGGATCTCGCAAGCAATTCAGTCGTCGTATCTCGCAGCCAAGTTGACGGCGGAGGGAAGCCTTCAGGAGTATCCAGACCGACTCTATCGGACGATGAAAGGGGAGTACCTGCTCGCCCGGATTATGCGGCACCTCGTCGAGACGCGTCAGATGACCGTTCTCGGTGATGCCGTCCAAGTGGTGTCTGGAATCGACATCGAAGACATCGATCGATCCCCACGGGCGGTTCTTCGTCGCTTCTTGGGGCATCCACGGGTGGCTGCTCGGATCTTCTCCAACCCGGCTGTAATCAAGCAGACGTATGCCGCCGTCACAGACGCCTGGGAATACGATACTATTCAGCCAGTATGACGGTATCGGAGAGATCACCCCGAAAAGGGCTCTTTATTCCGGTATGGCGAGATCCCACCGCGATTTTATAACACCTTCCCGGGAATTAGCACGATATGGCATCTCAAGAAGTTCAATTAGAAAGTACGATCGGGGGGTTCACCGCAAGCGGTCGACTACACACGTTGAGTGTCTGGTTTATCTTCGCGCTTCGGTTGATGATGGGACTGGCGTTCTTCCAGAGTGGTCTCGACAAGGTCCTCTCGGGGAGTTTTAGTGCCGGTGGATATCTCACCGGGGCCGTTCCGAATAGCGGGAGTCCACTCGCTGATCTGTTCGTCGCGATGGGGAACACGCCGTGGTTTGTTGACTTCGTGAACGTTGCAGTACCGTGGGGAGAGCTGCTTATCGGCCTCGGGTTGTTGTTCGGTGCCCTCACTCGGCTCGCTGCGTTCTGGGGGGCATTTATGATGCTCATGTTCTATTTCGGCAACTGGGATGTCACACATGGCTACATCAACGGTGATTTCGCGTACATGCTCGTGTTCCTCTCAGTCGCCGCGTTCGGTGCGGGACGGATACTCGGCCTTGACGCGTACATTGAACAGTACGAGGTTGGTGGAGTGCCGCTTGTCGAACGGCATCCCTGGACTCAGTATCTACTCGGGTAAGTAAGCGTGTCATCAATAGATACCACTATTACGAATCCCGGTGCTTGGGGCCTCGCGATTATCTTCATTGTCGTCGTTTCTTGGTTCTTCTATCGGTACTTCGCTCCTGACAGCTGGCGGGAGTGGGTCGGCGCAGGAGTGGTACAGGCGTTCATCATCGCATTATATGCGGAGATGTACGGGTTTCCACTGACGATCTATCTGCTGGTCCGGTTTTTCGGTCTGGACCGCGAGTACGTCAGTACCAATCTCTGGTCTACACTGATCGGGTTTGGCGAAACGGGTATGTTCGTATCAATGCTCCTCGGCTACGCTGTGGCGTTTGTCGGCATCGGCCTGTTTGCTCAGGGATGGCGACAAGTCTATCGTGCCCGACAGGACGACCGACTGGTCACAGACGGGCTTTACAGGTACGTCCGCCATCCACAATACACCGGTCTGTTCATCGCTCTGTTTGGCGAGGGCATCATTCACTGGCCGACAATCTTCTCTGTCGCTCTATTTCCGCTCGTCGTTGTGATTTTTACGTGGCTTGCACGGAGAGAAGAGCGTGATATGATCGATACATTCGGTGAGGACTACCGCACTTATCAGCGCAAAGTGCCGATGTTTATCCCCCGCTGGGAGCAGTGGCGCGATCTCGTGGCTGAGTCTCGTAGCAGCAGTGACGATCTCAAAGACCCATGACTTCGACGAGACCGCTCTGGAATGAATGGTATTCGTATCGAAACTGTGGTTGGGCAGTGGAAGGGAGTCAGGGATTAATTGCCCGACACCGTGGATGTTCCTTGTCTGTGTCGTCGAATTATTGATAGACGAAATTCATATTGTGAACTACGTGAGCAGGTAGATACCCGTCAGTCCGTCATCGCCGCATGCCCTTCCTCACCGCGTTCCCCGCCAGCCACCGAATCCTGTTTGTGCAGCCAGTAGAGGAACGCGAAGAACGCCGTCGCGAGGACGTTCAACACGAGCTTGTAGTTGAGTTCGATGGACACTTCGGCGATCTGCGCGGAGGCTCGTGAGGGGATGAGGCCCAGGCCCAGGAACAGGAAGTGGACCACGAACCCGGCGATAACGGCGGTGACGAAGATCATCAGGGACAGCACCGCCGCGAACGTCGTCCCGTAGTACTCGTCGTAAGCCTTCATGATCGGCGGAACGATGAGGTCCGCGAAGATGTACGACAGCACCGACCCGAAGGGGAGCCCGCGCGTCCAGAGGACGGTCCCGAACGGGACGTTCCCGACCGAACAGACGAAGGTGACGACGCCGATGATCGCACCCAGCGCGGCCGTCCAGAGGACGTACACCGGCAAACCGAACACGGCCCCGGAGAAGACGCTCGTCCAGACGGCTTCGGGGATGAACCCGGCAATGAGGCCGGCGAAGATGAACCCGATGGCGATCTCGTCCCACAGCATCGCCCACTCCTTCCACTGTTTGTCCGCGAGCGATTTCCACCCCGACCACGAGGTCGCTTTCTCCGGAATCGACGTGTTCGCTTCCTCAGGGTCGAAGGAGTCCTTGCAGGACTGCGAGCAGAAGTAATACGTCTGCCCACCATGCTCGATAGAGTAGTCGGTCTCCTCGGGATCGACCTCCATTCCACAGACCGGGTCTTGGACAGTGATGCCCTCATCGTCGGTGACGTTCTCGCGGGCTTCATCGAGAATCTTGTCGGGGACGACGTAGACGAAGCCGACCGACATCAGGCCGATGAGGAGCAGCCCACCGACCACGTCGGCCAGCAGGAACTCCCAGCCCAGCAACAACCAGATGACGATGCCGATCTCGATGACGAGATTCGTCGAGGCGAACTGGAACGCCGCCAGCGCCGCCGCAGCCGACGCCCCCTTCTTGTAGAGGTTCTTCGCCGTGGCGATCGCCGAGTACGAACACGACGAGGAGACGAACCCAAAGAACGTCGCGAGGCCGATGGAGCGAGGCCCGTGTCCCTCGAGCAGCTCCGAAATCTGCTGGGTCGAGACCCACGCCTCGACGCCGCCGGCGATGGCGAACCCGATCACGAGCGCCCACCAGGTGATCCACGCCATCGCGGCGGTGGTCGTCGCGGCCTGCCTCGTGCTCTCCACGAAAAACGTTCCGAGCGGTTTCGTCGTCGTGACGATGCCGATGGCAACGGTGATTACGGCGATGACCGAGAGGATCGCGTAATCTGATCTGTCCATTATCGTGGTGGCCTACATCTAGGGGCTCCTCTCCTAATGCGGTTGTGGCTACATCTCTGGGATATTTCGTTTGTGATCCTTTGGATACCGGCATCACAACCCTAGTGGAATTTGGAATCAAGGGGTACGCCACTTCGGGTGCGGAGTAATTGACTTGTGGCTGGCTGGGGAGGATAGTCGTATGCTCACGTCCTTTAGCGAACTTCTCGTGACGGGTATCATTCTCGCGAGCACCGTGTACACGGTGAGTAAAACGCCCGCTATCTGGCACCAGTACGAGGGAATATATGGGCACCTACTCGTTGGCGTACCGCTCGTTGGGTTACTGTTCGGGATCGCCCATCTCGGGATGCTCACACCGCTTCCGCATGGCCCGCTCGCTGCAGTGGAAACCGGTGCTCTCCTTAGTCTCGTGGCCGTACTCGGCGCACTCGGGTACATTCACCCGCGACTTGGGTATTCTAGGGGAGAATCCCGATGATGGCGCTCCTCTTCTCGTTACTCTCGGCAGTCATCGCTGGTGGGCTTGCGTTCCTTTGTTACATCCTGCTCTACGGGGACACCGTGCTGGTGATTCAGCGGCCGTTCTTTTTTAGAATCGGCGTTGGAGCCCTCTGTGCTGCCGTCCTCGGAGCGGGTGCAGTCGTGGTCGGGTGGGTTCCGACACATCTCGTTCACGCTATCTTCGCCGTGTCAGTCGCTGCGGCGGTCCAAGCGGTTCATAACGGTCTCCATCCAGATACTGAAGCGTGGTTCTACTCGCTTTTCGGAACCTGAGCATCGAAGTAGACGATTTCTACTCCCCAGGCTGAGGTGGTTTGGATTCTAAACAACAAGAAGTCTAAAGATGGCGCCCCAACGGAGAGACGATGAGCGAGAAGCTGGGCCGTCTCGGTGCAGTCTCGATTGCGCTCGGTGGTATGATCGGAGGTGGGATCTTCGCCGTACTTGGCGTCGTTGCGGAAATGTCGGGGCCTGCGGCGTGGCTCGCCTTTACCGGCGGCGGTGTCGTCGCGTTCTGCGCTGGCTACTCGTACGTTCGTCTCCAGCGGCTTGGCGACGTGTCCGGCGGCTCGGTCAGTTTCTTACAGGAGTTCGGTGAGTCGACGACGGTCGCTGGGATGGTCGGGTGGACGCTTCTGTTCGGCTATATCGGGTCGATGGGGATGTACGCGTTCGCATTCGGTAGTTTCGCGACGAAACTTCTCGGCGTCGAAACAGCCCTCGGGGTTCCACTCCGCCCCGTCGTGTCGGTTCTCAGCGTCCTGGGGTTTGTACTGCTGAACGTCCTCGGCGCCCGGGCGAGTGGCGTGACCGAGGTGCTCCTCGTCGCGGCAAAGGTCGGGATTCTCCTCATTTTCGGTGTGTGGGGGTTCTATTTTGGAGCGCGGACAGGACAGCTGACGACCGGGTTCTCCTCCGTCGCGACGGGCGGGTTGCTCATGTCCGCTGCCCTCTCGTTCGTCGCCTTTCAGGGTTGGCAGCTACTCTTTTACGACGAGGGAAGTCTTCGGAACGCCCGGACGACCATCCCGCAGGCGATCTATCTCTCAATTCCCGCGTCTCTCGGGCTGTACGTCCTCGTGGCAGTCGTCACGACGAGTCTGCTTCGGCCCGAAACGATCGCCGCGAACCCCGAGGTGTCACTCGCCATCGCGGCCGAACCGTTCATGGGGCAGATGGGGTTCATCCTCATTTCCGTGGCGGCACTGTTCTCGACTGGGAGCGCGATCAACGCCACGCTGTTCTCGGCGGCCCACTTTGCGACGGGAATGCTTGAAGACGACCTACTTCCTGACCGGATCGGAGATGCCGATGCCGACGGTGCTCCTACGCGAACACTTCTCATCTTGGGCCTGATAACGGCCGCGTTCACCGCCTACGGTAGTCTTCAGGGAATCACGTCGTTCGCGTCGCTTGCCTTCATCACCGTCTTTGGGTCGATGAGTTTCCTCGCGTTCAGGCATCGAGCGGGGCTTCGAACAGGTATCCTCCCCGCCGTCGGCGTGGTGGGTGCAGTACTGTTCTTCCCGTCGTTAGTGTACCACCTCGCCGTGATGGAACCCGCCGTCTTTAGTGTGGTTCTCGTTGTGACGGTCGTCCTCCTGGGACTGGAAATCATCTACTTCGAGCGCGAGACTATTCGCTCCGAAATCGATGGCGTGTGATGCTGACGGGGCAGCAGTGCGTGAACGGTTTACGTAACCTGGACAGTATTGTCGAGTGTGCTCTTTTGGGTCCACGCTGCAGTCGCGTATCTCGTTTACCGAGGCATTTCTGGTGGCGCTACTGACCGATGTGACGATGTCCCGATCATCGCCCTGTTCGGAGGCGCGTTGCTCCCGGATCTCGTCGACAAACCACTCGCGTTTGTACTTCCATCGCTCCCGAGTCGGTCGGTCGCGCACTCAGTGTTCGCCGCGGCACTCGTCGTCCTGATTGTCTTCTACGTCACGAAACACAGAGACCGGTGGGAGGTCGGCGCGGCGTACGCGCTCGGATATGGATCACACCTCGCTGCGGACCTCGTGGATTACCTGTTCGTCCCCGGGGAGACGCTACTGTTTCTGTTCTGGCCGGTCGTAACTGATTATCACCATGTCGAGACGATCGGAGACCTGCTCGCGCTGGTGTCTCCGACCCCGTATGTACTCGGACAAACCGTCGTCACGATACTGGGGCTCTGGCTATGGATGGCCGATGGAATGCCGGGATACCCATCGATCCACCGTCAGTGATCGAGTGAGGTCGAGTCTCGTGGTCATTCGACGATGACACGTCCGACCATCCCGCTTTCCTCGTGTGGCAGGCAGAAATACTGGTACGTCCCCGTGACGTCGAACGTGTAACTGTAGGTTTCGCCTCGTTCGAGAAACCCTCTCGCTGACGTACTCTGCCGGACGGCCTGCTCGGACTCGTAGCCGCCGCTTGCGAAGTACGACGCCTCGTTGGGAATCGCTTCTTCGTATGCCGATGCGGTATGGGGGACTCCACTCTCGTTCACCCAGGTGACCTGCTGACCGGGGTCGATTGTGACTTCGGCCGGATCGAATCGGAGGTCGCCCGTCATCGTGACCGTCGGACCCGACGGGCCGCTACCTCCGAGACAGCCAGCAATCGCGGTTGCCCCGACTGCTAGCACACTCCGGCTCCGGCGAAGTACCGACCGTCGTGAATAGCCGTTCATCGGCGCACCCCTCGTGCGGAGGACTCCTCAGTTGTTTCGAGCTTCTTCACCCGTGTCGCTAGTGCGAGAAACGTCGCGGCGAGCGTCAGCGTCACGGCCGCGGCCGCTGCGAGGTCGTGCGCTCGCACCGAGTGATCGAGTGCGCCGTTGACGAGTTCGGCCCGCAGGAACGTGTGGTGGAACTCCCCGACGAGCGGCGCGAAGTAGTCCACGATGTCGTTGAGGCCGTACCAGACGGTGGTGACGGCGACCGCACCGACCGTGAACTCGGCGTAGCGATAGATCAGGAACGACTGGAGGCTCATCGCGAGATGGCTTACGATGAGGAACCAGTAGAGCCAGGGTTCGATACCGCCCGGTCCGTTGAGAACCAGCTGGACGAACGGCGTCCAGAGACCGAGTTTGATGTTGCCGAAGAAGGCGAGCATATGGAGCCACTCGACGTCGTAATCCAGTTTCCACGCGGCGAGACTGAGCGCGACGAACAGCGTCGCGGCGGGGCTGTCGGGGACGAACGGCCACATCACTATCGGGGTTTGGGCCAGCTGGAAGCGGTAGTACCAGAACCCGAACGCAGTCCCGGCCAGATTAATCGCGACGATGACCCACGCGTACCGAAGTGCGAAGTCCTCGACGCGCCGGGGGAGTGGGGCAAGGTAGCTGGGCAGTCGATTCGTGGTCGCTGTAGGTGCGGATGTCATTCGTCTCGCCGAATTACATCCCTGTGCTGTCGTTTCGTCGGTTCGTCATAATCACGCCGCTGATCAACATCAGGACTGCGAGCGCGACCATTCCGAGGTCCCAGCCCATCCCGGCAGTCATCGACGACCCCATGCCGCCGCTCATCCCGCCGTTCATACCGGACCCCATCCCGCTACCCATTCCCCAGTTCACACTCCCGGTGACGCCGACCAGCGCCTGGTTGAGCAACATCACGAGCGAGTAGCCGATCATCAGGGGACCACTCGCGTTCCCGAGCCGATCCGCATAGGGCGTCAGCAGAACGACGCCGTGGACGACCACGACGACGCCGAGGAGCGCCATGAGGAGCCCGCTGTTCGAGCCCATCATCCCGGTGCCACCTGTCGCGGAGAGCAGCGAGTAGACTCCCGAGACGAGTGCGATTGCCGCGCCGTACTGTCGTGTCGTACCGTTTGTGTTCATCGTCTCCATTGTCAGACTCCGAGCATCATCCGAAGCGATCCACGGACGCCCATCGGGAGCCCAATCGCTCCGATGAAGAACGTCATGAGCCACCACCAGGTGTGGTTCATTTCGTCTTTCGCGTCCGCGAGGTACCACACGATACCGCCGGTCACGAGGAGTTTGAGGACGAACGTCGACCCCGAGAAGCCGGTCGCCTGGTACACGAGATTCGTCACGACCAGCTTGGGTGAATAGCCGAGGAACGTGACGCCGATGAGATTCTGCGCCGCATCCCACATCTGGCCGAAGACGGCCAGCAGGAACAACGGGTGTCGAAGGTGTGCGACATCGACGAGACTCGCTCCCCAGTAGTAGAGCGCGGTCACACCGAGGGCGATCCCCGTCGTCGCGACCGGCACCCACACGCGGAGTGGAGCCGACGTCGAGAGCCCGTGCCAGAGCGCCCACCCGACGGCACCGATCGCCCAGACCGTTCCAACGAGACCGACTATCGACGGGATGGGCCCGATATTCCGGTTACGCGCGAGTGCGCCGACGCCGAGTGAGAGGACGGTGACGGCGGTGACGACGAAGTAGATCGACGGCGTGATGAACAGCACGGCGTAGTCACCGAGCAGGCCGATATCCTCGAGGGCGCGCATCGCTCCGCCAGCAACGATGATTGGCGCGAACCCGTACGCGAGTCGAGCGTCGTACGTGACATCGAGGGAGTCGAGATACGCTCGGAGCCCGGGGAGACTGTACACGACGGCCGCGAGGTACGTCACCGTGTTCACGGCGTTGTATCCGCGGACGGCCCGTATTCCCTCGTGCGTGACTGGCTGGCCGGCAGCGTCAGCGACGACCGGGCCCCAGAGATACTGCCAGACGAATCGGTCGTAGACGAGCGTCGGGAATGCGAGGAGTGCTGCACCGACGAGGACGACCGGGGCGAGCAGATACAGGACCCACCACTCCCGAGTTCCAGTGGCGGGGAGGGCGGATCCGACGCGGCGAGTGACGGTGCTCACGACTCGCTCACCTCCAGTCGCCACGTCGTGCTTTTCGAGCGTCCCCACTGTTCGAGCGACACGTCGGTGAGGTCGTCCTGGAGCTGGCTCAGATACTGTGCGACGGCTTTCGGCGATCCGTCGAGGTCGCTGGCGATATCCCGAGCCCGAAGGTACGTGGGCTCAGTATCGGCCGTCTCGACGAGGTACGCGTGCACCGTGCGGCGGGAAATAGAGGACATGGAGCAAGTGGCTTTGGCGTTCAGCGGAGTTTCCCGAGCAGTTTGTAGTCGTGATCGGGGGTGTACCGTCGGAACAGCAGGCTGTTCGACAGCACCGACACGCTGGAGAACGCCATCGCACCGGCAGCGAGCACCGGTTGGAGTAGGCCCAGCGACGCCAGCGGGATCATCGCGGTGTTGTACCCGAGCGCCCAGACGAGGTTCTGCTTGATCTTCGCGAGCGTCGCGTCCGAGATGCGGATGGCCTTCACGACGTCGAGGGGGTCGTCGCGCATCAGCGTCACGTCCGCCGCCTCAATGGCCACGTCCGTCCCCGAGCCGATGGCCGTCCCCACGTACGCGACGGCGAGGGCGGGCGCATCGTTGACGCCGTCGCCCACCATCATCGCCTTCCGGCCTTCGTCCTGAATGCTCTCGACGGCATCGGATTTGTCCTCGGGGAGAACCCCCGCGCGGACGTTCTCGGGAGCGATGCCGACCTGCTCGGCGACCGCGCGGGCGGTCCGCTCGTTGTCGCCGGTGATCATCATCACGTCGACACCACGTTCTTGGAGCTGACTTATAGCGTCCTTCGCGCTCTCTTTGATTGTGTCGGCATCGGCGACCACACCCACGAGTTCGCCCTCGTAGGCGACGAGCATTGCCGTCTTCCCCTCGTTCTCGAGGCGCTCCATCGTGTCCTGCGCGGGCGAGGGGTCGATATCGTTGTCACGGAGGAGCTTCCGATTCCCGACCAGGACCTCACTGTTGCCGACAGTCGCTCTGATGCCGTGGCCGGGGACGTTCTCGAAGTGGTCCGGGTCGCTCACGTCGATCCCCCGTTCTTCGGCGCCGTCGACAATGGCACGGGCGAGCGGGTGTTCGCTCGCATGTTCGGCCGTGGCCGCGAGCCGCAGGACATCCTCCTCACCGAGACGGTCACGAGCGGTCAGTTGGCCACCATCTGCAGCAGTATCGCCGCCATCCGTGAGAGGCTGTCCGTCACCGTCGAACACGACGATGTCGGTGAGCTCCATTTCGCCTTTCGTCAACGTCCCTGTCTTGTCGAAGACGACCGTGTCGACGTCCTTCGCTCGTTCGAGGATGTCACCGCCCTTGAACAGGACGCCGTTCTGTGCACCGATAGTCGTCCCGACCATCGTCGCGGCAGGCGTCGCAAGGCCCAGCGCACAGGGACAGGCGATCAGTACGGCCGACGCGAACACGATGATCGAGAACTCGAAGACGGTGACGGTCCCTCCAGCGATTGCAGGTCCACCTGCCACGGCACCCCACAGCGGGAGCCACTCGACGAAGCTCGCGAGCGCTCCGGGGAACAAGTACCAGACGACACCCCAGAGAACGGCGTTGGCGATGACTGCCGGCACGAAATACGCCGAGATGCGGTCGGCGAGGTTCTGGATGTCGGGCTGGCGCGACTGGGCGTCCTTGACCGTCTGAACGATCTGCTGAAGCGCCGTGTCCTTCCCGACCTTCGTCGCCTCCACGACGAGCACGCCGTTCTCGTTGATAGTCGAGCCGACGACCTCGTCACCCTCGCTCTTCTCGACGGGGACAGACTCGCCGGTGACCATCGACTCGTCGACCGCTGACTGGCCATCGACGACGACCCCGTCGGTCGGAATCTGCTCGCCAGGCCGAACCTTCATCCGATCGCCGACCTCGACGTCCTCAAGTGGGATCTCCTCCTCGTTGCCGGCCTCATCGACGACGGTGGCCGTCTCGGCCTCCATCTCCAGCAGCTTGCGGAGCGCCTCGCCGGCTTGGCCCTTCGAGCGGGCTTCAAGGTAGTTCCCGAGGGTGATGAACACGAGGATGAGCGCGGCGGTGTCGAAGTACAGGCCGCCCGCGATGAGCCCTGAGAGGACTGCGACAGAGTAGACGTACGCAGTGGTCGAGCCCAGCGCGATCAGGACGTCCATGTTGGCGCGCTTGTTGTTCACCAGCGCATTGTACGAGTTCTTGTAGAACGGCCAACCGAGCACCAGCTGGACGGGCGTCGCCAGCAGGAACTCTGCCCAGCCGAACTCGATTCCGAGAATGGTCTCCGGGAGGACGCCACCGCCGAGGAGGAACTTCTCGGCGAGGAAAAAGAGGAGAGGTGCCGACAGCACCGCACCAAACAGGGTCAGTCGAAGCTGCTTACGGATTTCAGCCTGTCGCGCGGCGTCGCGCGCGTCCTCGCCAGAGTCGCTGTCGTCGCCGTCCTCTCGGACGGGCGAGTAGCCCGCGCTCTCGATGGCATCGTAGAGTGCATCCAGCGACGTGTCCGCGGGGTTGTACCGGACCTGGGCTTCGTCGGTGGCGAAGTTCGCCTCGGCCGCGATGACACCGGGTGTGTTCTCTAGGGCAGTCTCATTGGTCTGTACACAGTTGGCACAGGTCATATCGGAGATGCCGATGGTCACTGTGTCAGACACTGCACCATACCCGGCATCTTCGATCGCCTCGTATATCTCTTCGAGCGATACCTCGTCAGGATCGTACTCGACGGAGCCTTCATCCGTGGCGAAGTTCGCGTTCGCCTCAACGACGCCGTCGAAGGACTCTAGCGCGTCGCCAACTGTCGCCGAACAGTTAGCACAGGTCATCCCTGTGATGTCGAGATGTGCAGTTCGCGTTCCCATTCTTGCCCTATACTACGTAGTCCTTCCTTAGTGCAGTTACTGTTTCGAAACCAGTGTTTTAGACCAGTATAGAATTTAGATTCAAAGGCCTAGTTCCGTTCCACTACCGAAGGATGCCAATATCGACTTCGCCGATCTGGAGCGGAAATCGCGGCTACAACTAGACTCCGTCTTCGAGACGTTGATACTGGTCTTCGAAGCGGCCACGGCACGACGGACAACAGAAGTGATAGATGTCTCCGTCGATTCGAGCGGATTCGCCCTCGCTATCGACCGTATTCCCACACTCGGCGCACGTGATTGCGAACTCGGTGCCGTCGAGTGAGGGTGTCCATTCGAGGTCGTCGACGAGCGTCACCGAGTACTCCGTTGATGGCGCGTCTTCGAGGAGACCCTCGACCCACCGGCGAACGTTCTGTCCTTCCGCACGACCGTAGAACCATATTTTCCCCTCGGCAGTGACGAAGAGGTGTTCGATACCATCCGCGTCGTGGAGCCGGCTTCGAAGTGACTCGATGGCAGCGGTATCGTTTTCGAGCTGGACGAACACCGGAACGCCAGCTCGCAGTTGTGCGCGATTCACGTCGACGGTGAAGCCGTTGATGATGTCGGCCTCCTCTAACCGTTTCACGCGGTCTGATACGGCTGGCCCCGAGAGATCCACCTCCTCACCGATGCTGCTGAACGGGCGTCGCGCGTCCTCTGCTAGTAGCGAGAGGATCTCCATGTCTGTCTCGTCTAAATCACGCATATCTCCCCATTGAACCCCCGAACCACAATATTGTTTCCCAGCGCCAAGATTTGAATGCCATCCCACTTCCAAGATAGACTTTGGATTCGAAGCAGAAACTGACAAAGATTCCCCTCCCGTATGTACCAGTGTATGACGCAGACCATCACTGTCGAAGGAATGACGTGCGGTCACTGTGAACAGACAGTCGAAGACGCGCTTCGAGAAGTGAGCGGCGTGACCGACGCGACTGCCGATCGCGAGGCCAAACAGGCGAGCGTCGATGGCGATGCTGACGTCACGTCACTCGTTCAAGCCGTCGAGGACGCTGGATACACCGCCCACGCCTGAGAACCGCCGGAACGTACGTCCACAAGTGCCCCGCCGTTCTCGTTCGACACCGGCCCTCTTGACGGTACCGCGCCGTATCAGGGTCTGGACAGCATAATAAGGGACGGCACCAATACCCACGCCATGAGCAACAATCCAGACCACGAGACATCCGAAAATCCCTCTAAAGAGGGGCACCCCTCGCATCAATCCGAAGGACCCGTCTACTGTTGTCGAATTTGCCGATTGAAAGCAGAGTCGGAACCACGAGCATCAGCCCACGCGTCATCCGAGCCGGAGTCCAAACTCCCGAAGGACGACACTCACACTGCGGCAGACGCCACCACGGAGTCCGAATCCACGGACGAACACGCACATAACGACCACGAAGCCGAACACGCGCACCGCCACGCTGCGGCCGAGCACGCTCACTCTACAGAAGCAGAGCACGTACACGACGAGCACGACCATGGTGGTAACGCCCACGAGAAGGGACACGGGGGTGGAAACGGGGATCACAGCGATCACACGGATCACTCAGGCCACGAGGCGATGTTTCGGCGGCGGTTCTGGGTGTCGCTCGTCCTCTCGATTCCGGTCATCGTCTTCAGCGAATTCATTCAGGACGTCTTCGGCTATACGGCCCCTACGTTCCCCGGGAGTACGTGGATAACGCCGGTACTTGCGGTCGTGATCTTCGCGTACGGTGGCGTGCCCTTCCTCTCGATGGCCCGGACGGAACTGAAAAACCGCGAGCCGGGGATGATGATGCTCATCTCGCTGGCGATATCGGTGGCGTTCGTCTACTCGATCGCGAGTCTGTTTCTCGAAGGGACGACACCGTTTTTCTGGGAACTCGTCACGCTGATCGACATCATGCTGCTGGGCCACTGGGTGGAGATGCGGTCGGTCCGGGCGGCCTCGGGGGCGCTGGACGAACTCGCGAAGCTCATGCCCGATACCGCCGAGCGTATCACCGAGAGTGGAGATACCGAGGAAGTGCCCGTCTCCGAACTCGGCGAGGACGATGTCGTGCTCGTTCGCCCGGGCGCGAGCGTGCCTGCCGACGGCGAAGTCGTCGAGGGCGAGTCGTCCGTTGACGAGTCGATGATTACCGGCGAATCCAGACCAGTTGGGAAGGAGCCCGGATCAGAGGTGGTCGCCGGGACGGTCAACCAGGACGGGAGTCTCCGCGTCAAAATCACGAAGACCGGCGACGAGACGACGCTGGCGGGCATCATGCGACTGGTCGACGAGGCCCAGCAGTCCAAATCTCGAACCCAGTTGCTCGCCGACAAGGCAGCTGGCTGGCTGTTCTATATTGCACTCGGCGTCGCGGCGATTACTGCCGTCGCGTGGGTCGTCGCGGTCGGGTACAACATCACCGTCCTCGAGCGCGTCGTGACGGTCCTGGTCATCGCGTGTCCCCACGCACTTGGACTTGCCGTCCCGCTCGTGGTCGCGATCAACACTTCCACGGCTGCCCAAAACGGGATGCTCATCCGCGACCGCATCGCCATGGAGGAATCTCGAAATCTGGACACGGTGATGTTTGACAAGACCGGGACCCTCACGAAGGGCGAACAGGGCGTCGTCGGTGTTGAGACGGCAGGCGACTGGACTGAAGAGCGAGCATTCGAAGTCGCCGCTGGTGTCGAGGGTGACTCCGAGCATATGATCGCTCGCGCCATCCGAGACGCCGCCGAGGAACGGGATATCCAGCGAGCGAAGGTTTCGAACTTTGAGAATTTCCGCGGTCTCGGCGTCAGAGCCACTGTGGACGGCGAGACGGTTCATATCGGTGGACCGAACCTGATTGAGAAATTCGGTATCGAGCGGTCCAACGAAATCGCTGCCTTCGCGGAGGAAGCTGGCTCGAACGCAGAGACGGTTATCTACCTGGTTCACGACGAATCCGAAGTTGTCGCAGCATTTGCGCTGGCGGACGTTATTCGGGAAGAAAGCCGGCAGGCCATCGAGGCGCTACACGCGATGGATATCGAGGTGGCGATGCTGACCGGTGACTCGGAGGACGTCGCACGGGCTGTCTCGGAGGAACTTGGCATCGACCAGTACTTCGCGGAGGTACTCCCCGACGAGAAGGATACGAAGGTCGAACAGCTCCAGTCCGAGGGGAAACTGGTCGCGATGGTCGGCGACGGCGTCAACGACGCGCCCGCGCTCACACGAGCCGACGTCGGTATCGCCATCGGTTCTGGGACTGACGTCGCCATCGAGTCGGGCGATATCATCCTCGTCGACAACAATCCCCTGGATGTCGTCCGTCTCATCAAGCTCTCGAAGGCGAGCTACCGGAAGATGCAGGAGAATCTGGTCTGGGCGACCGGCTACAACGTCTTCGCGCTCCCACTCGCTGCCGGAGTCCTCGCGCCTATCGGTATCCTGCTGTCGCCGGCGATCGGCGCGGTGTTCATGTCTCTCTCGACAATCATCGTCGCTATCAACGCCCGTCGTCTCCGCAGCGCCGATATTTCCGTGCCCGACATTGGTGCGTGATCCCTATGGCACTCCAGGCGACACAGACATTGTTCAGCGTCAGTCTCCTATCCGGGGGACTCCTACTGGGTGGCCTCCTTGCCACCATCGTCAGTCCGACATTCCGGTTCTGGCCGCACGGGACGCGGAACTGGACGTTCTGGGTCAGCTGGACAGCCTGGACGCTATACGTCGTGGGTCTGGTCGGCATTGCATACCTCGACTGGTGGCACTGGTACGAACCACCGGTGGTGGTGCAACTCGTCAGTGTGCTTGTTTTCGTAGCAGGCACAGCGCTGTCTATCTGGGCGATGTGGACACTCGGATTCTGGGAGAGCAGTGGTCTCGAAGGCCACCTTCAAACTGAGGGACCGTATCGCTTCTCTCGCAATCCACAGTACGTGGGGTTCATCACCATGCTCGCCAGCGGAGGCCTCCTCGCAGGTTCGATTCAAACGGTCATTCTCGCTATCGGTGGAATCGTGTGGTTCCTGCTCGCACCACTCGCCGAAGAGCCGTGGCTCCGCGAGCAGTACGGGGGCGAATACGAGTCATACTGCGAGGCGGTTCCACGATTCCTTGGTAAACCCAGTAGACGTGCAGCGCAGACACATTCAGAGCAGTCCGAGAGTGATTCTCAATGACTGGATCCGCGACACAACCGATTGAGGTCGGCGGCCGAACCATCTCACCCGGAGAGAAGCGCCAGTTCCGCTATTCGGTGGGAACAAGTTTCCACGGCGACCCGATCGACATTCCGGTCACGGTCGTCAACGGAGAGAATGATGGCCCGGCGATGTTCCTCAGTGCTGCCGTGCACGGCGACGAACTGAACGGCATCAAGATCGTCCAAGAGGTCGCAGAAACCTACGGTCCCCCGGACATCCACGGGGCACTCGTCTGCCTCCACGTACTGAACGTCCCGGGATTCATGGCCCAACAGCGCTACATCCCGATCTATGACGAGGACCTCAACCGGTCGTTCCCCGGGAATCCACAGGGAACGATGGCGAAACGTCTCGCCCATACTATCTTCGAGGAATTCGTCTCGAAGTGCGACCTAGGGCTGGATTTCCACACCTCGACGCGCAACAGGACGACGATGTATCACGTTCGGGCAGATATGCGCGACTCTGACGTCGAACGCATCGCCCGTGCATTCGGAACGAGCGTGATTCTCGACGGTGAAGGCTCAAACGGGACGCTCCGAAAGGCAGCATCGAAGACGGGGGTTCCGACCGTAACTGTGGAGATGGGGCGCGCCCACCGGTTCCAATCGACGCATCTCGAACGCGCCCTTCACTGCGTGGCGAGTGTCCTCGCTGAACATGAGGTTCTGCCAGACCGGCCGGTCTCTTGGCCTGGGTGGACGCGTGTGGTCGCACGCGACGGTGAGAAGACGTGGCTTCGTGCTGCCACCGGCGGACTCGTCGATATGAAGTGGGGCCCACAGCCGCTCGTCGAGGACGGGGAGCAGCTGTTCACTATCTCCGATCACTTCAAAGATGAGGTCGAAGTCGTTCGTGCACCGTCAACTGGCCTCGTCGTCGGTGTCCTCGAGAACGCAGTCGCGTACCCGGGGCATCCGCTGTGTCACTTCGTGAGCGTCGACGAAACGACCGCAGACATCATCCGGGACGACATCGAGCGGGGTGAGTTCGATGTCTACCGTGAGGGTGGTTTCCAGCGGCCGGAATATGGTGAGAGCGGTGAGTATGAAGGACGAGATCCGCTCTCTTGACGGGCCAGCGTCTGCTGACAGGCTCTTCATCGGTTCGAAGAGCCCCCCATAATTGCCTACTGGATCGTTCTTCGGCCAATAACCGTTCCAAGTTCTAATTCGTACGGTATGATGGTCGGCTTTTATCGAACATCGTCGAGATCACCTCAGCAAGATCGTGCCCTCTCAACTACAGACTCGCCGGGTACCAGTGTGTAAACTGTGCAGATCTGCTAGGTGATGCCCGGTATAGTAACGCTCACCCCAACTTTTTCGCGACCTATTGCGCGTTTTCAACCGCTTTCCTTACGTCAACCCAGACTTCATCAGGAGACTGTTTTCCGTCGACACGTTCCAGTTGACCTCGTTCTTCGTAGTATTCAATAACTGGTTCAGTGGTCTCACGAAATACACGTAGACGTTCACGGACTGTCTCCTCGGTATCGTCATCCCGCTGCTCAAGTCGTCTTTCAACTTCAGGATCTTCAGGCGGACTATATTTTATATGATAAGTGTCCCCTGTTTTTGGGTCTATACGGCGACCCGTGAGTCGTTGAACAAGTTCCTCCTCGTCTACGTCAAGATATAGAATAACGTCAACGTCGGTCATATTATTGAGTTCCTCAGCCTGTTCTACGTTGCGGGGATACCCATCCAGAACAAAGCCATTGACTTGCGATAGAGCCTCTTTAACGAGCAGAGTGACAACCTCGTCCGGAACAAGCTCACCTTGATCCATATATGTGCGCGGGACATCATACTCTGATTCAAATTCTGAAATATCCCTGTCCTTATTTGCCCGAAGGAGCTCCCCGGTAGTGATATGCTTTACATTAAACTCCTCAGAAGCCTTTCTACTCTGCGTCCCCTTTCCTGCGCCTGGTCCACCGAGGATTAGAATCCGTGGTTCGGCCATGTCTCTCTTTTGATGTCAGTCACGAAAAAGACACGTATCGAGAGTCTCAGATGCGGAGGTTACTTTCTCTGGGACTCTGACCGGATGATCCCGGAGAGATTGTCCATCTGTGCGGAGACATGGGCAGCTTCTCCCGCGAGGTGAGTGATGAGATCGTCAAGGGTGACGATCCCCACAACTGAGCCATCTTCGACAACGGGAACATGGCGGGCAGCCGCCTCGTTCATTTGTCGCAGTACCCTCGGTACCTCCGCCTCAGGCGTTACGGTGAGGGGGTCGGAGGTCATCACATCTCCGGCGGTTATGTTGGATTCGCTCTGATCCGTTGCGAGAACGTTGAACTCACTATCTGGCGTGAGGAGCGCGCCAATCAAATCTCGATCTGTAATGATGCCCACGAGCTGGTCGTTTTCTTCCACAACGACGTAGCGGGCACATTTGGTTTGCGCGACCATCGTTTGGGCGACCTCTGCTACCGACGTATCCGGAATAACGCGACCAACTGACTCGTCGGCGATACTCCCAACACGTAGTGTGAGATCGGATCGATTCTGTTCCATACTGGGGGATTGGTTAGAGAGACTAAATAATATGGCGGCAGTTCCTCACTTCATAGAAGCATCTCAGGGAGTTACGGTGCTTGCCTTCGGTAGATAGTAGCACGTTTTGCGCTGCTACTATCCGACTGGTCTCCCGCGTAATGTTGGAACCAAGTGTGGTGAATGTGCGACCGTAGTTACTAGTGGGCAGTCCAGCCTCCGTCGACAGGAATGTTTGTGCCTGTGATGTACGTCGCCTCATCAGAGGCGAGAAACATCGCAATGCCGCCGATCTCCTCGGGTTCGGCCACTCGCTGCATGGGTGTCTCGTCTCGGACGAACTCGTAGAACTGTTCCTGGTCGAGGTAGTCGTCTGTCATCGGCGTTTCAACGAATCCAGGGCAGATACTATTGACACGTATCCCTTCTGTGGCGTAGTCGATGGCGAGCTCTCGTGTGAAATTCACGACACCACCTTTTGCTGCCGAATAGGCAGGTGATCCAGGACCACCAACGAGGCCATAAATCGACGCGACATTAATGATGCACCCCTCACTGTCTTTGAGATACGGGATCGCCGCTCGCGAGCCGTACATAACCCCTGTGAGATTAATTTGAATGACCGTATCCCACTCTTCGAGCGACATTTCTTCGATGGACCCTACTTGGCCAATTCCAGCGTTGTTTACGATTGCGTCAAGCTGTCCGTATTCGTCAACCGTACTGTTGACGAGGGTCTCTACCTGCTCATACTCCGTGACGTCACATTGGTGGAATTCACAGCCGAGTTCTTCGGCAGTCTCTCGGCCGGTTTCTTCCGTGCGACCTGCGATAACGACTTCGGCTCCGTAATCAATGTACTTCGAAGCAATTGCTTTGCCGATCCCGGTTGCACCACCAGTGATGATCGCAACTTTATCTTTGAGCATATCAGGTACTTCGCATAGACGCCACAAAATAGTTTGAGGCGTCGTGGGGGTACTCCGTATTCGAGATACCAGTTATCGACGCTGTTGCCTTGATGAATGAATGAATAAAATGGTGAAGCCGAGTGCGACGACGATCCCAACAGTAGCAGAGATCTGACTTACGGATAATGCGAGACCACTCGCTACAAATGTTCCTCCTGCGAGGATGGCGTACCCGATCGAACGAGTCTGCCGTCGTTGGCTCTGTGCGATCTCCTGAGGTATCACTGTGCGTTCCTGTTCTCGTGCGTCCAGTTCACGATCCAATTTCGTGGGTAGCCGGAGGAGGGCCCAGAGGGAGGTTTCGATGTCGGACTGAGCTTCGGCGAGTTTCATCCGGGCTGCTCGCTGGAGGAAGCCGTGTTCACGGAGGAACGCCTGCGCAGCTGCGAGGATATTGAACTCGGGATCGAGCTGTCTAAGAACACCTTCACCGATCGATCCCACCCGAATGACTAACATCACGTCTGGCGGGATACGAAACGGAAACTCTCGGAGCATTCCGACGACCACGTCGATTATCTGCTGCCAGTTCACATCACCACTCCCTTCGAGGTCATCGATAACTAACTCGAGAACGTGGCCGACGGCGGCCCTGTCGGCGTCGGGATCGAGTGCACCAAGGGCGACAAGTTCGTCGATGAGGGATTCGACATCCCGGTTGACAGCGGCCAGATAGAGGTTGATCACGCTCGCTTGCATCGCCGGCGTGAACCGACCGCTCATCCCGAAGTCGTAGAAGACGATGCGGCCATCATCGTCGACAGCGAGATTTCCAGGATGGGGATCGCCGTGGTACACACCGTGATCGAGTCCCATCGTGAAGTAGGCATTCGCCACTCGTCGGGCGACGTTCTCCGGATCGTAGCCCTTCGCTTCGAGTTCCTCGAGGTCAGTAACCTTCGTTCCCTCGGCGTACTCCATGGTGAGGACACGTTCGGAGCAGACGTCACGAAACACGCGTGGGATCGTAACGGTCTCATTCTCGTCGGCAGCGAAATTTTCCCGAATCTCCTCCATCATCTGGGCCTCTCGCTCGAAGTCCAGTTCCTCCAGAATGATGCGCTCAAAGTCGTCCGCCATGTTCCGGAGTGAGAAACTGAACCGATCAGGTGCGAGAAACAATGCAAGGGGAACGAGGCGACGAATAATGCGCAGATCGGTCTCGATGAGGTCCTTGATTCCGGGGCGTCTTACTTTCACGACCACCTGTTTTCCCTGATAGGTCGCCCGATAGACCTGTGCTAGCGATCCGCCGGCGATGGGTTCGGGATCGAAGTCGTCGTACGAGTGATACCCGACGTCTTCGGCGAGAGCCGGAATCATCTCGCGATACGGACCCGCCGGGATCGCATCTTGGAGCACTGCGAACTCCTCCGCGTACACTTGCGGAACGAGATCTGGGCGCGTCGAGAGAACTTGGCCGATCTTTACGAACGTCGGCCCAAGGTTGAGCATCGCCTCCCGTAGACGGCGGGCACGCTGCTCGTGCTGGTCCCGTGGCACAGTGCGTGACCCACCGACGATCAGAAACCGATGCCGATCACGGAGAAAGCGTAGGATGAACGGGGTGAACGTCCCAAGAATACGAATTAGACGGAGAAGAAATCGAACCATGGGCGTTGTCATAGAGTTCTTCCGACGGCCCTTAATACGTGCCCGTCGACCTACTTCGAAATACCCAATCGGCTTGGAGACGGATCTGTGAACAGAATGCCGAGGGATCCCGTCTGCGGTATGCAACTCAGAGTTGACGAAGCGGTAGCTTCAGTCCGGCACGACCAGGTGACGTACTATCTCTGTAGCGAAGAATGTCGACAGCGCTTCGAGAAACAGCCCGCAGTATACACCGAGTAGGGAGCCTACGCACAGTAGCAAATGGCCGACTGACGTTTATGGAAGGGCGAGGCGTACTGCCAGTATGCCAGTTGAGCCGGTCTGCGGTATGGAAGCCAGCGACTCAAGCGAAATCACCGCCGATTTCGAGGGGACGACGTTCTACTTCTGTTCGTCCGACTGTCGTGATTTCTTCGAAGAGCACCCGAAGCGATTCGTCGACGAGCCACGACCCCACCTCTGTGATGCGAGTGGCGTAATGGTACCGCGCTTGCACTACGGCCGCGCCGTCGGTGAGTTCAACCTGACGGTCGCCGACCCGGAATTGCTGAGCGTCGGTCTCGAGGACGACACCGACCTTCAGTTCGATCTCGAACGGGCGAATAAAGCTGCAGAACGATCCTGATTCCTTAGCGAACTTCGGATACTTCGCTACCGTTTTCGTCGACCGATTCTCGAACCGTCATTTCCAAATCCCGGTCCTCTCGAACCGTCTTGATGAGTGCTTCAAGCAGACTGTTATACGCATTCGGGCGCTCTATCATAGCGACGTGACCGGTACGCTGTAGCCTGCAGAAAACGCTCTCGGGAATCCGCCTCGCGGTTCCGCGTGCCACCTCGATGGGAACAATACCGTCGGCTGGTCCGTGGATGACGAGCGTTGGGGCATCGACTCGCTCAATATCGGGGCGACCGTCGTACCCCCAGAAGGCCTCGGTGACAGTCGTCCACGCTGAGCGACGGTGGGGAAGCGGGTTCGATTGCAGGAAGTCCTCAACCACGACCGATGGCGTCTCCTCGTGGAAGCCGACGCTGTAGGCTAACTGCCGGATGAGCGCGTCGTTCGCGGGTATCTTATAGAGTCGGAGTGCCAGAAATAGTCGCAAAAGCGGTTTCTCCCCCGCGGGGGTGAGATCATGATCGCCCCCTGCGTGTAACACGAGCCCGGCTGTGGGATGGCGCTTCGCGTACTCGATAGCGAGGGCGGTACCGTAACTGTGGCCGTGGATGATCGGATTCGTGATACCGAGTTCATCAAGGAGATTCAGGAGGTCAGCTACATGCCCGGAGAGGGACTGCTCCTGCCGCATGGTCGAGTTTCCGTTGCCGGCGAGCGCATACGTGACCAACTCGTGGGGCCCCTCGAACGCGTCTAGTTGTGGATACGGGTTCCAAAGCGACCCGAGACCACCGTGGACGAACACGATCGCCGGGTCCGGCCCGGGGAGGTGAAGCGTCTCCAGTTCAACTGATTCCGACACCGGAACGGGTGTCGGTTCAGGAAGCGTTTCGGAAACGTCGTCGAACCGGACGTATCCCGGTGGAAAAGATGGTGACGCCATACTGAGTTAGAGATACCCCCTGCGGTGGTGTCGAATAGACGGTCCATCTGAGAGCCTGCTCCGAGGATCGTCTCGGTGGACACTAACCATCCTTGACAGTTATCGGTTGAGGGCGATTGTCTGGATGACCGGGTTACCCGTCATCGTGGATCTCATGCCGATTCCAGAGCAGGGCGAACAACCCGCCCATGAGATATCCTGCAACTAACGCGATCATGAGGCCGGCACCAGCCAGAGAGAGGTCGAAATCGACCGTGTCCTCGTACTCAACGAAGTTGGTCCGGGCGACAGTGGCGACCGCTGTTTCAGAGACGCCCGAGACGACGAATCCGATCCATGCAGCGTGCGACGCTGCGAAGATGGCACCGAATATGAGTCCTGCCCGGTTGGCGGAGATTTCCTCGCTCATGGTTCCGCCTCTCCTATCGAGTCATGAGCTGGTCGCTCTTCAGGGGCGGTTTCATCAGCGAACAAACCCAGCATGTCTGTCATACTTGTAGCACCGGCTACGGTCGCCTATTTCACTACGATTGTGGTTTCGATACTGGCATGACAGAACACCTCTCGTTAGAATGTGAAACCGATCCGTGGCTGTAGTGACGATGACCCCAACCTGTCGAATCAAATTTCGGAGTTCTCTGGTAATCGAGCGTCCAGAGCGAACGCTCGGTCGTCCTTTAGAATTGTAAGCGTAATCGACTGAAACGAGGGGAACGACAACCAACATGAAAACGTAGGTGACCATATGGAACTGGCACTCTTCGGTGCGACAGGCGGGACCGGACGTGAACTGACGGCACAAGCGACCGAAGTGAATCACTCGATTCGCGCGCTCACTCGAAGCCCTGCAAAACTCCCACCGAACCAGGCAGTCACCGCCGTAGAGGGGGATGTACTCGATCCGGACGCGGTCGAAGCCACCGTAAACGGATCAGATGCGGTCATCTGTCTTCTCGGTCGAACGTCGGACAATCCCTCCGACGTGGTCTCTCGCGGGACCGCGAACATTATCGATGCAATGCAGGAACGGGGGATCGAACGCCTGGTCGTCCTGACATCGATGGGGTTAGGATCGAGCGTCCAGCAGGTTCCGTGGTACGTCCGCCTTGCGAACGTGACGGTGCTCTATGACCTGATGGCCGACAAAGCCAGACAGGAGGAACTCGTCGCTGGGAGCGGTCTCGACTGGACGATCGTCCGCCCCGGCGGTCTTACAGATGGACCCAAAACCGGGGAGTACGAACACGGCGTCGACATTGACGCCACGGCTGGTCCGATTTCACGCGCTGACGTTGCGGACTTCCTCCTTGAGATCCTTCAGACGGACTCCTATCTCCGTGACGTGCCAGTCGTAACGACGAACCAGAGCGTTGACGCCGAATTCCTCTGGGACCAAGTCACGGCTGTCGCGCAACGTCTACGAGGATGAGTGAATAACCGTCTCACTAATTCACGATTCCAAGATACTTTGCTGAATCGGGAATTCAGGGGTTCGGCGCATAGAGCGCGTACAAGATAGAAAGCATTCCCGCCGCCGCGACTAGTGCAGCCACGAGACCTGCCTGGAAGATTGACACCTGGAGCAGTTCGAATAGAACTCCTTCGAGGAGTCCACCGAGGCCAATTAGTGCGAACCCAAAGGCGACGTAGAGCATCAGCTGTGTTCCGTGGCGTTGGTAGCCGCGATAGGCTTGGTACGCGATAACCAGAGCCAACGCGGTCATGAACAACTTGGCGATGACGAATAATGTGTGTTCCATGAATCAGTCTCCCCGCATGTTTTCAAAGATGGAGGTGATCCGGTCCGCGGGATCCGGCCGGACATCGATCTGGATGTCAAACCCCTCGTCTTGGAGGAGGACTTCGATACGTTCGAGACGTGCCTCATACTCCCGATAGTGCCGACCAGCGGGATCGACGTGCGTGTACTCTTCGAGAAGTCCTTGCTCGACGAGTGTGTTGACGCGACGAGAGACGGTTGGGCGTGACATATCGCATTCCTCGCTGAGTTCTTTTGCAGAGAGTCGGTCCGTGTTCGTCGCCACGAGAATATCGCGAGCGTACTCGTCGTCGAGTGTGGCAAAGACGGCTGGTGGGCTCAACTCCTCAGTCACACTCGCATACTCGTCCTAGTGGGGTAAAATAGCCGCCCGGTTTTCTGACTCAGAACACTGGCTCACCGGTATATCGTCTCTCCCTGCCTACACTCACTCGGTGAAGTAACAATGTCTACGATTCCCTCTGGAGTCAACCAGCTAGAGAGCAAGGTCGGCGGACTGACCATCGGTGGTCGTGTCCACAGCCTGAGCGCATGGTTCGTGCTCGCGCTACGGCTCATGATGGGCTACGCGTTTGCGTACTCGGGATTCACGAAGATCGTTGCCGCCGAGCCGTTCTCGGCGGGTGGCTATCTGGCGAACGTCGCGGCGACCAACGGCAACCCCCTCGCGGGTATGTTCGCGTGGATGGGGTCGACCCCGTGGTTCGTCGAGTTCGCGAACGTCGCTGTCCCGTGGGGCGAGCTGTTCATCGGTCTCGGACTGCTCGTCGGTGCCGTCGTCCGCCTCGCGGCGTTCTTCGGCGCGCTCATGATGCTCATGTTCTACTTCGGGAACTGGGACATCGCCCACGGCGTCATCAACGGTGACTTCGCGTACATGCTCGTGTTCCTCGCGGTTGCGGCGTTCGGTGCGGGCCGCATCCTCGGGCTCGACCAGTACATCGAACAGTACGAGGTCGGCGGCGAGGCGCTCGTCGAGCGCTACCCCGTCCTCGAGTACATCCTCGGCTAACCACGCCGAACCATTTCAGGAGAAATACACATGACAAACTCAATTCAACCACGCGGTACTCGATCCCTCGGACTGATCGTCGTCGGTGCGCTGACGGTCGCGGTTATCGGGGGTATGGCCCTGACGCACGCAGCCGTCCCGGATGCGGTGATGTGGGACTGGCACTACGGAATGTGGGACGACGGCCACATGACCGGCTGGGGACTATGGGGATGGGGGATGATGCTGTTCGGCCTCCTCTGGATGGCCCTCATCATCGGTCTTCCCATCTATCTCGTCTACTGGCTGGTGGCTCGATCTCAGACTGACGGACCCGCCGAGGATAGAGCCCTCGTGGCTCTCCGTGAGCAGTACGCCCGCGGTGAGATCGACGACGAAGAATTCGAACGCCGCCGTGGCCGCCTCACGGCGAATCGCTGACGTACGTCGCTCCCGAAGAGGAGAGCTACTACCGACATCATCCGAGATGGAAATCACGCCCATCGCGGATTTTCAGATGATTCATAGACAATGGAGTAGCTGATCTGTACGAGAGAACCTACACAGGCGCAGACTCACCAATCTCGATGTACTGACGTTCCCACTCACGGCGGGCTTCGATTTCACGGCGGCCGCGCCGCGTGAGCGTCTAGACGTTCGTCTGTCGGTCTTTCTCGCCTTTCTTGACGAGCGTATCGAGATTCGGGTAAAGTCGCCCGTGATGGATCCCCTTCTGGTAGTAGTCTTCGGATTCCTGCTTGATGGCGAGGCCGTGAGAATCTTAGAGGCCGGCGATCACATACAAGATGTCCCCGCTGGAACCCAGTTAGGTCGTGCATCGTTTGTTCCCTATTTTTGAGGGGTGGCATATGTTCTCTCTGGTCCTCAAAGGCGGAGATTTGGACCAAGAGTATCTACTAGTGTACTCGTCACCGAATAGCGTTTAATATCGAGGCATCCGTATCTCCGGTAATGGCCCTTCGGACGAGGTCGCCCTTGAGGTTCCGTGGCTGTACTCGGCGCGCTGTCAGCAGGTGGTAATCAATTGTGTCTTCATCTCAATCACTATCTCCCCCGTGCGCGCTTTGTGGTAGGGCTGTCACTGACGATCAAGTCGTGGGTGAGGATGACATCGACTTTTGCTGTGTTGGATGCCGAAACGTCCATCGAGTGCTCGGTGGTGATGGGGTTCACAGTCAGATGGCCTCGACAGATGGCACTATACATGAATCCGGAACTAAAGCGGGCGAACGCGAGGCAGATCCGCGTCCAACGGGGACTGAGGAACGAGCCTTCTTCCAGGTCGACGGGATGCACTGTGCGACGTGTGAAGCGTTTCTGGAATCGATTGCTGAAGGCTGCGAGGGCGTCACTGACGCCGCGGCGAGTTACGTCACCGAGACGATCCGAATCACATACGACCCTGACCGCGTCTCGAAGGGTACTCTCTGTGATACCCTGAGTACACTCGGCTATTCGGCAACCCCCCGTGCTGGAGGGAGTGATGACGCACCGACTATAATCGGACAGTCGCGCCGGTCGGACGAGCTGAATGAACGAGGAATTGACGAGGTGCTGGGATTCCGTTACGCTGTTGGCGTCATTTTCGGGACGTTCATGCTCCTCCCGTATGCGGTCCTCCTCTATCCGGCGCAGCTCTCGTCGTTCTTTGGTGAGGGGACGCTGGATATGTTCGCGAGTGCGTCCGGGATCGGCGGTGGAGATGGCCTGTTGATCCTGCCGCTCTTTCTCGTTCTGACAGGGGTGGTTCTGTTGTTCACCGGCCTGCCGTTGTTACAGGGTGCGTATGTCAGTCTGAAGATGCGACAGCCGAACACAGACCTGCTTGTCGCACTCCCCATCGTGAGTGCCTACGTGTACAGTACGATCGCCTTTCTCCTCGGTCGGATCGATGTGTTCTACGACCTCACGATTGTGGTTGCCGCGAGTGTGGTGGCTGCCATCTTCTACGAATCACTGAGCAAGCAGCGAGCGATGGATCGCCTGACTAATCTCACTATCTCCCACGTCACCGAAGCCAGGCGGTATGGCGCCGATGGGACGACGACGATGGTCGACGTACACGGTCTGGAACCCGGGGAACGGGTTCTCGTCCGTGAGGGCGAACGCATCCCAGTCGATGGTGTTCTCGCTGAGGGTGAGTGCACGGTCGATGAAGCGATCGTGACGGGCGAGTCGCTCCCGGTATCGAAACAAGCTGGGGACGAGGTCGTCGGCGGGGCGGTCGTCACAAATGGGGCTGCTGTCCTCACGGTGAGCGATGAGACAACCAGTAGTATCGATCGCCTCATCACCTCTGTCTGGAATCTCCAGAGTGGGGATCACGGCGTCCAGCGGCAGGCCGATAGGCTCGCGTCAGTCATCATCCCGGCCGTCGTCGGTGGGGCGGTACTCGCTGGATTGGGGTCGCTTCTGGTTGGGACTGGCATTCCCGTCGCCGTCCTGACGGCGCTGGTGGTTCTCTTGGTTGGATGTCCGTGGGCACTTGGCCTGGCAACCCCGCTCTCGGTGGCAACCAGTATCGAACAAGCGGTAGAGCGGGGCATCGTCATCTTCGACGAGACCGTCTTCGAGCGCCTTCGGAACGTCGATGTCGTCGTCTTCGACAAAACGGGGACTCTCACGACCGGCCAGATGGATGTCCTCGAGGCGGATGCACCGTCGGATCTGCTTGCAATCGTCGCGGCCCTCGAACAGCGAGCATCCCACCCAGCGGCCGACGCAATCGTGAATACGTTTGCACAAAGGAATCAGGAGGGCGATCGCTCGAGAGCCGATGGGGGGGTTGCCGATGGCAGTGACCACGAGCACGCAGAGGACATCACTGAATTCACGAGCCATGCGACCGGCGTGGAAGGAGTCGTCGAAGATACGCGCGTTCTCGTCGGGAACCTCGATCTCTTCGCAGAACTGGGGTGGTCGGTGAGCGAACAGATCGAGACGCGTGCCGCAGAGGCACGAACGGCCGGTCACCTTCCGGTCGTCGTTGGTCGTGACGGTCGTGCAGAGGGCGTCATCGTCGTGGGCGACGAACCACGCCCGAGTTGGGATGACACACTCACGCAACTGAGTGACCGTGATATCGAGATCATCGTTCTGACTGGTGATGACGAGGCTGCTACTGACTTTCTCGACAGCCATCCTGCCGTCGATCACGTGTTCGCGGGGGTCCCGCCGGCAGGCAAGACCGCGACGATCCGGCGGTTACAGTCTCGTGGGCAGGTTACGATGGTCGGTGATGGGACGAACGATGCCCCGGCCCTAGCGACAGCAGACTTGGGAATCTCCCTCGGTGGTGGGACGGCACTCGCGTCCGATGCCGCGGATATTTCTATCGTCGATGATGACCTCGCAGCGGTGGGGACGACGTTCGACCTCGCAGATGCAGCTCGTCGGCGTGTCAAACAGAACAACGGGCTAGCGCTGCTCTATAATGGGGTCACGATGCCACTCGCAGCGACGGGGTTGCTGAATCCGGTGTTCGCGATGGGTGCGGTCGTGGCGACCGGCGGTCTCCTCGCAGCGAATTCGTTTCGAGACCTACTTCACGAGTAGCGGCTCCCACTCCGCGAAGCGGCAGATACCTGCTGTAACCGGGTGAAGACGGGTCCTATCGCTTCAGTCGAGCAATTCGAAGGCACTGAGGCCCGCGTACCCGACCGCAAAGCCCGCAACGATGATGCCTCCGGAGAGGACTTGGTAGAACGGCGTTGACGGGAGGAAGCCGGTCGCGAGGGTGCCGACAACGATTAATACTGCTGCCAGTCCCAAAAACACGTACTGTCGACGTTTCCTCTTCATATCTTGAGATATTCGTCCACCCTAAGGACCGTGTTCTCACGGCAGATCCGTCATCTCAGTCGGCGGGGATGATGGCGGCCGATTGATCGGGCTGTCGGGCTGCTTGGACCGAGTAGATCAGGCTCCCAGTGAAGAGGACGAAGCTTCCTACGATGAATACTGCACTGAGCGGCGAGGCCGAATCGACGAACACCCAGTAGAGGGGGGCGGCAATCGATGGCCCGGCAGCAAGTACCGCGATCTTCGCGACGAGTGGCCCGCAGCACCCACAGGTACACGTCCCGACGATTGCAGCACTTCCGGCGGTCCCTTCGGTCATGCCGGCTCGTTCCTCGACGCGCCAGTGACGGGCGATGAGAGCGGCGTTTAACCCGATGAGTGCGCTCAGCATCCCGACGACGATGACCTGACCGGGCGACACGGCCAGGAAGAACGGGATATGTATGAACGGAAGATGCGGAATCGCGATTTCGAGCGTCGGCCACGATACCAGCTGATAGATTGCGGGCAGAACGACGACCGTCACTTCCTCAGGGAAGCCTTCCTCGGGGAACAACGAGAGGTACCCCGTTATCGAGACGAAAAAGAGGGCTAATACGACACCGACGCCGATGCCGAAGCGACGCGCAACCGGATCACGCATGACTGCGCGAATGACACTCCCTGCGTCCTTCCAGACGACATAACCGACCAGGATTGGCGTGCCGAGGACGATTGCGTACCCGAGTGGATGCGTATCGCTTGCCAGTCCTGGAAGGAGGTAGGGGTACGAGATCCACAATCCCATGAGGATGCCGAGGAACGTGTACCGTGGTCGGGATGGCCAGCGGAGCCACCCGACGACGAAGCTCGCGACCATGATGCCCAAACCACTCAGCAGGGCCAGTGGCTGATACCACGCTCGGGGGAACGGCATCGAACTCGCAGTATATGTCGGATCTGGGGAGAGCCCTTCGAAGAGTACGGCTCCGAGTGCAGTGATAGCGATACCGGCGAACACGCCGTACAGAGCGGTTGTCGCCGTGATCCGATCTGTCCGTTTGAGAAGGATGAATCCACCGAGAATAACGGCACCAACGAAAGCAATAATTACACCGTGTCCTTGCGAGAGTCCACCGCTTCCGGTTGTACCGTGGGCAGACGCGACGGGAACCTGAGTGAGCGTACCAATCGCGGCGAGAAGTACAGAGAGAGGCCGAATAGATCCGATTCGAGAGGTCTGTCCACGGGAGGGGTCCCCACGTGGTTGACGCTCTTCTGGTGACATTATTCTGTCTTGGACAGGGAGCCACTTCTACCTGACTGATTCACCTCTCATATTCTGGATTTGACTGTCGTTGGCTCATGCTGTGTGTGGAAATATCCTCCTCCGAAAGTATGACCGGCACGGTGAATTCACTCGCCGTCCAGAAACACGAGGAACTGTATGTGCTTGAGGAACCAGACCGGAAGAACGGCCCCAACTCCTGCAGCGAGTAGGAGACTATTCGATGCCGTCCACACGATCTGTCCAAGTACGGTTCCAATAATCAAGACGCCGTTGTATGCAATCGCATTCACCGCTAAATCGCCTTTCGACTCAGGCCGGGGCCACTTGATGAGACTGAACTCGACCGCTGACGTCCGGCCGGAAGCTACTGCGACAAGAAGTCCGAGTAAGCCGGATACAAACCATTCGAGTACAGCCGGTGGCCAGCTATATACGACCGTGGCGGCGGCAAGAACAAACAGACACGGGCTAGTGATTGTACCGATCTCTACGGAGAGATAGCGGGTCAAAATGTGTTCCTCGGTCTCTTGTTGTGCGATGGCCATCTGTGACAGTTATGAGTAGAGCAGTGGAATGGATCAGGGATGCTCCGTCGAGGATTTGAACCCCGGTCCTCGACGAGAGATGCCGAGATGATTGGCCGAGCTACACCAACGGAGCATTTCTAACTTGGGGCCTCAGTACTTCAAATACGACCGGTGTCCTACTCAGTGGGAATCCGCCGTTTCCCCTTATGTTGGGGTCTTTGATACTGTGGTATGGAGCGTCGACAGATTCTCAAGACGGCTGGAATTCTGGCTACAGGTGGCGTGACTGGTCTCGCCGGATGTAGTAGTTCGGGGAACGGAGATGGTGGCGGTGAGCCGACCACGACTGAACCGCAGGAGACAGCTGGTGGGTCTGGAGACTCGAATACCGTCATGATGGTAACCGAAGGGAGCGAGTACTATTTCGATCCCATCGGTCTGTTCATCGAATCTGGGGAAACTGTGACATTCGAAATCCAGAGCGGGAGCCACTCGGCAACCGCCTACAAAGAGGGAACGAGCTCAGCATCAGTTACCCGGATTCCCGAAAGCGCAGAAACGTTCAATAGCGAAACGCTGAGTGAACAGGGCGCAACGTACGAGCACACGTTCGAGACCACAGGGACGTACGATTACTTCTGTATCCCGCACAAGACCCTGGGGATGGTCGGCCGGATCGTCGTCGGCGAACCCGGCGGTCCCGCGGAGGGGAGTATGCCGCCGGACGGAGACGTTCCCGAAAGCCAGACCATCGTCGATCAAGGCAGCGTCTCGTACAGCTCGTTCTCCGGGTAGGCGGCCGCGTATACTGCGAGCTGTGCGCTCTGGAATCGCTTGTACACCATATGGCCGACATTGACTAGGCTTCGGACCTACAGGAATCTATGTGGCACCCGATTACTGCCGGTTTCCAGTAAATCTACTTTGTTAACGGTTTTGTCTATCCGGTCACAACAGTACATATGGAATTCGACTTCGTGCGCTCGGTGGCTCCTCTCGTCGTAATTGTCGCCGTCGCAGCGATTGCGCTCACGACCGTGATGACCTCCTCGACAGTCTTCATGATGGTTCTGCCCTCGATGATTGTCTTCTCGGTCATCGCGTTCTTCTTCGGGATGAAACACGGCGAGTTCCGTGCCAGTCCGTAACAGCCCGATCCGGTAGCCGGAATCCGCCGGGTTGCGGTCCACGCAAGCTCCTAGCGGTGTCGATTCCGATTCGTTTCGATGACCGATTCGGAGTCCGAGCGACGGCTGTTTCAGCGGGACGATGTCGAACCACCAGGAGTCTACCAGAGCCGGTCAACCACTATGTTTCAGTTAGATCCAGTTCTGGTCGTCATGTAGAGCGCCTCTACGTGGAGTAGCCGGCGTACTCCATGAGCTGGTTGAAGATTTCCGTATCCATGACGGACCGATAGACCACGCCGGTGAGCATCCCGCCGGGATAGAACGTGCCGTTCATCACGTGATTGACCTTATGGCAGTGCATCAGGTAGATGCCGGGGTCTGCATCGGCAGTAAATTCGATCGTGTGTCGTTCAGCAGGGGCAACGTTCGTGACGTCCATGTCGTGGCGGGCAGCCTCCGGAATCGTCCCGCCATCCTTTTCAACACGCTGGAAGCGGTGGTTATGGATATGCATCGGGTGCGACATGTACCCACCGTTGACGAGGTGGATACGAACTGAGTCGCCCTCGTCGACGATGATCGGTGACCCTTCTTCGGGGTGCAGCGTTCGGGGTGCGCTCTTCCCGTTGACGGTAAACACGTCTGGATTGCGACTGGCCGAATTGTAGGTGAAGTCCGCCTCTCCGGCCCACTTCCGTGGAACCCGCGAATCCCAGTCCTTGATCGTCATGAAGTATTCGCGGTCCGCCGGTTCGTAGCCTTCGGGATCGACTCGGTAGATCCCGTACATGCCCATGTCGATATGCCGGTGGGTCTGGAAGTGACAATGGTAGAAATGCGTCCCAGGGACGTTCGCGGGAATCTCGTAGGTGTGACTCTCCCCTGGCGGGACCTGAATGCCGGTCGTCGTCGGGACGCCATCGTTCTCCCACGTCTTGCGAACCCCGTGGAAGTGAATCGTGTGGGGACGTCGGCCATCGGTGTTGTCGAGTGTCACTTCCATCGCGTTACCCTCGGTCGTTCTGAGAATTGGGCCGGGGACGCTAGGGTCGTTGTCGTCGGCCTGGAACGCCCAGACGCGTGGGAATTCGACGGACCCACCCATCGTATCGAGCGGGTGGACGGCGTGGCGGGCCTGCTGAGTCCGCATCGTCACTTCGCCGCCCTGCTCGTCGACGTTGACGACTGTTGGAGGGCTGGTGTAGGGGAGATCAGGCGAGTCAGTTTGTGCCTGCGTGGGCGTATCGCTCGTTGCTGCTGGCTCGTTGGCTCCGCCCGCAGAACAGCCTGCTAACGAAGCGATACCGGTCGCGCCAGTTGCCGCGAGAAACTCACGCCGGGACAGTCCGGTTCCGGGTGCGCCGAAACGTGTTGTCATGATACACTCGGCATTTTGGTTGGCCTAAACATAGGGCGACTGCGGTGTTCCAATTCACGGGACAGCGCGTGGATATGTTCGGCACAAGGCGAATGGAGATGGGGGCTTTTCACCTAGACTTGTTCGCTGTCAGGAGTCCGAAATTGGGCCTAGAAAGCGATCAGATTGTTAGAGCCCGCCAGTGGACGACAGATAGACTCCTGCGAACTGCACCGCATTATACGTCCCGTGAATCACAGCCGGCACTGTGAGGTTGTCCGTATACTCGTACGCTGCTCCCAGTACTAAGGCTAGGACGAATGCGATACCGATGTACACCAGTTTGCCTTCCCCTGACAACGAGAAGAGATGGATCGATGCGAACAGAGCGCTTGCGAGGACGATTGCACGGGCCGGATGGAGACTTTCACGGAGGGTGCCCTGAACGAGGCCCCGGAACAACAGCTCTTCTCCCGGGCCGACCAACAGGAATTGGAGGGGGATCAGAAGAAGGAAGACACTCGGATTTTGTCGCCCGACCTCGACGATCTGATTCTGAGCCGAGTTCAGACCGAGGGCTGTGATTACTGAGGACGCCACAAAGAGCAACCCCAGGATCGCTATACTCCCCCCGACAATCACCGCCCCATCACGCTTGTCAGGTAGACGAACTGGAACGAACCCAAATCCGAGATCACGGCCTTTGAGATAGAGGATGGCGATGCCTCCAAACGTCACTCCTTGGAGGAAGAACGTACTCAAAACCAGTCTGAGGGCTGGGCGCGACGCGAGGTTGACTCCGAACAACCCGACGACCGTCGCGACGGCAAGGATGACGATAGCACCCGCGACGTATGATCCATACGTGAGACCAATCGCCGAGGCGACAGACCGGAAACGAGATATCGACGACATTAATCAGATGTGAGCGTAGGGTTCCACCCTACAAGCTGGCTTCGATAGGTCGACTCCGGCGCTATTCATTCCAAGACTTCCCGCGGTAGTGATTTTATTCATGGCTGATGTTCAGGTTCGACGAGGTTCGATCCAGCGAGGACTGTGATCGTCACGAGCACGAACGCGATGAGTGAGAGATTCGGAATCGTGAGACCGAGCACCGGTGCCTGCCACTGGACGACTGCACAGGGACCAGCAAAGGTGCATGAGGCCGTCGTTGCTTGGAGTACGGAGTGATATCCCGCGATTGAAGCGCCCACCACGGATAGTGGCACGACTGTTCGCCAGACTGTGTTGTGACTCTCGAAGGCGCCAACGCTGAGAACGACGACAAGCGGATACATGAGGATACGTTGGTACCAGCAGAGGGTACACGGAACGAGACCGAGGCCGAGACTGAACCAGAGGCTTCCTAGGGTCGCAACCGCCGCGACACCTGCCCCGCCTGCAAGCCAGAATCGTCCGTCGGACAGCCATGACTCAGTTTGATCCAGTTGCATCTTCGATCAACTGTCTTGTTCGTTCTTCGTTCCCGAGTGGATTGACCGTCGTGCCATCGATGAGGAGCGTGGGTGTGGCGTCG
>NZ_JAMQOR010000006.1:0-69947 GCF_031624555.1 Haloarcula sp. S1AR25-4 | reverse complement strand
GAGCGGGCGTGGCCCGCAAGGGCCAGCCACCGACGGGTCGCGGGCCCCAGCCCGCGACCGTTGCTGGCGTCCGATGCGTAGTACCCACCACCCACCACCCACCACACCCCACTTTCCCGGCTGTCCACGCTGGACAGCCCGTGTACCCCATCTTCGGCCCGCAGTAGATTGCGACGGCGCACCTCCGTTGGCGGGCCCTTTCCCTGCACAGGGACCGGGTTCAACTCCCGGGCAGGGGCTTTTCACTCATGCTCAGACAAACACTCACGATAGCGCTAGCACTGTGTCTCGTCGCGACCGCCGCGACGCCGGCGGCTGCGGCGAGCAGCGACCCCATCGACGACTGGATGTCGACCGTCGAAGAATCGCAGGACGAGGAACCGGACGGCGTCTTCGACCGCATCAAGGGGATGGCACCGGAGTCGGCCGTCGGCGGCTTCGCGGCGCTCGACGGCCAACTCGCCCGCTACGTATCCAATCCATTCGCTGATGTGCCCACGAACGCGGAGACGGCCACGGAGTTCGAGCGGGCGGTACAGGCCAACAACGCGACGTTCGAGGCGACGGTCAACGAGAAGAGCAACGTCACGGACGCGTACGACACACACGCCGTGATGATTGCCCACGAGGACAGCGACCCGGTGACGGTCTTCCTCGTGGCCAACGCGTCGAACGGCAACATCTCGAACCTGCGTGTGCTCGACCGCGACGAGTTCAACGCCACCGGCCGAGAAACGGACGCACTGTGGGTCGTCGACGGCGACGCGGCGCCGAACCTGCCGACGCTCACGACCGAGATTGCCGAGCGCATCAACAGCGGCGAGTCTGTCGGGAAGTCCTACCAGAAGCGACTCGGCGGTCGCTACTGCTCGGCACAGGCACCGTGGAGTGGCGACGTCATCGACCTACGGAACTGTGACGTGCGCTCGACCATCTGGATGGACAAGCAGGCCGTCCTCGAAGGTGACGGCGAATGACCTTCGGCGGCGACCGCGGCCGAACCCGTGGCAGTGACGGCCGGCTGTACGACTCGAAGCAACAGGCCGACCGCGGCTATCAGGCCCACGAGCGGCGTCATCAGACGGCAGCGCGGCGGACGAAGTGGTGGGTGATGGGTTGGTTCGGCCGCCTCATCGCCCTCATCGTCGCGTTCGTGCGTCTCGTCACGATCCGTCCGCTTGCGGCACTGGGTAACTGGTCGAAGGACTGCGGAAGCCGCCTGCGTGGAACGGCCGGCGAACTGAAACGACGGAAACGGAGGAAATAACATGCCGAAACGACTGCTGAAGCCGGTCAAAACCGGCTGGAAGCAGAGCAAGCAGATCGCCGGCGGGATTCGGGACCTGCTCTCGTGGGAGTTCGTCAGCGACCTCGTCCCGGACTGGCTACTCCGCATCACCGTCGAGGCCGTCCCGAAGGCACTGTACGGCGACACACCGGAAGACCAGATCGAGGGCTCGGTCATCCTCATCGGCTGGACCATCGGGACCTCCCTCATTTGGGGGTGGTTCACGGTCGCCTTCGTCCTGTTCTGGGGGGCGTTCCTCACCATCGGCATCCTGCGCTTTTCGGATATCGGCTCCGGCGCGTGGGAGAAGACGACGTCGCTGCTCTCGCCGTCGCTGCCCGGTCGCGGCGGTGACGGCAGTTACGGCCGGCGGCGGGGGCGATGACTCGTGTCGATCACGCCAGTCACGTGGCTGGCCGAGCAGATAGGTCGGGTCCGCGTCCGCGGGACCGAACTCCGAGAGCGTGCCCCCACGGAGGACATCCCGCGACCGGTCCTGAAGGCCGGCGTCGGTATCCTCGTCGTCGTGTTCTTCCTCGACGAGTTTCTGGTGCTGGCGGCGGTCTTCGGCGGCCCCATCGCCTTGCTCATCCTGCTGGCCTTCGCCGGCACGGTACTGGTCGCTCGTCGGACCGACCGCGGCCGGCGACTGCGAAACAAGGCCTCCGCACGTGTACGGCGGGCGGCTGGGGCCTCGCGAACACGGCACTACGCCCGCCGGGAGGACGATGAGTAATGCCACGGAAAACCGGACGCAAATCACGCTCACGACGGCAACGAGTCCAGAAGCGAGTGTTCAGCATCGAGCGCGGCCTGTTCAGAGCCGGGAGCATGGGCCTGTTCCTGTTCGGGTTGCTCGTGCTCATCTACATCGGATTGACGAGCGACATCGTGTTGCTGGTGGCAATCGCAAGCATCGCCATCTTCGTTTGGGGCGCTGTCGTCCTGCCAGTCGACCGGTTTCAGGACCTCGGCGCGTATCTCTGGGACGGCGAGTTCGGCCACGACGTACACGACTGGTGGGTCAAACTGATGCCATGGAGGGGTCGCTGATGCGCTCGACGACACTCCTCGTCGCCGGTCTCCTGCTGGTCGCGACGGTCGGCCCCGTCGCCGGCCAGACCGAGACGGCGACGCCGACGGAGCAGTGCTCGACGGACGTCTATTACGACGCCTTCCGCACGGACCAGTCGGTCATCAACGCGACCAACGACAGCGGCAGTACGTCCGTCTCGAAACAGAACACGCGCGTGACGGTCAACGAAACGGAGGCGTTCTACCGCCTTCGGGCAGAGAACCCCAACTCCTACTGTGTGGACATGACCGTCGACATCGCCGACGCGGTCCTCCCGGCGGCGACGCTGGGCGAGGTCGAGAGCGTCGACGGCGAGACCACCGCCCACTGGACGGACGTCACCGACTTCGACAGCCAATCGGCCTACACGGAGGTGTCGTTCACGGTGCCCGCGAACACCACGGTCACGTTCGCGCCGTCGCGACCGACGGTGTTCTTCCCGGCGTGGCGCGACCAGCGCAAGCGCGGCGCCGAGGGCCTGCTCGACCGGGTGACCGGCCTCTCGCCCTTCGGCGACGACGAGGCGGAGGCCGACCTGTCGAAGCGCACCTACTACTTCAACGCCAGCGAGAGCGAGACGGTCACCGTTCGGCTGGACAACCCGAACGCCTCCGACCAGCGCATCGAGGAGTGGAACGCTGTCTATCGTCTCTCGGAGGACGACCCGTGGCGGCCGGTCGACACCGACACCGCAGACCCGGTGTACTACTCGACGCCGTCGGAGGACAAGGTACGATTCGTCATGACCGACAGCAACGCCCAGATCGAGTTCACGGCGAACCCGACGTACACGGATGAAGCGCTCGCGGAGTATCGCTCGTACAAACGCTCGTGGCTGGACCTCGGGTCGCTCTTCCCGGGGTTGGCCGTGTCCCCGCAGGTGGTGCTACGATGAGCATCCTCGATATGGTCTTGCTCGGCATCGTCGGCCTCATCGTACTGGTGAGTTTCAAGAACCCCGGCGGCCTGCTGTTGGCGTCGCTCATCGCCGCGCTCATCATCAGTGTCCGACTGGTCGCGCCGTGGGTCGGTGACTACTACAAGCAAGCCCACAGCGGGAAGGTCGGCCGGATGAAGGCCCAGCAGGCTCGGCAGAGTGACGAGGAGGGCGGTCGCTGATGCCTGCCCTCGAAGCCCTCGGTGCTATCGTCGTCGGCCTCGCCGGCGGGTACGTCCTCCACCAGCGGTACTCGAAACACGCCAGCCCGCTCCAGTCGCTCATCCAGATGGCACTGGCGCTGCTGTGGATGCTGGCCGCGTTGGCGTCCATCTTCACCGGCTTCTACGGCGCGGGCATCATCATGCTCGCGCTGTTCTGGTACTTCTTCCTCGGGAACTACAAGAACGTCCGCGAGTCCGACCTCCAGACCAACCCGCGGTCGTGGCGACGCTCGCTCTCGAACTTCGATCCGTTCGGGATGCAGAACCGTCGCTAACTGACGTTTCACGCAGAGTAATCATTACTCATCATCACCATGTTCAGACAGCACTGGCAGTCGATACAGCAGTGGTACAGCACGACAGATTGGGACGACACACTCGCGACCGTGTTCGTCGCATGGCTGTTCGCCATCCCCGGCGGCACGGTAGCGGACTACGTCGGCATCAGCCACTTCGTACAGCAGGGGACGGTCAACCTCGCTCCCGGATGGCTGACGGCCTTCGCGCACGGTGTCGCTGCCGCAACCATCGGCATTCCGTTCCTGTTCGGCGCCCGGTGGCTAGTGCGACGCCTGTTGGGGCGTTCCATTTCGGGACTGCCGGCCATCCTCGTGCTGGCTACTGGGTGTGCGCTCGCAATCATCCTGCAGGTCCGTGACCTCAGCAGCGACCCATACTTCGCCGTCGACGTGGCGACGTTCGCACACAACGAGCTACTGGTCGGCGTCGTCTGGTGGGGCCTCGTCTTCGGGACGGCGTCGGTCGGGCTCTGGCTACGGGACCGCCAGCCACGACTCCACACTGGCGCGACACCAGTCGCGGCGGTCCTACTCGTCGCGATGGTCGTCTTCGCTGGGATGAGCGCCGGAATGGTCGCGCCGGCCGACGACAGTGACAGCGAGAACTACACCTACTACGACAACCCGCACAACCGGACGGCCTACCTCGACGCCGAGGCCGGGCCAGAGCTGACGTGGGAGATGGAAGACCGGGCGACCGAGCCCGTCCCCCTCTCCGAGTCGGCGTTTGCCTGTCGGGACGTCACCCACAGCGAGTACACGGTCAACGGCGCCGTCGTGAAGGAAATCCCGGCGACCGATACGCACGCCGCCGACCGCATCACCGTCCAGCGATTCCGGTTCGAGAACGGGACCACGGTCCCCAACCGCGTCAAACTCACCGTCGACGTCCCGACCAACGCAACCCACCTCCGGTCTGAAGTAGGGTCGCCGGCCACCTACGGCCAGACCGACCGACTGGACTACCGGATGGGCGGGCGCTACACCGCCACCTTCTCGACTGAGTGGACCCAGCCCGGCGCGTTCACGCTCACGTTCGCGTACGAGGACGGCACGACCGAACGGTACTACGCCGGCCTCTGCCCCTCACAGGAGGTCTCCTGATGTTCGTCGGCGACGAGACGACGTATTCGGGCAAGTGCCCGCAACCGCTCTGGACGCAGTTGAAGGAACTCTCGCCGGCGGACCACCAACTCCAGCGCACCGTCAACTACGGCGTCGCCCTGCTGGTCGCGTGCTATCGCTACGACGACCTCGGGCCCGAGGCAACCAGACTGGTCGACCAGATGCTCGACGACGACCACATGCCGACTCCCACACAGACCGAGAGCGGCGTTGACGTCGACCAGTTGGTCGCCGAGTTACAGGGAGCGCGCCCGGCCGCACCGACCGAAGCCGACGACGCCGTCAGTGGAACGCACACGGAGTAACACCATGCATACGAATACGCACGCAGACACAGACGAATCGGCACTCGAACACAAGCAATCGGAGTTGCGGGAAATCCGGTCGGACCTCCGGGAGAAACAGACCTACATCCCGGACGGCCATGAAGACCTGTATCGCGCCGTCGCGGACTGGATACAGCGCTCGTACGACCTCCCGATGGGGAGCATTCAGGCCCGGGTGCGGAGTCGACTGCTGGGTCTCCAGCAAAAGCCCCAGCACAAGTTCCGGCCCCATCGCGGCGTCGACGACGCCGAGGAGGCGTTCCCCGACGAGTGCGAGGGCTGCACCCACTACGGCGGCCGCTGCCCGGTTCTCGCGAAGAAGGTTGGGCAGGACACGCTCGAACGCCACTTCGACACGGCCAACTCCGACGAGGAACTGCTGGGCCGGCTCACACAGTACGCCTCACAGCGGAGTTGTGACGTGCTGAAAGACGAAATCGAGAGCGGCCAGTCCCAGTACCGCGAGTTCGTGAAAGAGGGCGAGAAACTCCGCACACGCGTCAACGCCGTCGTCTCGGACATCGACCTCGGCGACATCGAGGACGACGACCTGCCGTTCGACATCGACACGCCCGACGGGCCCGATGGCGGCACGGCCAGCACGCCCCCGACACCGGAAATCGCCGAGGCAGTCGCCGAGGTAACCGAGGCCGTGACCGGCGACGACGAGGAGGCCACCGATGGTTGAGTGGGTCACCGCGGCGCTGTCCGGCGTCGGCGTCCTCGTCGTCCTCGGTGTGCTGTACCTCGTCTGGTCGCGCTGGCTGTCGGGCCCGGACCACCAGCAAGAGGCCAGCGAGGAGACACAGGAACGCCTGCAGATGGACGACGCCGACGTCACGAATGCCGACCGCGTCGGCCTGTTCCAGCGGACACGCGCCCAACCGACGACGACGAAGGCGTTCTACCTGTCGCTGCTCGCACTGTTCGTCGTCCTCGCCTACGCAGCCTACACGCTGTTCCAGTCCGGCACACCCGAGGAGATGGCCTACAACCAGCAACTCCACCAACTCGTCTTCGGGACGGTCATCGCCGTCGGCGTCGTGTGGTTCGTCCGCCGACAGGACCGCAAGGCGGGCGAACTCCGGGTCACACTGGAAAACGACGCGACGAGCGTGAAGGAGATCCCGTTCGACTGGCAGATGGCAGACCCCGCCGTCGCTGCCAACGAAGGCAAGGACGTCGTCCTCGCGCCGGCGTTCAAGAAACGCCGCCTGCTCGGTCTGTTCTGGCGGGTTGCACTCGCCGCCGATGACCCGCAAACCCGCGACCTCGATAAGGCCCAACCTGAAGACCGTGCCCTGTACGAGGTGCCGATGGACGACTCGGCGGCGTGGGACTACCGCAACCAGACGGTGACGGTCCGGGCGAAAGACATCGAAGCCTGTGAGGACCCGAACCGCGTCGCGACCCACACGTTCGTCCCGAGCGACCGCGCCTCACAGGGCGAACTCGACGCGAAGAAACAGGTGATTGCGGAGTTAGAGCAGGAAGTCGAGCATCTCGAGGAGATGGACGCCATCAAGGACGAGCGTATCGCCGACCTGCAGGAACACCTCAAGAACCGCGAACACGACTCCGAACAGGAGTACGAGAAAGCCATGCAGAACGTCCTCAGCCTGCTGAACGCCATCACTGGCGGCCAGCAGGGCGTCACCGACGGCGACGGCGGCCCGTCGGCACCGTTGAGTGCCCTCCAGCAGCAGACCGACGGCCCGTCGACGAACGGTAACGAAGCCGACGCGAACTAACACACCGATTCTATGCACGCACACACCACATCCACGAGCGGTCGCGCCGGGCGGCGCTGGCTGACGATACTGGTCGCCATGCTCGCGCTGACGAGCGTCGTGATGCCCGTCGCCGCGACCGCCACCGAGACCACGCCTGCCCGTCTCGACACGTCGGGCGTCGTCGCACAGGCTACGAACAACACTACGGCGAACACCTCGGCGAACACGACCAGCGGGCCGACGACGGCCTCACAGGTCCGGATTACGCCGGCCATCCCGGACGCGGACTACGTGAGCGTCACCGTCGTCGAGAGTGACGAGCGGTTCAACACTAGCGGGACGTTCGCGACGTTCGCGCTCTCGGAGTCCGTCGACGCCGTCCGCATCGAGCAACCCAACGCCGAGGCGCGGCTGCTGGGTTCCGGCTCCGTCGTGCAGGTTCAGTACGACCAGCAGGCCGCCCCCGGCGACAACCCGAGCCTCTACACCGTCGAACTGTTCTTCGCCGACGGGTCGACGCGCACGTTCGACTTGCTCGCGACGAACACCGACGTCACGGCGTCGCCGGCCATCAACCCGGCCTACGAGACACACATCGAGTATCTCGAAACACAGGCCGCAGATATGGGCTACGACGCTGACCCCGAGGGCGTCCGGGCCTACGTCGAGAACCGCGAAGAGCGGGCCGAGTTCTTCGAGGGCCTGTGGACTGAGCAGGTCAAGACGTTCATCGGCCTGCGTATCGCACAGGCGGCGTCGCCGCTGGACTGGGTGGCCGGGATCGCCATCATCGCGCTCGTCGCCTACTGGCTCAACCGCCGGCACGGCTGGGTGCTGCGCATCCAGCAACTCGCCGTCAGCCGGGCGGAACTCGTCCGCGAGGCCGTCCGGCAGGAGGCCGAACGCCAGCGCAACGCCGCTGCGAAACACCCACTGTCAGACGTCGACGGCATCGGCAACAACGCCCAGCGCTTCTGGACGAAGATGGGTGTCGAGACCGTCGAGAACATGATACAGGTGTCGTGTAAGGGCATCGTCGCCGCCGACGAACACGGCGGCGCAAAGACCGACGCCGACGGCAACATCATCCTCGCCCACCAGGGCGTCGACGACCTCACCGCCGTCGAGCCACTCACCGAGCGGGAACTGCGCGAGAACACGTGGCTCAAACCCGTTATCCTCGAAGGCCGACTCCGCGCGTCGACGGCGCTGTCCCACATCGAGCAGGCGCTGCTCGTCGCCGAGAAGGATTACAACCGTGGGGCTGAGGTGCGAGAGACGCGCCTGCAGGTGCAGGAACTCATCAAGGACCTGCAAGGCCGCGACGACGGCACCGCCGAGAAACACTCCCGACAGGGGAAACTCGAACTGCCCGGCGACCAGCACGACCGCGACCCGACGGGCCGACCGAGTGGGTCGCCGTCGGGAGGGGATGACTGATGAAACTCGACATCCTCAGCGACAGTCTCGATGACTCGTGGCCCGGGACGGACAAGCTCCGCGGTCTGAAACGCCGAGTGCTGGGCGACCCGCGCCGAGCGCCCGGCCGCATCCTCGGCGGACTCGTGTTCCTGCTGATTCTGGCGCTGGTCATCGGAGCGCTGTACGTCATCAGTTCGACGGCCGAGAGTAGCGGGTCGTCGCTCTGGCTGGTGCGCGTGCTGACCGATATCGTCGGGACGCTGTGGTTCGCCGTCCCCGTCGCCGTCTACCTCTACTACAAATATCTGGGCCGGCGGCGCAGTCGCTACGCGGCCCAGGCGGCCGAGCACATCGGCTGGCTGACGACGAGCGTCAAGCAACTCTCCGACGAGGTGCGGACGACCGACCGGACGACGCGTATCATCGCGACGACGGACGATTCCTACGACGCCATCTGTGACGCCGTCGACACCGCCCTCGACGGCGAGTCCCATCCCTTCGAGTCCGTCGACTACTACGGTCGTGGGCAAGACAGCGACGGCGCGCCGGCCGACGCGAGCGAACTCCCGGCCGAAGCCGGGGCCGGCCCGGAAGCCCCACCGCTCCCGTCCGAGGTCGAGTCGGAGTCCGGCGACGGTGACGCGACCGACGGCGTCGAGGCGGCCGACGTCGACGACACACCATCGAGCGATGCGTTCATGACGACGCCCGAGGGAGACGACGAGCGCGAGCAGCCGGACACGTGGCGCGGTCGTGCCCGCCATGCAGTCGCACGCGTCGCCCAGCGCGCTACGGACGCGGCCGTGACCGCGCTGGAGATGGCGTGGGACGCTGCCCGGACACTCGTCTCGCTGGTCGTCACAACGGTCACAGGGCTCTTCGGATTCGTGGCCCGCATCGTCACCTACCCACTGGTCCGGATGGGTCTCTGGAGCCGAGACGCCGCCACTGACGCCGACACGAAGGCCCGCCGAGACGACCACGACGACGAGGTCCCATGGCGGATTCGCTTCTCCGAAGAGGTCAAACACTTCGTGCTGGACTTCTCGGCCGGCTATCGCTCCGACGACGTCCGCTGGCGGTTCGTCCTCCCGGCCGTCGTGACCATGGCGACGCTGCTGCTGGTGGCCCGCGTCTGGGTCCGCCCCATCACGTTCCTGCTGTTCGGTGGCTTCTCACTGGTGGTCGGGCTGGCCGTGTTCTGGTCGACGAACCGCCTGCGCTCGCGTCGGGTTCGCAAGTACCGACAGGGGCGTGCCGGCGGCCACTGGAACGACGTCGCCGGCCTCGTCAAGACCGTCGAGACGGCCGATACGACGGCCTACGTCGGCTTCATGGCCGGGCGGACCTACGCGACCTACGACCGCGAGGAGTTCGTCACGGAGTTCGCGCTTCGGATGTGGCAGCACACGCACAACGAGCGCGTTGCGCCGTCGATACTCGAACAGTACGCCCGCAACCTCGCGATGATGAAGCCCAATCTGCAGGGCCATCGCGAGAACGTCGAAATCCCGGCCATCCAGCGCCGGCTGAAAGAGGTCGTCGAGACCACCGAGGACAGCGTCGTCGAGAAAGCCGAACTGGCCTTCCGCGTCATCGAACCCGTCGGCGAGACTATCAAGTTCGAGCGCTCGCTCGGCCACGACCCGCGACTGGTCGCCGCCGAGTACCGCTGGATGGTCGAAGCCGGCGGCATCCTCTCGGAGATGGACGTGGAGATGCCCGCCGCCGACGGTGAGGATACCGAGGTGACGCTGGTCTACCCCAGCGAGAAGACGCGCTTGCCGGACATCCAGCAGATACACTCCCGGCTCTCGGACCGGTTCCACGGCCTGCAGGGCGACCCGTTCTATCGCCTGCCGAGCGTCGACCCGGCGCGGCACCTGACGCCGTTTCAGGCGACGCCGCGGGCGTGGGCCGAACTGCCCGAGAGCGGGCCGAACGGACACACGACGGTATCTGACTGAAAGGACTTCTCGATATGTACAAGCCAACTCGCGATGCAGCGCACAGCATCGACCCGACGCTATCTGACCTGATTCACGAAGCCCACCGTGACGACCGACCGGTCGAACTCGTCGCCACAGACCGTGGGCTGACGGTCCGGATAGACGGCGTCGACGTCGCACCGATCCCGTCTGAGTCCTTCGACTGGCCGTTGCATCGTATCGACATGTCCGACGACGCCGCTGCGTTAGCGGCCGACTCGCTGGACCGGCGGCGAAAGCGACGGTTCGAACGACGGAAGCGCAAGCTCCGAACGGACGACCACGCTGCCTCGGAGGGGGCAACAGTGCTATGAGCGGCAGCGACAGCAAGTACGCCGACCTGCAGGCGACCGACCGCTACTCGCCCGACGAGGTCATCAAGCGCGTCGCCAAGAAGGGGCTCCAGACCCAGCAGGCGACACAGCAACTCGAACACGAGTCGGTCGTCCGGCAACTCATCATGCAGTTGCGGAAGGCCTTCGAGGGCGAGGGCAACCACGACGCCGACGGCCTCCTGCTGGCGGCCCACTGGCACCTCCGGCAGGCGCCCGGCATCACCGACCTGTTGCACCCCGGCGACGACCGCCTCGACCGCCAGACGAAACTCGACTTTCGCGAGCAGTGCCGCCTCCGCGACCAGGGCAAGCAGCCTCCGTCGCCGTCGTCGGAGTTCGTCACGCTAGCGAAGATCGCCGAGGCGCTGGAGTACATCAGCTCCATCACCGACCCGTCCCGGTACGCACCCGTCCGATTCGACAGTATCGACGAGCCCGGCGCGCGCACGACCGTCGACGAACCGACGCCCATCGGCCGCATCCGCATCGGACACGACTCGTCGAAAGCGCTCGACGACCGCGCCGTCGAACTCCCCCACCAGTCCTGTGACCACATCGGCGCCGTCGCGCTACCCCGTCGGGGGAAGGACTCGACGCTCGTCTCGGCGGGGATGAACCTCCACGAGGAACACGGCTACAAGTACATCTCCATCATGGACGACGGGCGGATGGAAACGCCGATGGTCGCCATCCCCAACGACGAGGACGTCATCCGGCAGAACCTCAAACGCATGGGCCAGGACCCGAAGGCGATGGCCGCCGACGTGTACGTGCCGGCGATGAGTGGCGTGCCGGAGATGCTGCCGGGCAACTTCGAGCAGTTCACCATCGGCATCGACTCGCTGACGCCGCATCTCATCCTCCGACTCGCCGGCGTCACGAAGAGCGACGAGACTGTCGAGGCTCGCATCAAGAAGGCCCTCGACGAGACGCTCGACGGCACGGGCAACGTCTCCGAACTCGTCTCGCGGCTGGAGGTCTACAGCCGGGAGATGGAGGCCACCATCGAGTGGACCGAACTCGAAGAGCAGAGCCCCGACAGCGCGACCACCGAGACCTACACCGCCCGCTACCAGATGGACGCCGAGGACGCACTCGAGACGGCCGCCCAGCGACTCGGGCAACTCGCCGCCGAGGGCCTCATCGCCTCGCCGTCGGCGTCGACGAATCTGGACATGAAGGGCATCATCAGCGACCGCGAGCGGGCCGCGGTCCTCTGCTGTAACTTCCTCGATAGTGGGTTAGAGCCGTTGAAGTACGTCATCATGGACCTGTGGTTGCGGCTCATCTATCAGGCCCGGGACCAGAACCCCCGCCTGCCGCGTGTCTGCATCGAGATTCGGGAACTGAAGAACATCGCGCCGTCGAAGCTCGCCGACGTCCGGTACAAAGACGACATCAAGACGCTGCGGCAGACGATATTCTTCCTCACCACGCAGGGCGGGTCGCGTCGGATTCTCCTACTCGGGAGTACGCAGAAGTGGAACGACGTGTACAAGCCCGTCCGGTCGAACATCGCCATCAAGATTCTCCTGCAGCTGGGCGACGACGAGATCGACACGCTGGACAAGACCCATCACTTCTCCTACGAGCAACAGGACCAGTTGGCCGAGTTCAACATCGGGCAGGGGATGCTGTTGTCGGAGGGTGGTGCCCACTGGCCTATCGAGTTGCGGGGCGCGCCGTGTGGCCTCGGGCTGGGCGACCGGCACTGGCGAGACCGCTACGGGGTCGCGTGGGGCGCTCGCGTCCGTGAACACGAGCGGGACTCGTGGCGCGGACCCAGCGGCGACCTGCCCGCGTGGTGGGTGGACGTCGCCCGCCTGTCTGTGACGGATGTCGACGCAGTCGCGGACAAGCCCGACATCGGGACGTGGTTCCTGCTGCCGCCGGACCTCGAGGGCGTGGCCTGTGAGGCCGCCGACGCCTACGACCGCGACGCCGACCGGTTCCGAGAGGCGACTGCCGAGGAACAACGCGCGTGGGTCGACGCCGCGCTCGCGGAGCGACGCGAGTACGACATCCCGAACGACCTGCTGTTGCGACCGACCGGGACTGGGGCCCGCCAGCGGAGTGTCACGCTCGGGGCCGACGACGAGAGTGCCGCGTTGCAGGATATCGTCAAGGAACACGGCATTCCCGGCCCCATCAAGGGCTGGTTGGAGACGCGACAGCAAACGCGCCAGAACCTCATCGCCGCCGTCGAGTACCTCGATGAACACGGCCCGTACAAGTATGCGAAAGACCTGGCCGAAGAGGTCCCGTACGCAGAGTCGACGTTCAAGAACTACTGGTCAAACGACTCGAAGTTGGGCGAGTGCTGGGTGAAAAACGGCAAGCACTACGAAATCAGCCCGGTCGGCAAGCAAGCGGCAGCGCTCGACTGGGAGCGCATTGAGTCGCAACTGGACGAGGTGAGCGCGTGATGCACGACGATATTCCCGCTGAGTACGCGTCACTCGTCACCGACACCTTCGAGGGCGAGGTCCGCCAGACCAACAGCGCCTATCCCGACGACCGGTCGGTTCGGTTCGACTGGCAGCGGATTCACGACGCCCAGCCCGACGTCGCCGAAGGCCTGCTGTCGAGCCCACGGACCACTAGGGAGAGATTGAGCAACGCCGTCCACACGTGGGACGAGGTGAACATGCCGGAGGTGTCGGTCCGCATCCACAATATCCCCGACGACCGTATCTACCGCGTCGGGAAGCTCCGCACCCGGCATCTCGGCACCGCCATCGGCGTCACTGGCGAGGTCGCCGATATTGACCCGGTGAAACCGTTCGCGACGATGGCCGTATTCGAGTGCCGACGCTGTGGGACGCTGAATCAGGTTCCCCAGCAGTTCGGCCCGATGATGCGCCCCGTCGAGTGCATGGGCTGTGAGAAAAGCGGCAAGAAGAGCAACTGGCTCTTTCGGCGGGCACAGTCCGAACTCAAAGACGTACGCGAGGTCGAACTGAAGCGCGTCGACACGAACCTCGACGACGACACGGTGGTGCTGACAATCCGGCTGAAAGAGGACCTCGTCGACCGCCTCGGTCCCGGCGACGAAGTGTCACTCGTCGGCCGCTACGATTCGGGCGCGTTCCAGAACAGGTCGGTGCTGACCACGTATCTCGACGTGTGGGCCATCGAGAACCACGAAGAGGGTGTGTTGATGGACGAACTCCCGCCCGGCGAACTACAGGAGATGGTCGTCGGCGAGGTGCGCACACAGCAGGAGGCCGACGCCAGCGACTTCGGTGCCGACCGCGAGGACGTACTCGACGCCATCGAGGACGAAGGTATCCGGCGCAGTGAAGTCGAGACCGCGCTCGACGACGCCATCAGCGAGGGCGACGTCGACGAGATCGCCGGCGAGAAGCTGATGGTCGCAGAGTGAACTGGACCGTGGCGTCCGATGTACGCGGTGTCGGGTCTATCCTGCGTCCAGTCGCTTGTCCGATTGTCAGTCCGACTTCATAGCGGCGTATCGGGCGTCGGAGCGGCGTGAGGCGCTATCTCGCGCGCGGGTCCGACAGAACAAGTCCTCGCGTCCGTCGCGTCTGCGTGTCGTACGCGCGTACGTCATAGCGCCTGCAACCACTAGTAGAATCTGTCCCGACCAGACCGACGCCGTGGTGTCCGCCGAACCCCGCAGATGAAATCCACCGCTACGAATCCCACTCCCCGACGATGAACGACGACCAGTTCCAGACACTCACTCGCCTCAGTGCCGTCGCGTCGGTCTACGGTGCTAGTTGGCTCGTCGCGAACACCGTGCTTCCGGGCTGGACCCATGGGGTCGTCGCGACGCTACTGGCCGTCGCGCCGGTGTTGCTGGCGCTCGGCGTCGCCTCGGCGCTGGGGTTCGAACTCTCGGGCGGGCAGTGCCGAGCCGAGACGACCGACGGCTCTCGATGCAGTCGCAGCCGGCCACCGAACCGAGACTGTTGCTGGCAGCACCGCGAGTTGCATGACGTGACGCTCCACCCCGAGGGTGTCGCCGAGAAGAGTCGGTCGCGGGAGGACGACCTCGTCCTTAGCGAGTAACGACAGCATGAGCATCAACATCCGATACAGTGGTGGCGGATTGCCGCCACCCGCCACAGCCGATGTCTGCCACGAACTGCACAGAGACGACCGATCACCCTTCTTACCGACGTATGACTGATACAGAGTCAACCGACACGCCGACCGACGAACAGAGCATCAACCACTCCGCGACGTACCTGCCGTTCCGTATTGCCGACGCAGAGACGCGGTTCGAGAGCGATAGCGACGCGTCGACGCCGATTGGGAAGCTACGGGCAGCGTTCAGTCCAGCCGACAGCGGGCAAGACGAACTCTCGTACAACCCTTCCAACCATCTCCTTTGCTCCGGCCTGCCGCGACGGGGCGTCTCGATGGCGATAACCAGCATCGCCGAGACACTGGTCCGGGAGCACCCCCACAAAGTCATCTCGGTGATGGGCGACGGCCGGATGGAAACGCCGATGTGGGCCGTCCCAAACGACGACCCAGCAGCACGCGAGCGGCTGGAGTCGTTCGACGTCGAGCCGTCGGGGACACCAACCGACGTGTTCGTGCCTGCCACAGATGCCTTGCCGGACACGCTCCCGGAGAACTTCACCGAGTTCACCATCGGCATCGACTCGCTGACGCCGACGGTGTTGCTCCACATCGCGGGCGTGGACACGTCCGACGCGACACTCGAAGGGCAGATTCAACGGTCGCTCGACGAGACGCTGGCTGACGACGGCGACGTCGCCAACCTCATCGGGCGGCTAGAAGAACGTGCCAGCGCGACCGACGCCACCGTCGAGTGGACCGAGCGCAAAGAGAGGGACGAGGGAGCGGAGACAGTCGAGACCTATACTGCCCCCTACGAAATGGATGCCGAGGGCGTCCTCGAAACGGTTGCGGCCCGCATCGCGCTACTGCGTGCCGAAGGGATTCTAGCCCCGGCGTCGGCAGCCACCAATATCGATATAGACGCGTGTCTCGCCGACGCCGGCCGGGCCGCTGTCCTCTGTACCCAGTTCCTCTCTGCGGACGCCGACGAGCTACAGTACGTCCTCACCGACCTCTGGCTGCAACTCGTCTACAACGCACGTGACAACAACCCCCGCCTGCCACCGGTCGCGGCCGTCATTCCCGAGCTGAAACGTGTCGCCCCGGCCCGGCTGTCCGACGCGACCTACACAACGGCTGTCGCCGCCCTCAGACAGACGGTATTCAAGCTTGCCGTGCAGGGGATGAGCCGTCGGATGACGCTTCTCGCTGGCACGCACTGCCTTCAAGATGTCTACAAATCTGTCCGGGCAAACTTCCCGGACAGACTCCTCCTCGAACACAGTGACGAGGGTCTCGACTTTCTCGACCGGACGCACGAGTTGACGACCGAGCAGAAAGACGCGCTCCGTGCGTTCGACGTCGGGTCTGGCATGTATCTCACAAACGGGCGCGCCCACTGTCCGATTCAACTCCGTCCGCCGCGATGCAGTGTCGGCGACGGCGACGGGCTGTGGATAGATCGGTACGGGACGGCGGTCGGCGCTCGCGTGCGCTCACACACGGATGACGGGTGGGGCGACACCGGCCCGGCGGCCGACGCCGACTGGTGGGTCCATACGCCGACGGCAGCGGTGTACGACACTGCCCGAGAGCCGTTGGTGACTCGCACGTACTCCGAGTGGTACCTGCTGCCACAGGACTTCGCGGAGGTGCTGGGTGAGGTTCCGGACCCGGCAGATGTCGACGCCAGTCTCGTCGACGACGTGCTCGAAGCGCGGCGAGAGTACGAGGTCCCGAACGACCTCACGCTCCAAGAGATAGACGACTGAGGTCGAAGTGACTACCCCTCTTTGTGCTGCTCGACACGCCGGACGTTTTCAGCATACTCCCGCTCGGAGTCGTACAGCGGGTCGTCGGGGAACAACTGTTCGCCCTCGGGGACGGTGACCGTCGGCCACTCGGTGTCGTCGACGGTGTCCTCCAGTTGGTCCACCCAGTCGGCGTACACACCCCGCTTTTGCATGTCCTGCAGCCGCTCGAACACGGGGTCGAGGTCCGACAGGTAGTTGTTCCACTCGGCCAGCCAGTCCTCGAGTGCGTCGACGTCGTCGGGCACGCCGGCCTCTTCCAGCGACTCGACCAGCGTGTTTCGTACCTCATCGACCCACCCTTTCAGCGCGTGCCGGTTCTGTGCGTGGAGATCGTCGGCGCGATACGGCGAGATAGCCTCGCGGACGATGTGCTTGTACAGGTCCGGGATCTGTTCGAGCGTGTTCAACTCACAGGCCCCGGTCCCCTTCCGCTGTTCCCACTCGTCGACGAGCGTGTCGTAGGCCTTCCCACCGGTCCCAGTCTTGTCGGACTCGCTGATGGGCTTCCGTGGCAGGCCGAACTGGTCGACCTGCTGTTTCGTGACCGCGACCTGCTCGATGCACACCCGGTGGTCGAGGTCGCCGCGCTGGTTCAGCCACGCGACCTTGCCGGCCATCGCCGAGGACATGTTGTCGCCCTTCGGGTCGAAATCGGAGAGGTAGCAGATGATAGCCGGTTTGCCGGCGTCGTTGACCCGCTGGACGAACTCGTGGGCGATAGTCAGCGACAGGTCGCCCTCGCCCTCGACGATGACGTTCACGCCGAGGTCCGCACACAGCGCGTGGATGTAGTCCGGTAGCCCCTTCTCACACCACAGTTCGACGTGGAAGGGCTGTTGGCTGGCCGTGTCGAACTCGATTTGCTCCGCGAGCGACCGGGCGACGTCGTCGGCGATGTACTCGGCGACGTCCTCAGGGCCGTCGAAGGCCAGTTCCCCGCGGTCGCCGGGCTCGGGCAGCGTCGGGAGGTCGACACCCGACGGGATGGTAACGTCGCCGACGTCCGCCGTTTCGCGATGCTCGCCGTACTGTGTGACGACGCGCTGGGCATGCTTGTTGTCGTAGATGCCACCCAACGGGATGTAGCCGAGGATGCGCGCGAGCGTGCCCGCCGATTCGAGATAGTCGTAACACTGGTCCGTGTTCTGGTAGACGCCCCACGAGCAGTTCGTCGGGGGTTCGACCGGGCCCTGGAGGCGGTCCAGTTCGCCGGCGTCGAAGTCGACGGGCAGCTGGTCGAGATTCAGCCGGGACTCCTCTGTCGTCGACATGACGATGTAGTAGTGGACGCCCCGGATGTGAATGCGGTCCGCATCGCGGCCGGCGACGGCCTGTCGCCAGAGGTCCGCGAACCACTCGGCTTTGGCGTGGTCGGCGTCGGTCCCCTTGTACATCGGGTCCCGGCGACGACTCTGGATGAGGAGGGCGTCGGGGTCGACGCCGAGCGCGTCAGCGCGTTGTTTCACGCGCTCGCGAAGGGACGTCCGGCCGTCGCTCACCATCTGTTGGCTAGTGGTGTGGGTTTTCTCGAAGCGATACAGTACATACGTGAATAGTCGGGATATGCGGCATTAAAGCTCCCGACAGTGGGGTCGCGGTGGTGGCGTCGCTCGTCGGTGTTTGCGAGCTAACCAACAGTCGGCGGTGTTCGGGGGTCCGTGTTGGTTAGTGTCTCAAACTTAGAAGTTCGGTAGGAGAACCCTTTTGCATACAACTCGCGAATAGTTTGACATGTCTCTATCGAGTGGGGCGAACACAGTTGGTACGTACCTCGGTATCGGATTACTCGTCTTCGCTGGCCTTCTCGCGGTCGCTCTCTGGCCGCAGGTCGGGGCGAGTCCAGCGTACTCGCAGGATATACAGCCCGTCAAGAACCTGATAGCCGCATTCCGCTGGGCGGGTTACTGGGCAGCTCCAGTGATACCCGGCGTTGCTGGACTGCGGTTGGTGTTACGATAAACTACCCGGCAGAATCAGCTTTTGCAGAGTCCGAACACACGGTCGAGCGACCGCTCCAGCGCCTCGTCGGAGAGTCGGCCGTGGACGTACGCCGAGTGGACGTCCTCGACGTGCTTGCTTCGCTTCGAGGGCGAGAGGTCGACAAGGCCCTCCTCCGTGGCCTCTTCCCAGATGTATCCGCAGTCCCGGCAGTAGCGACGTCGGTCCCACGCCGACGGGCCAGCCCAGACGCGGTCGACCGTCTCGACGTCCAGACTCTCGCACTCTTCGCACGTCGGACCGACGGCGACCGTGGTCGTGATGTCCTCGGTCGTGTAGTCCGAGAGAGTTGCGCCCTCAGTCAGGTCGGTCGTCGTGGTCGTGTCGGTCGTCTCAGTGTCGAGACCGCCCGGCACCGCCGTCGCCACCAGCACGAGGGCACAACCAGCGGCCATGTGCTGTTTGAAACGGGTGGTGAAGCTCGTCTCACTCGGCACTGTCACTCGCCTCGATTACCCACGTGCAGTCGTCGCCGAAGGGGGTGAACCGTTCCGGGTTCGGCAGTTGCAGTGTGTCCTCTGTGACGACGAGGTCGTCCGTCGGCACACCGAACCGGCCACCGTACGGTCCCTCGATCTCGACGTCGAAGTCCTTGCCGCGGAGGTCGATGTCGGGTTCGGCGACCTCGATATAGAGTGTTTCAGTCACGATGCATCACCTGCGTCCGGCCCCGGCACTGGGTCGTCGTCCTCTGCCGCGCCCCAGACGAGGATGTCGCGTCGGCCGCACTCAGAGCACCGAAGCGAGACTTCACCGTTGCGTGTGTCGCGTCGGAGCGTGACAGTCCGCACTTTACACCGCGGGCAGGCCATCCACTCGGTGAACGTGCTGGCGTCGATTTCCTCGAAGTGTTCGCCGAGCCACTCATCGGCGCCGGTCATGGTCCCTCCGACGGCGTCGGTGCCCGTGAATCTGCCGACGGTAGCGCTCTCGGCCGCTGTCTACTCACGACCTGACCTCCCCCGGATGCGGCACGCGCTCGACGCTGCGGCGTGGTTGGGCCGTGTAGCGATCCAGCACGTCCCCCGGCTGTTCCTCGATAGTCGGCGCGTCGAACGTTCGGCCCCAGTCGCACGACTGACACCGCATCGCGGTCATGTGGTCGGGCCCGGCCTCCCCCTCCGTAGCGCCCCCACACTCCGGACAGGCGTACTTACTGGCGTGCCATCTGTACGGGGGCATTACTCAGAACCCTCCGGTCCTTCGTCGTTTTCGGAGTGCTTATCTGGTAGCTCAGAACCACATCCCGCGCAAAACTTTGGCCACTCCATCGGTCTGGCAGTGCGAGTACCGCACTGTTCACATACCGTTTCTTCGTAGTCTTCTGGGTTGCCTCGAATCATTGTTCCTCCGTCCGGTTCTCGTCGTAATCGGTCACAGGAACTCGTCGAGTTCTGTCGCCGTCGTCGCTGACTACCTCTGCCTCCACTCGGTACCTACTCATCGAGATCGTCCTCCGGCCGCGTGACAGTCCGCGTGACACCGCCAGCCTGCTCGAAGGCGAGCGTCTGGTCGCCGGCGTAGACGAGGATGCGTGGCAACTCGTCGGCGTCAACGTCGAGACTGAGCCCCAACCGGTCGTAGTCCTGCTTGGGGATGGCGATGAGCCGCTGGCCGTCATCACCGCGCCGCAGCACGGTCGCGTGCCTGCTCGACCGACCGTCGACGCGCTCGGCGAGGCCTTTCGCGACGACGAGTGGGCGTCGCGGGCGGCCACGCGGAAGTAGCTCTCCTCCGCGCCAGATTTCGGGATGGTCTGCACCCGGCCGACGAGGTAAACGTCGAACTCGTCGGGCATCGGCTGGTCGTCGGGATACACGTCGGGGAACGTGAAACAGTCCGGGCAGGTCTGGTTGTCGTACAGCCAGTTCTTGCGTGTCTCGAAGGCCTCGCCGCACTTGCGGCACTGGATGGACTGGCGGAGCGTCATGCCACCTGCACCTCACAGCGCTCGTAGATATCGTACTCCGTACGCTCATCGAAATACTGGTAGGTGTCGGTCGAGCGGTTCGCCGGGCCCTGTAGTATCACACCCATCCCCTCATTCTGGTCGACGAGGAGGTAGCTACTGTTGTTCGTGGCCAACAGCAAGTCCGTGTAGTGCTGGGCCACCTCGCCGTCGAAGGACTGGAGCGGCCCGGTCGCGGTGTAGGTCCCGTTCGGGAACGTGGCGAGGTAGCCGCTCCCGGGGTTGTCGTCGAAGAACCCGTCGGGTTCAGCCTCGTACAGCAGGACCGTCTCGGCGTCGGTCGCGGTCTCGACCGGCACGTCCGCGCACGTCGTCGACGGCCCGGAGAACATCGCGGCGTTGGTGACGAACCAGTACCCGCCGCCGACTACGGCGACAAGGACCGCCACGGCCATGCCGAGCGAGAGTACGAGTACAAGCACGCTTCCCTCGGGTTCGTCGGCGGTCTCGTCCGTCATCCTATCGTCACCTCATTCGGATCACTACCGAACTCTACTTCGAGGCGGTACACTACCTGATTGCTCCCGTCGTAGGCGACGATTTCGGGCGTCGAACCCACAAAGGCCACAGACGTGAAGTAGAACTCCTGTTGGTGCGGTTCCAGAGACACCTTCTGCTCCGCGCTGTCGTTGGTGTAGTACCACACCTCTGCGATACCGGATTCGGATGCCGAAGTAGTCATCTCGACGTGAACGTCGTATTCCGATACCCACACATCCCGAACGACGTCGTCGCCCTCGGTCACAGTTGCATCCGTGACGGTGATATCCTCTCCGATGGTCACGGTCCTTGTCTGCCCGGTGCCGTACAGGATTGCTATGGACGCCACGCTAACGACGAGCAAGGCGATTCCGAGCCACGAGACGAGTGTCGTGAACCACCCGTCAGCCGCAGGCACGTTGCTCACCGCACACCACCATCCAGCAAGTCCGCCGCCGTGGTGTCCGACGCGATCTCGGTATCCAGATGCTCGGTTCGGAACTCGCGCCAGCGCTCAGGATTCGTTTCGAGCCAGTCGGCGGCCTCGTGGTCGGTCATCGGCTCCGGGAACCACAGCACACCCAGCAGGTCGTGCGGGACGTGGGCGCCGGCTAGCACCGGGTCGTCGGCGTCGGGGTCGAGCAAGTGACTCGTCCAGCCGTCCTCGGCGCGGACGAGCGCGAGTTCGTCCTCACACCGGGGTTCGAGTCGGATGCTTCCCTCTTCGATAGTGTCCGTGCCGTCGGCGGTCGGGGCGTCGACCGTACGGGTCGCGCGGCCGACGACGTAGCAGTCGTACGTGAACGGGTCGTAGGTCGTGTCGGTCATGTTTGAGCACTCCGTATTTGTCGGAACTGCAAGATGAACTGCGGGCCAACCAGCAACGCGATGCCGAGGTACGCAACGTACCACGGATCGACAGGGAGCGGCGACGGCAAGAACGGATAGTCGCCGAGCAGGACGAACGCGATGCCGGAGATAGCGAGGCCGTTAAGGCTCACCAGCGCCAACATCTGGTCTACATCAGGCGCGTCGTCGTCTGTTCGATTCTCGGTCATATCTGAAGTAGCTCCTTGCAGTGTTGGATGTAGTGACTGTTCGCGCCGTGGTCGTCGCGGTACTCAAGCGCCCGCTGGCAGATGTCGGGCCAGTCCTCTCGCGGGACGCCGGGCTCGCCGAGGTACGGCACTCTCTCCTCGTCGATGGCTTCCGGCGGCATCCGCGCCATCGCGTAGATCGAGCAGTACTCTTCGCTGGTTTTGGCGACGTCGTCGCCGTCCTCGTGGCGAATCCGGATGGCGACGTGGCCGAGTTCGTGCCAGAGCGTGACGTTCGTCGTGTACTCGTCCGGCGGCAGGCAGATGAGGCGATTGTACCCGAACGCCTGTGCCTGCGCGTCGGCGTTCTCGTACAGCAGGCCGACGTTGACCGTCTCGTGGGCGAGTGTCGGGAAACAGCCCAGCGCCGTCGGGAGGCGTCGCTTGATGTCCTCGACGAGGCGGTCGTCGGCGATGTCGGCGTAGTGTTCGAGCACGCGCCACGCGGCGTGGCCCCGCACCAGCTCGCCGTCGCGTTCGTACTCGACAGCGGCGCGCTGGCTCACTTTGCGCCCTCCCGAACCTGCTGGCGGTGTTTCACCTTGAAGTGGATACCGACGAACGACGCGGCGATGGAGATGAGCCCCAGCGCCACCCACAGCCAGACGGGCTGTTGCGAGACGCCGACAGAACCGATTACGAGTCCGGTCCCGAGCCCGGCGAGCATCGCGTAGTCCCAGTCGTTGACTCGGTGGGAGAGTGGTGGACGGCTCACGCATCGACCTCCACGAAGTAGTCCCCAAAGCTCCGTTCCTGCTCGCCGACGCGCTCGTCGGACCACTGATACCCGCAGGACCACCGACAGACGAACAGGCCGCGGATGGCCGTCGTCGCCCGACAGTTGTCGCCACAACGCGGGCAGAACCCGATGGCCGCGGTCGTCGGCGTGTCCGACGGCTCGTCGCCAAGCGGGCCACGAGGCCGCGTGTCCAGTCCCTCGACACCGTCGAGTGCATAGTCGTGAGGCGGCTCCGATAGCGCTTCCTTCTCGAGCGCACGGACGTCGTTGCCGTCGCCGCTGTCCATCCAGCGCGTGACGAGGTAGACGGTGTCGGTGAGCGGGCTTCGCATCAGCAGTTCGCCGGTCTCGATGTTCTCGCTATCGTAGGTACTCACGTGTAGTCCCCCACAGTAACCTGTTCGCGGTCGGTTGGCTGGCTGTGCTTGCGGTGTCCGCACCGGGCGCACTCGGGTTCGCCGTCGCGGAGTTTCCAGTACGTCGCCGAACACTCCGGACAGCGGTCGCCGTCGGTGTTCGAGAGGTCTTCGCTGAAGTGGTCGGTCACCCAGACCGTGCCGCCCAGCCGGTGGTCCGGTGGGTAGAACCGCAGGCGGCAGTCGTGTTTGGCGACCTCGTAGACGAGTTCCTGTGAGAGACAGGCGGCGGCGTCGGTCGTCTTCCAGATCGGTTCGAGGACGACGACGTACACCGGCCGCGACGACCCGTCCCCGTCGCCGAGCGTCCCCGACTGCTCGATGTAGGCCGGTCGGAACGTGTCGGCCGACGGCTCCACGCGGTCGCCGGTGCGAATCTCGCCAGAGTAGTGTTCGTGGTAGTGGTCGTCGTCGCGTTCGCGGAGGTCGTCCTCGCCGACGACATCTGGACAGCCGTTGATGCTGTCCCGAACGGCAGCGGCTTTATCGGAGTTCATTCCAGCACCTCGCTCGGTTCGTCCTTGCGCACGAACCCCATGTCGGCCTCACAGTCCGAACACTCGGGGAACGTCGCTTTCACGCGCTCGACGAACGCGTCGGCAGTCTCCTCGGGCCCGTCGCTCTCCATCTCGAAGGACTGGCAGCCGTTCGGACACGCGCCGACGACGACCGTCGTCGACCGGTCGGTGTCGTGGCGGTGGTCACTCATCGCTCTCACCGCCCTCCAGTTCGAACAGTTCCGGCTCCGCATCGGCTGGTTGATACAGCGGGTGGTTCGGGTGGCCGTCCTTCGTCGTGTCGAGCGCGTACAGGTCGACGTCGAGCTTCTCGACAAACTCGCGTTCGCGGTCGTGAAGGTCGCCGTCGGTCCCCCACGCGACGATGACCTTGTCTGCCTCGTCGCAGATATCCCGCAGGTGCTGGTCGTTCTCTGGCCCGACCGGGTCGTCGACGTCCCGCAGGTCCGCGGGGTCCGACGTTCGGTAGGCAAAGAGGTTCCCGACGAGGAGTGACCCGTAGCCCCAGTCCTCGGCGAAGCCGAGACAGCGGCGGATGGTCGGGTCGTCCTCGGTCTCGTCGGCTGTCGATGGGTTGAGCATCACGAACGCGATGGTCGGTTTCTCAGTATCCCACGTCCGGGAGAGTCGGTAGCGATACTGGCGGTCCTCGCTCAGGACGGCGTCGGCGCGGTCGTCGCTGAGGAGGTCAGTCATCGTTCCTCCACTGTGCAGTTGAAGTGGTCGGCGAGCGCCTGCATGACGTTCCACGCGTTTCCGGCCGGGAAGTCCGCGAGTGTGACCGTCCGCGTGACCGGTTCGGGCCCGTCGCCGGTGAGCGTCGGCTGACGTTCCGTCACCGGTCGCACGACCTTCACGCGCTCTTGATCTTCCTCCATCCCCTCGCGAGTGTACTCCTCGACGCGTGGGTCGCCCCGTTTGGGGAGGCGTGAATGGTCGGCGCTCATTCGCTCTCACCGTCCCGGAGGTCCTCGCAGCGTTCCTCTAGCCGGTCGAGATTCGCCACGACGTTGCCCCAATTCTCGCTGTTGGCTTCGGTGACAAGTACCGTCAGGACCTCCGAGACGCCCTCGTCGTCGACGTCCCGTGGGTCGTAGTGTTCGGGGAACGCGTCGCCGTGCAGTATCTCGCGCGAGATGTTCGCCATGTCCTGCTCGGCCAGCTGGAGCCCGGCGTCGACGCCGGTGAGGAACGGCCGGACGTTTCCCGGGTCCGCGACGCCGCTGGCCCCTTCGACCAGTCGCCGGAGGTCGCGGGCCATCGTCCGGTAGCTGTTGATACTGTCCTCCACGTTGTCGACCATCTGGACGCGCATCTCGCCGCGGTCCATGTCTCTGGTGTCGCTCATGCTGTCAACTCCTGTCGGGCCCGCTCGGTCACGTCGGGGACCGGCGGGTATTCGCGAATCTCTCGCTGTTCGTAGACGCCGTACTGCTCGTTCTCGACGGTGAGCCGCGTCCCGGACTCGTTCGTCGCCGCTGAGGACTGTTTGAAGTGAAACGCAACGTCGTCCCGGCGACACTGCCGGAGGATATCCCGCGCCCACGCGTGGTCCATCTCGCGCCGGTCGGCATCGGCCGCGTTCTCGCCGCCGACGACCGCCCAGTCGATGTGCGAGAGGTCGACCTCGCCGACGGGTTCGATGAGCGGCTCGAACGACACCCACCGGCGGGCGTCGACGTCCCGCAGCGCGTCGATGCGGTGGGTGGTGTCCGGGTACTCGCCGCCGGGCCCGCTCCCGACACTGGTGCCGACGATGGCGTTCTCGGGCCACGCCACGTCGATGTCGGCCGCTCGCTCCGGTCGCTTCGTCAGGAACACGAACTCGTGTTCGGGGCACTGTCGGGCGACGGCGACGACGCGGCGGATGAACGACGTCGGCACCTCGCGGTGGAAGAGGTCGCCCATCGAGACGACGAAGATGCGGCCCGGTCCGTCGGGGTACGTGTAGTCGAGTGGGTCGTCGAGGCGGTCTGCGTGGGTGTCGACGACGACCTCGGCGTTTTCCTGCGTCCACGCGAGGTCGTCCATGTACTCGGGGGCGTCCTCGCGGGCGGCCTGCCGGCGCGTGAAGGCTTCAGCCCAACAGTTCTGACACTCCGGGCCGTGGCGGGTACAGCCGGTGACTGGCGACCACGAGTAGTCGCACCACGAGATGTTAGTCGTCTGCATCACACATCCGCCTCCAGTGGCCCGGCACTCCGGCGCTCTCGAACGGTGCGGTACTCCCGCGACTCCCACTTCCGGTGGCCGTTGTACGGGGCTTCTAGCCGCCGAGAGAGCGTTCTGTGAGCCAACGACGCCATTTTCTGCATCCCGACCGCGCGGCCGAGATGGAACATCTCCATCGGCGAGAGGTCGAGGTCTGCGGGCGTGTCGACGTCGTACAGGCCGTACTCGGCGGCTTCGTCGTGGTGCATCTCCCGGCGGTCTTTGCACAGGTTCAACAGCGACGGGATGACCGCCGCGTCGTACTCGTCGGCGTACTCTTTCCGTGCGACCAGCGCGTCGTTGAGCGCGTCGCGATCCGGGAGGTCGACCACGTACTCGTCACCATCTGGGCGGGCAACCGCGGCGCCGATGGGCGCGTAGTTCCGGAAGGAGAGTTCGGGTTGGGACGGCCACGGCGACGTGTCGATGGGTGTGGTCGCGCCGAGATACGCGACGACGCGGCCGTCAGCCAACCACTCCAGTTCGTGGACGTGGACGCCGTTCCCGAGGTGGCGGGTCGCAACGGCGTTGATGTCCGACGGCGAGTCGACACGTGGCGGGTCGGCTTTCAGGTCCGGCGTCATGCGTTCTCACCGTCCGAATCGGCCGTGTACGGCGTCGTTTCCAGCGTAATCTCGAAGTCCCACGAGACGGCGTGCGTCGGCGCCCACGTTCGACGGTGCGGGCTCCGTTCGTTCGCCTCCGTTATCGGGATGGTATCCTCGGTCATGAGCGTCCGCAGCGCCGGGCCGGTTGGCTCGTCGTCTTCGAACATCGCCACGGGCGCGTCGAACACGAAGCCTGCCGGCTCTCCGGGCTCGTTGTCGAAGCCCACGGAGAACTCTACCGACCGGCCGCCGATGGGGTGCATCAGCTCGTCACCGAAGTAACAGCGGACCGCGCCCTCCGGCGTCGGCACACGGTCGGTCTCCGGGTCGGTGTTGTGCTGGTCGACGGTGGGGAGGGCCCAGACGTCCCACGGCGCCAGTTCGTCACCGCTACTCACCGTCCTCACCCCACGCGTCGGGATACGGCCGTGCGTTCGCCATCACCGCACGGACCGATTCGGGCACGTCGTCGACGTGCGTCGGTCGCGGATAGTGTTCGTCCAGCGTCGAGTCGACGCGCCGGACCGACCCGCTCCGCTGGCCGACGACCTTGTAGTCCTGGTAGTGCGGGAGCGTGCTGATGCACTTGTAGAACCGCGTATCCAGCGGCGTGCCGGCCCAGTAGCACCACAGATACCCCGGCGCGTCATCGGAGATTCGTAGGACGATGTCGCCCTCGGTCATCTCCAGCGGCGCGAGGAACTCGTGGACGCCGGGCGACCAGTACGTGCCGTCGACGTAGTTCGCCAACCGCTGGCAGACGTCGCTGGGGACCTCTCGAAGCCGGTCACGGGCGCGGCGTTCGTACTGGTTCAGCACCGGCCCGCCCTCGCAATCCCAGTACGGACAGCCGCCGTCCGCAGGTATCGTGTGGTGGCCCTTCGGTTCCCGGCCGCAGGTCTCGCACGTCTCGTGGCGCGAGAGCGGGTTCCCGGCCGTGTCGTCAGAGCGGACAGCCCGGCTCATCGGCTCACCTCCAGGGCCCGCTGCACGCGGTCGGCGTCGACACACTGCAGGCACAGGTCCTCGGTGTGATGGTCAGAGCCGTGCGTCTCGGTCCAGAACGTCACGCCGAAGACCGTCGTGAACTCCGCCTCACAGCGGTCACAGGTCTCGATCCAGTCCCGGACCAACAGCGACGGATGGTCGCCGGGCTGCCAGAAGTAGTTCGGGAACCGGCGGCAGTCGTCACACCGCCACTCGAAGTCCTCCAGTGCCTCACCCGGACAGATGTGGACGTCCTCTTCGGTCCCGCAGGCCACACACGAAGTCTCACCGTCGTCAGCGGGGTAGTCCTCGGGGCCGTAGTGGGCGGCGAGTTGGTCGCGCAGGCGTTCCTGCCGGGCCTCGACGGTGCGTTCGACGTCCCACGCCCGGACGCCCTGCGGGTTCCCACCGCACTCGGGACAGCGGGCGAGTCGTGACGAGGAGTAGGGCGCTTCGACCTCGTGGCCGCAGTGCTGGCACGTCCACCCGACGATGGGTGTGCCGTCCTCGCGACGCCGGCGGGGCCACGAGAGGCGGGCGTCGGTGGTGGCTTCGGCGGTCTTACTCATCGAGCATCGCCTCCTTCGCGTTCTGGAGTCGTTTGAACGCCGCGTCGCTCCCGCCGTGGTCGGGATGCATCTCCTTCGTTTTCTCGCGATAGGCGGCGTTCACGACGCCGTCGGGAGCATCCGGCGCGACGTCGAGGACTTCGTGTGGCGGCGGCCCGGCGACGACAGTCTCGCCGTCGCCGCTCGGAAGGCGGGCGGCCGCGAACTCGCTCTCGCCCGTTACCACGGCGCGGTTCCCGCGCATCCGCGTCTCGTGGACCCATAGGTACACTTCGCGGGCGTTGTCACGCAGTCGCGAGTACCGGTCGCAGGCGACCGCGAACTGCTGGCCGTCCTTCGTCCACCGGAGGACGAATCCCGGGTCGTCCGGGTTCGCGTTGTGTCGGGGGAGCGTGTTCGTTTTCGTGTGACTGTTCCCGATGGACGCGCGCCACTCCTCGGGGTCGAGACGGTCCATCTCCGTCGCGAGGTCCTTCGTCGTTTGGGCGAGCGTCGCCTCGAAGTTCCGGTTCTTTGTCCGCCGGTTGGGGTCGGTTCGTTCGAACCCGGCCGGCCAGTCGATACTCGTCGTCGTGTGTTTGCTTGCGTTCATGAATCTGCCTCGTAGCAATCGCTGGTTGTCTGTCGATTCTGTCTCGTGGCAATTCGCTGGAGGTCGGCCCCGTCGAGCGCCCACAGCGTCGTCGGGCACTGGCAGTCGACGTCGTTCGAGCGCCACGCCCCACAGTCGGGACAGGACGTGCGTTTCGCGCCGTCGCTGTCGTCGGCGTAGTAGCGCTCGAACCGCTGGATGGGCGTGAAGTCGTGGGCCTCAAACAGTGGGCGGCTAGAGCGGCCGGCGTCGCGCTCCCAGCCGAACGCGAACACCATGTCCGGGTCGCGGGCGGCCAGCCAGTCCAACCGGGCGTCGAACAGCGCATGGCCGATGCCGTGGCCCCGCCACGCCGGGTCGACCGCGCCCAGCAGGAGCCAGCCGTTGCGGTCGCCGGCGAGGGCTCCGGGTGAGAATCTTCCTTGTGGCAACGCGTCGACGGTCTGGGTGTGGTCCCGCAGCGACGCGAGCCCGCAGCCGACGCGGACCTGCTCGTGGGTCGCGACGTACGCGGCCGCGTCGATGGGCGCGGGGTCCTCGCCGTCGTTCCAACCCAGCACGTGGGCCAGCGGCCACGGGAGTCGGGTGTCGCTCTCGTATTCGACGCCGAAGTAGTGCTCCCACTGCCGTGAGACGTAGAACGCGTCGTCACGGTCGGTGACTCGCTGGAGGCCCCACTCGCGACGGGGCGTCGTCGTGGTGGTGTCGGCGGCCATCATGACTCAGCCTCCAGCGGATGCGCCTGTAGCCAGTCGAGCATCTCGTCGATGGCCGTCTGCAGGTCTGGTTCGTTCGTCGGCCCCGGCGAGCGGTTTCGACGCGTCCCGCTCCAGCCATGCTCTGACCGTTCGATTTTGGCCGTCTTCGCCGACCCGGCAGGGTCGTCCCACCAGATGACGTCTTCGGAGACCAGCGCGAGTCGCCACCCGCCCGTTTCCCGCTCGCGGATGTACGCCTTCGTGCGCTGGCGGTCCTCCAGCGTGTCAGCCGCCAGCCGGAGGTCGGATTTGTCGCCGGCATCGAACGCCGACAGCAGTTCCTGCTGGGAGCTCACGGCGACCCCTCCGTCGTGTCGTCGGTCGGTTCGAGCCCACGAATCCCCTTCTGGAGTGCCCCGACGACCTTTTCGGCGATACGCTCGCCCGAACTGTCGTCGTCGAACGCCTCGGCGGCGCTCTCGGCGCTGTCCATCGCGTCCCGCAGGAACGACGTGCCCCACATCTCGTCGCCCGACATGTCCTCGACGCGGTGCTTGTGGTGCTTTTCCCACCGGGACTCGCCGCCCGCGTCGATGAGTCGCTGGTCGGTCGCCAGCGCCGCGGGCCCGTCGACCGGGAGCGCGGCGGCGATACGCTGGCGGACCGGTTCGGGGACGTCCCGCCAGTCCCAGTCCGTGACGTCGCGCCAGTAGTTGCCCTTCCAGCGGTGTTCGACGACGAACAGGACGTACGGCTCGCCCGTCTCGTCGTCGTAGCGGATGGTCGCCGAGTACTTCTCCCGGCCGTAGCCATCGTCGCGGCCGGGGTCGGTCTCGTAGATGACCTCGATGTCGTGGTCCGTGACGCTGGTCCGGTCGGGTTGCTCGGGTTCGGGTGCCGGCCGGTCGAGGGCGTCGCCGACGCGGTCGCCGTACTTCGTGTCCGAGCGGTTGACGCTGTTGAGGTCGTCGTGCTCACTCACCATCGGTCACCTCCCGAGCGAGTGGGTGCAGGCGACGGCGTTTCCCACGCAGGCGTTCGGCCGCTTCCGCCCACGACTCGCCGTCGCCGTCAGGGACGCCGGGGTCGTCGACGAGACCGCCGTAGCGGTCCATCACTGGGACCCCTCCTGTTCGGTGGCCGTCTCTACGGAACGACCGCCGTCCGCGATTAGGTTCGTTAGGTCACGGTTTTCTGCCTCGGGACAGACAAGCTCGCCGTCGACGGCGCGGTAGTCTCGGCCCCTATGAACGGTGTCGTGTCGCTTGCACCACCAGCCGTAGTTCGGGCGGGCCACTGGCCCGGGAAGACGTTTCCAAACACTTCGGGCAGCGACGTGGGCGGCCTGTAGACGGTGCACAGTGCCGGACATCAGCCGTGTACCTCCCCGAGTGCGCGGGCCGTCATCTGCCCGTCGACGGCGATATAGTTGCGTGCCGTTGCGAGGTCGCTCCACCCGAACATCGACTGGAGCGGGCCGGCGTCGAGGCCGCGGCCAGCGTGATACGACGCCGCCGTTCCACGCAGGCCGTGGAGACTCGTGTCGTCTGTGTCGAGTCGGTCAGCCAGTTCCAGCGCCGTATCGAGTCGTCGCTGCAGCGTCGAGAACGAGTTGGGATAGCCGCCATACTCGTCGATGAGCCAGTCGATGGCCACCGCAATGCGCTGGTCCCAGCCGTAGGGGACGTCACGCACCGCAGCGTCGGTTTTCGGGTTCCAGTAGTTCTCGATAACCTCCTCGAACGCTTTGTCGTCGTCGTGTTTGAGTTGCTGTTTGGCCGCCTGCCGGCAGTAGCCACACGGCCCGCCGTCGCGCCCTTTCGTACACGGGTCTTGGGGCGGGATGGACAGCATCTCGCGACGACGGTTCACCCACGACGCGTCGATGTGGGTCACTTCGCCGGGTCGGAGGCCGAGACGGCCACCGATGAGCAGGACCGCGCGCGTTTCCATACTCACGTCGGCGTCGTCGATACGCATCGCGCCGATGAGGAGGCGCTCGAACTCGCGTTCAGTCAACGCCTTCTCGCGAGTCATCTGCCTCATTCCGAATCAGCCTCCGCGGCCGCCACGAGTGCGTTGTAGTGTGAGGTGTCATGCGTCTCTGGACGCGCTATCCCGCCAGAACAGGTGGTGCAGACCGGCTTGTCGTCGGGGAAGACCGAGCGGTCTTTCTCGAACACGCTGTTTGCGAGGTCCAATACCGGACACTCGCTGTCGGTGTGGATTGCTCGTTCTGGACCGCCGCCGGACTGTCGGCCGACGATGTAGACCTTCGAGCGCTCAGTATCGCTCATCCTACTCAGCACCCCCGTAGTCGACCGCCTTCACGGATGACCAGTAGCTGTCTATTCGCTGTATCAGTTCCATGTCCTCGTCTGTCGGAGCCCAGCCGCACCCGTTGCAGTGCTTCGGGCCGCCGAATTCTTGGGACCAACTGGTCGCGCCACACTCGGGACACTCGGGCGGGTCTGCATTCGTCCGCTCGCGCATCTCCTGCCAGAGGTCGCGCCGACGGTCCCACGTCCCGTCGCGGTCCTCGACTGTCCCAGATGCAAGCCGCTCATAGGCCTCAGACCACTCGGCTTTCAGCGCGGCCTGTGACAGGTCGCCGACCGGTCGGTTCGTGAGGTCGTGCACGACGTCGTCCTCGACCCGCCCGCCGTCTGTCACGAGCGGTGGGTCCTCGGTGGTCGACGCCGCCGACGTCAGCGACCAGCGCGCCTGTCCGTGCAGTCTGTCGACATGGATGTCCACGGTGTCGCCGAGGTCCGGCGCTCGTGGGTGAGAGTTGCTGGTGCCGGCCGTCAGCTGGGCGACGTCGCCCTCGACGCGGTCGACCACCGCCGCAAATCGCGGGTAGTCCGGCCAGAGTGAGACGGTGTCGTGGGCCGGCGGGACGTCGGCGGCGTCGGCGTGGGCTTCGTTGCACGTCCACGTCTGACCGCGGCGCACGGCGTGCCCGCCGTCGGTCAGCATCGTCTCGTCGCCGTCGGGCGGCGTCGGGTCCTCCCCAACGTCGTCAGCATTCAGCCGGTCGAGACGTGCGGCGATCTGTTCGACGTCGACCGCCGTCGGCCCGTCGTCGTCCACGAGGTCGCTCGTGTCCGGGGCCGGGCCCTGGTCGCCGCTCTCCGTGTGGCCGTCGAACTCTTGCAGCGCGGTGAGGAACGCCCGAATCGTTCGCGTCTGCGGGTTGACGTCGTTGGTCAGGATGTGGCTGAAGCGATTGTCCGTGAACCCGGCGCACTCGCTCAGGTCCGCCATCGAGAGGTTGGCGGCGGCGCGCATCGCGTCCAATTCCGCGATGGTCGGGATGCGGAACGCGTCGGGGTCGGGCGTCCCGCCGTCGGCCATCGCCTTCAGCGTCGCCTGCTCGGGTTCGCCCCCCGCCACGGACTCCTCGACCGTCCGCTGGCGGTCCCGCTTGTGTGCGAGACAGGCCTCGAACCGGTCGAGCATCCCGTCGACGACGAGTCCCGGGACATCTGCCGGCGCTTCGACACCGGCGAACGGGTCGACGCCGGCGCTGTCGAACGAGTCTTTCACGTCCGTCTGGATGCAGGCAAAGGCGTAGTCGACCTGCCGCGGTAGCTGGACGATGCCGATTGGGTCGTGGATGTTCGGACAGATGTAGTGCGGGACCGCGTGGGGCGGTTCGCAGTACTCCATCGGGCGGGCACAGACCGGGCAGGCCGGCGGGTCGTCGCGGTCGGTGTCGTCGGCGTCCCCGCCGTCGGTGGCGAGCGTCTGCTGCGCGCCGTCACTGGCTTCCTCGATGGTGATGAACCGCTTGGTGTCGCCATCGGCCACCGCGGCGTACTCGATATCTGAGGTGACGTCATCGCCGCGTGTCTCGTGGGCCAGTCGGATGGTGAGCGTGCGCTCTTCGGTCGTACACAGCGTCAGGCGCTCGTACGCACAGCCGGCCAGACCGTCCTGCTCAGTCTCGACGCCGACCACGTGGGCCGACACGTCGCCGCCGTTGGCAAGCACGAGGTCGGCGTGGTCGCCGGGTTCGAGCGCAGTCAGCGTCTCGACAACGTTCTCAGTCATCGCTCGCCACCTCACTGTAGTCGGGGATGTCGGCCTCGTCGTCGGCCGTGATACCGCCGCCGTAGGTCGCCAGCGACGGGTCCTCGGCGGTCAGGACGTGCTTGCACAGCGCCGTCGCGAGGTTGACCGGGACGGCGTTGCCGATCTGTTTCGTTCGGTCGGCCTTCGTCCCGGCGATGTCGTAGCTCTCGGGGAAGCCCTGTGCCTGTTGCAGTTCGCGCGGCTGGAGCATCCGGTACTTGATGTCCAGCCCCCACGGCCACAGTTCGGGCACGCACAGCGCGAACCGGTCGCGGCTGGTGATGGTCCCCAGCGGTTGGGTCGGGGCTTTGGGCGGGCCTTCGTAGTCGTCGACGAACGGCCGGACCGTCGGCGAGACGAGTTTCGCTCGTGGGTCGGTAGTGACCGTGTGGAACGGCCGGTCGTCGGGCCGGTACAGCGGGTTGCTGTGGATACCGCGGTGCCGCCCGTTCTTCGGCTCGATGAGCGACGGCGTGACGAGCGCGTGCCCGCCGCGCGTCGCGATGGTCGGGACCGGACGGTCGTTGATAGACCACGGATGCCCCCAGTCCTGCTGTTTCAGAAGCACAGACTCGCACTGGGCAGTCGTCGCGCTCTGGTCGAGCATGCTGACGAGGAACGGCTCGTCGAGCGCGGCGGCCGCGGTGGCGGCGTAGGCGGCCGGGACCGCCCGGTTCTCACGGAGGTCCCGAATCTCGTCGCGACCGAGCGTGTCCAGCACGTCGGCGAACGGGGCGAGCGCGTCGTCGCAGTGGCGGCGAATCCCTTCGGCGATACGCTGCATCGTCGAGTCCTTCGGCGGCGAGTGGACCCGCTTCTGCGTCAGGTCGCGCGTCCAGATGGACTGGCCGGGGTCCGACCAGTCGATGATGTCCGCCGCCGTCCGGTAGTCCGGCAGGTCGGGGTCCTCGTCCGAGTGCGTTGGCTCCGGGAACGACACCGACCCGTGCTGGCGGCCGACGATGAAGAACCGCTCACGGCTCGTCGGGTCGCCGTAGTCGGCGGCGACGAGCTGGGTCCAGTCGACGGCGTAGCCGAGTGCGTTCAGGCTGTTGACCCACGCCTCGAAGATGCTGCCGTCCCGGACCGGCTGGCCGTCGTCGTCGACTGGCCCCCAATCGGCTATCTCGGGCACGTTCTCGATGATGAACGCGTCGACGTCCAGCAGTTCCAGCCAGTGGAGGACGTGCCACGGACTCATCCGTAGTTGCTCGTTGACGGGCTTGCCACCGCGGGCACGCGAGAAGTGCGTGCACGACGGCCCGCCGACGAGCAGGTCCACGTCGACGCTGTCCTCGTCGGTGAGGCGCTGCACGACGTCCGGCGGGTGGAGTTGTTCGACCTTGCTCTGGTACTGGTGGGCGTCGGGGTGGTTGCGCTCGTGGGTCTCGACGGCGCGGTCCCAGTGGTTGACCGCGGCGTGGCGCAGGTCGTAGCCGAGGTCCTCGCAGGCCTGTCGCAGGCCCTCGCTGAACCCGCCGGCGCCGCAGAACAGGTCGACAGCGACGATGGGGTCAGTCACGGCACCCCACCTCCACGGTGTAGTCGCTCTGGACCCACGCGTCCGGGTTCTGTTTGTCGAAGATGAGCACCGGCTCGCCGTCGACCTGCTGGTTCCGCATCGAGATGACGCGGGCATTGAGCTTCGCCAGTTGTTCGGCTTCGTCCTCGGTGATGGCCGGGCGGTCAGATGTGGTGCTCATCGGCCGACCACCTCGAACTCTGCCTCGTAGGGTCGGTAGCTGACCGAGTTCATCATCCCCGGCAGTTCGAAGCGGGCGAAGTCCCCCGTCGGGCCGGGGCGGGCGTCGATTGAGGTACACTCGGCAGTGAACTTCGCGACGATGTTCCCGCCCGTCCCGTTCTCACGGACGCGGACGAGGACAGTGTCGCCCTCCTCGAACGGGAAGTCGTGGTCCGGCGCAGTCTTAGACATCGCCCTCACCCCGGACAGCCGTCTCGATGAGGTTGTTCGCGACCGCAGCGCCGACGACCTGTCCGGCGCGATGCGGGCCGATACCGTCCGCCTGCTGGAGTGCGTCGCGGTCGTGGAGCGGTACCTCGGTCGGGTCCTCGAACTCGTTCAGCAGGAGTGCAATAGTCCGGTTCGTCGGGTTCTTCCGCGGGTGTCGAGACTGGAAGCCTGCGCGAGACCCCTTGCGGGTCGCTGCCGTCAGCATCCAGAGGTCGTGTTCGTTGACCGGCCGGTCAGAGTCCGCGGGGTCGGGATACTCGCCGTACTCCGCGTCCTCGCCGACGTGTTCGAAGTCCTCCGGGCCGAAGCCACGGTACTCGTCCGCGGCGAGTTCGACCGCCTGTTCGGCGTCGAGCGCCGGGACAGACATGATGCTGCCAACCGGCGTTCGGACCCGGTATCGCTCCGAGTCCTCGTGGGCAGCGAGTCGGATGCCGGCGGCGTCGGAGAACTTGCCCACGTCGCCGTCGGGGAGTTCGTTGGTGCTCACAGCACGAACACCTCGTCGGCGGTGACGTCGACGACCTCGATGTCGTACTCACTGAGGCGAATGCCGAACTCCACATCCAGCATCGTCGCCAGCCAGTGCGTGACGGCGTCGGGCGTCGAAGCGCTGTCGCCAGCGCCGATGTCCGCCTCGAACCGTTCGACAGTGTTACTGCCGCGGACGACAGCCGGAACTTCGACGTTGACCCAGTTGAAGACCTCTACCTTCTCGTAGACGACGGTCTCGCCGTCCTCTTCCTCGGTGAAGGTGTCGTACTCGGCGTCGGCTTCAGATTCGATCTCGCGGGCGATGGTGATGCGGTCGCGGTGTTGGAGGGTCATGCCTCCGCCTCCCGGACGAGTTCGCACATCGCGAGGTCGTCCAGTTCGCGGAACTCGTACTCGTCCGAGTCGTACCGGGTGAAACGAATGTCACCGACAACGCTGGCGTAGGACGACTTGGTGTCGAACTTGACGTTGATGACAACGCTCTCGAACTCGCCGGTCGTGTCGATGTGGACGTTTTTCAGTTGCATCCGGCCGTCGTCGTCGGCGTCGTCGACGTTCGCACTCCGGACAGTGCCGCTGAGGAACTCGAACGGCGCCTCGTAGAAGTCCAGCTCCAGTTCGATGGTGTCGCCTTTCTCGGCCTGCTGGAGGACATCGACCGGGCGGAACCCGGCTTCGGCGTGGGGGCCGATACGCTGTTTCTCGGTACTCACGACTGCACCACCTCGGGTTCGACCACTGCGTCCTCGTCGACGTCGTCGGGCATCGCCGGGTCGACGTAGTTGAGCCACGAACTCGGCCCGTCCTCGAAATCCCCGATATCGATGTGTCGGACGTGGACCTGCGACAGCTCCTCGCCGTCGGTGGCGCGGGCGTAGAAGATACCGAACGTCGAGCAACCGAACTTGTAGACGCCGTCGCGGACCTCCTCGCCCTCGTTGATGGCGAAGTCTTCGAGGTCGCCAGTCGAGATTTGGGACTCGACTTTGGCGACCGCGTCGGCCACGCTTTCGGCCTCGACCTCGAAGTGGCCGAAGACCGACACGGCGAACTCGAACCACCGTCGGCCGTCGTATTCGCCGTCGCTCATGCCTCGGCCTCCGTCTCAGCGTAATTCTCGCGGAAGTACGCCAGCCGCTCGTCGGCCGACCGCGTGAGCTTCTTCTCGAAGATGTACACCGCGAAATCCTTTTCGTCGTGTTCCCACTTCCAGACGCCCTTTGACAGGTCCGAGACATCTATCTCGATGTCCAGCCCGTACTTCAGCTGGACCATCTCGACCATGCACTCGGCCGCCTCGTTGAGGTCGTCGAAGACGAAGTTGCCCGTGGCTTCGGGCCCATTCTCCACGCGCGTGGTGTAGACGACGTCGGGTTCGTCGTCGGCCCACTCCCGATGCGACGCCAGTTCACGACGGCCGCGGGCGGTCAGCGAGTACTCGTTCGTCCGCCGGTCCTTCGACGTCTTCTCGACGAGGCCCTTGTCAGCGAGCGTGTCGAGATTCGGGTACAGGCGCCCGTGGTTGATCTCTTTGCCGTCGTAGAGGCGCGACAGTTCCTCTTTCACGGCGAGGCCGTGTGGGTCGTCGAGTCGTTCGACGACGGTCAGCACGTCGCGCTGGAATGCCGTCAGGTCGTGGAGCGGTTGCCCGCTCGTGTCACCGGTCGTTGCCATGTCTACAGATTAACGTTACGTAGCTATCAACAAATATGTTTCGACAAGACAGATGTGTTGAATACTCCCGGAGAAGTTAAATCAACACGAACCGTAAAATCGCCACATAGATGTTGACGCGAAGCGGCGACGGGGACATGACCCGAGCGCTACTCACCGACGGCGAGCGAGCGGCAATCAGAGGCGACGAGATGGACGACGGGACGCGGTCGAGTCACCGCTCGCGTGTGAAACGGAAGCTAGAGAATCGGATGGGCGAGGATGCGCGGTTGCTCCGGCGGCATGAGCCAGAGTTGTTCGAGCTACTGCACGAGAGTGTCTGTGAGAAAGAGTACGACGAGCGAATTGCGCAGTTAGAAGCTCGGATTGACGAGTTAGAGACTCGGTTGGAAGACGAGCCAGAGAATAGCGATGACTCTTGAAGAGCGGCTATACAACGCGCGCTACCACGGCATCCAGTTCGTCGGATGGGTGTTGGTGACAGTTGGTTTTGTCCTACACGGCACGGAGAATATTTCGCCGCCTGTTGCAGCAGGCTTTCTGCTAGTCGCGTATGGACTCTGGGGAATCTGGGCTCGCCCTGTCTTTTTCGACGACTGACTACTCGCTCTCGAACGCTTCGCTCGTCACATCGGCCAGTTCACTCGCTTCGATGTGTGAGTACATCTGCGACGTCGTCGACGGGTCCTCGTGGCGCAGCGCTCGCTGGGCGGCCTCGAACCCGACGTTCCGGTACAGGAACTCCCCGACGCCGCGGCGGGCGCCGTGGGGCGTGAGGTAGTCCTTGTCGCCGTCGACGTCGATGTCGCCGTCGTCGCACAGCCGTTTGAGGATGGTCCGCGTCCCGTTGACCGAGATACTGGGCGGCCGGGCATCGTGCTCGCGCAGCGCGTCGAGGAGATCGTCGCCGGCGTCGGCGTCGTCGGGCAGCGCTGCGTGGAGCGACGGCGCGTGGAGCGTCGGGAACACCGGCCACGACTCGGCGGGCGGGTCCAGCACTGTCTCCCAGCGCTCGATAGCGGGCTGGGCCTGCTCGGGCAGTTGGAGATGCTGGCGTTCCTGATTCTTCCCGAGGACCTGGATGCGGTTGTCGCCGAGGTCGACGTCGGCCCACGTAATCCCGGTCCGGCGCTCGTCGCGAGAGTCGCGCACTATCTCGCTTGCACGAGCGCCCGTGTACGCGAGGACGTAGACGAGTGCTCGGTCCCGAACCTCGGTCCGGGCGTCGAGGCCGTCGGCGTCGATGGCGGCGTGGGCCTGTTTGTCGGCGTAGGCCAGCAACTCGTCGCGTTCCTCCGGCGACCAGAACTGCTGCGTGTCGGTCTGGCCGAGTGAGCGTTCGGGGAGCTTGTCGGTGACGCGCTCGACGATGGCCGGGTTCTCCGAGAGCCACTCCCACTTCTGACAGTGGGTGAGGAACGCACGGACAAGTGCGTAGTACTGGTGGGCCGTCTCGCCGGTGATGCCGGCCTCACCCGTGGGGTCGGCGGCGCGGGCCTGGGCCCGACGGGCGAGGTAGTCGGCGTAGCTCTCCATGTGTCGGGGTTCGACGTCGTCGACGTACTCGAGACGGTCGGCGTGCTGGTCGGCCCACTGGCGGACGATGCACCCGGCCATGTCGGCGTAGTTTCCGGAGCCGTCGAGTTTCTCCTTGTCCGCGACGAAGTGCTCGATGGCCTCGGAGAGCGGTTTCCGGCCGTCAGTCGGCACCGCTGTCTCCCCGCTTTAGCTTCGGGTACAGGACATAGAGAGCAACCATCCCCCACGACATCGCCGCCGTGCCCGCGGCTGAAGTAGGGGATGTCCTTGTCCAAAGCAAAGTAGTCACTACCGCGATGAGGACAAGCAATGCCTCCATTGCCCAGAGACCCCATCGCGGTAGTGACGCAGTGGCGTTCTCACTCCGCATTCGACTCCCTCCCGTCGGTGGCTTTATACTCGGTTGGGCCGACACTTCGGATACGCGCTGTGGCGGGGCGCGCGTAGACGCCTTCCAAATTGCCCTCGCTGTTACTACTTCCCGTGAGCGATTGCTGTGGGCTTCTGGGCGCGGGTTTCCGGCCGTCAGAAGGTGGGTGCTGGTCCTGTGGCATCCGTTCGGCTTACCATACAGCGCGGGGGTCCAAAAATCTACTGCACATTACTGGATTAATACACAGTGGATTGTTCGGGAAGGCGATTCCGTCGATTTCGGTAGATAGTGGGTTTGACGATGCGTTTTGGTGTGTTTGAGAGAGTCCATAAATCATATGACGCTATACGGAACCTTCACATATCCTTCCAGACACGAACGGCCGCTAGACAGCGTCAGACGCGAGAAAATCGGCGGTTCGTCTATTTCATCCCGTAGCCCATCTTCCGAAGCTCGCCCTCCACAGTCCGTTCGGGGTCGCCGGCGGCCAGAACGGCGGCTTCGAGCACGTCGATTTTGTAGACGGCTTCGTTCTCGAAGACGCCGTCCAGCTCGTGGACCAGATCGTCGATGTGTTGCTGCGCCTCGTCGCGCAGAAAGATGTTCCCGTGATTGCGACCGTCCTGCACGCCGTCGCGACGGTACTTGTACGGCAGGTCGCTCGTCGTCTCGGTATCCGTCGTCGGCTCGCTCTCGGTCGTTGTAGCCGGTTCTCGCTCAACGACCTCGGTATCGTCGGCAGTCTCCTCGGGTTCCTCGTCGAAGTCCTCGTCGTCGAAGGGGGACCCAGCACCGGACTTCATGCGCCGAACGCCTCCTCGATGTCCGCGGCGAGGTCGTCGTACTTTTCGAGGGTCTCGTGCTCGCGGTCAGGCACGCGACGGACACCTTCTTCCCCGTCCTTGTACGCGTCCTCGACGACGTCGTAGGCCGTGGCTCTGGCGTCCCACATCTCCTGCATTAGCGACTCACGCTTGCGGAACACTGCTGGGACGTCGTACTCGACGTCCTCCTTCAGCGTCGCGAGGTGTTGCTGCTGGCCGGTCGTGTCACCGTACGCGACCGGGACGATGCCGAGGACGCCGACGTCGATGCTGAGGTTGTCCTCTAGGCCGTTGACGAGTTGTTCCAGCCCCTCGATACTGAGCGAACCCTTGCCCGACAGTTCGACCGGGATGAGGACGGTCTCGGTGACCTTCACGGCGTTGTAGAGGCCCTGTCCCTCGGATGCCTGCGGGTCGCAGATGATGACGTCGTAGTCCTCGTGGACGCCGTTCCGGCCGAGCAACTGGTACAGTTGCTCTTCTTCGACCCACTCGGCGTCGGGATTCATCTGCTCCTCCGTCTCTTTGGCCCGGCGCATCGTCGTATCGAGGTTCGAGAGCATGTTGTGCGCCGGGATGACGTCGACGTTGTCGATGCCGGTATCCTCGCGGATGAGGTCGCCGAACGGGCCTTTGCCGCGCCCGACCATGTGCCGGACGAGGTTGTCTGCGGCGCCGTCGTCGCGGTCGTCGTCGACGCCGAAGACGTAGGAGATGGACGCCTCCTGCGGGTCGAGGTCGATGACGAGCGTTTTCAGTCCGTTTCGAGCGTGCGCGTGTGCGAGGTTCGCCGCCGTCGTCGTCTTTCCGACGCCGCCGGCCTCACTATACGTCGTATATGCCAGCATGTGTTATTCATGTGTGTTGCACTTACTAATAACTAGTGTATGTTACTACCGTTCGCTACTACTGTGTATAACATGCAATAGTAATTAGCATTAGTAACGTGTGTTAGTAATGCATCGGAAACGTCGGGGTGTCAGAACAGCGGACACGATGGTGTGTCTTCACTTCGATGGCGGGGTGTCGAGCTAACCAACAAGTGGGCCGATTATCCCGGGTGTGTTGGTTAGCTCTAAGATCGAGGTAGCACGCCTACTCGTCTGGCAGGAAAACCGACACTACAACTGCGCTTTCGCGTGCTCGATCAGGTCCGACCAGCTGTCGATGTCGTCGAACTCCTGTTCATAGAACCACTGCAACGACGGGTCGGTCGACGTCGACCACTCTCGGTACTCCGCAGACGTGGGCCACTCGCCGTGGTCGCGATGCATCCGGAGTACCGCGTTCGTGAGTGAGTCGAGTGAGTGGCCGACGACGCGGCCGGGTTGCACTCCCGCATCGAGTAAGAGCGCACTCCAGCCGAAGTTTTGCTGGATGGTCACGGACGATGGGACACCAGTCTCTGTCTCTCGCCACTCGTCGTACGCGGCAGCGGTGAGGGGTTCGCCCATTGCTCCGGCCGCCTGCTGGACTGCCTCGGTGGCATCATCATAGCTATACTCTGGAGCATCTCGCTCAGTCACTGGCTTGCTGGCAGTATCGTACGGAATTTTTGGCACCCCAGCAGTCGACAGCGCGTCGTCCCACGACCCGCCGCCGAGCCAGTCGGCAACGTCGCCGGCGTCGAGGCCGTCGACGCGGGCCTCGAAGCGCCCGGGCGTGAGGATACTGTCGGTTCGCTCGCGAGCAACCGAGAGTGCGGCCGTGTAGAGTTCGGTCTTGTACTCAGTCTCGTCGTCGGGATCGGTGCGGAGTGCGGTGTACACGGGCTTGTCTGTTTGCCACTTGTACTCGACGCCGGGGGCCGGCGGCGCGGTCCAGTCCAGCCAGTCCCGGGCGGCGTCGCCGTACATGACGACCCGACGGTCGAGGCGTTCGCTGTCGTAGCCGTGGCGGTCGAGCACGGACTGGATGGCGGCGGCGCGGTCGTCGGCCTCGGCGGAGAATATCACGCGGAACTGGCTGTCGTAGTCGCCCGTCCACTCGATGCCGCCCGCCAGCGCGTACCAGACACGGGCCGAGTCGGCCGAGAGGTCAACGTCGTCGCGCAGGCGCTTCTCACCGTCGGCGTACCACCGGTCGCGATAGCGTCGGAGCGTGTCGTGGGCGTGCGTACGGACGCGATACTGTGGGTTGCGCTCACCGTCGAAGGTCTCGCGGCGGAGCGAGTGGGCCAGCCAGTCGAGTTCGTCGAAGAGCCACCGGGCCAGTTCCTCGTTCGTCGTCAGGACGAGCAAGTGCTTCGCGTCGCCGTTGCCCTGGATGGTCCCGCCGCCGAGCAGGATGCCACCCAACAGGTCGTGCATCGCGTCGCCGATCTCCGGCCACTCGCAGTAGCTCCAGTGCCGGCTGAGTCGGTCTTTTTGCTCGCCACAGACCGGGCACAGACGGGTGCCGGTTTCGAGCAGCGTCGTCATGGCCCCCACTCGACCGTGTCGACGGCGCCGCAGTCCCGGCACTCCCAGTCCGTCGAGCGGGCGGCGATGTCGACGAGGCCCCGGAGCGCCGCGTGCTCGGTCACGCTCTCGCACAGGTCACAGTGTCGGTATCGGGTTTCCATGGTTCTATCGTGGGAGTTTCTCGCGAGCCTTTTCGAGTGCGTCGCTGACGTTCTTGTGGTCGTGGTCGCCCTTGCGGATGCCCCACGAGTTCATACTGTTCCCACGTATCTCGACGCCGTAGTACGCCCACGCCTGCCCCGGCGACAGTCCCTCCTGCTGGAGCCCGTTGACGACGGCCTCGGTGAACTGCTGCCCGGCGTCGAAGGTCTGGGGCTTGCGGATGACCAGCGGCGAGGTGACGCTCCAGCTCCAGTCAGTCAGTCGTCGCGCGACGACGTGCATCGTGGCACTGACGGCGCTCACGAGTTCGTCCGTATCGTGGTCGGTCGGTGCGAGGTACTCGCTGTAGCGCGGCCCATCGACGGCCAGCACGACGACGTCCCGCGTCTCTTTGACGACCGTGTAGTGACCGTCCTCGATGCCGTCCATGTGCTCGGCCCACGTCTCGGCGGCCGAGCGCTGGAACGTGGCGAGTGCGTCGCGGACCTCGGTAGCGTCGTCGATGACTTCGCCGTCGATGGCCTGTTCGATGTCTGCGTCGGAGATGTGAGTGGTGTCAGTCATTGGTTTAGAGCCACTGGTCGATTTCGGCGTCAATCGTTTCGTCGTCGGCGCGCAGGACCTCGCTGACGAGCGTGGCGAGTTCATCGACGACCGCGGCGAACTCGTCGGCGGTCAGCGTCTCGCAGTCGAACTCTTCGACGTTCTCGCGGACGATACGGAGGTGTGGAACCGTGTGCTCGAAGTCGCTCAGGTCGGCTTCTAGTGCCGTCCGGTCGAGCGCGTCAAAGCCAGCCATCTCGGCGACCATGTTGACCCACGCCGTGTGGAGGATGGATTCGCCGATAGCGAGATCGGGGCGCGTTTCGACACGTCCGAACCGGACAGCGGCCTCGACGACGCGGTCGTTCTCGTCGACCATCACGCAGGACTGAATCTCGTAATCGTCGTTCGCCTCGACGTCGAAATCGATGATTTGCTCGCTGCCGACCTCGGTCGTGTCAACGTTCGTCGCAACGGAGTTGAGTGCAGTGGTCACGGACATGTTCTGTCTCTACATGGTAGTAATACACCCACCATAATAAGCCTTTTGGGTGTATTGCTACCAGCCTATAAAGTAATGAGTGGTTGGGGACTAACCAACAGAACGCCTATTTGCCCCCGGAGTGTTGGTTAGTGCATGGACGACGCTGACCGAGCGACCGAGGCACTGCGAGCGCTGGGCCGCATCAACCCCGATGAGTACGACGACCGCGTGCAGCAGGTCCACGACGATGCGGTCGCCGCCGTCGACGCGCTGGTCGCGCTGCTCGAGGCGAGTGATGAGGACCCCGACGTCGAGGCGCCCGACGAGTGGGACGACGACGAGTGGGACGAAGCCGTCGAGGTCGCGCGCGAGAAGGCCGGCGTGCCGGCGGGGACGGGCACGCTGACGACGAAGGCGATTGATGGGCGCGAGTACTACTACCTGCAGTGGCGCGAGGGCGAGTCGGTCACGAGTCAGTACGTCGGGCCGGTCGAGCCGGCGGACTAACCAACAAGCGGGCGTATCTACGGTTCGTGTTGGTTAGCGACGGAGAGGCCGTCTACAGCCGAATTTTACTTTCACCACGCCTTGCAGAACTTGATAACCCGCCATCACGTAGTTAGCGTATGTCCAGCGGCAATGAGCGGAACGACACCGAGCGACTGCACGAACTTCGCGAGGCGGCGCCGAACGACGACGTCGAGGCGCTCGTCGAGATTATCCAGATGCAGCAGGCCCGCATCCGGGATTTGGAGCGCACCGTGCGCTCGCTCACCGAGACCGTCAACTCGAATCAGGCCCGGCTGAACGTGCAATCCGACGGCATGTCGTCACCCGACAGTCCGCACTTCGACAGTCGCGACCAGGCCGTCATGGAGGCCATCGCCTCCGAGCAACCCGACACGGTCAGCGTCGAACAGTTCCACGAGTTGTACAAAACCCACACCGACGCCCGCAACGGGAATACTATCAAGGACCGCGTCAAGACGCTGACCGAGAAGGGCCCGTTCGAGGAGGTCGGCCGTCGCGAGTGGCGCTACGAACCGACGGCGACGCAAGGCGTCTTCTAGTCGGCTATCGTCGAGAGGCCCTGTTGCTGGACGTCGACGCCGGCGGTGACCGTTTTCGTCGCTGGCTCTTCTGGTGCGGTGAGTGCGTCGATGACTGGCTGCCACGGGGCGAGGTCGTCGTGGGCCTCGTAGGCTGTCTCGAAGTCCGGCGGCCACTGGACGAGTGCCTTCCCCAGCGGTCGCTCGGGGTCGGCATACTCCGCGGGGTCGCCGACGATCCGCATCGCGAGGTCGGTCAGCAGGTCCCGGTGGGTGGTGTGACCGTCCGTGAGGGCGCTGGGGACCGGGAGTGAGTCGGTCTGTCGTTCTTCGGCGGCCGACGTGGGCAGCTGGAACCGGTAGCCCGACGGGGTCTCGGTGACCATGTCCAGCGCATCGAGCGGGGCGAGGTTGTTCGCGACGGTTTCGGCGGTGTAGCCCGTTCGCTCAGCCAGTTCGGTCTTCGTGAGTGGGTCGTCTGTCTCGAGTACCGTCGCGACGATGGCTTTGGTTGACCCGGTGTGGCCGGGGAGCAGGTCGGCGTCGTCGAGCGACCGGCAGGCCGTCCGGACTTCCTGATACCGGAGTTCGCGACCGTACTCCTCCTCGGAGAGGGTTCGGTGCAGGGTTCTGGCGGCCGTGTACGGCGAGAGCGTCAGTGCCTGTAGCATCCGGAGTGGGCCGTCGGCGGGGCGGAGGTTCTTCGGCGTCAGGACCTTCGTCGCAGCGGCTTTCGTCGCCTCGATGCCCGGCGTCGACGAAACGGTGAACGGGAGGTCCATCTCCGGTGCGTCGTCCTGGACGGCGTGGGGTTCGCCGAGCGCCGTTTCGACAGCATCCTGCAGGCGGTCGACGCCGTCGCCGACGACGACGAACGACCCGATTAGTTCGGCGTGGGGGTCGTCGGCGTCGACCTCGGGGAAGATAGCCGTCTGGCGCTTGTCCTCGTCGGGTTCGAAGAGGCACCGGAACGCCGAGAACATGCCCCAGTGGGACTGGATAGCGGCGCCGTGAGCCAGCGTGAACGCGAAATCGTCGACGTCCCAGCCGCCCGAATCCGTGAAGTCGAAGTCTCGCGAGCAGTTCGGCACGCGAATCTCCCGGACGAGGTCGATACCGAGGATGTCGAAGATGTGGGCCATCGTCCCGGCCAGCCCATGGGCGAGTCGGAGAATGTCCGACCGGAGGTCTTTGCGGTCCTCGTAGTTCTCGTGGCGGAGGTCCCGCGTCATCTCGAGCATCTCTTCGCGAAGCTCGATGAGTTGCTCGCGATAGTCGCCGAACGTCTCGACGTCGTCGGGAAGTGAGCCCAGACAGCGGCCCTCTCGGAGGAGGTACTTGTGGTCGGTCAGCAGGTCGGCGAACTCCTCGGAGTCCTCGACGCGGGCATCGGTGAGGACGTGGTCCCACACGGTGGTGCTCGTTAAGGCCCGTGCAACGGTCGTCCACATGGGCAGCGGGCCACAGTACTCCACACTCGTCACCACCCGGTCCGCATCGCGGTCGCACCACACTCTGGGCTCGCGTCGGTCGTCGTACTCCCCTATTTCGGCATCGTGCAGGGTCACATCCGCGGTCTCGGCGCACCCAGCGGCCGCCGCGGCCTGCCAGCGCGGCATCGGCCGCACCGTCGCCAGTCCAGTCCCCCGGCGGTTGGTCTGGCCGGCGGGGGACGGGGGGCCGTCCCGAGTCGGCGTGGTTACACGGGTATCGTCTGAGCAATTCGACTTCTCGCTAAACGAGCTTTCGAGGCTGGCCTGCTCGCCGAATTCCGCACGCAGCACGTCCACAACGACGGTTCCGCTGTGGAGCAGTTCGACGCTGGTCTCGCCGCGCGGTGAGAAGACGAACTCGCCCCCGACGAGGTCGCCGACGAGTGTCGAGATTCGGGCTCGGCCGACACAGAGTCGGTCGGCTAGCTCGCCGTACGAGCAGGTCTGTCCGTCGGCGTTGTAGAGGGTTTCCAGCAGCTGGACGGGTTTCGCGTTCACGCCCGTCTCCAACAGGTAGCGTTCTGCCGCAGCCTCGTCCAGCGCATCCGGTTGCCGACCGTTGCACTGCTCTCTAAGTTCGGCCGGAAGCTCGTCATCGTGTTTCGCACAGAGCCAGCGCCGGCGCAGGCGGGGCGCAACTAGCTGGACGTCGACGCCGCGACCGAGGGCATCGAGCATCGTGCAGATGGCCTCGCGCTGGTCGCGACGCTGGGTCTTGAACGACTCGGGGACGACGACCGCGACCGTCGGCGTGTCGATCTCGGCGGCGGCGAGGATGGCTGCCGGCCCGCTCGCAAAGCCGTCGACACCGGGATGGCCGTAGCCGTCGGCGGCGTCGGTCCCGAACCGCCGGAGTGCGCGGTAGGCCGCGGCGTGGTCGCGAACGTCGGTCGGCTTATCCAGTCCGGTGACACGCGTCGCGAAGCGCCCGTCGGCCACACTCACGCCGGCCTCGACGAGCGCCCGCAGGTCTGGCCCGGAGGTCCATGCTCGGCGAGAGAGGAGGTCGCGCACGCCCGCGACGAACGAACTGTATATCTCCGGCGCGCTGGCAAGCTCCTGCCAGAGCGCGGAGTACGGTCGCCCGTCGAGGGTCAGCACGTGGTCAGCGGAGACCGGGACGTCGTCGACGAAGGACAGCCCGGCGTCGGGGTCACGCGGCGGGTCCGTCGGTGCGATACTCGTCGCCAGCCCGGCCCGAGCGTCGTCGGCCCCAGTCCGAGCGCGGAACTCGGCCATCGACTGCTCGACCTGCGCGCTGAAGCGGCCCGTCCCGACAGGCGTCGTGTCGACGAACTCGGCGTAGCGCTCTTTCCCAACGACGTTCGAGACGTCGACGAGGGCTTCGTACCGGTCGTCGAACTGGCCGAGGCCGGCGGCGTCGGCTTCGTCGGCCAGCACGTCGTCGTAGCGCTGGAGGTGGGCCTCGGCCTGCTCCTCGAGGTCGGCGTAGTGGTCGACGTCGTCGTACTCCTCACGCAGGCCCGCGCGGTCGGCCTGCATCTGTGACCGCACGTCACAGACGGTGTGCCACTCGTCGTGGGCGAAAAAGGTCTTGACCTTGTCGCGGTCGCGACGGTGGCCACAGCGGGGACACTCGACAGTCTCGGTATGCTCGTGCTGGTCGGTGACCCAACGGTGGCCGCACTCTCGACAGCCGACGATGGCGTACTGTGGCTTAGACATGCATCTCTCGCTGATGGGGTGGTTGGCGAACGTGGTGCCCGAGAACGGCTACCGACTGCTGTAGCTCGTCGTGAGGGAAACCGTTATTAGGACAGCGAGAGAAACCAGAGACACCTGACCTTCTCCGGTTCCGAACCCGCTGAGCCGTCGGTGTCGGCTTTCGCCGACGCGTGAATCCTTCCTCTGCGTGTGGTTTTGCTGCATATAACTTAAGGCTACTCGTGCGTCTGACGCGCTGGGCGCGTCGCAAACCTTCGGTAGCTTGAGGGTCGTCGCGTCTGTATGTAGTCATGCGTAGTGTTCGAACTGCGCACAGCGAACGGGGCCTTCCTCCTGCCAGAGATTCCGTCCCCGCTCGCTGCTTACTGACCGTTCCGGAATCGAACCGGAATGCCACCAGTCGGTCTACTTCTCGCCGCCAGCGATGGTGTTGCGGATGCCGGTCGCTTGCTTCCCGCGGACGACCTCGACCCGAGCGACCGAGACGTTGACCTCGGTGTCCGACCCCTCGACTGTCACGCGTGCGGGCGCGTCGTACTCGTCGTACTCGGCACGCTCGCGAACGATGCCGAGCATGGTCTCGCCGTTCTCGCGCGTGACCTCAACAGCGTCGTCGACGTCGGCGACCTCCTCGCTGGGTTCCGGGCGCTTCGTCGGCGCGCCCTGGCTAGCTTTACTCACGCCTGCCCACCTCGCAGATCGTCGGCGGACATCGCTTTGAGCAGCCCGGCCGTCGTCTGCTGGCGGTAGGGATACTCCAGCCCGTAGACCTCGGCCCACTTTCGAACTTCCTTAGGGCTACAGCCGAGCGCGTCGGCAGCAGCACTGGCAGTGTCGTGGCGGCTGATCACCTCGGCAAGTCGGTCCCGGTCGCGATGGGGGTACTGTCGAAGCGCGCGCTCGTTGATGAGCCGGAACGGGTCCCACTCGAAGACATCGGACTCTCGAACCTGTTGTCGCAGCTCGTCAAGCGCGGGCTCACTCATCGTCGCCCTCCAGCAACTCCCCGAGCGCCTCACGATGCACTTCGGACTTGTTGGGGTACTCGCCGGCCTCGACCAGCGCCTCGGCCTCCTCGGCCATCCACTCGGGGACGCGCACGGTGATGCGCTCGGTCGCCGCGGTGTCGAAGCGACCGACCATCAGTCACTCCCTCCTGCGACGACCGTCATCTCGGCCGGTGCCGGGTAGTCGGTCGTGCCGGCCGGGGGCTGTTGCCCGTCCCACTCGTCGAGGGGCCGCACACGCTCGCTGTGCTGACACTCGCCGATGACGTGGTGGCGAACGCTCTGGGTATGGCAGAGATGCATCGTCATGCGGAGTTCGCCGACGGTCCAGCCGTCGCGGGCGAGCAACCGCATCGCCCGACACTCGCGTTCAGAGACCGTCATCGGCTTGCCTCCTGCCCGACGACTTCGGCCTCGACGGACTGGACGGGCTCGAACGCGATACAGACGAACGCCGTCGCGGCGTCGACGCCGGCCTCGGGGTAGTAGCCACGCATCACGCTGAGGAACTCCCCGAACGAGCCGTAACTGACGTGGCCGTCGGCGGCGTTCGCTATGAGGTACGCATCTGCCGCGCTAGTGGGCTGGACGTCGGTGACGGTCACCGGCACGGGGTCGTCGTCGGTGATGAGCTCAAGCCGGTCGCCCGCCGAGAGGTCGGCCCACTCGTCGGCGAGTCGGATGGTCAGGTCGGTGAATCCGCGGCGCAGCGGGACCGAACAGCCGGCGTAACGCATCTCTCGGGCGCCGCCATCGGTGCGAATCTCTGGGTCCTCGTCGTCGTCGAAGACCTCGCGTTCGAGGCGGTCGAGCCGTTCGTCGAGGTCGTCGTGGGCTGCCATCAGTCAGCACCTCCTGGGACGAACCCGCGTCCACTTGACTCGGGGGCCTCGTCACACCGACCGACGTGTTGGGGCCAGTAGTTGAGGCCGCGCCAACTCCCACAGTGCGGACAGGGTCGCTTGCCGAGCGTCTCGGTCAGGGTCTGCTGGACGCCGACGGGACTCGGCATACGTCGCGCGTGTGCGCTCGAAGTCTCTCCCGGCGTGGGCACCGCGACGCCGAACCAGTCGAGCGTCTCCTGGTCGAGTGCGTCGGCTTCGTCAGTGGTCTCGAACTCTCGGTCGGACTCCGGCTCCGGCAGGTCGATGCCGAAGTGGCCGAGCGACGCCGTGTCTGGCTGGACGCTCATAGTGCCCCCCACTGGACGAGGAGCCAGCCGGCGACGACGGCGGCGCCCATCAGCAACGCGAACGCGGCGAGCAAGACCAGCCCGGTGTGTGAGCGAGAGTGGTCGGGTTCGATGACGGAGCTCATCGGGCGCGAACACCCCCCACGTACGGGCGCGTGCCAGTGTGGATGGTCACGAACAGGACGAGTGCGAACACGAGCGCGCCGAGGGTGGTGCCGAGGCCAACGGCGGCGTCGACGGGGTTGCCCAGCAGCAATTGGGTCGCAGCGTAGCCGACGCCGGGCGCGAGATACAGCAGCGTCGCGTACGTGCCGAAGGCGAGCGTGCCGTTCATCGGCAGTCCTCCAGACCGAGGACGAGGTCGCTGGTCAGCCACGCACCCTCGGCGTAGCCACGCGAGTGTGGCTGGTAGAGGATGAGCTTCCCATTTCGGCCCTCGGTCGTCTTGTAGTCGTTCTGGTTCCATTCGGTCGGTGGTCGCTGTTTCGCGTGCTCGGTCGCGCGTTGTTCGTCGAGGTGCTGGTCGATGTCGGTGCTCATCGCTGGCCCTCCGCGGTCTCGTGGAGTTCCTCGACGAGATGCGCACCGGCGTCGATGTCCTCGGCGGGCGCGACGGTCTTCGCGCGGTCGTCGTAGTGGATGAGCCCGCAGTCGTCGAGCTTTTCGAGGTGGCCTTGGGTCAGCGCGATGTAGACGCGGTTGCGCTCGGTGCTCGTGACGAGCTCCGGGGGCTTGCCGTTCTCGACGCCGGCGATGGTCGTCGCAAGCGTGTCGGCGTCGGCCGCGCCCTCGTCGGCGAGCGTCCGGAGGACGATGCGCCGGCGCTGGTTCGCGACGGCGGTCGCGAGGTCGTCGGCGGAGGCGGCCGGCTGGGTCGGCGTCGGGTCGGCGTCGGCGGTGGTGTCGTCGCCGGTGACCCGGGAGATGATGGCGCCGAACATTAGCGCCCTCCTAAGGCCGGATTAGCCGGCCTAACCTGTGGTTGACTAGCGAAACGTTCGGTCGCTTTTTGGTGGTTCGGGTTGTTTGCTTGCATGGGTTCATGCCCATCGCGGCGTCCGCGTGGTCGCGCGGGCGTCGCAGACACATTCTGCGAGCCAGATGACGCCGCGACAGTCACTTCTGAAATTATGTCCCGTACTCTTATAGCTTTGGGACGTGATGTTCCATACAGGAGGAACATTATGAACGCATTAAGAAACTCAAAGTCCCATTTGGGCGGGGTATGGCGTAGTTTCAAACTATCCGCGTTTGAAAGCCGGGCCATATGTCCCCGGTATTCGGCATGAAGGAGACAGACCACTCGATTTTGGAGGTGCTGTCTCAGGCATCTATCCCGGTCCAAAGGGGGACGATTCTTTGGTACATCAACAACAGCGAGGAACTCCCCGACACATCGAAGACGACTTTCTACAGACGTATTGACCGGTTGGTGTATGCGGGATTGGTTGACGAGATTGACGAGCGATTCTTTGCACTCAGTGACCTCGGAAAACGGTATCTGTCTGAAGACCTCACATCGGACGAGCAGATGGACATCTCCGAACGGCTGAAGGAAGGCCCGCCCGACGACGACTAACGGTCGTAGAACTTGTCGCGATGACCGATCCGGATAATTCGCAAATGCCCGGCGTCTTTGTCCCACTCTACAGTTGCCCGATAGTCCCCGGCGCGGAGTTTGTAGTAGTCTGCCCCTCTGTAGTATTCCAGAAAGTGCTCTGGAAAGTCGCTGACGCGGTTGATGCGTTTCAGGACTTGCTCTTGAACGTCGGCGTCGGCTTGCTGAAGCCACTCCTCGGCGTCGTCCGATAACTCGACTGTCGCCATTGTCTCTCAGTTCAACTCGACGTCGAGGTCGTCGGCAACATCTTCGAGCGGGGTAAACTCGCCTTCCTCGGCGATACGGTCGGACTCGGCAGCTATCTCGTCGGCGAGGCGCGGCCCGACGAGCGCTGTCCAGCCCTTGGCGCGAGCGCCGAACGTCTTGCTCGCCACTATTCCGTCTGATTCCATTTCGCCGAGTCGACGACGGACGGTCTCGGAACTCACGGCGATATCGAAGTGCTCGGCGAGCGCGTCGGTAATCTCTCCCGCGGTCAGCATCGGCTCGTCTGGACTTGTCTCGTAGTCGAATGCTTTGAGGATGTCTTGCTCGGTCAGTTTCGAGCCAAACGTCCCATCGTCGTCGTGAACTTTGTTGCTCATACCGCACTATATCCGGCCGATTCGAATAAGCGTTTTGCACGTACCATATGACACCAATCAATGGTTTTATATCCGTGTGGCACGTGGCATATGGCACGGAAGACCGGTCCCTCGGGGCGTTCTGAGAGGCAGAATGCCCGCGTGTTAGAGGCACGCGGGCCGGGCTTCCGTGGAGAAACCCACTATGAACGACCAACCGACTTCGGAAAAACGTACCGTCCCGTATGGCGCGACGACGCTCGCCGTCGACCGGGAGGCGGCGGCATGAGCTGTACCGTCGAGGACCGCGACCGCGTCGAGCGTGCCGCCCGCGCGCTTCGAGATACCGTCCCGACCGCACAGATCGACACGACGCCGCCGACGAAGAGCCAGTACGACGACTGGACGCTCGATGCCGTCCTCGTCGATACCGAGGGCGTGCCGCCGACCGTGCTGCGCGAACTCGCGCTCGCCGACCTGACGCTGCGGCCGACACCCTCGCAGGCCGGCCACCAGCACGTCGTCGCGACTGCGTAACGCTTCGCTGCCGATACCCCGACCGTTTTTGCCTCTTTGCCTGTTTGCTAAGCATGGGTTGCGTGCATCTCTCCCCAGAGTGACTTTGCCGCGACCCCGCGCTGCGGGCCTGTCCTAAGCAGGCCCGCACTACGGCGCGAGTGAGCTACACGATCCGACCAACTACTTCGTCGATGAACTCTGGCGTCGAGAGGTCCGCCAACGTCCCGCCGTCCCACGACATGACGACCTCGTAACTACCGTCGGGCTGGACGTCGAGCCGCCAGCGTCGGTCGTCGCCGTCGCCGTCGACCGCGACCTCGAACCGCGCCCCATCGTCGTCGAGCGCGCCGACGTGCTCGATAGCGAGGTCGGTCCCGTCGAAGGCCGTCATCTGGTGTTGCTGTGTCGCCATACAGTGTGACCTATCCGTCGGATTGGACTTCAACCCCCCTAGCATCACCGCGAGATTGACTAAACCATGTCATAATCCAGCGACCCTATCCCTTTTACAATCGGACGCCGAACCCCTGAATATCCGTGGGCGAGACAGAGTACCAGAAGCCGGTCGATCTGCCGTTCGTTCGACTGCGGTTCTACATGGTGGCCGACCGGGGTGTTCCGGAACAGTTCCTCATCCAGTTGGAGTACAACCGGGCGATGGTTGACTTGGGGCCGGATAGATGGGGACCGATTGCCCGCTTCGATCACAACCCTGCGGCCGAAGACGGCCACGACGTCGCGAGCGAGGGCCTGCATCTCGATCTGCTGGATATCGACGGCGACAAGCATACCGTCAGGCGTGGCTTCCCGTTCAAACCCCTCCAGCAGTGCCCGGAGTACTGTGAGCGGTATCTGGTCAAAAAGTCAAGCCAGTTGGTCAGAGAGTACGAACGTCGGGCTGGCATCGGCGCCGGCTACGAAACGTTGTGACTACCACTCGTCCTCAGGGACGGTCTCTAACTCGTCGGGGTCGGGGAACTCCGCGTCGTCATCCACTTCGAACTCTTCTTTCGGGTGCCCCGTCATCTCTGCTAACACAGCTGAGACTGGCTCTTGCCGCATGTCGAGGTCGTCGTCGTGGTCGTACTGGGGCATGGTCTGTGGTGTAAGCTTGTACGCCAACTGGCGTACACGCGCTTGGTTTACCAGTATAGTCGACAGCACTAATCAGTATCGGCTACATAACGCCCCTGTTGTAAAGCCTCAGACCTCGATGGAGGCAGGTAGGGCTATATCTAACTCCGACTTGACGTCACTGTCGGCTGCCAGATACTCGCCGTGCCGGTTCTCCCCGCCCGTGTAGGTGACGAGGTCGTACTCCCGGAGCTTGCGGAGTTTGGCCCGGCGCGTACTCTGGTTCACGGGCGTCAGCTCCTCACCCTCGTAAACGGTGTCGGCGACGGCGGTGTAGCGGTCGTGCAACGCGCTTGACGACAGTCCGTCGCTCCGCCGAATCAGTTCGTACAGAATGTGATGATGCAACCCCAGCGAAGCGAGATTGTTCTCCAACATCCACCGGTTCGCCAGCGCCGCCGACTGGTCGACGTCCGGGGGCTGGATGGTCTCGTGGCGCCGTCGCTCGGCGAGGGCCGCCGACGCGTGCAACCGAAAGATACCGGTCCGGGCGACCCCACCAGCGATGTCCGCCAGCCGTTCGAGCGTGTCCCGGTCGACGGCGCCGTACTCCAACCCTTCCCGAGCGCGAGCGTACAGGATGTCGGCCAACTCTTCAGTCCCGTACTTATCGAGGCCGATTTCCTGCCCGGTCAGCCGGTGGCGGACGTCGCCGCTCACCCGCGAGAGCCACCGCGCACGTTCGTGGCAGACGATAACCACCGAGAGCTTCGGCACTTCGCAGAGTCGGTCGAGAGCATTCTGTTCGGGCAGATCGTCGGCCTCGTCGAGCACGACGATAACCGGCTCGTCGACGCGCTCGCGCAGCGTCAGGTCGAGGTCCTCTTTGGGCATCGTCGGGTAGGGGTCCTCGCCGGGGAGTTGACACAGGACCTCTCGGAGGATACCGGCGGTACTCAGACCGAGACAGCCGACGTGGGCACTGTCGACGTCGGCCTCGTGCTGGATGCGCTGGAGGCCATGGCGCGCCAGTAGCGTCTTCCCGACACCCTGCGGGCCGAACAGCATGACGTCGGCGGCCGTGTCGCCACTCGCCGCGGGTTCCCACGCACGCAACAGTTCGGAGAGCTTCCCCTCCCGATGTTTCAGCGTCGCGAAGTGGTCGTCCTTGAACACGGACGGGTCCGTAATCATATGTCGTAGGTGGTACGTACCTGAGAATAAACATCAGCCACCCGGAGTGAAAGTGAAAGTGGTCGGCGGTGGAGTGGCTAACCAACACTCGCCCCGAACCACCCCGTTCTGTTGGTTAGCTCTGACGGCGCTAACTACATCGAGCTTCTGATACGTCGACGCCACAAATCGCACCCCGGGGTACCCAAAGAGCGTATTACAGATTTCCGATACTACTAAGTGGCTGGCGTCTGTTGAATAGAGTACGAACTACTCGTTTTGCCGACCGAATGAATGGTTGGCCGGGTGTTGTCGCACCCGACCGAGTGGTTCTGGAGAGAACCAATGCAAGCTACGAAGCCGACTAGCAAAAAGCGTATCGACAGAGACACCGACCACCCGCAAGAACGCCGCGCCCGCGAACTCGTCCGCGGCGCGTGGTTCATCGGCGTCGACGGCTGTGAGGCCGCCCACTTCTGGAGTCCCGTCGAGCAGACCGTCGTGGTCATCGAGGACGACGCTGCCGAGACGGTCGCGCTCGCCGACACGCCCTTTTCGATACTCGCCGACTGGGTCGCCTACACTGACGAAGAGCGCGGCTGGGAGTTCCACCGCGTCGGCGGGTCGCTACTCACTGACCTCCGCCGAGGGCTCGACCGATGACGTGTGCTGTCGAGCAGCGACGCCGCGTGCGACGCGCGGCCCGGGCGATCCGCGACGCCGTTCCCACGGAGGCCGTCGACGTCGTTGCGCCCACGGCGAGCGAGTTCGACAGCTGGACGCTCGAAGCCGTCGTCGCGAGCGAGGGTGTGCCGCCCGAGGTCTCCCGGGAGCTGGCACTCGCCGGGCTGACGCTTCGGCCGCGGCCGGCACAGGGGCCGTTCACGGTCGTGGTGGCGACGGTCTAACCAACACGCGGTGCTTTTCGGGCGGGTTTGTTGGTTAGTGGGTGCGAACTGTCGCTACACTTTTCCTGCCAGTTGCCGTCCAGATGCGTATGTCCGCCCGCACCGCCAGTGTCCTCGACGCCGTCCCGACCGAGCGCATCGAACGCCACGCGCCGACGGTCGAACGATGGGTCGCGGTCGCCACGGTCCTGCTGTATGGCATCGGCGACGTCGTCACGACGTATGTCTCAGAACAACTCGGTGGCTACGAGTCCAACCAGTTGGTGTGGGGCCTGCTGCACGAGTATGGTGCTCTGTCGCTCATTGGACACAAACTTGTGGCTTTTGCTGTCCTTGCCGTCGCGTGCCTTGCTATCACTGCCCTCAGCCGACTGACTGATGGCCTGCCACCCGAGTATCGTCTCCTCGCTCTTGCACCGAAACCATACGAGTTCCGGGTGGCTCACCTATCGATGTACAAGCAAGAACTTCGGATAGTGTTACTCTCGCTCTACGCTGGCCGCGGGCTCGTGCTAACTGTCTCGAACGCTACCGTGATCTACCAACTGCTGTAAAAAACGAAAACGGGGCGGCGATTACGCGTCGGGGCCGGACCACTCAGCGAGCGTGGAACTGCTGTCGCCGGATGCCGCAGTGTAGACAACCTTGACATCTGCCTCTGAGAGGTCGAGATTGTTGGTCAACGCGGTACCAGAACCGTCGTGGAAGTCGTCGGCATTGAGCTTATCGCTCGTACCAGCAGTCACCTCTGCCGTGTAGAGATCGCCGTCGCCGGATGCCGCTGCGCCAAAGACGACACCACTTGAAGTACCTGCGTAGTCGTTGTCGAGCGCGCCACTAACTGTGGCATTGAGGCGTGCACCATCGATGGTGTCCCCACCGTCGTGCGTAATTGAAAGCACGTCATGACCTGACGTATCTTGCGTATAATCGAACGAGAAACTCGCCTGCGGTGTCGATTTCGTCGCCGTGTCACCCAACCCGAGCACGAAGCTCGCGATGACGGCCGCGAGGATGACAGTAATCGCGACCATGAGTATCACGCCTATGACAGGCGAGACTGCGTCGTCGTCGTGGAACAGTTCTTTTAGGTCCATCATATACGACTCATAGGCTATCGTATTTTGTAATAAATGGCTGCTACTGTTTGGTAGCAAACTGGCATTCAAGCCGGCCTTGTAGCGGTTTCAGGAGCCACCTGAACTGCATGTCCACCAGTATCAGATTCAGATAATCGCCAGTGAAACTCACAGAGGTGGCTTGTGAAGACGATTCGCGGCTGACTCGGTCAATCGGTACGATTCGGCGTCACCGCGAACGGCACCGCCGTCAACGAGCGACTCGAACAACGCACGAACTTCGGCTCGATATGCGGGGTGCCGCTCCTCGGCTAACTGGAGCGGTGTCGTCGGACGCTCGTCTCTCGCCGTCGCTCTGTTTACAACGTATGTCCGTGCAAACACGAGTCGGATAGGCTCCGGTGCGACGGTGAGGAAGCTGGGCAGACTGAGTGCCCGCTCTCGTGTCTTCGGCCCAAGCGGGGCCCCGAGTGCCACCAGCAACCGACCTAATACGCTCGCATCCGCCGCTGGCACCAGCTCTGTGGCACGGTTCTCTGCGTCGTTCCGATAGACTGTCGACCCAGTGCCCATCGTTTCGAGCGCGACCTCGACGAATCCCTGTGTGCGTGGTGTGACTGCGAACGCGGGCCGATACGCGTCGTTGATGCTGCCGCCACTGAATACCCATGCGACCAGCACTGTCAGATGCCGGCCGAACGTCGATTCCCACTCGAGGTCGAACCAGTCGTTTGCGTCGGCCGTGTGGATACCACGGACGACGTCGGGCCGCCCGTCACTGTCGACCCATGCACGAATCCGGCTGCGCGGAAGATCGAGCGCGGAGGCGACGGCGGCCGACCCCTTTCGCGGATGGTCGGCAGCGTACTCCTGCACCCGCTGATACTGTTCGACCAGCTCCCACGAGGAGAGTTCGCTCGCAGAGTCGTAGGTGTCGGCGAATTCGCGGATAAGCGCTTCACGGTCGGTTGGGTCGACCATCGATGCTGTCTAAGCTGAAAAACCGTAAAAATGAGGTGGTTAGGCGTCCGGACCGTTCCACTGACCGAGCGTGGCGGAGGATTTGCCATCTTCTCCGCTGTAGATAACGCGCACTTCCGCCGAGGAGAGGTCAACTTCCTGGTCGTCGGCGGCGACTGCGTTGTCTACAGTAGTACTCACGCCATCCTTGCTCAGCGTGGAGTTATCGAGGGTATCTGAGACACCAGCTGTGACATCACCAGTGAACATATCGGCACCGACGATGATATCCTGAGCGCTGGCGTTTGCAGTCACTGCACCAGAGGCGGTGACGTTCAGATTACCGCCGTCTATCGTATCTCCACCATCGTGAGTTATCTGTAGCGCATCTGAGTCCGCATCTTGGTAGTCAAATGAGAAACTTGCCTGTGGCGCCGTGTTACTGACACTGTCACCGAGGCCGAGCACGAAGGTCGCAATCACGGCCGCGAGAATCACAGTTATCGCGACCATAAGTATCACGCCTATGACAGGCGACACAGCGTCGTCGTCGTTGAGTAGTTCTTGCAGTTTCATTGGTGTTACCCGCCGAAACGAGGGAAACACACAAGTTGTCACACGGACAACTCCCAGTTGCACCGGGTGGGCGTGCCCCACTCGTTTTCGGCAGTGTACCTAATTGAGTAACTGTAGGTACGTAAAAACAATGCTCCGATTACAAACTCTGAGAAAACCTCGATATCGGTAGTGGCAACTCCCGTATTCTTTTCTTAACTGGGCCGAAAACGGACGGGTATGGATGATAGCGAGTCCGTCCGGCTACGGGCAGATGTAGCCAGCGAAACCTACGACGAGATTGCACAAAAAGCTCCCGTCCCAGCCCGCGCCGGGAAGACGCACTTGATGCACCACATCATACAGGAATGGCTGGAGTACAAGCGCCACGGCATCATGCTGTCGGATTCTGACACAGACACTCGCATCTCGACGGATACTGACGGCGACTGATTAACGGACGTTTACCGTCGCCACACGACGGATAGTGACGTATACTGTCGTAAGGTATATGCTAGTGGCGACTGTCATAAACAAGTAACAGGCCATCGGCGTGGAAGAACGCGAGGATGCCGGCATCGGCTGACAGGCCGGGCTGGACCCAGTGGGGGTAACGCATCACTCGAACCGGAACGACCGGCGACTCGCCGTGGTCATGTGGGGTGTAGCTCTCCCCCTCACAGATTCATCTCTCACCAGCCATGCCAGCCAACTATTCACCACCCGAGAGTAGCGATGCCGCCGAATCGGCGTGGGCGCCGGCCGATGACGCCCATCCACGCGGCCGCGACCTCGGCTATCCCGAACCGCCTGGTGCCGACCGTGAGCCACACGAGGAAGACCTGAACGCCACGTCTCCCCGCCGAGACGATTGGTGGGGCGAGCCCGAGGTCGAGACGGCCGCGAGCGAACACAACGAGCAGGGAACCGAGTGGGGCGACGACGAGCGCATCGACGACAAGGCTCGCCATACGACGTTCCAGATTCTGCGCGACGTCGCGCCGAAGCTCTCGGGCGCGTCCATCGACGACCCGGCCCGAGTGCCGACCGAGCTGACCGAGCCATGTGTCTATCCCCACGGCGAGGGGAACCGAACCCACCTTCGGCAAGCGCGCATCGACGAGGACGGCGGCGAGATTTCCGGCGGCGAGTCGACCGGCGTGCGGCTGGGTGACGTCGGGCCTGACACGTTCTGGAACGCCGTCGAGTTGCTGATGGGCTACTGGGTGGAGAACGCAAAGGTGCCGTTCGACGAGGACGACACGGAATCGCTGATGGATGACGCCAAATCGATGCGGGCGGATGAAAAGAAGAGCGACGCTGAGACCATCGAACGACTGGCGAAGACGGCGCTGACGCCAGACGGCGAGGAACAAGACTGAGGCACTCCATTCATGCACTTTTCACGTACACAATTCCGAGCGATAGCCTTCGCTGCGCTCCTCGTCATCGCCGGTCCGGCCGTGTTCGTCAGCGACCTCCCGGGCGGCGTCGGCGACCACTCTGGGACGGCTCAGGCTGCATCGAACGACAATATCGTCTATACTGCCTCGTTCGATGGCTCGATTGTTGCCCTGAATACTACCGATGGGTCTATCGTCTGGGAAAAAACGCCGTATTCCGCAGCCTACAGTCTTAGGCTGGGTCCAAACGAAAATCTGGTCTACACTGGTGGTGACGATGGCGTTGTCAAAGCTCTCGACGCCGATACGGGCGCGACCGTCTGGTCGACAACGGTCGAAACGGGTGGGTCCGACTACCCCAAGGGGTTCGATGTCGCGCCTGACAACTCGTCAGTTGTCCTCGGCCTCCCGTCGGGTTATATCTACGCCCTCGACACCGCTAATGGGTCAACGCAGTGGTCCAATTCAGCGAATGACGGCTTCTCACAGTATGCGGTTTCCGTGGGGCCGAACTCTGAGACTGTCTACACCGGCGGGGATAACAATCAGGTCCGTGCGCTGTCTATGGCGGACGGATCAAATCAGTGGACGACGAGCCGGTCGAACAAAATCAAATCGGTGTACGTCGATAGCGGTGTCGTGTATGCCGGAACGGCCGCTCCACAGCTCGCGGCACTGTCAGCAGACGACGGAGCCGAACAGTGGACGTACACCCCATCGTCAACCCCGAACGGCCTCATAACCTCTCCGACTGAGGATACGATTTATATTGGGGGTGGGGGAGGAGATGTGGAAGCGCTAAATCTGAATGACAGAACTACGAAATGGACGTTTACTGGCCATTCAGCGAAAGTCAAGGGTCTGAGCACATCTGCCGACGGAAACTATGTCTTCTCTGGCAGTGAGGATAACACGGCACGGGCAATCGACGCATCAGATGGTTCTCAACTCTGGTCGCAAACTGGGTATGCAGATTGGGTGATGGATGTTTCCGGGGGCGGAGAGGTCAGATCGTCTGCGGCGCAAGCCGACCTCTCCGTCACCGTCGAAACGCAGGACGACGGCAACCCGGTCCCGAACGCGACCTACCGCGTCATCGAGGTCAACCGTTCGGCATTCACGGGCACCCAGCAAGAAATCGACAACAAAATCAACGACCTCGAAGACCGGCTCCGTGAGGTCGAACCGGACCGTTACAACAGCGACGTCCAAATCACGGGCGCCACGGGCGAACTCCAGAACGCCGACGGCACAGTCGCACTCGTCCACACGCGTGACGACTGGAACATCGCCGGCTCCGACGAAAGCACGTTCCTCAACACGCCGACGCTCGGCAATCCCGGCGTCGACCATCCGGCCGACGAAACACTCATCATCAGCATCTGGGACCCCGAACAGGAGGGCTTGGTCGAACTCGGCCCGGTCAATCGCCAGCTGTACGGCAAGAACGTGCCGGGGAACGTCACCGTTCACCATCTCGGCCCCGACGACTCCGTCGTCGACACGTACACGGCCGAGACCCAGACCATCGGCACCGACGCGCTCGGGAACGAATACTACGGCGTCCGCATCAACCCACAACCGGGCTTCTACGTCATCGAGACCGACGACGGCCCGCCTATCACCCACGTCGTCGGCGACTACGGGGACATCACGGGCGCGTGGCGACAAAACCTCAAAACGAAGATAGGCGCACTGAGCAACCGCTCGCAGTACATCGACGACCTCCAGACCGACAAGAAACTCGTTGGCACGACTGGCGTCACCGACGAGAACGGCTCGTTCTCCGTCTCACCGGGCGCGAATACGGAACGCGTTGGCCTCATCGCCTACAAGGCGCCCAATGGCATCTCCACGGACCCGCAGAACCTCACGGAAGAAGACGTGCGCGTGTACTTCAACGACACTGGCTACAACGGCTCGGTCTACGTCTCGACGCGACCGAAGTTCGCCGACGCCGATGCGAACAACACGACCGTCGAAGTCCGTGAGGTCCCGGCGCCGCCGTACGCCTCACTCTCGCGCGTGCAGGAGGCGAAAAACTGGCTGGATAACTACCTCGAAAACCACACGTACGCTGAGGCCGCGTCGGCCGTCATCGCCCGGCTGCGCACCCTCGACAACGAGAAGGTCAAAGACTACTACCGCAGTCAGATCGACGTGCTGCTGGAAAACGCCGAAGCCGAACAGCAGGCCAAAGAGTACGTCGCCGACGAGACCGGGCAGGACCCGGCGAACGTCAACATCAACATCGACCCGTCGAACGCGACGAACGAAGAACTCATCACGCGACTGGAGGCGACCGAACAGGCACTGCAAGAACTGGAGTCACAGATCGAGAGCACTGAGGGCACACAGGAGATCACGAACGAGACACTGTCGGCGTCCCGGCAGTTCGACGCCGACCTCTCGCCGGAGAACGTGCAACTGTTCATCCGCTACGCGAACGGCAGCACGGACGTACTCTCGCCGGATAGCGAGTACGTCACCATCGACTCGTCACTGACCGGCGGCGACACGGTCCGCATCGAGGACTACCCGGTCGGCGATACGGCGGCGACGAGCATCCAGTGGCGCGTCGTCACCAGCGAGGGGAAATCCGAAGCGACGGACCGCGTCACCAACCCGGCCTTCAGCGGTGACATCCCGCGGCTGGACGCCATCGACGTCTCGACGCTGAACCCCGGACCCGACGAGTCCGTGACGCTGAACGTCCGGCCGGCGAAGGCCGCACAGTTCGGCAGCGTCCAGAACGTCACGGTCTACGACGCACAGGGAACGAAACTCAACACGACGCTCGTCGACGACGACACCGCTCGCTTCACGACGAACGGCGCGGGCGTCCATCACGCACGCGTGACGTACACAAACGGCGGGGGCGACCAGTTCGTGACCGCCATCCGCCTCGAAGCCGGTGACACCTCCCGAGAGATGCCCGCCGGCATCCGGATGCAGCAGTCGCCGGTCGGCAGCTACGCCGTGACTGGCGAAGCGTTCGAGAGCGGCCGCGTGGAGGTGCAGAACGGCGGCGGGACGATCAACGTCATGGGACAAGTCCCGAGTGGCGGCGACGTGCCCGGCACGGTCCACGTCTACACGCACGGCATCTCCAGAGCGCCCGATGCGACCACCAACATCGCCGTCGTCCGCGGCGACAGCGAGAAAGCCGTCAACAAGAATGTCCGTGTCCAGCTCCACACCGAGTCGATGGCTGACTCGACACTGGTCTACCGCGAGGCCGGCGACGAGAGTGACCCGCTGCCGACGAGCGAGACCGCGAAGGGCCTGACCATCAAGCGGGACACGAACGCGACGGTCAAAACCTACACCGGCGACAACGGCCGTGTCGGCGTCCGGACGGTCAGCAATCCCAGCCCGGTCCAGCGAGCGACGTACTGGGTGCAGGTGCGAATCGGCGACTTGCCGAACCTCGCGGCGCTGCCGTTCACCGTCCAACCGCCACAGGTCGTCCCACTTCTCGGGTGATTCTCCATGCTACGCACACAATCCATCACGGCCGGAGTCGCATCGCTACTCGTCGTCGTCGCCATGCTGTCGGTGCCCGCCGCGGCCAGTGACACGCAGGTGACCGGCGGCATCGACGGTACGCCCGAGTGGGTCGTCCACGTCACCGACGGCGGGCTCGATACGCTGGAGTCGTGGGCCAACAGCAGCGACGACCGCCGCGTTCTCCGGATGCACAACGCGAGCAACACGGCGACCATCCGGGCACCGCCGTCGGCCGTCGGGGCCGGCACACTTGACCGGCTCCTCGGCGCGACGCTGACCGAGCGCTCGTACGTGACGGCACTCCACCCGTCCTACCAGCACAACTACGCCGACCCGGTCCGGCTGGAGAACCAGAGCGCCATCGAAGCCCCGAGTCGCACGACGCGTGTGTTCGCTGGCGCCTCCTCGCCGGGTAGCGAGTGGTCGCCGTCGGGCATCGCGTACGCCGAGGATGCCAACCGCTCGACGCTGGCCGACGTGCGCGACGTAACCGGCGCCGACAACGTCTCGGCGACGGGCACCGGCCAGACCATCGCCGTCATCGACAGCGGCGTGAACACCGCCAACGGCCGCGTGTTCGGGAACGGCACGTCTGGTTCTCAGACGCGCATCCTGAACGCCTCGAAGGACTTCATCAGCAACGAGACGGTCAAAGCCGACGGCCTCGACGCCGTCGAAGACCCAGGGACGAACCACGGAACGTGGGTCGCGGCGGCCGCTGCTGCGAACCACTCCGACAGCCGATTCGACGGCATGGCGCCTTCGGCCGATATCCTCGCGTTGCGCACACTCGACTCGGAGGGACAGGGCAGTACCTCGGATATTGCCACGGCGGTCCGGTACGCGGCCGACAACGGCGCCGACACCATCGTCATGTCGCTCGGGTCGCCCGTGTACGACCAGGAGCTGACGAGCGCGCTGGAGTACGCCGTCGAGCACAACGTCTCGGCTATCGCCATCGCCGCCGGGAACTCCCGCCAGACGGTTCGGTGGGTCGCTTCGCCGGCCGACGCCCCGGTCGACGGTGTGACGACGGTCGCGGCGACGAACACTACTGCGAACGCGACTGCCGGGTCGGCGTACTTCTCCCAGATCGGCCCGGACCCCGGAACGAGTGACCTCTCGGGCGGGAAGACGGCCGGCGAAGACATCAGCGTCGCCGCGCCGGGCATGAACGTCGTCGCGAAGGTCCCGACGAGTAGCGGGTCGGTGGTCAACTCGACGAAGAGCGGCACCAGCATGGCGGCACCCGTCGTCGCTGGTGGTGCGACCGCCGCACTCTCGACCAATCCGTCGTGGGCCGGCGACGCGGTGGCGTTCGACGCTGCGGTGACCGACAGTGCCCGACCGATGCCACAGGCCGCACAGGCCGAGGTCGGCGGCGGACTGTTCGCGGCTGACCGACTCGTCAACAACGAGACGACTGGCAGTCAGGCCGATGCGATGACCGAGGAGGCCGAGGCCCGGAGCGAGTTCTGGGCCGGGGTCTCGGAGACCGGGCAAGCAATCCCGGGCTGGGGGCTGGTGTCCGGATGAAACGGCGAGAGTTCCTCGAAGGCGCCGCCGTCACAGCGAAGACGGCTACCGCTGTCGGGGCACTCGGCGCGGTCGCGGCGACGGCCGCAGCGTCGCACATGGACGAACCGGGCGAGAACATCAGCCTCACGTTCGACGAGGGCGCGCTGACGACGTATCGGCCACGGCTCGTCATGTCGACCGAGGCCCGCGAGAAGCACCTCGGCACGTACGGCTGGTACGCCACCTCGGCGGACTACGACACCGACGTGGCCGTGTTCTGGAACCGCTATTCCAATCAAGAGGGCTGGATCGGCCCGGACTCGCACTTTGGCGACACGGAGCCTGTACAAATCGAAATCGACAGCGAGACGGGCGAAGTAACGCGTGTGCGCGCATCGGTGTACCACTGGATGAAGGGCGAAGTCACGGCCGCCAACGCGCCGCTGTACGAGGAGACACATGCCCACCTCGCCGTCGTGGACCCGCACCACCAGCACCGGGCCGCACAGCCGGCCGAGGATGGGTTCTTTCCCGACATCAAGGACCTTACTGAGCACTACCCGCGATGGCTGGACAACGACCTCGAAGAGGACGTCCGCGTTGGCTCGTCGACGGTGCCGTGGCGGATGCAGAACTGGGACCACTGGTGGCAGACCGGTGCCGGCGGGTTCTCCAAAGACGCGCTGCTGGTGCAAGCGCTTCGGACTGCCGGGTTCGACACTGAGGGCCAACTCCGGGTGAGTGACTAATGGGACCGACAGAAGCCGCCATCGTCCTCGCCCTGTTCGTGTTGCTGTTCGGCTACAAACGGCTCCCGAACCTCGGCCGGAACCTCGGCGAGGCATATCGGGAACTCCGGAGTGAGACCGATGACTGAGACACCAACCGACGACCAGACGCCTGCGCTGGCGTTCGAGGGCACGTACGCCTACGACACGCCCGAGGCCGGCACGGTCGCCCTGACTGGCCGGACACAGTGTCCGGGAGCCGTCGGGCTGACGACCAACGGCATCGCCGTTGGCCCGGTCGAAATCTCGCCGTACCCGTCGTCGACGGCGGTCATCCGCGACCTCAGTTACGGCGCCGAGGATGGCGGCTTCTTCGGCGGCTGGGGCGAGGACAGCGACGAGACCGACGGCGAAGACGATTCGTTCTTCTCCGGACTCGCGACGGCGCTGGGCATCACCGGGGCCGGCGGGTCGCTGGCGGCTGACCGCGACGCCGAGAGCCCGGACACGTCCCGGCGGGACTTCATCCGCGCACTGGGGGCTGGCGCTGGACTGGCCGTCGTCGGCGGCGAGGTCGCCGACCGCGTTGCCGCCCAGACCGACACGGTCTCGGTCGCCAACTTCGAGTTGCAGTTCCCGGCTGGCGTGAGCGCCCGCATCCGGGACCTCGGGCCGGGCTACCTCCCGACGGATGGCTTGTACTACGTCCTCATCGACGGCATGGACTACGCTGAGACACAGGGCGGGACCGAGCAACAGGCCGACATCCCACCGGACCCGCGGGATACGTTCCGTGACGTGGAGATAGCGACCGACGCCGGCTCTATCCTCGCTGGCGCGAAAGCCACTCTCGGCAAGAAGGCACTGGACTACGAGTTCACGCTCTCCGACTCTCCGACGGCCGTCTCACAGGGCACGCTCCTGACGCTGTCGGACCACCCGCTACTGGTCGCCGCAACACTCCGGTCGGGCCCGGACGCGACGACGCTCGACATCGGCGACGAGGCGGTCCCCCATCAGAACGAAGCCGACGACGCGCCGGAGGGGTACTACTACGTCCACGAGGGCGCGGTCGTCTACCGCGTCGGCCCGGACCCACCGAGTGACACGGCGGCGGCGTTCACGATTTATGCAGGCAAGCTCGGCGAGACGACCAACGACATCGCACAACAGTACTAACCATGGCAGACCGACAATTCGGCCCCTACGACCTCGATAACGACGAGTTTCTCTCGGGCGAGGCCACAGACCTGTTGGGCAAGTTCAACTTCCCCGACGATACGTTCCAGTTCGGCAAGGAGGTTGCACAGCCCGCCATCGACGACCTGAGCGACTTCAAGGTCGACACGGAGGCGAACCTCCCGGCCGACCCCAGCACCGACAGTATCGCCGTCGTCTACGATATCGACGAGATACAACGGTACGACGGCAACGCGTGGCAGACAGTCGCGAACGTCTCCTCCGGCGGGGCCTCGGTCTCCGACGACGGCAGTGTCGTCGTCGACGGCCCGTCGGACGTCGACTACACGACGGCGCTGTCGGCGGCCGACGACGGCGACGGCACTGCCAGCATCGCCGTCGAGCAAGAGGCCATCGAGGACTGGGTCGCCGGCCTGCTGTCCGGGCAGGGCAACATCTCGCTGACCTACGACGACGCCAACGACCAGTTGCTCGTCGACACGAGCGCACTCAACGAGGAACAGGTCGAGGATGCCGTGGCCGGCCTTGTCTCGTCGTCGGGCAATCTGGCGTGGTCCTACGACGACGCCAACAACACGCTGACGGTCTCACTGTCGGGGCCGATAGAGGGCGTCCAGATCGGGACGAGCGCGAACCGCAGTCCGGCGTATTTCAACACGGCCGACGCCAGCAAACTCGCTGTCGAAAACTCCGAACTCGCATCTGCCGGGTCTCGCATCTCGCTCGCCCAGTTCCATCCACAGGGCCAGCGCGCATTCAGCACCACCAGCACCACCTACACGTCGAGTGTCAACCAGTTCGAGCCCCAGCCGACGTGGGACTTGCTCGGACCATCGAACGCGACGACGAGCGTCTACTGGGCCGTCTATGTCGGCGTCGGCTCTGGCGAGACAGTCGATATCCGACTCTTCAACGCCGACGACAATGAGACGATTGTCGAGCGGACTGGGATAACGTCCTCGGGCTGGCGGGCGATTGGGCCAACAGATTACCGGCCGCAATCGGATAGCCGACGTATCGGCATCCGGGCCGAGATTCGCACCGACCCGGGCAGTAACAGCAGCACCTTGACTGCACCCCAGATGAACATCGGACTCGAACTATGACGTGGTACTTCAGCCCCTCGAACGGCAGTCTGGACATCTACGACCACACCGGCGCGCTCGTCGCCGACGGGCGGTACTACTCCGGTGGCTGGACTGGCGACGCGCCGGACGAGGTCTACACCGTGATGCAAAACGAGGCTGTGGATGCGTACAAGGCCGGCAACACGGAGCGAGCGCTTCGCATCCTCGCTCAGGGCGCGTTTAACGATATCGAGGAGGGGACACCGTGACCCCACGCTATCAGGCCGGAGGCATCCCCCCGCCCCGAGGACCGCCACCCCCAGTGGTCCCACCGCCGTCCGGGACCACACCCAGCGCATCGCCTTCTGACTAACCCCTTCTCAACAATGAAACGCAACACGCTCATAGCCGTTGGACTCGCGCTCGCCGTGCTCGTCGCGACGCCGACCGTCGTCATGGCGACGGCGCCGTCGCTCGACACCGAAACGACGGACACGGCCGGCACGACAGAGATCGACGGCACGTACACGCAGACGTACAACGAATCGACGCACAGTTTCCTCAACACCTCGCAGGACAGCAACCAGACCGCCACGGAACTCCGACAGGGCGACCGCCTGCTGGCGAACTACTCGCTGAACGACAGCGCCAACGTGCAGCACGTCTCCACGGCGAGCGGGACGTACTACCACAGCACGGAACTCGCCGACGACGGGTCGGATTACCCCGGCCTCGAAGCCGACGCCGGTGAGTCCGTCACGCTGGAGGCCCGGTCCATCAACCTCGCCGACTCGCCGCACACGACGACGAACGCGTCCTACACGTTCGACGTCGGCCCCAACACGTCGTTCGTCTACTACAACGACAGCGAGACCGAGACGGCAGAAATCTCGACGTGGTCTGTCTCTGGGCTCGCTGCGTCGCTGTCGAGTGTCAACGTCTTCAGCGACGACAGTAACGACTCCGAGGCTGGGCCCGCTCGCGTCGAGCAGGAAATCGGCGTCAACGGTGACTCGCAGGACGAGATTATCGTCACCGTCGCCAACAGCGACGCCCAGGACTCGATGGCCGCGGTCTACGACGCCTCGGATACGTCCGGCGGCGTCGCCTACCTCGGTACGGCGATGGTGAACGGCGAGGTCGTGCCCATGATGGCCGAAGGCGCTGACGCCCCGGACTGGGTCGACACGTCCGAGGACGCCTACATGACCATCGAAGAGGACGGACAGACGGCGACGGTCCACAACGCCGGTGCGGTGATGGACAGCGACGACACGACGGCAACCGTCGAAATCACGGCCAACGAAAAGATGGACTTCGGAGACGCCCAGTCCATGTACAAGGCCTACGACTACGACGGCAGCGTGTGGTACGCGGCATTCTCCAACGGCGAGTACTTCGGCGGGAATCCGGACTACGAAGCCGTCGCGTAACCACGTCGTCTCACATCGCTTTTCTTTGCCCGTGCTGGCAGCAGCGGCCGGAGTCATCCCCTGGCGGCTCTCGTGTGTTCAATTCCACGAGCGGGCGTGGCCCGCAAGGGCCAGCCACCGACGGGTCGCGGGCCCCAGTCCGCGACCGTTGCTGGCG
>NZ_JAMQOR010000005.1:0-83924 GCF_031624555.1 Haloarcula sp. S1AR25-4 | reverse complement strand
CCTCATGGGGTCGAAGGATGCTCGCGTCGAGCAGCCTTCTACGAGCGACCGGTCGCCGCGTCGACGACCGGCCGTGTCGACCCGGGCGGCCCGGGGCGACCTTCGCATCATATCCGATGGGAGGGGTACATATAAATGACTCGTCTCGAGCCCGCCCTGTGCTGCCACCACATATCCCCCACGTGACGTGAGAGCTTCACGTACCTAACCGCAAGACTGCGGCGGTATATAACGAATAGTAGTCAGATAGATAGACGGTTCCAGAATCCGGTGACACTTCGTCTGACGGGGAGTGGAGCTACATAGACGTCATATCTCTCCGGAGCTGCGCGCAGGGATGGGATAGACCCGTCTCGAAACAGTGTCTGTCAGCAACGGGGAAGTCCGGGGCCGGTACCGTCGCCAGTCCTGTAGCTGCCGGCGGTAGCAGACGGAAAGAACACTCAGTAGGGAGGGAGCATGCGGCCGCAGAATACGTCAATCAGGCAGTCAGGGAGTCGATGTGGCCCTCGGCACGGAGCTGGTCGGCGTCCTGGCCCTTGTAGCGCCACTCGATGTTGGCCTTCTCGTCTTGCCAGTCCCACGGTTCGGCGAGGACGATGTCGCCCTCGTTGATCCACGTCCGGTACTTCATTCGGCCGGGGATGCGCCCCATCCGGTTCTCGCCGTCCTCGCACTGGATTCTGACGTGGTTGCCACCGTTGTGTTCTGTTACGACCGCAAACAGTTCGTCGTCGTTGGGCATTCGGAGGTTCCGTCGCCCTGTTTCTTCACTCACACGCCAAGTAGGTCCCCTCAGCGTATAAAGGAACTGAGAGTTGCGATACCGCGTACCACACGGACCGACTACGGGCCGGCAACTGGGGACTAGAGACCGACGGCTAAGGCGCTGAACGGGATAGTGTCACTGCAGAACGGCGGCTGGATCGACTCAGTCGGCGGTGAGCGTCAGCGGTTCGTCGCTTTCTGCGACCATATCGGAGGTGAGACCATCGGCGAGGGCGAAGACGGCGTCTTTGTGGTCGGTCTTGGACTTATGAATCGATGTCGGCTTGACACCCAGTTCGGCGTATTCGTCGTGTTGAACGGAGGTTTCGGCTTCTGTCTCGTAGTGATGCTGTACCTGTGCGAGAAGACTATGTAGGTGAATGAGCTCTTGCTTCTTCATGGATAGTACGGGGTAATGGACGAGGGGTTATAGTATTATCTTGCCACTTGTTACCAAGATATGGCCGAGACAGGCGCTGGAGCCGTCGTCTACTGCGATACCTCGTGTGATTGTATTGACACCCAATCGTTTACGCCGGCACACCGAACACCCCGTGACGCTCGCAGACAGGTGTTCGAGAGAGTAGGTGCTGTAGAAGAGCGCACGCTCGAGCCAACTGGCGCTCGTCATTTTGTTATCTACGCGTGCGTGAGCGCGAGCGCGTAATGGTGTCGCGCTGTAGCCCGGGTAGTGATACACCTGCGATAAATAGTGTGGGACCCGATATATCGACCAAAAAGGCTTTCACACACACACCGATAATTTTGGATCATTCGTGTACTTTAGGCCGAGGGAGTGCGCTTCAAGAGTGGTTCGTTGTCCATAAACGACCACGAAATACATATCAGGAATGGAATACTTTTTACGCATAGAGCGTGTATGGAGAAGTACGATGAACTGGAAACACCCTCGAAACGAGACACAGGCAGAAGCGAAGCAGCGCGAATCGACGAGCGGAACGCGATGGTCGTTCATCGCCGCCGCTAGCATCGTCGCGTAAACTGAGAACACGTCTTTCCGAGTCCGTCACCGACGAGCGATAGCGCTATTCCTCGACAGCGTCGTGTGGCCCGACCGGACCGTGGTTGGGGCACGCCCCGGCGATAGGGGTGTCGTTGAGACAGCAATGACGCCGCTGCGTCGCGAGGAGACCGGTCGTCAGCGGTTCCCCACAGTGCCGACAGCGAAGCGTCCCCATACCACCACTACTCACTCGACAGTCGTAACGTCTACTGACAGAGGGGGCCGGCAAGTCACAGGCCGAGAATCTCCCGTGTCTCGTCGGTAGTCGCCACCGGTGAGAGCCGCGGTGACGATGACGGGGTCCCCGTCGAGGAAGGCCTCGTAGCTCACTCCTCGCCCTCCTCGTGGCCACGGTATATCTCGCAGTGGGCCGCGTGATCGAGCGCGAACCGGTCGTTACAGATGTCGGCCCGCATCGGCTGGACGAACTCGTCGACGACGGTACAGAAGGCACGGGCCTCGGCGAAGGACCGGTCGCCGTTGGTTTTGCGGTACGCCAAGTGGGGACACACCATAGGTGTCGTAGCGGAGCGTCCGTGTTAACCGTTCACTTGCTTGCAGTGACGTGGTAACCCTCGTGTCCCCCGGTGACATCCGTGTGAGGAAAGGGCCACAAGCGCCGACCGCGTAGGACTGTCCATGTCACCAGCAACGTCCGGGCTCCACCACGTCACAGCGATAGCCGGCGACCCGCAACGGAACGCGGACTTCTACGTCGGTACACTCGGACTCAGGTTCGTCAAGAAGACGGTCAACCACGACGACACCGGTACCTACCACTTCTACTTCGGTGACGAGGAGGGGACGCCCGGGACGACTATCACCTTCTTCCCGTGGACCGACCGGGGGCGACGGGGTGAGTTCGGTGCGGGCCAGACGCAGGCCACGGCGTATCTCATCCCGGAGGACTCGGTCGACTACTGGACCGATCGGCTGGAGTCCCACGACGTCGCCGTCGAGCGGACTGAACGGTTCGAGAGCGGGGAACGAAGGGCCTCGGAAAGCGCGAGTGCCACAGAACGGCGTTCGGCGGACACGCAAGCGGCGAAGCCGCGAACAGAGACGGTCCTCCAGTTCGACGACCCGGACGGCATCGGACTGGAACTCGTCGCCACCGACGCCGAGACGGGGGCGGTCCCGTGGGAAGATAGCCCGGTCCCCGAAGAGCATCAGCTACGGGGGCTCTACTCGGTGACGCTCGCCGTCGAGTCGGTCGACCCGACCGGTGGGCTACTCACCGACGTCCTCGGCTACGAACACGAGGCGACCGAGGACGGCCGACACCGCTACCGGAGTACCACGGGCGAGTTCGGCTCGGTCGTCGACGTCGTCGAGACGGACGAGAGTGTGGGCCGGATGGGCGTTGGGACGGTCCACCACGTCGCGTTCCGTGCCGAGGACGACGCCGAACTGGAGGCCTATCGCGAGGCCTACGAGGAGCGGGGTCTCGAACCGAGCGAGATCATCGACCGAACGTACTTCACGGCGCTGTACTGCCGAGAACCGAACGGCGTCCTCGTCGAGCTATCGACGGTGGGGCCGGGGTTCACCGCCGACGAGCCCCGGTCCGAACTCGGCGAGTCGCTCACGCTGCCCGAGTGGCTGGAAGACGAACGCGAAGAGATCGAAGCGCGACTCCCACCGTTCGATGGGGCGAACGTCCCCGCGGAGTAAGTGAGGATGTCAGACCACGTCGCCGACGACCTCACAGCGCCGTTCCGGTTCGAGTACGACCCGGCGATCCTGCGCTACGGGCCGAACTGCGTCGACGGGCTAGCCGAGGAACTGGCCGCTATCGACTGTGAGCGAGCGCTGGTGGTCACCGGGTCGACGGTCGGCGAGACGCAAGCGGTGATGACCCCCGTCAGGGACGGACTGGGCGACCGACTGGCCGGCGTCTTCGCGGAGACGACGCCCGCGAAACGACTGGGAACCGCCTACGACGCGCTGGAGCGGTTCCGCGAGGTCGAGGCCGACGCGGTAGTCAGCGTCGGCGGCGGCAGTAGTCTCGACGTGGCGAAGGTACTCGCGGCCATCGCGGCCACCAACCGCGACCCCGAAGCCGTCGGTTCCGAGTTCGCCGAGACGGGGACGATACGGGTGCCCGATACGGGACTGCCCCCCATCGTCGCCGTCCCGACGACGCTCGCCGGCGCCGACCTCTCGATGGTGGCCGGCGTCACGGCCGTCCCGGGGACCTGCCCCGTCGAGGACGCAGCGAGCGGCGGCATCTCGGCCCCCGAACTGATGCCCGCCGCGGTGTGTTACGACCCCGAACTACTGGCGACCACGCCCCGCGGCGTGCTGGCTGCCTCCGCGATGAACGGCTTCGATAAGGGCGTCGAGACGCTGTACGCGAGTACGGCGACGCCGGTGACCGACGCCACGGCGATGCGCGGCCTCGGCCTGTTGCAGGACGGCCTGCTGGCGTTCGGCGAGGGGAACGAGGGCGACGCGGTGTACCAGCGACTCGCGCAGGGCATCGTGCTCGTCCAGTACGGCATCTCCCGACCGGGCGTGACGACCCTCTCGCTGATTCACGCCTTCGGGCACGGCCTCACGCGCACGTACGATGTCCAACAGGGCGCCGCCCACGCCGTCATCGCGCCACACGCGCTCGAGTACCTGTTCGACGCCGTCGACGGCCGGCAGGACCGACTGGCCGACGCTCTCGGCGTGGCAGACGCCGACGACCCGGCGTCGGCCGTCGTCGAGAGCGTGTCGGAGGTGGCCGCCACACTGGGCCTCCCGACGCGTCTCCGGGACGTGGACGGCCCGGCCCGCGAGGCGTTCCCCGAGGTGGCTGAAGCCGTCCTCTCGGATGCATTCATGGCGAACGCGCCGGCCGGCCTCGACCCGTCTCACGAGGACATCGAGCACGTCCTCGACGCCGCGTGGTAGCCCGCCTGTGGTTTCCGTAGCGTTACCGGGTTACGCGCCCGTTGGCTGACGTTGATTACGGGACAGCGTTCAGTTACCAGTAGTAACTTGTATGCTCGATAGCGACCCGTCCAGACCGGAGCGCACGCCGTCGGTTCGCTCACGCGCCGCGGCCGAGACCGACACCGGAGCCGATACAACTGAGCGGGTTCGGTACGTGAACACGACAGACCGATGACCGCGGAGACCACGGACGGAGCGGCAGTCGACACGGTTCCCGGGACCGACGGACGCTGGCGGATGCTGGCACTGGTCGGCGTCGCGGAGTTACTGGCGATGTCGCTGTGGTTCAGCGCCTCGGCCGTCGCACCGGAGTTGACCGCGCAGTGGAACCTCACCCCGACGGAGTCGGCGTTGCTCACCAGCGCGGTCCAGATAGGGTTCGTCGTCGGCGCCGTCCTCTCGGCGGCGCTGACGCTCGCCGATGCCGTTCCGACCCGCTACCTGTTCGCGGCCTCGGCGTTCCTCGGCGCGGCGCTGACCGCGGCACTCGGCATCGTCGTCGACAGCGCCGGCCCGGCTATCGTCCTCCGCTTTCTCACCGGCGTCTCGCTGGCGGGCGTCTACCCGCCGGGCATGAAACTCGTCGCGGGCTGGTTCCGGGGACAGCGCGGCCTCGCCATCGGTGCGCTGGTCGGCGCACTCACGCTCGGGTCGGCGCTCCCACACCTCGTTCGGGCCGTCGGCGGCGTCGGACGACCCCAGTTCGTCCTCCTCGTCGCCGCCGGGCTGGCCGCCGTCGGCGGGTTGCTCGTCCTCGGCGCTCGCCCCGGCCCCTACCAGTCGCCGGCCGCGCCGTTCGACCCCGGCGCCGTCCGCCGCATCCTCACCGACCGGCCGACCATGCTGGCGAATCTCGGCTACTTCGGCCACATGTGGGAACTGTACGCCGTCTGGACGTGGATTCCCGTCTACCTCGCCGCGAGTTTCGCCACTCGCGAGAGCGCGTACGCGACGCCGACGCTGGCCGCACTCCTCGCCTTCGGCACCATCGGTATCGGGAGCCTCGGCGCGCTCGTAGCCGGCAGACTCGCCGACGGCCTCGGCCGGACCACCGTCACGGGCGCGAGCATGGTCGTCAGCGGGAGTTTCTCGGTGCTGGCCGGCGTCGTCTTCGACGCACCGCTCGCCGTCCTCGTCCCGTTCCTCGCCGTCTGGGGGTTCACCATCGTCGCCGACTCCGCGCAGTTCTCGGCGTGCGTGACGGAACTCGCCGAGGAGAGCTACGTCGGCACCGCGCTGACGCTCCAGACGGCCGTGGGGTTCCTGCTCACTATCGGCTCTATCCAGTTGCTCCCGGTGGTGGCCGAGTACGTCGGCTGGCAGTGGGCGTTCCTCCCGCTGGTCGTCGGACCAATCGTCGGCACGCTTGCGATGTGGCGGCTCAGAACCCTCCCGGCGGCCAGCGCGCTCGCTGGCGGGAATCGCTGAGTGCTATTCGAGGGTCCCCCGAAGCACCTTCGCCGCGACGAGAATCGGGTCCCACACCGGACTGAACGGCGGCGCGTACGCGAGGTCCAGTCGTTCGAGTTCGGCGACGGTGAGGTCCGACTCCAGCGCCGTGGCGAGCGTGTCGATGCGAACGGCGGCCCGGTCACGGCCGACGATGGACCCGCCGAGGACCCGTCCGGAGTCGCGGTCGGCGGTCAGCGTCACCGTCGTCTCGTCCCCGCCGGGGTAGTACCCCGACCGTGAGCCGGCGTCGATCGACACCGAGACGGGGTCGAACCCGGCGTCGCTGGCCGCGTCCTCGTGGACGAGGCCGACCCGGCCACACTCCAATTCGAACGCCTTGACGACGGCCGTTCCGGCCACGTCGCCGACCGGTTCCGGGTCGCCGGCGACCGTCTGTCCGATGGCGCGCCCGGCCCGGTTCGCGGTGAGGCCGAGCGGCACCCACGTCGACTCGCCGGTGACGGCGTGGCGGGCCTCGGCGCAGTCGCCGGCGGCGTAGACGCCATCGATATTCGTCCGGCCGTAGTCGTCGACGGCGACGGCATCCGACTCGCCGAGTTCGACCGGCGTGTCCGAGAGGAGTTGCGTGTTCGGTGCGATGCCGATACCGACCAGCGCGAGGTCCACGGGCACGCGCCCGTCCTCGTGGACGACTGCCTCGACGCTGTCGCCGCCGTCTAGTTCGGAGACGGCGGTGTTCAGGTGAAGCGTCACGCCCTGTTCGCGGAGGTGGTCGGCCACGCGCTCACAGACGGCGTCGCCGAACGGCGGCAGGAGGTGTGACGACCGCTGGAAGACGTGGGTCTCCAGTCCGTGGGCGCGGAACGCCTCGGCCATCTCGACGCCGACGTAGCCGCCGCCGACCACGGCGACCCGGTCCGGCGGGTCGCGGTCCGTGTACCGCTGGACGAGGTCGGCGTCGACGTACTCGATATCGGTGTCGACCCACTCTTCGCCAGCGGGCGATAGTGCCGCCCGGACCGCCGCCGCCGAGTCGAGTCCGTGCATCGTAAAGGCCATCTCGCGGTCGCTCCCCGGAATCGGGTCGGTGACGGCGTGGGCGCCCGTCGCGACGAGGAGGTCGCTGTACGGCTGTTCGAACCGCTCGCCGTCGCCCACGACGGCCACGGTCTGGGCGTCGGTATCGACGCCGACGACCTCGTGTTCCCGACGGAGGTCGATACCCCGGTCGGCGGCGTCCTCGGGCGACAGCGAGAGGAGGTCCGTCAGGTTGTCCACCTCGCCCTTGACGTAGTAGGGCGTCCCGCAGTGGGCGTACGAGACCCACCGGCCCTTCTCGAAGACGACGACGTCGCCGTCTGGATTCTCTCGCGCGTACTTACTGGCGGCACTGAGGCCGGCGGCGTCACCACCGACGACCACGAACGGGTCGGCCATGGACGGGGTGTCGACCGGCGGGCACCTAATGGTTCAGTTACCCAGGGGTTACGCGGACAGCGAGAGGGTCACCGCGTACGCGTCGCCGAACGGCGACGCGGCGGGGATAGCGAGTCGTTCGTACACCCCGCCGGGCGAGCCGATGTCGGCGAGGACGAGGTCGGCACCGAGGTTGGTGAGGCCGGTCTTCGGGAGGGCGAGCGTGACGACGCGGGTCGGTGTGACGGCGACGGCGGGACCGGGTCACCGTCGAGCGTCCGAAACGCTGCCGTGTCCACGGGCCGAGACCCGCAGTCGACACACGAGAACAGTTGGTAACTAGCAGTAACTCGATTACGCCACGTAACTATTAGTCACTGGAGCGCAAACGACGGCGTATGAGCGATACAACAGAGCAATTGGAAGTGTGGTGTGCCGGCGAGGACTGGTGCCCCATCACGACGACTGCGACGCTCATCGGCAAGAAGTGGCACCCGGTCATCGTCCACCGTCTCCTCGACAGCGGCCCCTCGGGGTTCAACGAACTCAAGGAGAACGTCGACGGCATCTCGTCGAAAGTGCTCTCGGACAGTCTCGAAGACTTACAGGAGAAGGGCCTCGTCGACCGAGAGGTCGTCAACGAGCAACCGTTCCGCGTCAACTACTCGCTGACCGAACGCGGCGCGTCGCTCGAACCGGTCATCACCGCGATGGCTCAGTGGGGCCAAGAGCACCTCCGAGAACCCGACAGCGAGGACGGCGGCATCCGCTGAGCGAGCGCTGTATCGGGCAGCATACAGCAAAAGCAACGGCGCACTCAGTCCGGGTTACTGCCAGTCTTCGAGGTCCAGCGACAGTTCGGCCTGTATCCACGCGCCCTCCGTCTCGGTGTCGTAGATTATCGCCTCGTCACCGGTGGTGACGTGTCGGTATCGGTCGTACGACTCCGTATCGGGCCCTGTGGTGGGGTATCTGTCGTCCGCGTCGTCGGTGTCAGTGGTGTTCGTAGCCATTGTCGTGGGAGGGGTTACTGTACACTACTACCTATTGTCTGGTTACGTAAAGTCGCTCGGTAACCGAGCGGTTACCGGGTGTCCGTAGTCCCGCCTCGGACCGTGGTGGGGAGTTAATGTGCAGGGGGCCGACGTTCCGTTCGAGTGATACGACGTGACTGACTCCGAGTTCGACCTCAGCGCGCCGGAACTGACCCACGAGGACTTCCTCGTGCTCGAGGACCCGTACTTCGAGGCGGACACCGTCGCCGTCGTCACCGGTGCGGCCTCCGGTATCGGCCGCGCGACGGCGGTGGCGCTGGCCGCAAACGGCCTCACCGTGGTCGGAGCAGACATCGACCGGGCGGGACTGGACGAGACGGGCGACATCGCCGAGGACTGTGGCGTCGACGGGACGTTCCACGGCGTCGAGACGGACCTCACGAACGACGACGACGTGGAAGCCGTCGTCGCGGCCGCCGCCGAGGAGGGTGACGTCCGCTTCGTCGCCAACATCGCCGGCATGCAACACATCGCGAGCATCCCGGAGTTCCCGATGGAGACGTACGACCGTCTGACGAACGTGATGCTCCGGTCGCCGTTCAAGATGGCGCAGGCCGCCATGCCACACGTCCGCGACACCGACGACGGCGTCGGCGCAATCGCCAATATGTCCTCGGTTCACGGCCACTACGCGACGAAGGACAAGGCCGCCTACGTCACCGCGAAACACGGCCTCACCGGGCTGACGCGGGCCATCGCCGCCGAGGGCGACGGGACGCTCCGTGGGTTCTCGGTCAGCGTCGGCTACGTCCTGACCCCGCTGATGGTCGACCAAATCGAGGACACGGCCACAGAGCGGGGCATCTCCGAACAGGAAGTCATCGAGGACGTGATGCTCGGACAGGCCCGCACGAAAGAGATGATGGCCCCGGCGGAGGTGGCCAACCTGTTCGTCTTCGGGTTTTCCAGCCACGCGAAACACCTAAACGGCGGCGACCTGCTGTTCGACGGCGGCTACACCCACACGTACGAGTGACGGCGGAAGTGCCGCGTCGGCCGACGGCGGCGCGTTCAACGCGCTCGGGGTCCGGTCGCTCGTGTGCGTATCGACACACCCACGCACAAAACACCGACTGTGATCTGCCGACCGGTGGTGAGCGGATATCCTGTGAGTATCATGGTGAACGGCACCCTGATCAGCGTGTGTCGTCTATTACCAAGCAAATATGCCCATAGTTCCGACAGGGCATAGCCCGAGACACAATGAATCAGCAGAGTCACTCGCCTACCGTAGAGGAAGCGCTGCAAGCCGTACAGACTGGACGACGACGACAAGCCCTCCGCTATCTCGCGGGGAACGGTGACGGGCCAGTCGAAGTCGCTACTCTCGCCGACGCGCTCCGCAATTCGGCCGATAGCACGACGGTACCGCCCAGTAGAGAGAAAGAGCGCCTCGAAGTCACACTCCATCACGTCGACCTCCCGAAACTGGACGAGATGGGCCTACTCGAATACGACAGGCAACACAGGACGGTCTCGTATCACGGTATCGACTCGGTCGAGGAGTTGCTGACGTTCATCGCGGACACGTTCGAGTGAGCGGTGGACTTACTCCGTGGGACCGGTTCGCTGTTGGACGAACAGGTAGCCGTCGCTGTCGATGTGCACTCTCACGCCGGTGTAGTTGAACGACAACTGGATCGTCTCAGAGCGGTCACTAGTCAGGAGAGACTCCATAGCGTCCGGGTCGACGAAGTCGTTCAGGGGTGGGAGATCGCTCACCCGGGTACCGGTTTCGTCGGCGACAGCCGTCAGCAGTGACGTGATCAAGTCGGCGACAGAGTCCCACTCTGTACGCGCTGTGCTGTCGTCAGAATCTGGGTTGTCCTCGTACATGGTGTCGAATCTCGTAGATTACAGCAGTACTCGGTAGTGAGAGTACGGTCATTGGCAGCGCGTAAATCAGTTTTGTGAGAGCGTGAGTGACGGTCATTTGCGGTTCCCGTCGAGCGTCCGCGCGAACAGCATCCGGAGGACGACGGCCGGTCCTCTGTGCTGTAACTCGTCGGCAGCGTGCGTAGACGCGCGTCCGTGGGGCATCGGCGACGCCGCTTACGCCTGTGCCGTTCCTTCCCCCAGTTCGACGAGAGCAACGAACGTCGGGGCTGCATAGGCACGCAGACCGAAGGGTCCGTAGCTGTTTGATCGCCTCGAAGTGTGTGGGCTCTGGGGTAATTCCTGCGACATATTGGCATCACTCGCCGCGCTAGACGGCGCTCCGTTCTCAGTCAGTACGACGCGTGGAAGTAGTGAGTTGGGACCCGACTAGGTCCACGCGCCGCCTCAATATCAATCCCGGACGTACATATTTGTGTTGTGATTAAGTGAGTGAATGAGCTTCGTCGCGGATTGTGGTAACCTATTGGATACCAGACAATAACGGTTCGTCTCGGTCGTCGCGGAATCGGTCGAGAAATTCCGTCTTCGGAGCCCAAGCGTCTTTCCCATGGCGACTGAACTGCCACGTAGCCTCGGGACAGCCGTGGCGTAGGTTGGGACCCACATGAACGAGCTTACAGGCGACGATCAAGCGATAGAACTGCTCCAGCAACTCGGCTTGAAAGAGTACGAAGCGAAGTCGTTCGTAGCGCTCTCGCGAGTATCCGCGGGCACTGCCAAAGACATTAGTGAGCGCTCGGAGGTACCACGGACACGCGTCTACGACGCCGTCCGCGTCTTAGAGTCGAAAGGGTTGGTGGAGATCCACCATTCGAATCCCCAGCAGTTCCGTGCCGTCTCCGTAGACGAGGCAGCCGACATTCTGCGCGACGAGTACCACGACCGGACCGAGTCACTCAGAGAGACGCTGAAAGCACTCGAACCGATCACGACCGAACCGGAGCGAGACGTGACCCACGAAGTGTGGGCGCTGTCGGGGAATCGCACGATAACGGCCCGGACGGAGCAACTGGTCAGTGAGGCCGACGACGAGGTAGTCCTGATTCTCGGCGACGAGACGATGTTCACCGAGAGCCTGCAGGACGCGCTCGAAGCGGCGGAACAGCGTGGCGTCACGATAATCGTCGGCGCGGCTATCGAAGAGCTACGGACGACAGTGCAGTCGGCACTCCCGGACGCCGAGGTGTTCGTCTCCGGGCTTTCGTGGCTCGCGTCGTCGGATCCCGACGACCAGACGGACATCGAACGCCTCCTGCTGGTCGACCGCACCACCATCCTGATAAGCACTAGCTCGGGCCGGGAGGACGACGAGAAGGCCATCTTCGGGCGTGGGTTCGACAACGGCCTCGTGACGATCGTTCGCCGGTTGATGGCGACCGGCCTGTTACCCGTCGACGACCCGGGGTCGGAACGTCCCTGATGGGCGTCACCGCCGCGAGACGCCGTCCAGTTTTTAGCGCTAGAGGGTCTACGATCGGATATGCCGGTCACCGACGACGACGAACTCCGCGAGATACTGAGCCTGAACCGCGTCGCTGTCGTTGGGTGTTCGACCACTCCCGGAAAGGACGCCCACGAGATACCGAAGTACCTCATAGACGAGGGATACGACGTCGTCCCGGTCAACCCGTTCGCCGACGAGATATTCGGGCGCGAGGCCTACGATTCGCTCGCCGACGTCCCCGGCGAGATAGACATCGTCGACGTGTTTCGCCCCAGTGAGGAGGTCAGTGACATCGTCGACGCCGTCCTCGAACGCGAGGACGTACAGGTCGTCTGGTTGCAACTGGGCATCCACGACGACGACGCCGTCGAGCGCGCCGAATCGGCGGGCCGCCGCGTGGTACAGGACCGCTGTATGAAACCGACTCACCAACGGCTGCTCGGATAGCTATTCCGGTGCCAGAGCTCCCCTCAGGCCGCTGTAGCGTCTGTCAGTCCGAGTCGTCCGACGGCTCTTTCAGGCCGTGAAAACGCTAGGCACTTTTGATTAGGGAATCAGTCTAAGGACGAGTGGAATCGCAAATGACGAGCATCGAAGGATCAGATGGCGGGGTCGAAGCGATACCGCAGAACGTAGATGGAAAAGAACCGGTGCGCCACCACTTCGATTGGGACGATATCCCACCGAGCGAGGCGGTGTGCCGGGCGATCGGCGTCGCGATGAACAGCCACCCGACCGACATCGGGCCGCTGTACGAGACGGCGGACCTCGAAGCGATGGACGGACTGCTCCTGTCTGCCGACGGCGATATCGAACTCTCCTTCACGCACGAGGGCCTGCTGGTCGTCGTTCGTGGTACCGGCGAAATCGTCGTCGACCCGGTCGAGAACTGAGCGGGGTCGACAGAACTGTCTGCTCGCGGGGCGCGCCCGAACGGAACTCGCCTGACACCAGCGAGTGCAGACCGCTCGGGGCGCTCTCAGAGCGGGGCGAACCGGAGTGAGACACCTAGTGTAGCGCCGCAGACGGAAGCAGAGGTACCCACCGTTTTCCTCCGAGTTCCAGCCCGAAGGCGGGACGTCCAGAAGACGGTGGCGGGGGCGTCGTCGCCGAGCGTCAGCACGAACGCCGTCACCGCGACCGTCGCTACGAGTCCGTCGGTCCGGTTACGGGGCAGGTCCGCCATCCCGCGTCGCCGTTCGAGCGTGTCGGCCGACAGCGTCACCGATCGTAACGTATCAGCTCGCCCCGGCTTAATTTCCCGATAACGCCCGCGAATCGGAGTTGCCGCGGCGTTGGCCGTACCGAGACGAAACGACGAAGGCGATCGTTCCGACACGGAAGCGGAAACGCGGTTGGTCCCGAACGGTCGGTATCGGAATCTTACCGCCCGGATAAATATAGAGACACTATCAGTACGGGGACCCGCCGCCTATGTTTCGAAACGACAGACGTACGTTCCTGAAAGGAATCGGTCTCGCTGCGTGTGGTATCAGTCTCACCGCCGTCGGTAGCCGTACGACGACTGCCGCGACCGACGACGACGGTTGGCCGACCTTCCAGCACGACGCACGGAACACCGGGTCGGTAGCGTCAGGTCCCGGCGTCGAGTTCCCGAAAGTCGGGTCGTCGGTACGGACCGGGATATACACCGATTCACGGCCGGCCGTCGCCGACGGCGTCGCCTACTACGCGAGTGGGAGCGTCACTGCCACCGACCTCGAAACGGGCTCGGCGGTGTGGAGGACGCCGTTCTCGGCGGCCGACGAACCCATCGATGAAGACCTCGCGCCGACCGTCGCGGGCGACACGCTCGTCGTCAGCGGCGGCGGCGTCGTTACCGCACTCTCGCGGAGCGACGGCAGCGTCCGCTGGCAGTACGAGACCGACTCGGTGGACAGTTCCTCGACGAAAGTCGTCGACGGCACCGTCTACGTCGCGTCGGACACTGGCTGGTGTCACGCCGTCTCGCTCGCCGACGGGACCCGCGAGTGGGCGTTCGAGACGCCCGGCGACGTCCACACGTACAAGCTGTTCGGGGTTCCGGCGGTGGCCGACGGAACCGTCTTCATCTCCTCCTCGCAAGGGTTGTACGCCCTCGACGCGGCGACCGGTGAACAGCAGTGGACCGGGACCACGAGCGATTTCCCGCCCGTCGTCGGTGACGGGTCCGTCTACGTCGTACGGGGCGAGAACGTTGCCGCGCTCGACCAAGCGACGGGCGAGGAACAGTGGCGGACGGACGCGGAGTACGACATCCGGTCGACGCCCGTCGTCGCCGACGGGCGGGTCTTCGTCCGCCGGTACCCGGACTCGGTACACGCCATCGACGCCGCCGACGGCACGGAGCTGTGGGAGGCCGAACCCGGCGAGGCCAACTACATCCAACTGGCCGTCGCCGACGATACCCTGTACGTACCCACGGGGACCGACTTCTATCAACAACTCGTCGCGTTCGATACGGCCACCGGCGAGGAGCGATGGCGCCACTACCGGACGGAACTCGAAATCGCTGAACCGCTCGGCGTCTACCTCGCCGACGGGTCGCTGTACTTCTTTACCGGCGGCGACACGCTTCAGGAACTCGTCGACGGCCCGCGGTCGTTCCGCTGGTCCTACGAGCTACGGACGTTCGACAGCGACGGCGACGAGTCGGAGTACGTCCCCGAGACGCCGCCGGTAGCGAGCCAGTACGGCGTCTACGTCAGCCATCAAACCTCGGAGGGGGGCCTCCTGCAGGCCATCGAGGACGACAAAGGCGGATACCGCTGGGCTGCCAGTTCCGACGGGACTCTCGGCGTCGGCGACACCGGCGTCTACGCCGTCGACGGGGACGACCTCACCGCCTACGACATCGTCGAGACGGACGGCCTCTTCGAAAGGGAGTCCGAGCGATGGACCAAGAGCCTCAAACCACTCACGACGGCCCCGTTAGCCGTCGAAGGAACCGTCTACGTCGGGAGCGGCGTCGACGGCGACGCTGCAGCGGTGTACGCCATCGACGCGGAGAGCGGCGAGACGCGCTGGACGTTCACTGGTTCTGGCTGTCCCCCGCTCGCGACAGTCACCGCCGGCCCGGCCAGTCTGGGCGACCGCGTCGTCGTCGGTACCGACAACCGCCTGTTCGCGCTCACGAAAGCGACCGGTAGCATCGTCTGGACCGACCTCGGAAAGGTCGAACACGCCGCGACCAACGACTCGCAGGCGTTCGCGGCCGGCGACAGCACCCTGAGAGCCGTCTCGGCCGAGGGTGACGACCAGTGGCGCTACGATGTCGCCGGGAGCGTCCAGGGCCTCGCGGCGGGCGACGACAGAGTCTACGTCCAAGTGATGGCCTCGGGCGGAGACCGCCTCGTCGCCGTCGACGCCGCGGACGGAACCGAAGTCTGGGAGTACACCGACCCGAACCTCGACGCCATCACGGCACCCAGCGCTACCGACAACGCGGTGTATCTCGGAAGCGGCCCGTCCGTACGTGCGCTGGACCCGAGCGACGGCAGCGAGATTCGCGCCTACCGGACCGGCGAACGGGTCGTCCAGCCCCCAGCAGTCACCGACGGGAGCGTCTACGCTACCACCGAGGCCGCAGCGGTGACGGCCTTCGACCGAACGGAGTAACGCCCCGCGGTGGGGCCGCCAAGCCGTCGCCGGATAGCGGGAAGCCAACTGTTTTCCTCGCTGGCGACCTGACCCGAGACATGGACGCCGAGGAAGTCGAGGCACTCATCGAGGCAGCGATTCCGGACGCAACGGCCACAGTCACCACGCCGCGGGACCCCGACGACGACAAGCACTACGCCGTCGACGTGGTGTCGCCGGCCTTCGAAGGGAAGTCACTCGTCGACCAACACCAACTCGTCCACGACGCTCTCGGCGAGCATCTCACGCGAGACATCCACGCCATCGAACTGACCACCTCGACGCCCGAGTGACCTGGCGACGGCGGTAGTCATTTCCCTCCCGACGTGTTACGGGGGCCCATGAGCTTCGAACCCGAGGAACTCTCCCGCGAAGAGGTTCAGGAGAAGGTCGACGAGACCATCGAGAACAACGAGGTGGCCCTGTTCATGAAGGGCAACGAGATGATGCCACAGTGTGGCTACTCCCGGAAGGCCATCGGTCTCATCAAGCAGTACCGCGAGGACGTGGCGACGGTGAACGTCCTGACAGCCACGGAGGCCTACCGCGAGGCCCTCTCGGAGTACAGCGGTCGCGAGACGATTCCCCAGACGTTCGTCGACGGCGAGTTCGTCGGCGGCAGCGACATCCTCGAACAGTTAGACGAGAACGGCGACCTCGAAGCGACGCTGAACGCCTGACCGTCGACCCCTTGGCTGTCGGCGTGCGCCTCGAAAAACGTCCAGAACAGTCGCGTCCGCGGTCGGTGTCGCCGGTCGCTACTCGCTGTCTTTGATGTCGCCGAGTTTGTCGACGAGGTCGCTCGTCGACGCCTCGGTGTCGAACGAGACTTCGCCGTCGTGGTCGTTCTCGTGGACGGCGACGCCTTCGCTGTCGTCTGTGTCTACGTCCTGGTCTTTCTGCTCGGATTCGTCGTAGCTACCAAAACCCATGTGTGAACGGTGGCGTGTCGGCTACTAAAATGGGACGGTCGGGCCGCTCGTCGGCGCACGGTATCGCGACACACGTCGGCTACCGGTCGTTTCGGTCGTCGTCTCGGGAAGCAAAGGTTCTTATCCGTGGTCGCACATCCCCTAGATAACGACATTCGATAGCCGTTGTTCTTCGACGGCCGAAGTCTTCAATCGCAGTTTCCCGCATACATGAGTACCGCAGACGAGACGCTTGAGAAGATCAAAGCACAGGTCGAGGAAGAGACGCCGGACGACATCACCATATCGTCGGTGACGTTCGAAGGTCCGGAACTGGTGATCTACACGCCCGACGCCAAGGAGATCGCCAACCGGGACGGTATCGTCCGGAACCTCGCACAGACCCTCCGAAAACGCATCAACGTTCGTCCGACGGCGGACGCACTTATCCCACAGAAAGAAGCCCGCGCGAAGATCGAGGAGACCATCCCCGAGGACGCCGGCGTCCAGAACCTCGACTTCGACGACGCAACGGGCGAGGTGTTCATCGAGGCCGAGAAACCCGGCCGCGTCATCGGTCGTCACGGCGAGACGCTGGACCAGATAGCCGCAAGCGTCGGCTGGACGCCCGAAGTCGTCCGTACGCCGCCGATGGAGTCTTCGACCGTCTCGAACGTCCGGAACTTCCTGAAACAGGAACGCGACGAGCGCCGGGACATCCTCGAACGCGTCGGCCGCCAGATAAACCGGCCGACGACGGCCGACGACGACTGGGTCCGCCTGACGACGCTCGGCTGTTGCCGCGAGGTCGGTCGCGCCTCTTTCATCCTCTCGACGCCAGAATCGCGCATCCTCATCGACTGTGGCGACAAACCCGGTGCCGAAGGTGAGGTGCCGTATCTCCAAGTGCCCGAAGCGCTCGCGGCCGGGCCGAACTCCATCGACGCCGTCGTCCTGACACACGCCCACCTCGACCACTCCGCGCTCATCCCCATCCTGTTCAAGTACGGCTACGACGGCCCCATCTACACCACCGCACCGACGCGGGACCTGATGGGCCTGCTCCAACTCGACTACCTCGACGTCGCAGCCAAGGAGGGCCGTGCCCCGCCCTACGAGAGCCAGCAGGTCCGTGACGCCCTGAAACACACCATCCCGCTTGAGTTCGGCAACGTCACCGACATCGCGCCGGACATCAAACTCACGATGCACAACGCCGGCCACATCCTCGGGTCGGCGGTGTGTCACTTCCACATCGGTGAAGGGCGGTACAACGTCGCGTTCTCGGGTGACATCCACTACAAGGACACCCGCCTGTTAGACGGCGCAGTCAACGACTTCCCGCGCGTGGAGTCGCTCATCCTCGAATCCACCTACGGCGGGAAAAACGACTACCAGACCGACCAAGCGGACTCCGAACGCGTCCTCAAGCGCGTCATCAACGAGGCCCACGAGAAGCAGGGCCACATCCTCATCCCGGCTTTCGCCGTCGGGCGCTCGCAGGAACTGATGCTCGTCTTAGAAGAGGCGATGAGCAAGGGCGACATCCCGACGATGCCGGTGTATCTGGACGGGATGATTCGAGAGGCGACGGCCATCCACACCGCCTACCCCGAGTACCTGCGCGAGAGCCTGCGCAACCGCATCCTCTACGAGGACGACAACCCGTTCCTCGCCGAGCAGTTCCAGCAGGTCGACGGCGGCGAGGAGATGCGACAGGACATCGTCGACGAGGAACCGGCCATCATCCTCACCACATCGGGGATGGTCACCGGCGGTCCCGTCATGTCGTGGCTCCGCCTGCTGGGTGGCGACCCGGACAACACGATGGTCTTCGTCGGCTATCAGGCCGAAGGCACTCTCGGACGCCAGATTCAGCGCGGACAGGACGAGATATCGATGTCCGACAAGAGCGGTCCCCGAGCGGAGCGCGTCAGCCTGAAACTCGGCGTCGAGACGGTGGACGGGTTCTCCGGCCACGCCGACCGGCAGGGGCTGGAGACGTTCGTCGAGACGATGCACCCCCGACCAGAGAAAGTGCTCTGTGTCCACGGCGACGAGAGTTCGACGAACCAGCTCTCCTCGGCGCTGTACCAGAAGTTCAACATGCGGACGTTCAACCCGAAGAACCTAGAGACGTTCCGGTTCGTCTGAGTCGGTCAGTCTTTGTCGTCGCCGCCCTTGTTCCCCGAGTTATCGTCGTCTTTGATGTTGAGCGCCGCGAGCAGGCGGCTGTTGATGACCTGTTCGACGATACCCACCAGCACGTCGTCGTCGCTGGTGTAGTCAGAGAAGATACCCAGCGGGACTTCCGCGCCGGCCATCTCGCGGTGGCCGCCCGCGCTGCCCTCGTCGTCGAAGGCGCTCGCAAGCACTTCGCCGATGTGGATTCGGGAGTCCGTCGTCCGCGCACTCAGTTGAATCGTATCGTCGATGATACCGAAGACGATAGCCGTCTCGATGCCTTCGAGGGTCGCGAGGTAGTCGGCCGCCTGCGGAAGCGCGTCGCGCTCACTGGTCCGGCCGACGTGAGAGATAAGGACCGATCCCCTGACGCTCCGATTGTGGATGGCGTCGGCGATCGCGTCGACCGTCGCGCCGCTAACCGCTGGCGACGAGAGTTGCCTGAGCAGGTCCGACTCGGCGAAGTCGTGGAGGTAGCTCGCCGCCTCGTACTCCTTGCGCGTCACCCCTCGGAGGAAGCCAAGCGTCTCCCGGCGGATGGCGAACAACAGCGCCGTCGCGACTCGGGCGTCCGGGTCCATCGGTAACTCGCGGACGTACTCCGCGAGGATGGTGGCCGTCGCACCGACGTCCTCCCGGTGGTCGACGAACGTCGCTTCGACGTCCTCTGCCGGGTGGTGGTCCAGCACGATGTCGACGGCAGTCCCCTCGGGGACGCGGTTGTTCGCGCCGGGTTTCGAGTGGTCGACGAACGCCAGCAGCGACCCGGACGGTCGGTTCTGGACCAGTTCGGGGTCGAAAGGGCGCAGTTCGACGTCCAGCAGATTGACGAACGCCCGGTTCTGCTGGTGAGATATCTCCCCGCTGTAGAGGATGTGCCGTTCGTCGATGCCGGTGCTGGCGGCTATCTGGCCGAGCGCCACGGCGCTGGCCAGACAGTCCGGGTCGGGGTTGTTGTGGCAGACGATGGTGAGTTCGTCACTGTCCGAGAGGAGGTCCCACAGCGTCTGCGCGTGGCTCATTGCCCTCACTTGGCACTCCCGATACAAGCATTTACTGACCAGAGTGGCCGGTCAGTTCGGGGTTTCACCGGGCCGAACAGGCATCGGGATTGACAACGATGCCTCCCGCAGTGTGTGGTATGTTGACCGAGCTACTCGACGGCGGCGTCGAGGACGCAGGCGGCTACATCGCGGAAGTCGTCTACGGCGCCAACGACGGCATCATCACGACGTTCGCTATCGTCGCCGGCGTCGCCGGGGCGGCACTCGACCCAGGCATCGTCCTGATTCTCGGCTTCGCGAACCTCTTTGCCGACGGGTTCTCGATGGGGATGAGCAACTTCCTCAGTCAGCGCTCGGCGATGGACTACCAGACGGCACAGACCGGCACCGCTACGGCCGTGAAACCGCCGTCGTGGACGGCGCTGACTACGTTTCTCGCGTTCGTGTTCGCCGGGTGGATGCCGCTGTTGCCCTACGTCGTGGCGCTCGTACTGACCGACCCGTTCGGTGGCGTCCCCACGTTCAGTGTCTCCGTGGCGGCGACGGCCGTCGCCTTCTTCGGTATCGGTGCGAGTCGGAGCGTCGTCACCGACCGCAAGTGGCCCGTGGCGGGCACAGAGATGCTCGGCGTCGGGATGCTCGCTGCGGGTGTCGCCTTCGCCGTCGGTATCCTGCTGGGCGGTCTCGCCTGACCCGCCGATCCGCGCTCAGTCCTCGGCGGTTCGCGTCATCAAGAGCGGGACGGGCGAGGACCGGACGAGTTTCGAACTGACGCCACCGAGCGCGTACCAACTGAAGTTCGTCTGGCCCTGCGTTCCGAGGACGAGGAGGTCGACGCCCTCGGATTCGGCGTACGCCCGAATCTCGCGGTGTGGGGTCCCGTAGACGACGGATCCGGTCACCGAGTCGAGCGATTCTTCGGCAGTCTCTACGGCCGAGTCGAGAATCTCGTGGGCGTGCTCGTCGAGTTCGCTGTCTCTGATGACCGACCGTGCGTCGGGTCCGAGCGATCCCGTCTCGACGACGTGGAGGACGTGGAGCGTCGCACCCGTCGCCGCGGCGACGTCGACGCCCTCCGCCAGCGCGCGCTCTGCGCCCGGACTGCCGTCCGTCGGCACGAGGACGCGCCGACACGGGTAGCGGTACTCGGCCTCCCCGTCGGGGTTGACGACGAGGACAGGGACCGGAGCGGCGTTGAGGACGCGTTCGGTGACGCTGCCGAGCAACACGCGTTCGAGGCCGCGCCGGCCGTGGGTCGGCATCACGACGAGGTCCATCCCGTACTCCGCTGCGTAGTCGGCTATTGTCAGCGACGGGTCGCCCTGCATGACCTCGCCCTCCGCGGTCACGCCGCGGTCGGTCGCCCGGTCGACCACCGTCTCGACGACTCGCTCGCCGGCCTGTTCGAGGACGTCGACGATTTCGCCGTGGACGTCAGTGACGCTGTCGCGGTTCGTGTCCGCCACGTGCAGGACGTGCAGCGTCGCGTCGTGTGCCGCCGCGACGTCGAGGACGTAGTCGAGGACCGATTCGGCCGTGTCGCTCCCGTCCGTCGGGAAGAGGATGTGGTCGTACATAGTGGGGACTACGGGATGTCGCCGTAGCCGCCGTCGTGGCGGCCCGTAGTCACCGATTCGTCACCCGACAGGATAAAACGCGGGGGCGAGAGCGGTCAGCGCTTGCCCCGGTTCCACCGCCTGACTGCGACGGCGACGGCGAGGTAGGCAGGGAGCGCAACGGCGAGCACTGTCCCGATGCGACCCCAGTCACTCACAGTGAGCGCGACGGTACCGAAGTATCGGCGCAGCGGCGTGTACAGCACGGCCAGTTGCAACAGGGCGGAGACGGCCACCGCACCGGCCAGCCACAGATTCGAGAGCGTCGGCGTCTCTCTGAGCCACCGGATGACGTACAGTTTCTCGAACTCGATAGCGACGAACCCGGTAAAGACCATCGTCATGGCGTAGGGCGTCACGGCGGGTGCGCCATCGAGAGTCAGCAACAGCAACCCCAGCATGAGGAGCGTCGAGATAGTGCCCAACCCGCCCATCAGACCGAGCATCCCCCGGTCTACGATGCCGCGGTCGGGGTCCCGCGGCGGGCGGTCCATCACGTTCTCGCTCGAAGGGTCCGCACCGAGCGCCACTGCCGGGAGGCCGTCGGTCAACAGGTTAATCCACAGCAACTGCACTGCCGGCAGGACGAGGTAGCCAAAGAGCGAGGCGATGAAGACGATAGCCACCTCGGCGATGTTCGCACTCAGGAGGTACGCGACGAACTTCCAGACGTTGTCGAAGATGGCCCGACCGCGCTCGACGGCCCGTTCGATGGTCGCGTAGTTGTCGTCGAGCAAGACGATGTCGCTGGCTTGCTTGGCCACGTCGGTGCCGCGAATCCCCATCGCGACGCCGATGTCGGCGTGTTTCAGCGCAGGCGCGTCGTTGACGCCGTCGCCGGTCATCGCGACGCGGTGGCCGTTGGCCTGTAGCGCCCGCAAGATTCGGACCTTGTGTTCGGGGGCCGTCCGCGCGAAGACGTCGACGTCCTCGACGCGGTCACGGAGCGTCTCGTCGGTCATCCCGGCTAGTTCCCGACCCTCCATCACCTCGGTGTGCATCCCGAGCGACTCGGCGATAGCGGCGGCGGTGCGGACGTTGTCTCCGGTCACCATCTTCACGTCGATGCCCGCTCGCTCCGTGGCGGCGATGGCGTCGGCCACCTCCTCGCGCGGCGGGTCGATGAGACCGACGAGGCCGACGAAGACGAGGGCGTCCTCGGCGACCCCGTCGGCGGTAAGGTCGCCCTCCGTGTAGGCTACGGCGAGGACCCGGAGCGCGTCGTCGGCGAACGTTCGGACCTGCTCGCGAATCCGGTCGGCCCCCTCGTCTGTGAGCGGTTCCGGGCCGTCGTCGGTGAGGACGTGGTCGGCCTTCGAGAGGACCACTTCCGGCGCGCCCTTGAGATACGAGCGCTCCTCGTGGACCGTCCCCATCCACTTGCGCTCGGAGGAGAACGGTATCTCGTCGGTCCGGGGATGGTCGTCCCGCAGGGCCGCCACGTCGATGCCCGCGTCCTCGGCGGCGGCCACCAGCGCTCGTTCGGTCGGGTCGCCGGCGTCACCGTCCGGCGTCGCGTCGCTACAGAGTGCGGCGGCCCGCAACAGCAGGTGGACGCGGTCTTCGACGGGTTCGGTGTCGTGTTCGACCACGCTGTCGTTGATCCAGACCCTGCTGACGGCCATCTCCCCTCGCGTGAGCGTCCCCGTCTTGTCGGTACAGATCACGTCGACGCCGCCGAGTGCCTCGACTGCCGGGAGCCGGCGGACCAGCGCGTTCTCGTCGGCCATTCGGCGGACGCCGAGCGCGAGCGTCAGCGTCACGACCGCTGGGAGGCCCTCCGGGACGGCAGCGACGGCGAGCGACACCGCCGTCAGCGCGGCCTGAAACGGGTCCGTGCCCTGCAAGAGCAGGAGGGGGACGACGAGGGCGGCGAGTACGACCACGCCGAGGCCGAGTCTGCGCCCGAGCGAGTCCAGTTCCCGCTGGAGCGGCGTCTCGGTCGTCTCCGTCGCGGCCAGTTCCTGCGCGATAGCGCCGACTTCGGTATCCATTCCCGTCGCGGTGACGACGGCGACGCCCCGGCCCCGCGTGACGTTCGTCCCCTTGTATGCCATCGGCGTCCGCTCGGCCAGCGGCGTGTCCGCGTCGACGGCGTCCGCGGACTTCCCGACCGGCGCGCTCTCGCCGGTCAGGGCGGCCTCGTCGATTTCCAGTCCCGTCGTCTCGACGAGGCGGCAGTCCGCCGGCACCACGTCGCCGCCGGTCAGTTCAAGGACGTCGCCCGGAACCAGTCGTGTCGCCTCCACGTCGGTCGTCGTTCCGGCCCGGCGAACCGTCGCCGTCGGCGCGGTCAGTTCGCGCAACGCGGCGAGACTCTCCTCGGCGCGGTAGTCCTGTACGAACCCGAACAGGCCGTTGGCGACGACGATGACGGTGATGAGGACGGCGTCGACGGCGTGGCCGGCCCAGACGGACAGCGCCGCCGCGACCACCAGCACGTAGATGAGGACGCTCTGGAACTGTGCGAAGAAGATGCGAAACACCGACCGTCCCTGATCGCGGGCCACCTCGTTCGGGCCGTGTTCGGCCCGTCGCTCGCGGACCGACTCGGCCGAGAGGCCATCGGGACCGCTGTCGAGGGCGTCGTACACGGCGTCGGGGGACTGAGCGTGTGCGGGCGGGTCCACACTCGGAGTGACTCGGCCCGGCACTAAGTGTGTTTGGCGTTGGCACGGGCAGCGGGTTTACGTATCGGCCGGTCGGAGAGTTCCCCATGGCCCCAGTCCGCCGACTCGTCGTGGACGTGCTGAAACCACACGATCCGCCGTTGCTGGAGTTCACCGAACGGGTCAGCGAGACGGACAGCGTCGACGGCGCGACCACCTCGCTCATCGAACTCGATCAGGAGGTACAGAACGTCAAGGTCACCGTCGAGGGCGACGCCCTCGACATGTCGGCCATCGAGTCGACCATCGAGAGTCTCGGCGGCACCGTCCACTCCGTCGATCAAGTCGCTTGCGGCGAGTACGTCGTCGACGACCAACCGACGCTTCAGGACGGGTGACAGCCGTGGCCTCCGCGCGTGAGTTACTGCGCCGATTGCTGGGGAAAGAGGACGTCCTCGCGATCTCGCGACGGTACTTCATCTCCAACGGGTTCGACGGGACGCTGACGTGCATCGGCGTCGTCATCGGGGCGGTACTCTCGGGGGTCCCGAACGGCCTCACCGTGATAAAGATCGGACTCGGGGCGGCCGTCGGTCTCGGTACCTCGGCAGTCTGGAGCGTCTGGGAGATAGAACGGGCAGAGAAGCGCGCGGAGATACGCCGCCTCGAACGCGCGATGCTGACGGACCTCGACGACACTCGCATCCAGCGAGAACACCGCGGGGCGAGACTGCTCCACGCGGCGATGAGCGGACTGGGACCGACCGTCGGCGTGCTGATACCGCTGTCGCCGTTTCTGCTGGAAGGCACCGTGCTGAGCATGACCGAGGCGGCAATCGCTGCCGTCGGCCTCGGCATCGGCGTCCTCGGTGCCTTCGGGGCGTACATGGGGTCTATCTCCGACCAGCGGTGGTACGTCGCGGCGGCCCGGATGGCGCTGGCCGGCCTCGTCGTCGCCGTCGTCAACCTCCTCTTGCCCGGTTAGGTCCGCCCCGGTGACTCGACGCGGCCGGTCAGCGCCTCGGGGACGAGACGGTAGAACTCGAAATCCACCACTCGCGTCGGTTCCTCGAAGATGTCGATCAGCGGAATATCGACTCTGTCGAGGCCCGAAAGCGTCTCGGTCGCGATGTCTGACTCCGCGAGGTCCTCGAGTTGGCCGGTGGCGACGACGCTCTGCCACCGATCGTCGACCTGCCGGTGGACGACGAAGGAGACGGGACGGTCGTCGAGGTCGGTCTTCGAACTCTCGGGGCCGACGGCGAGGCGAAAGTAGAACGTCCGAGCGTTCGCGTCGTATCCGTACGATACCGGTACCGAGTGCGGAGAGTGGACCGCCGTTCTCGACAGTGACAGGACGCCAGTGCCGCCGTTTCCGAGGAACTCGTCTACCTCGTCGTCCGCCATCGACACGGGGTGGTCTGACTCCATATCTGTACTAATTTGGTTGGGTGGACTATAAGTCCTGACTGACGGTCGGTCCGGTTCGTCGGGGTCGACACGGCATCACTCGTCTCGTTGGCGCGTACTCACCGTGAGAACGGGTGCAGTCGACCGGCGAACGAGACGTTCGGCCGTGCTTCCCAACACGACCCGGTCGAGGCCCGTGTGGCCGTGGGTCCCCATCGCGACGACGTCGACGCCGGCGTCCGTCACGTACTTCAGCAGGGCCTGACCCGGATATCCGGTCGGCGTCGCCGTGACCGCGTCGAGACCGGCCGCACGTGCCGTCTCGGCGACCGACTCGGCTGCCTCGGCGGCCGACTCCTCGAGGTGGTCGAGGACGCCCGGCGGGACACCCATCTCCGACCCCGTGGCGAGGTCGCCGAGATTGACCACGCTGACGGCGTGGACCCGGGCGTCGGCCCGTTGGGCGACGGCGACTCCGTGTTCGACGGCGGCGGTCGCCGGCTCGCTTCCGTCGGTCGGAATCAGGACTTCGTCGTATCCCTCGCCGACCTGCGTCTCCTCGGTCGCGCGGACGCTGAGGACCGGGACGGGCGACCGGCGCAGGACGCGTTCTGCGACGCTACCCGTCAGGACCCGCGTGAGACCACCGCGCCCATGGGTCCCCATGGTGACGACGTCGATATCGTGAGCGGTCACGTAATCGAGAATCACGTCCGACGGCCGGCCGGTCAGGACCTCTCGTCGGACCGTCTCGACGTTCGCCACCGCGGACTCGGTGGCATCGACGGCCGACTCCGCTTGGGTTTTCAGTCGCTCGATGAACTCGTCGTCGACGCCGCCGGCCGAGAAGGGGCCACTCGCGGCGTCCACGTCGACGGCGGCGAGCAGATGGATCGACGCGTCGAACAGGTCGGCGAGGTACGCCCCGTGTGTCGCCGCTCTGAGCGCGTGGTCACTCCCGTCCGTTGGTACGAGGATAGTGTCGTACATCCGTACCGGGACGATACGCGCGTGCAGTTGATAATTCTACGTCACGAGCGCAGTGGTGGACGGACACGCCCACCCCACCGTGTCGAGTGTTCTGCGTTCCCGGGGGAGGGGGCTCGTGGGCGACGGATACTCGCGTTCGAGCGACGGCCGGACCGCGGGCGACGGTAACGTGGCGCCGACGGGCCTCTACCGACAGCCACTACCCCCGCACCCCACCGTGTCGAGTGTTCCCGTGCCGGGGCGTCGCCCTGTGAGCGGAACGTGTCGACGGTGAGTACTACCCGCTGCCGGGAACGTACGTGCCCGCCCCATCTCGACGTGGCGGTCGCCCCTCTCACCCCACCGTGTCGAGTGTTCTCACAACGAGGTGACTGGTCGAGCAGGCAGAGCCGAGCGGGCCGGACCGAACGCTCACCCGCTTAGATGTGGCGCGCGACGACGCTGGGCGTGGCGATGTCGTCCAGCTCCCGGACCACGTCACAGACGAGGTCCAGCGGAACGTCGAACTCGTACTCGTGGTACTGCCCGCCGGCCCGTCCCTCGTTGCGGACGGTTCGCTGGAGGATGCCGACCATCGCGAGGTCAGCGAGGTGGTCGTGCATCCGACGGCGGACGAGCGGGTCGGTGCCCGACTGGTCGGCGACGGTCCGATATACTGGGTAGATCTCGCGGACGCGGGCCGGCATCTGCTCTTCGAACGCCAGCGAGAGCGTCGCGATGAGCGTGAGGTGACCGTGGTGGGTCAACTCCCGCATCCCGTGGCGAATCTGGCCGCGTTCGAGTTCCTGTGAGGCCTCGCGGACGTGTTCCTCGACTATCGGCGGGTCGCCGTGCGTGCGGGCGATGTCGCCGGCCTTGTACAGCAAGTCGAGCGCCTGTCGCGCGCTCCCCGTATCCTGTGCGGCGATAGCGGCACACAGTTGCAGGACTCCCGCCGACAACGCATCCTCCCGTAGCGCACCGTCGACGCGTTGAGTCAGTATCGACTCCAGTTCGGGCGCCTGATACGGCGGGAAGTGAATCTCCTCCTCACAGAGCGTGTCCTTGACCTTCGGCGAGAGCGTCTCTCGGAACCCGAAGTCGTTGCTGATGCCGATGACGCCGGGCTTGACGGTATCGAGATAGCCGTTCGAGCGCGCCCGCGGGAGTTCATAGAGGATGTCGTCGTCCTCGCCGATGTGGTCTATCTCGTCTAAGACCAGCAGGACCGTCCCGCCGACGTCCTCCAGTTCCTCGTACAGCATATCGAAGACGGTCTGCTGGGGGTAGCCGGTCGTGCTTATCTGCTGGTTCGCCGGGCGCAGGAGGTTCACGAGGTTCGCAGCGACCTGATACGACGAGGAGAAGTTCGTACAGTTCAGCCAGTACACCGAGAGGTCGACGTCGTCGTACTCGGCGACGTCCTGTTTCAGATGAGAGAGCAGGAACCGCGTGACCGCCGTCTTGCCGACGCCCGCTTTCCCATAGAGGAAGATGTTGCGCGGCTGCGCGCCGTTGATGACTGGCTGGAGCGCGTTCTCGTAGGCGGCCAGTTCGTCGTCCCGGGCGGCGATGGAATCCGGCTGGTAGTCCTCCCGCAGCATGTCCTCGTCGCGGAACACGTCCTCGTCGCGGGTGAACCTCGCCATTGCCGCACCGTATGGACATTCAGTACATAAAACCACCGTGTCGACTGCGTCGAGTGAAAGTCTTTCACCCCGAATAGCCACCCCACCGTGTCGAGTGTTCTGGCAGCGAACCGACGACTCGTCTGTCGGTTGGCGTGGACCTACGTGAATGGTCCGTTCTCGTCTCGCGGACCTGTGGTTCGACAGTCACGACGACGTCATAGAGTACCGCCCCTATTGGTCCGTACCGACGACGTCCGCTTTGACGTCCTCAGGGCTCTCACAGCGGCGGGCGTAGTTCTCATCCGCGTGGAGATGCTGGTCGCCGGTTACGTCCGTCCAGCCACGGCCCGGTGAGCGCGGGTCGCCCCGTCGGTCACGTCGGCCGTACCGACACCGCGCCGACGGCCCACTCCGGCCCGACCCTGTGAGACACAGAACACTCGACACGGTGGGGTGGGAGGGGGCCGTCACTCGGCCAGCGGTTCGGTCGATAGTGGCGGCCGTTCGGACACGCCAGCACCCGTCGCCCCGAGAACACTCGACGCGGTGGGGTGACGGGGGCCGGTCTCAGCCGCCCAGATACAGTTTCGAGACGTCTTCGTTGTCCAACAGTTCCGAGGCGGCGTCCTCGAACCGCACCGTCCCCTGATCCAGCACGTACCCACGGTCGGAGATGCCGAGCCCTTTCTTCGCGTTCTGCTCGACCATCAGGATGGCCGTGTCCATGTCGTTGACCGCCTGCACGTGGCCGAACACCTCGTCGGCGGTGTTCGGGGCCAGTCCCGCCGACGGTTCGTCGATGAGCAACACGTCGGGTTCCATCACCAGGGCTCGCGCGAACGCGAGCACCTGTCGCTGACCACCAGAGAGCGTCTTGGCTTTCGCCTTCCGGGTGTCGTCGAGCAGGGGGAACCGCTCGTAGAGGTCCTCGATCACCTCGTCCAGCCCGCTCTCGCGGGCGACGCCGCCCATCCGCAGGTTCTCCTCGATGGTGAGCGTCCCGAACACGTTGTCCGTCTGCGGGACGTAGCCGATGCCCTCGCGGACGATGTCTTCGGGCGCCATCCCGCCGATCTCGTCGCCGTGGTAGGTGACGGTTCCCTCCCACGGCGTCAGCATGCCGAAGGCGGTCTTGAGGACCGTCGACTTCCCAGCGCCGTTGGGACCGATGAGGCAGACGATTTCCGACGCGTCGAGGTGTAGCGACAGGTCCTCTAGGACCTGCACTTCCCCGTAGCCGCTGTCGACGTTCGACAGTTCCAGAACGGTGTCGCCGCTCATGGACTCCCCCCGAGGTAGGCGTCGATGACGCGCTCGTCGGTCTGTACCTCGCGTGGCGACCCCTCCATGAGGACGCTGCCCTGATCGAGGACGATGACTGGGTCGGCGAGTTTCATGACGAAGTCCATGTCGTGTTCGATGAGCAGGAACGTCGTCCCCTGCTCGTTGAGGCGGCGTATCTGCTCTGCGAGTTTGTTCCGCAGCGTCGGGTTGACCCCGGCGGCCGGTTCGTCGAGCAAGAGCAGTTCCGGGTCGGCCAGCATCGCGCGGGCCAGTTCGACGAGTTTCATCTGCCCGCCGGATATCTTCGTCGCTGGCTGCGTGGCGAGGTGGTCTATCTCGAACTCCTCGAGGATGCGTTCGGCCTCTTCTAAATTCGCCGCCTCGTGCTCCCCGACCTCGCCGGGTTTGAAGAACAGGTTCAGGAACGACTCGCCGGGCTGTTTCCGCGGGCCGACCAGCATCGCTTCCCGGACGGTCATCCCCTCTAGCTTCCGCGGCGTCTGGAAGGTGCGGATGAGCCCGTGGTCGGCGATTTCGTACGGTTCCATCCCGGTGACCGCCGTACCGTTGACCTCGACGCGGCCCCCATCCGGTTCGTAGAACCCGGAGACGAGGTTGAACAGCGTCGACTTCCCGGCGCCGTTGGGCCCGATGAGGCCCGTGATCGTGCCACGCTCGACCTCGAAGGTCGCGTGGTCGGTGGCTGTCAGCGCGCCGAAGGACTTCTGTAAGTCCTCGACGCGCAGGACGACGTCGTCTTTCGACCGGTCGGCCGCCGTGGCCGTCTCGGCGGCGTCCGCCGCCGCCGCGTCGGCGTCAGTCATCGCCACCACCTGCCTTGGCCTCGCGGACGCCGGAGTCCGGTCGGTCCGGTGCCTCGTCGACGACCTTCGGCCAGATTAGTTCTCGCTGTGGCGGCAGCACGCCCTGCGGGCGGTACCGCATCAGGACGACGATGAGGACGCCGATGAGCAGCAGTCGGAGCGGCGCGACGTCGATGGGAATCCACGCGAACTCGTTGAGGAACCGGGTCCCCTCCCGGATGGCGACGATGACGAACCCGCCGAACAGCGCGCCGCGGTTGGACCCGCTGCCGCCGAGGATGACGGCGACCCAGACGTAGAACGTCGTCACCGGATCTAAGTCGCCGGGGCTGACGAACAGGTTCAGGTGGGCGTAGAACACGCCCGCGAGCGCCATGATGACGCTCCCGAGGACGAACGACTGCATCTTGAACCCGTAGGTGTTCTTCCCCAGCGCTCGCGCGAGGTCCTCGTCCGAGCGGATGGTCCGCAGGACGCGCCCCCACGGCGAGCGGTGGGCGCGCCGCAAGACGGCGTAGCTGATGCCCACGAACCCGAGGACGATTGCGACGTTCAACAGGGCGCTCCAGAACGGCGTCTCCAGTACGATAGTCGTGCCGGGCAGCGGGCGAACCGCCAGCCCCGGCATCGTCTCCGGCAGTGTCGCCAGCACGGGGACCCCTTCGAAGAACGGCGGGATACCACGGACGCCAGCGCTCCCGTTGGTGAACTGCCGCTCGTTCAGTACGACCAGACGGACGACCTCGGCCAGTCCGAGCGAGGCGATGGCGAGGTAGTCCGCGCGCAGGCGAAGCGTGGGAATCCCGATGGCGAGCGCCAGCAGGGCGGCGACGCCGAGTGCGACGACGAGGCCGACGATTGGGAGTACGTCGCCGGCGATGGGCGAACTGCTGGCGCTCATCAGCGCCGTCCCGTACGCGCCGACGCCGAAGAACGCGGCGACGCTGAAGTTGATGAGGCCGGTAAAGCCCCACTGCGAGTTCAGGCCGAACGAGAGCAGGGCGTACATCCCCGCGAGGCCGACGAGATAGAGGAAGTACGTCGGCGCGAGCGCACCCGTCAGCAGGCCCACGAGCAGAAGACCCGCAAAGCCGACGATGAACGCGAGGACGCCCTGCTCGGACCGCGTGAGGTCCGCCCAGTACCCTTTCGGGTCGGAGAGAGCACTCATCTCAGGTCGCCTCCCCGGCGATGCCGTTCGGTCGGACGAGCAACACGGCGACCATGATGACGAACGCGATGGCGTTGGCGTACTCGATGCCGATGGTGATGCCGAAGCTGTCCGGAACCAGCGGCAACAGGGCACCCATGTCGGTCAGCAGCGCGATATCCGACAGCACCGGCGTCAGTTGGTTTATCATCCCGATGAGGAACCCCCCGAGCATGGCCCCGTAGACGGAGCCGATACCGCCGAGGATGACGGCGGCGAAGATGAGCAAGAGGAGGTTAAAGCCCATCCGCGGCGAGAGCTGATTGTACAGGCCGAGGAACACGCCGCCCGAGCCCGCGAGGCCGGCGCCGATTATCCACGTCCAGAGTTTCACGCGGTCGGTGCGGATGCCGCTGACCCGCGCGAGGTCGGGGTTGTCCGCCATCGCGCGCATCTTCCGCCCGAGGTCGCTGTACTGGAGTAGGGTGTGGAGCGACCCGACGAGGACCAGCGCCGAGAGGACGATGGCCACGTCGTGCTGAGTGACCCGAATCCCGTAGGGAAGCAACGCCTCGATGGGGCGGAGCGTCTGGACCTCGTAACGCGTGAAGTCCGCGCCGAATCCGATCTGGATGATGGCGCGGTAGACGAACGCGATACCGATAGAGGTGATGAGCAGTTCGATAGACCCCGCGTTCATCCCGTCGTATACGACCTTCTCCGTGAGGACGGCGACGACGGCGGCGACGACGATGCCGGCCACCAGTGCCACGAAAAAGCCCAGTGGGAGACCGAGGACGCTGCCGCCGAGGCCGCCGACGGCCCCGAAGGTGAGGAACGCCGCGTACGCGCCGACCGTCATCGTATCGCCGTGGGCGAAGTTCGCGAAGTCCGCGATGCTGTAGATGAGCGACAGCCCGATGCTCCCGAGCACGATGATACTGCTGAATACGAGCCCGCTGGCGAGATAGTCGAAGACCATGGTCCGGCTCAGGATTCGATGAATCCGGTGCCGACGTAATCGTGGTCCTGGACGGTCAGAATCTGCAGGAAGCCGACTGGGTCACCGTTCTCGTCGAAGTCGATGGGGCCGCTGACGCCCTGATAGTCGACGTCGCTGGGGCCACCGCCGTCGGCGAGAATCTGGCTCGCGGCCTCGAAGGAGGTGACTTGCTCGCCCTCCGGGCGGGTCACGTCGCGGACCGTCTCCTGCAGCGCCGCACCGGTGAACTCGTCGGCGGCCTGAATCGACAGCGCGGCGGTCACCACGCAGTCGTAGGCGTAGGCCGACCACGCGGTCGGTTGCTCGCCGTAGGCCTCCTCGAAGGCCGACGCGAACTGCTGGTAGTTCTCCTCCTCTACGGGCGCGGAGGGGACGACGATTTTCATGCCGTCCATGCTCCCCTCGGGGGTGTTCTCGATGACGTTGTCCCCGGAGACGGAGTCGGCGCCGTAGAACTGCGCTTCGTACCCGCTGGAGTACACCTCGTTGACCATCGTCGCGAACTCGGCCTGATAGGTGACGAACAGCCACGCGTCGGCGCCGGAGCTGTTCATCCCCGAGACGACGCTGGAGTAGGACTGCTGTTCCTGGTCGTGGGGGCTGTTGTACGCCACTTCGCCCTCGTAGGACTCGACGAACGCGTCGGCCAGACTCTGCCCGTAGTCGTTGTTGACGTAGGTCAGCGCGACGGTGTCGTAGCCGTCTTCGGCGATGATGTTCGCGAGCGCCGTCGACTGAGTCCGGCCCGTCGGCGACATCCGGAGCAGACCCGGGAAGTCAGTAAGCGACAGGCCCGTGGAGTTCTGGCTCAACTGGACGACGTCGGTGCCCTGCACGACGCTCTCGTAGATAGCCAGCGAGACGCCGGACCCCACCGCCCCGATGAGGAAGGGCACGCCGTCCTGATTGACGAGTTTCTGGGCCGCCGAGACGCCGCCCTGACTCTCGCTCTCCGAGTCCTCGACGGTGATCGAGAGTTCACGGCCGTCGATACCGATGTCGTTTACGGCCTCCAGAGCGAGGTCCTTCCCGCGCTGGTTCCGTTCGCCGAACGCCGACAGCGACCCCGTCAGCGCGTCGACCATGCCGATGTTGTAGGGACCGCTGCCGCCGTCACCACCACCCCCGTCGCCCTCGGTGTCCGTACTCTCCCCGTCACTGCCGCCATCGCCGCCATCGCCGCCACCGCCGTCACTGCCATCGCCACCGTCGTCGGTGGTGCTGACACAGCCGGCGAGGCCAGCGAGGCCCGCGAGACCGGACGCTCGTAGCACTGTTCGACGATCGAGTTTCTTCGGCGAGTCGTCTGACTCCATGTCTAGATACACCATGGAACAAGGAGCATCGTTAACAGTACCCCGACCATGGACGGGACGTTCCGGGAAATCACGTACCAGTACCTGAATCACCGCCGTTTCATTCGGATACGTTAAAACGGAATTTTTGGTCGGGGGTCGTTATAGGTGGGGAGAGTCCGTGCCTGTGTGTATGATTCCACCGATCGCCAGCAATTTCGTCGCGGGCGAAACGGCGTCGGCGGCGATGGACCACGTCGACGACCTGAACGAGCGAGGGGTACACGGCATCCTGAATCTACTCGGGGAGCACTACGACGACCGCGCGGACGCTGATGCGGACACGCAGGCGTACGTCGACCTCGTACGAGCGCTCGCACAGCGAACCACCGACGCTTGCATCTCCGTCAAGCCGAGTCAGATCGGACTCGACATCGGCGATGCGGTGTTCGAGGAGAACCTCGCCCGCATCGTAGACGCCGCCGATTGTCTGGTCTGGATCGACATGGAAGACCACACGACCACGGACGTGACGCTTGACGCGTTCGAGCGGCACGCCCGCGAGACGGGCGGGAACGTGGGCGTCTGCGTGCAGGCGAACCTCAAACGAACCCGCGACGACCTCGAACGCCTCGCCGACCTCCCGGGCAAGGTCCGGTTGGTCAAGGGGGCCTACGACGAACCCGCCGAAATCGCCTACCGCGAGAAGGCCCGCGTCGACGAGGCCTACCGAGACGACCTAGCGTTCATGTTCCAGCACTTCGACGACGGCATCGCCGTCGGCAGTCACGACCCGGCGATGATTAGCTACGCTCGCGAACTGCACGAGGAGTACGGAACGTCCTACGAGGTCCAGATGCTCACCGGCGTCCGGGAACGCGCGCAGTTCGACCTCGCCGACGAGGTCACCGTCTATCAGTACATCCCCTACGGCGAGAAGTGGTTCTCGTACTTCTACCGACGCATCAGAGAGCGGAAGTCCAACGCCCTGTTCGCGCTTCGGGCCGTCGTCGGTCGCTGACTACGGGTCCAGCAGTTTCGCTTCGGCCTTCCGAAGGTGTTCCAACAGCGTCGTCTTCGAGACGTCCATGTCGTCGGCCAGTTCGCGGGTCGACGTCTCGCGGGGCCACTCGTAGTAGCCCGCGTCCCGCGCGTGCTCGAAGACCTTGCGCTGTGCGGAGGTCAGCGAGTCGAGTCGCTGTTCCCGTTCGGACGCCGCGGACTCGGAGGCCGTGATGGCGGCGACGCTCACCTCGGCCCCGGCGTCCGCTCTGACCCTGTCGAGTGCGGGTTCGATCTTCGAGCGCTCGTCGGCGAAACACACCTGCCACTCCTCGCGGCCGTCCTCGATGCGGACGGGGGCGCTGTGGACGAACCCGTGTTCGAGCAGCGTCGGGCAGACCATGTCGTCGGGATCGTACTCCAGGAAGAACTCCCGGACCACGTTGCCCGGCGCGTTGCGCTGGCGGCCGAACCGCTCTTGTAGTTCCTGTAGTTCGCCGGCCCGGTCCGACTCGCAGATGGCGTCTAGCAGTCGCTCGACTTCGTCCTCGGTGTCACCGAATGCCGTAAAGAGGCCGTTGACCGACGTCGGCATCTCGCCGCTCGTCGCCGGCGAGTTGTAGATCGCGTGTGCCAGTACCCCACCACCCGTCTGTTCGGTGGCCTCGATGGCCCAGCAGTTCGGATGCCAGAGGTCAAGCGTTAGCCGTGTCCCCGAAACTTGTTGTTCGACGCTCATGGATACAGTAGCCTCTATACCTGGATGTACGTGATCAATTCACAAACCCCTTCCGACCATGGTCGGGTCGGTCCCGCCCTCGCGATCAGCCGACGGCCTGAATTGTCCACCCGTCCATGGTCGGATGGGACTATTGGCACTCGCTCGGCGTAGTCAGATGCAATGGGAGCGACATATCAACACTACATCGACGGCGAATGGACCGACGGCGAGGGTACAGAGACCTTCACGAGCGAGAATCCCGCGACTGGCGAGACGCTGGGCGAGTTCCGACGTGGAACGCCCGAGGACGTAGAACGGGCGGTCGAGGCCGCCGACGCGGCCTACGAGGAGTGGCGCGGACTCTCCCGTATCGACCGCGCAGAGTACCTCTGGGACGTCTACCACGAACTGAAGACGAACGTCGACGAGTACGGCGAGATCGTCACCCGCGAGTGCGGCAAGGAGATCAGCGAGGGGCGGGCCGACGTGGTCGAGGCCGCACACATGGTCGAGTGGGCCGCCGGCGACGCCCGCCACCCGAGCGGCGACATCGTCCCCTCGGAGATTCCCGCGAAAGACGCCTACATGCGCCGCAAGCCCCGCGGCGTCGTCGGGTGTATCACCCCGTGGAACTTCCCCATCGCCATCCCGTACTGGCACATGGCCGTCGCGCTGGTCGAGGGAAACACCGTCGTGTTCAAGCCCGCCGAACAGACGCCGAAGTGTGCGACCGTCATCGCCCGCCTGTTCGCCGAGGCCGGCCTGCCCGACGGCGTGTTCAACATGGTACAGGGCTACGGCGACGCCGGCAACGCCATCGTCCAGTCCGACGACGTGGAGACGATCCTCTTTACGGGGTCGGCCGAAGTCGGGCACAAGATAGCCGATTCGGTCGGCGGCGTCTCCGGGAAACGTGCCGCCTGTGAGATGGGCGGGAAGAACGCCGTCGTCATTACCGAACACGCGGACCTCGACATCGCCGTCCACTCGGCGGTGATGTCCTCGTTCAAGACGACCGGCCAGCGCTGTGTCTCTTCGGAGCGACTCATCGTCCACACGGACGTCTACGAGGAGTTCACGGAGCGGTTCGTCGACGTGGCGTCGAAAGTCGCCGTCGGCAACCCTCTCGAAGAAGACACGTTCATGGGGCCGCTCATCGAGGCCGAACATCGCGAGAAGGTCACGGAGTACAACGAACTCGCACGCGAGGAGGGCGTAAACGTCCTCGTCGACCGGACCGACCTCGACGCCGACGAGATTCCCGACGGCCACGAGGATGGCCACTGGGTCGGTCCGTTCGTCTACGAAGCAGACCCCGACGCCGACCTGCGCTGTACTCACGAGGAAGTGTTCGGCCCACACGTCGCCCTGTTGGAGTACGACGGCGACATCGAACGCGCCGTCGACATCCAGAACGACACGCCGTACGGACTGGCCGGCGCTATCGTCTCGGAGGACTACCGCCAGATAAACTACTACCGCGACCACGCGGAACTCGGCCTCGCCTACGGGAACCTCCCCTGCATCGGCGCGGAGGTCCAACTCCCCTTCGGCGGCGTCAAGCGCTCCGGGAACGGCTACCCCTCGGCCCGCGAGATCATCGAGGCCGTCACCGACCGGACGGCGTGGACGCTCAACAACTCGAAGGAGATCCAGATGGCACAGGGCCTCTCTGCGGACATCATCACCAGCGACGATGAGTAAGACGACGCCGACGAACGAACCGAGCGCAGTCTGCCCGTCCTGTGGCGGCACCCTCCACAGACAGGTGGGCGTGGTGACGTGTGCCGACTGTGGCTGGGTCCCGCGACAGGGCTCGGACTGAGGCCAGTCGGGCGACTCCGGCCGTCTTTGCGCCGGATTACTCCGACGGCCGGAACACTCTGACAGTGTCGCGCTTCCGTTCGGACGACGTGGCTTCGACGAATCCGCGGTCGGTGAACACGCGGTGCCAGTCCCGGTAATAGAGCGGGATGTCGTCGTCGACGTAGTTGACCTCGCCGTACTCGCCGCTCTCGTTCTCGACGGTCACTAGCAGGTCCCCCGCGATACGCGCGATGTCGTCGAACACCCACTCCACGTCGGGATGGATGTGCTGGAGCGTCTCGACGGAGTAGACGGCGTCGAAGGCGTCGTCCGCGACGTCCGTGGCGTACTCCTCGATGGCTTCGGCGTGGAACGACCCCGTCTCGGCCAGTTCGGGGTACGTCTCCGCGAGGACGTCCAGCGCCGCCGGGTTGACGTCGACACCGGTCAGGTCCGAAAAGCCCGCGTCGGCCAGCGCGGCGAGGTGGCGGCCCACGCCACACCCCACCTCCAGAACGCTCGCCTCTCGTCCGACTTCGGTTTCCAGAATCGACTGCACCAACTCGCTCGTCTCGTCCGGGCCGTAGTGGGCGTAATACGTCGGCGAGTACTCGCCGGACCGCTCTGCCCACTCGCTTCGGACGTCGTTAGAATCCACGTTGGAACGGGGTGGCCTGCGCGTATAGGTCTACCGACACCTCGCCACGGAGGCTGGGGCCGTTCCCGCGGGCGGGCGACTCTCCGCCACTCACAACTCGACGGTCGCGAGGTCCGACTCCAGTTCCGCGACGTGGTCGTTGTACGCCTCTACGAACCCGCGGAACCGCGGGGCGTACTCTCTGATGTCGGCCGCCGACGGCGGTTCGTACTGAGAGAGGAGGTAGAGGCCGCCGGTGCCGCCCACCCGGAGGTACGACGCCCGTGCGCCCTCCCACTTTAGCTCCCAGCGGGTGCCGTCGACGCGGGTCGCGTACGTCCCGTAGTCGCCGCCCTCGTAGCGCTGGAGTTCGCCCGCGATGCGGTCACACACCTCGCGGATACGACCGAGGACGCGGTCGCGTTCGCCGACGACGCCGTCGGTGGTCGCCACCTCGGGGAACTCGGTCGCGACGTCGTCGAGGACCCCGTCGAGCGACTCGACGTAGTCCCGAAAGCCCTCGACGAAGGCCTGATAGTCAAGCAACGCGTCGGCCAGTGCGTCCGGCTCCGGGGGCTGTTTGGTCGAGATGACGTACACCTCCGACCCGCGGACGGGGTCGTACCGGAGGTACTCCAGATCGCCGCCCTCGTACTTGACCGTCCACTCGCCGCCGTCCGTCTCGACGGTGGCCTGTCCGTAGTCGCCGCCCTGCAGTCGGGCTAACTGGTAGGCGATTTGGCCGGCGTGGTCCCGCACCGCAGCGACCAGTTCGTCACGTCGTTCGGCGACCGCCGTCGCGTCGGCGGGGTCGATCGGTGGCCAGTCTGTCACACCTGTGCCAGTACCCAGAGGGCAATAACCGGCCCGGTCGGTCCCGCCGCTGGGCCCGACGCGGGCGTCACCGTCGGCGTCGCAGCCGAGATGTTCCGACTGTTCGCCCCGGAGAGCGCCGTGAGTCGAGGGCGACTGGCCGTGTGCCCCCACCGTCGAACCGAGGCGCGCTACGCGCGGGCGCTCGCCGAGCGAACGGGTCGTCTACGTGAGGCGAGCGGGGTCGCCCGACTGTGATCGGTGAGTGCGAACCGCACAGGTGCCGTGGCGAGATCGTCCGCTCGGTGTGCGCTGCAATCGCCTACCAGTTTGTGTCCGATTGGACCTCTCGAACTCGTCAGTTGAGACCAAATTCCGCCGATGGTACTGGATACACGGCCTGAGTCAAGCACTAACGGAATTTCACAAACCCAGAAGGTTACTTAGCTACAGCAAAGATATCGTTCCCGAATAGACAACTTTAACACGCAAACACGAGAAGCGGCCGAGCGTGAACGGGTCCAATCAAGACTGGTGGCCGAATCAGTTGAGCCTAGAGATTCTCGACCAGAACGCCCAGCAGGTCGAACCGATGGACGAGGAGTTCGACTACGCCGAGGCGTTCGAGCAACTAGACCTCGAAGCCGTGAAGGCGGACATCGAAGCGGTGATGACCACCTCGCAAGACTGGTGGCCGGCCGACTACGGCCACTACGGGCCGCTCTTCATCCGGATGGCGTGGCACAGCGCCGGGACGTACCGCACGAGCGACGGGCGCGGCGGCGCGGCCGGCGGACGACAACGCTTCGCGCCGCTCAACAGTTGGCCCGACAACGCGAACCTCGACAAGGCGCGCCGACTGCTCCAACCGGTCAAGCAGAAGTACGGCCGCAACCTCTCGTGGGCCGACCTGCTGATTCTGGCCGGAAACGTCGCCATCGAGTCGATGGGCGGCAAGACCCTCGGCTTCGCCGGCGGCCGCGAGGACGCTTTCGCGCCCGACGAGGCCGTCGACTGGGGCCCGGAAGCGGAGATGGAGACGAACGAGCGGTTCGACGAACCGGGCGACATCGAGGATGGACTCGGCGCCTCCGTGATGGGGCTCATCTACGTGAACCCCGAGGGGCCCGACGGCCAGCCCGACCCCGAGGCGTCGGCGAAGAACATCCGCCAGACGTTCAGCCGCATGGCTATGAACGACGAAGAGACGGCCGCGCTCATCGCCGGCGGCCACACGTTCGGGAAAGTCCACGGCGCCGACGACCCCGAGAACCTCGGTCCCGAGCCCGAAGCGGCCCCCATAGAGGAACAGGGCTTCGGCTGGGCGAACGACTACGAGTCGGGCAAGGGTGCCGACACCATCACCAGCGGCATCGAGGGTCCGTGGACCCAATCGCCCATCGACTGGGACCTCGAGTACATCGACAACCTGCTCGACTACGAGTGGGAACCCGAGAAGGGTCCCGGCGGCGCGTGGCAGTGGACGCCGAAGAGCGAGGAGTTGGAGGGCACAGTTCCGGACGCCCACGACCCAGACGAGACGCAGACGCCGATGATGCTCACGACGGACATCGCGCTGAAGAAGGACCCGGACTACCGGGAAATCATCGAGCGCTTCCAGGACAACCCGATGGCGTTCGGCATCAACTTCGCGAAGGCCTGGTACAAACTGACCCACCGCGACATGGGCCCGCCCGAACGGTTCCTCGGTCCCGAGGTCCCCGACGAGGAGATGCTGTGGCAGGACCCCATCCCCGACGCCGACTACGGCCTGATTGGCGAAGACGAGATCGCCGACCTCAAAGCGGAGATCCTCGATTCGGACCTGTCCGTCTCCGAACTGGTCGAGACGGCGTGGGCATCGGCGTCGACGTACCGCGACAGCGACAAGCGCGGCGGCGCGAACGGGGCCCGCATCCGCCTCGAACCCCAGAAGAACTGGGAGGCGAACGACCCCGAGCAACTGGCGACCGTGCTGGAGACGCTCGAAGAGATTCGAGAGGAGTTCAACAGTTCGCGGTCCGACGGGACCAACGTCTCGCTCGCCGACCTCATCGTTCTGGGCGGCAACGCGGCCGTCGAACAGGCGGCGGCGGACGCGGGCTACGACGTGGACGTCCCGTTCGAACCGGGCCGAACGGACGCCTCGCAGGAACAGACCGACGTCGAGTCCTTCGAGGCGCTCAAACCGGACGCGGACGGGTTCCGTAACTACCGCTCGGACGAGGCCGACCGACCGGCCGAGGAGATACTCGTGGACAAAGCCAGCCTGCTGGACCTGACGCCGGCCGAGATGACGGTACTGGTCGGCGGCATGCGAGCGCTCGACGCGACCTACGGCGAGTCCGACCACGGCGTCTTCACCGAGCAGCCGGAGACGTTGACCAACGACTTCTTCGTGACCCTGCTCGACATGGACTTGGAGTGGGAACCGGCTGACGACTCCGAGAACCTGTACGAACTGCGGGACCGCGACACGGGCGAACTCGAGTGGACAGGGACCCGCGCAGACCTCATCTTCGGGTCACACGCCCGGCTTCGAGCCATTGCGGAAGTGTATGGAGCTGACGACGCAGAGGAGAAGTTCGTGCGCGACTTCGTGGATGCGTGGCACAAAGTGATGACTCTCGACCGCTTCGACCTCGAGTGAACTGAGCTTCGAGCTTTTCGGGCCGGTGGCCGTCGCCGCTCCGACTTTCTTGAGACACCTTGCGTCGCTCACTACAGTTGAAGTGTGTAACAGAACCCCCCCACTTCCGTCTTTTAGCCCCAGCCACCTGTGCAATCGTAGCTCGCGCCCGCCCCATAGTGGAACATTGTAACTTCGAGAAAGGCTAAATCACCATCACAATTGGCGGTCACATACGAAACAATCTCACTTTCCGACCGATAAATAACGACAATAACTGCGCTGTCTGCTGAGAACCCTTCAATTTCAGTTTGCTTCCCTTCACCCGGAGAAAGCGTGTAACGGCTGTGGAGTCGAGATGAATTAGGAAATTCAACTGCAGTATAGTACCGGTCATCCCCTGGTTCCGATACGGCTAACCCAGGACTAATACGTCCAGTAGAATCAAGTCCATCACTTCGTTGCACGCTGATATTTGCTGGGTATTCGACTACCGAGACTTCAAACGTGTAGCTCTGAGTTGTATTCACAGAGTTGTTAACAGCGATTGGAACAGAACTCCCCTGACCACTAATCGGTCCAGCAATACAGCCTGATAGGAGAATCAAGGTGCCAAGGTAAACTGATAAAAAAGCGGAGTCTCGTCCAGTCATATTTCAATATTCTATTTCAGCTGTTTTTATTCACAGGCACTTACCGAAGATATTCTTGCGATAATTGGGAAGTCTCACCCCCGCAATAAGCACATTCCTGAACGGTCGATACAGATGAAATAGTGGCTGTCTTACTCATATACACCAATAGAAATACTATCAGGGCGGACTTCGACACGAAAGTTTCGACCGTATTCGATATGATATTCTCCGAGTGTCACCGACCCGGTATCACTCATACCGTTGCCCTCAACGCTCAGTTCGTATGTCCCCTGTTGGCGGATACCCGCTTCGACTACCGTGGCTTCGCCAGACTGGACTATCACTGTCTCTTGTACAATCACCGAAGAGTCTGCTGACACCGTGATACTGATTGATTGTTCTGTCGAGGTGTTATTGATAACTCTCACATCTACCGCTGTTTCCTGTTCGGTTGTCTCGGTTGGTGAAGCTGATTTTGCTCCGGGAACAGAACACCCTGCGAGGGCGAGCATCGCACTTGACAGACCGTAGATAGCCTCTCGACGAGAATGGTCCATTATGTTGGATTTGACAATAGATTGTAAGTGTTTTCTGTACCCTCGCTCTGTTCGCACACTCGGTTAAGCAGTCTTCTCGATTTGAATAGCTCGAAACCAACCACTCTTCTAAAAAATGGTATGGTCTCTCCCATAGTTACCTGATTACCTAGCTGTCTCCGTCGTTCCGCCGCCTCTGAGTGGGTTCAACTTCTACAATGGTTTACTCCACTCACGCCGCTATGCGTCGTCCGTCTCGTTGCGCTCCTGGGTCTCGTTGGAGTCTGGCGCGGTGTACGTCGAACCGTTCCGAAGGGGCATGCCGGGTTCACACTCGAAGCCACTTCCGGGGTCGTCACAGAATATCTGATCGTTCTGCGTGCCCGTCTCCGGGTGCGGCGTCTCTCGTTCTGTGGGGGGTGCTTCACTGGTCGACCCATTATCAGCGTTCGGGGTGGCGACATCTGGTTCAACACCGGCTATCGAAAACCCGAATCCAATCACAGCAGCTACCAGAAGTAGCAACACCGCCAACGAAGTCAAACGAATCCAGTTGGATAGTTGAAACATGGTGGATATCGACCATCGGTCGTAATAGGCTTTCTAGGCGATGACTCGACTTCCAGAACGATATTGGGAGTCAATACTTACTCCCGTTCTTCCGTCGGCTCTAGCTGAAGCCGTAACGGCATCGACTCGCGCGACGTCGCGTGTTCAACTCAGCCTGAACGGAGTGGTTGGAATCGGGCCAATCCGGCCGCTGTACGGTCTATCCGACGCGTGATGTAACAAGACGGGCGCTGAGGGATTTGAACCGGAGTCAGACGTGCTCGCTTTGCTGTGCGCGACTGGCAGGGTTCAAATCCGTAGTGCCGGTTCACGTCACCGACTCGCTACGCTCGTCGGTTCGTTGTACGGGCGCTGAGGGATTTGAACCACGGTCGGAGCAAGCTCCTCCCTGATGCAAATCCGCAGCGACCGCTCTTTGCTCGTCACGTCCGTTCCTCGCAAAATCACGGGCGCTGAGGGATTTGAACCCCCGACGGTTTGGTCCGAAGCCAAGCACTCTGTCCAGGCTGAGCTAAGCGCCCTACGTGAATACGTAATTCGGTGTTCCGGTTTAAACCATCCGGTTCTGTATCGTGCTCGTGAGAGATACCCACGCGCGATCAGTCGACGCCGACCACCTCTCGTCTGAGAGACAAGACAAAGATTATATGTCTGTTCGAGTACGTGTGGGAATATCGCTCTGGTGTGCTCGCTCACTACAGCCGACCAGTGAATACTGATGTACGATATCGGATACGACCGCCTCGATTTCGCTCTCGACCCCGGCACGAACGTCCTCGTAACCGGGCCACCACTCTGTGGGAAACGTCGCTTCGGGATGCAAGCGCTCGCGGCCGGGTCGCGACGGGGCGAGGGGGGTATCGTCGTGACGACACGAGACACTGCCGACAGGGTGCGCTCTGACTATCGGACACTGTTTGCCGGCGGGGACGAGGACGCACCGCCGCTCGGCGTCGTCGACGCCGTCTCGGAGACCTTCGGCCAGTCGGTCACCGACGACCAGTACACGAAGTACACGTCATCACCGAAGGACATGAGCAGTATCGGTATCAAGTTCTCCGAGTTCGTCCAGTCGTATTACACCGAAGACGGCATCGAACGAACCCGCGTGCTGGTGGACTCCCTGTCGCCGCTGCTGGTCTACTCGAATCTTCAGGGCGTGTTCCGCTTCATTCACATGTTCACCTCGCGCGTCGACAACGCCGGCGCAGTCGGCTTCTACACCGTCACGTCGACGGCCCACGACGACGAGACGATGAACTCTCTCACGCAGTTGGTCGACGGGACGATAGAACTGACCGAGGACGGAACGGCGACGATTCGGCTTCCGAACCTCGACGACCAGACCGTCGACCTGTGACGGCCCCTTTCACTCCTCGCCGTGTGCCGTCTCCGCCGCGTCTGCTGGCGCTCTCTCGACGTCGTCGGTGAGGACCGCATCGACGTCGACGCCCTGTTCGTCCGCGATGGCTTCCAGCAGCGCTCGCTGTTCGGCCACCTGGCGCTCTACGTCGTCGACCCGGCCGTTCGTGTCCTCGACCGTCTCGCGGAGCTCCTGGACCTGCGTCTTTAGTTCGTTGACTTTCGTGTAGAGTTTGTCGGCGACGTCGGCCACTTTCTGTATCTTCTTCGCCGTCGAGCCAAATCCCATACGGTCGATAGTTCGAGCGGCCATTTCGTCGTTTCGCTCGAACGTCGGTGTTAAGACGCCGCCGACCCGAGCGCCGATATGAACGACCTACGGACCGCACCGACCGTCGGTATCGCCGGTTGCGTCCTCTATCTGGTCGCGCTCGCGGTGCCGTACGTCATCGTCGAGACGACAAGCGCCGTCGGCGCCTACTACGGCTCCGGTGGTATCTCACCGGTCATCCCCGCCGTCCTCTCGCTCGTCGTCATCATCGTCCTCGCGGCGGGCCGAGAGGGGCGGACCGACCCCAGCATCGCCGCCGGCGCGACGCTCGTTCTGGGCCTGTTCATCGTCGGTCTGAGCCTCCTCTGGGCGGCGACGGTGCCCGTCAGCCTCGTGTTGGGGCTGTCGGAGTCGACGCTCATCGAACACCACCGGTGGGCCGTCGTCCTCGCAAGCGTGCCAGTGCCGGTCGGGTCGGCGTGGTTCGCTCGCGCGCTGGGACTCTTCTGACCGAATCGCCACACAGTCCCCGGGTGTTCCGAAAGGCCCTTATGGGGCGGCGGCGGACCATCGAAGTGGACTAGGTCGGGGGGCTTGGCCCCCCTCCTCGCCCGCACTGTGGTCATGAGCGGGGACCGAACCCCGGGGGCGTCCGGTCAGACGGACGTGGACCCCGTGAGCCAACGTAGAAGCCTCGTCCCACGGGGACGGCGGTCCACGTGGTCGCATCTGCAGGGATGCGCCCACGTGGTTAGTCGATGGCAGCCCGTCAGGCACGGAAGTGAGCAGCGGACCATCGAACACCCGTCGCTCGTGGGGTCGCGGGGTGGAGGAGGCAAACGGGATTACCCACGCCCGAACGCCGGGCAATCTCGGCTGTCCGTCCATTCATTCGGTATCTACTCCCGGAGTCTTACGTCCGCGAGACGCCGCTACAGCGGGACGTAACGACGAGCGGTTCGGCCGTAGTCGCGGCTCTGCCGGCGTCGAGGGATCGGTACGGGCGTCGCTCGACGGCGGCGACGAAACGGAAAATCGAGAGTCGGTCAGTCGTCGGCCGGTTCGACGACGCTGTCCATCCCGGCGAGTTCGAGGCCGCCGCCGATGGTGCGGTTCGGGTAGGGGATGTCGATGCCTTCCTCGTCGAACCGCTCCTTGACCGCCTGTACGTACTCACCGCGGGTCTTCACGAAGTCCGAGCGACTGGGGTTGTCGATCCAGATGCGGGACTGCAGACCCACGGAGGAGTCGCCGAGTTCGACCAGTCGGACCGACGGGCCGGGGTCTTCGAGGATGCCCTCGTGGTCCTCTGCCTCTTCGAGGATGATGTCGGTCGCCGCGTCGATGTCGTCGTCGTAGCCGATGCCGAAGACGAACTTCAGACGGAGTTGGTCCTTCGCGACGGGGTTCTTGATGACGCCGTCGGTGAGTTGTGAGTTCGGAACCGTCAGCAACTCGTTGTCGAACGTGCGAACGCGGGTGACGCGGAGACTGATGTCCTCGACGACGCCGGCGTTGTCGTCCCACTCGATCCAGTCGCCGATGCGGAACGGCTTGTCGGTGAAGATGAAGATGCCGGCGACGAAGTTCGACAGCACGTCCTGCATCGCGAGTCCGATTGCCAGCGTCGCGGCGGCCGCGATGGTCGCGAGCGACTGCAGGAAGTTCCCGTACTGGGCCAACCCGAACGCCATCGAGATGGCGACGAAGACGATGACGATGCTCGTGAGTTTCTTTATGGGGTTCCGGGCGTGTTCGTCGAGGTCACGGGACTTCAGCGACCGGTCGACGATGGGGACCACGATAGCCTTCCCGAGTACGTAGACGAGGATAGCGACGAGGACGAAGACGACAGCCTGCGCGATTGTCCCTGCGAGACCGGAACCCAGTCCGAGATTCTGGAAGAAATTGGAGATGGGTTCGACCTGCATCACCGCTCGAACACCGCCGTATGGCCCCGTACCTGCGGGACGGACGCGTTCACCTGTTCGGCCATCTCGTCGGCGAGTTCCTCGGTGGTGGTGCCCCCGCGGGCCGACCGGAGGAATTTCACTTTCACGAACTGGCGGTCCTCTAGCTGGGTGTTCAGTTCGTCGACGACCGGTTCGATACCGTTCTTCCCGACGCGAAGTGTCGCGTCGAGTTCGTGGATTCGCTGCTCTCGAGAGGTATCAGACATATGGGCGCACAAAGGGCTCGATACGTTTAAAACCAACAGTCCTAAAACCGTCAGTCGTAGGGATAGCGAGCGTGTGACCCACACTCACAGGTCACGACGACGTGACCCGACCGGGTACGGACGCGAGCGTTTCGGCCCGGGACGAGGAACGTATCACAGGAGCGGCATATCGACCGCTCGAACTCCCGCGGGAGGCGAAGACGGTGTCGCTCGGCGATGCGTCGCGCCCGCCTGACGTACTCGCGGGCTCGGTCCTCGCGCCCCTCACAGACGGCGTCGCGAGCCATCGACTGGAGGCGGTCGATACGCTCGCGAGCGATAGTCGCCTCGTCTGTCATCGCACACACTCCGACCGGCGCGTAAAAACGCCTTCCGGACTGCGCACGGAGTCGGTACAGTTTTGCTCGCGGCCACGGTCGGACCGTCCGTGCGCGTCCTGAACTACCTCGAACTCGCCGACCGCCTCGATCGGTCGGGCATCGGTACGTCCGTCGACCACCAGCGACAGGCGCTCGCCGACACCGACGTGGAGGTACTGACGACACCGTGGACCGACGGCCACCCCGGCTGGGCCGTCGGTGGCAACATCGCGTTCGACGACCCGGTGTTCCGCGAGTACGACATCGCTCACTGCAACATGATCGGGCCGGGATCGGTCGCCGTCGCTCGCCACGCTACGCGCAACGACGTCCCGCTCGTGTTGCACGCTCACGTCACCCGGGAGGACTTCCGCGGGAGTTTCCGCGGGTCGAACCTCGTCGCACCCGCGCTGGGCGAGTACCTGCAGTGGTTCTACTCGAAGGCCGATACGGTCCTCTGTCCCTCCGAGTACACGAAGGGCGTCCTCGAAGACTATCCAGTCGACGCGCCCATCCGGCCCATCACCAACGGCGTCGACACGGCCCCGCTGGATGGATTCGAGTCCTTCCGCGAGGAGTACCGCGAGCAGTACGACTTAGACGGGATGGTCGTCTTCGCCGTCGGGAGCGTCTTCGAACGCAAGGGCCTGACCACGTTCTGCGAACTGGCCCAGCAGACCGACTACGACTTCGCGTGGTTCGGCACGTACGACGACGGGCCACACGGGTCGGCCGAGGTGCGGAAGTGGACGTCGGACCCGCCCGAGAACGTCACGTTCACCGGCTGGGTCGACGACATTCGCGGGGCCTACGGGGCCGGCGACGTGTTCCTGTTCCCCTCGAAAGTCGAGAATCAGGGCATCGTCGTCCTCGAAGCGATGGCCTGTGGCAAGGCCGTCGTCCTCTCGGATATCCCCGTCTTCCGGGAGTACTACGAGGACGGCCACGACTGTCTCATCTGTTCGGACGAGGCGGAGTTCCGCGAGGCCGTAGAGCGTCTGGAAGCGAACCCGGACCTCCGCGAGCGACTCGGCGAGAACGCGATGGAGACGGCCCGCGAACACGGCCTCGACCGGGTCGGCGAGCGACTGGTCGAGACGTACGAGGAACTGGTCTGAGCCCGGACGACCGCCCACTCGAACCGTGTTCGACTCACCGGCCGTTACGTATCCGACGGGCGAGAGACCACAGTCATCGTCCGAGCGAACGCGTTGGCGACGCCAACCACCGAGACGAGACCTCAGTCGGCGCCGGTGGGTCGCTCGGTGACCGTCGTCGGAGTCCGCCGCCAGAGGACGGCGACGACGGCCGTCCCGGTGAAGACCAATCCGCCGGCGACGCCGAACGCCAGCGTAAACCCGTAGCCGCCGAGCCATCCACCGAGTATCGACCCGACGCCGCTCGCGAGGCCGGAAAGCGCCGTGTACAGCCCCAAGGACTCTCCGCGGATGGCCGGGGGTGCGAGACGAGTGACGATGCTGGCGGCGGTGACGGCGATGAGCGCCCACGCCACGCCGATGAGGCCGAACACCACGCCGTTGGTCAGGAGGGCCAGCGACGCCACCGGGACGAGAACAGTGACAAAAGCCACCGTGGGATGGAGTATCGCCCGGGCCAGCAGCCCACCGGTCTGGATACCCGTGGCGTCGTACCGGTCTGTGAGTCGGCCGGCCCCGCCGTAGAACAGCGCCGACCCGAGGCTGGACACCAGATACAGCGCGAATATCGTCCCCGAGTCGTAGCCGAGCGTCCCCGAGAGGTACGAGGGGAGCGGCCCCCAGAACACGCCGAACCCGGCGAAGACAGCGAGGATGGCGGCGAAGTACAGCGACAGCGACGGCGTGAGGCGAGCGAGGACCTGCCGGGGATGGAACGACCGCGTGAGCCAGTAGACGCGGCCGGGTCCGACCGGGAACGTCGCACTGCGAACCGGCAGTCGACGGGAGCGAGCGATGGCGCGAGCGATACGGCTCGGTCGGGGCGCGTCTGCCGTCTGCACGCCGGTGGGGAGCCACCGGGCGGCGAGGACGGCCGCGACGGCAGCCACGCCCGCACAGAGCCACAGCAGTGCCTGCTGAGCTACTTTCGTCCCGAGCGGCCCGGAGAGAGTCGTCGTCCACGCCAGTCCGAGGACGAGTCCCCCGGCCCAGCCCCACCCCTGATAGCGGTTGAGCGTGGCAAAGCGGCCCGGCCAGTCGCGTTCGAGCGACCCGACGGTGACGAGCAGCGTGAGAACCGGTGCGACGGCACCGGCGGCGAACCACAACACCCCGTTGCCGGCGATGACGACCCACTCTGACTCGGTCAGCGAGACGACGACGAGCGCACCACCGGCGAGTGCCAGCGCCACGAGGACGAGCGAGCGGTGCTTGCCGGTCCGGTCCGCGATACGGCCGAAGATGAGTGCGCCCGGCGCGCCCGCGGCGGCCGCGACACCGGCGAGTACGCCCAGCAAGAGCGTGCTCCCGCCGATAGTGACGAAGTACAGTGGGACGAGCAACGAGGCGGCACCGAGTGCAACAGAGCCCAGCGCCCACGCGTACAGCCAGCGGTCCGAAGCCATTGGGAGATGGACAGGACGGGGGCTGAAAAGCCCACCGACGGCGGGGGGCTTCTCGCGGCCAATAGCAAGGGTTTACCCGCTGGTCTGATTACGCCGCGTCGATGACACTGCCGCAGGTGGCCGCGTTCACCGACACGTACCTCCCGACCGTCAACGGGGTGACGTACACGGTCAAGACGTGGCGGGACCGCTGGCACGCCCGCGGCGGTCGGATGGACGTCGTCTACCCGAGGAGCGACCACGACGCCGAAGACGGGGAGTATCCGGTCAGGAGCCTGCCGTTCCCGTTCTACGAGGGGTTCCGCCTCGGGATGCCCCAGATTCCGGACGCGGTCAACGGGGCCGACGTCGTCCACGCACACACGCCCTTCAGTCTCGGGATGGCCGGCCAGCGACTCGCGCGGAAACTCGACGCGCCGCTGGTGGCGTCCTATCACACGCCGACCGGCGAGTACGCCGAGTACGTCTCCTCGAACACGACCGTCGAGTCGGCCGTCCAGTCCAGTGCCGAACACTACGAGCGGTGGTTTCTGGACCGTGCCGCTGTCGTCGTGGCCCCGAGCGAGCGCGCGGCCGCCCACGTCCGGGAGACGGTCGGTGCCGACGCCAGAGTCGAGGTCATCTCCAACGGTGTCGACACGGACTTTTTCAGGCCGTCGGAGAGCGACGACTTCTGTGCGCGCCACGACCTGCCGGACGGTCCCCTCGTCGGCTACACCGGCCGGCACGGTCACGAGAAGTGCCTCGAAGACATCGTCACGGCCTGTGAGGGTCTCGACGTGACCGTCGTCTTCGGCGGCGACGGCCCGGCACGCGAGGACCTCAAAGCGATGGCCGCCGAGGCCGACGTCGACGTCCGCTTTCTCGGGTTCTTGGACCGTGAGGAACTGCCAGCCCTGTACAGCGCGCTGGACGTGTTCGCGTTCCCGAGTCCCGTCGAGACGCAGGGGCTGGTCGCGCTGGAAGCCAACTGCTGTGGTACCCCTGTCGCCGGCGTCGACGCCGGTGCGCTCTCTGACACTATCCACGACGGCGAGACGGGGTACTCCTACCCGGAGGGCGACGTCGACAGGTTCCGACAGGCTATCGAGCGGACGCTGGACGAGCGCGAGCGCCTGCGAGAGACCTGTCTCGCGCGTCGTGACGCAGTCAGCGTCGACCACGCGGTCGACCGACTGGCGACCGTCTACGACTCCGTCCTGTAGCGCAGCAGTCCGTGAGGGTTGTCTGCCCCGACGCCCGGTCTTCGTCACTGTCTCTCCGGTCCCGCCCACGGTTCGAGAACGAACAGCGACGGCGAACCCGCGGGTCCGACAGCGCCTCTTCGGCGCGGTCGGCGAGCGAGGCGTACAGGTCGGTTTGGTCGTACCCGGAGAAAAACGGCTCACCTGATTACTGGGGTCTCACCGCGAGCGCGACCACCCGATGCCAAACGCGAGGCCGTTCACCAACCCCAGCAGCATCCCGAACACGAAGTCCTCCAGCATCAGTGCGAGGATGAGTCCGACGCCGACACCGACGGCGACGCCTTTCGCGACGGTCGGCCAGTGAATCCACGCGAGTCGTCCCTCGTCGTCTGTCATAGGGGTGCAACGAACGCCAGCGGATAAACCGTGCCGGTCGTCAGCGTCGCGACCGACCGCCGTCGACGTCGACCTGTCGCTCGCCGAGCGCGTCGATTCGGTCGGCCACGTCGGGATGGGAGTCGGGGAGGACGCGCTCGCAGCCCCTCCGCCACAACCGACCCACCCTCCCGGTTCGATCCGTCGTCGGGTCGTCGCCCGCCTCGTCGAGAGCGTACGGGAGGACACACAGTTCGCGGACGCCGGTCCGGGCGGTGCGGTAATCCGCGGTCGGCCGACGGTCGGCAGTGAGCGTCTCAAGCGCACTCGCCATCGCCGCGGGCGAGCCACAGATGGCGACGCCGCCGCTGTCGGCGGCGTACTCCCTGATACGGGAGAGGAGCCGGTAGCAGGCCGTGCTGGCGAGGTTCAGCGCGGCGGCGGTCGGCATCGCGACGAGCGCGAACAACTGGACGGCGATCTGGTGGTGGCCGAATCCGCTCGACCCGTCGTCCTCGTCGTCGGCTTCGGCGTCGCTCCCGAGGAGCCTGCCCACTATCGCCAGATGTCGACACTGGTCCGCGAGGACAGCGTTGAACCGGGCGGTGACCGCCGGCAGGAACGCGGCCGCGGTCATCACGAACGCGTCGCCGTTCTTGAGGTGGGCGAGTTCGTGGGCCAACACGGCGTCGAGTTCCGCGTCGTCGAGCGCGTCGAGGAGCGCCGTCGTCACGAACAGCGTCTGCTCACCGGGCCGTCCGGCGACGAAACTGTTGGGCGTCGACGACGCGACGACAGTCACGTCCGGCGTGGTCATGTTCGCCGTGTGGGCCAACCGCTCGACGCGGTCACGGACTGCCTGTGCGGTGTCGGCCCGGTCTATCTTCGCGCGCATCGCCTCGACGTCCTCGGGCGTCCGTTCGGCCGTTCGCTCGCCGTCGGCCAGCGCGTCCTGTAGCGTCATCCGATAGCCGAACACCGACTGCGCGAGGAGCGTCAGCGGCGTCCCGACGAGGAGCACCGGCCGCAGCGGGACGTAGTCGAAGCTCATCGTCCAGAACAGGCTGTCCCACTGGTAAGCCAAGAGCGGGGCCAGTCCGAGCGCGACGTGAGCGAGCACGTACGCCGCGGCCACGGCGACCACGTCGAAGGCGACGAGCACCGCAATGAGGGCGACCAATCGCGCACGGAGCGGCAGTTTGGCGGAGGGGAGGGCTGCCATAGTTCCTCCTTCGTAACACTGTATAAAAAGTATACCGGGAAACCGCTGCAAACAGGTGCGTTACGCCCGCTGCTGCTTGTTCTTTCAAGCCAGGGACACAGGTCCGGACGGTCTCGTGTCGCCCGAACACCAGCCTCATCATCGACGTGCGGGACTAGCTGCGCTGGTCGAGGTCGGACTGTCGCCCCCGTAAGGCGGCAATGCGGTCGTCAACGTCTGGATGGGACCCGGGCAGTATCTGCTCTGTGACGGTGTGCCACCGATGGGCGATCCGTTCGGCCCGCCCCGCCGGCGGGTCGGGCGTCTCGTCCGTAATCGTGTACGGTACCACGCACAGCTCCCGAACGCCCGTCTCGGCGGTCCGAATGTCCGCGTCCGGACGCCGGTCGTCCGTCACCGTCTCAAGTGCGCTGGCGAGCGCCGCCGGGGAGCCACAGATGGCGGCACCGCCGGCGTCGGCGGCGTACTCCCGGACTCTGGACAAGAGCCGGTAGCAAGCCGTACTGGCGAGATACAGCGCCGCCGTGAACGGCATCGCGAGGAACGCGAACGCGACCAGCGGGAGGTAGAAATAGGCAGCGCTAATGGCGTTTCTGCTGGTCTCGCCGTCGAAGAACCAGTGGGTGTACACCGAGGTTTCGAGCGTCGTTCGGAGCCACCGTGTGGCGCGTGCGCTGACGATCGGTAGGAACGCCGCCGCCGTCATCACGAACGAGTCGCCGTTTTTCAGATGGGCGAGTTCGTGGGCGAGCACGGCGTCCAGTTCGTCGCCGTCGAGTTGGTCGACGAGCGCCGTTGTGACGAACAGCGTCCGCTCGCCGGGCCGGCTCGCGGCGTAGCTGTTCGGTGTCGTCGAGTCGATGACACGCACGTCGGGTGTCGACATGTCCACCGTCTGGGCCAGCCGCGTGACCCGTTCGCGGAGCTGTGTCGCCGTCCGCTCGTGTTTGATGGCGGTGAAGCGCTCTCTGGTGGTCTCTGGCTCGGACGCCTCGGGCAGGTCCGGGCCGTCGGTGGCCTCCCGTAGCGTGACCCGATAGCCGAACACGAACTGGAAGGCCAACACGAGCGGCGTTCCGGCCAGTACCGCGGGCCGGAGCGAGACGAGATGGAACCCCTGGGTCCAGAAGGACGCGCCGACCGGGAGGCCAAACATCGGCAGCAGGCCGTAGGCGATGTGGACCAACACGTATGCCGTGACCACGGCGACCACGTCGAAAGCGACGAGGCCGAGCAGGAGGGCAGCCAGCCGCAGGCGGAGGGTGGAGTGGGTGGCAGGCACTATCGTTCGCATTTCGACACGACGTATAAAAAGCGTGACGGGGTGGGACATCGACCGGCGCTATGCCGGTGTCTCGGCACGGGTTCTCATACTGGTGGCTGTAAGTTCGTAAAGATATTCGCCACCTCGGGGTGGCGAATTACTTCAGTTTGTTACAGCCACCAGTATCAGGCCAGCGCGCTGCCGGCCCGGATAATCGTCCGTTCGCCGAAGGCCGGCCCGACGAGTTGCAGGCCGACGGGGAGGCCCTCGTCCGTCTCGCCGGCGGGCACCGAGATGGCCGGGAGGTTCGCGAGGTTCACCGGGGTCGTGTTGGCGTCGGCCAGATACATCGTCAGCGGGTCGTCCAGGCTCTCGCCGCGCTTCATCGGCGGCACCGGCATCGTCGGCGACGCCAGCACGTCGGCCTCCGAGAGCGCCTCGTCGAAGTCCTGCTTGACCCACGCACGGGCGTCCTGAGCCTTCTTGTAGTACTTGTCGTGGTAGCCCGCCGAGAGGGCGTACGTGCCCAGCAGGACGCGGCGCTTGACCTCCTCGCCGAAGCCTTCCTCGCGCGAATTGGCGAAGGACTCGTTCCAGTTGCCCTCGTAGCCGCCGGACTGGCCGTAGCGGACGCCGTCGAAGCGGGCGAGGTTCGAGGACGCCTCGGACATCGCGATGACGTAGTACGCCTCAACGGCGTGTTCGACGCTCGGGAGGTCGACCTCGTGGTAAGTCGCGCCCTGCGCTTCGAGGTCGTCCAACGCCGTCCAGAACGTCTCGACGACCTGTTCGTCGGCGCCGTCGAGGAGTTCGGTCGGGACACCGATAGAGAGGCCGTCGACGTCGCCGTCGGCGGCGTCGGCGAAGTCGTAGCCCTCGACCGCCTCGCTGGCGTCTCGCGTCGTCCCGTCACGCTCGTCGGGACCGGCGATGACCTCCAGCAGTTCCGCGGCCTCGGAGACGGATGGGGCGATCGGCCCGATCTGTTCGAGGCTGTTCGCGTAGGCGACGAGGCCGTACCGAGAGACGAGGCCGTAGGTCGGCTTGATACCGACCACACCACAGAAGGCGGCCGGACAGCGAATCGAGCCACCGGTGTCGCTTCCCAGTGCCATGTCGGCGTCGCCCGCCGCGACGACGGCCGCCGAGCCACCGGAGGAGCCACCGGGGACCCGCCCCTCGGCGACGGGGTTCTCGACGGGGCCGTAGGCCGACGTTTCGGTGGTCGTCCCCATCCCGAACTCGTCCATGTTGGTCTTCCCGGGGATGGTCGCACCGGCCTCTTTCAGACGCGCGACGACCGTCGCGTCGTACGGCGGGACGTACCCCTCCAGCATCGCGGAGCCGCAGGTGGTCTGGACGTCCTCGGTCGAGATGTTGTCCTTGACGGCGACGGTGCGGCCGGCGAGGGGGCCGTCGTCGGCGCCCTCGATGGTCTCCGTGGCGATGTAGCCGTTGTAGTCGGTCATCTCACGACACCTTCGGCCCTTTGAACTGCCCGGCCTCCGTCTCGGGGGCGTTCTGGAGCGCTTCCTCCTGACGCAGGCCCTCTCGGACCTCGTCGGGTCGCATGACGTTCGCGAGGTCTGCCTCGCGCTCGGTCTCGGGCACCTCGTCCAGCGCCTCGAACGCGGCCAGAATCTCGCCGAACTGCTCGGTGAACCGTTCGACCTCGTCGTCGTCGAGGTCGATACGGGCGAGGTCGGCGATGTGACGTACCTCGCTCGGGTCGACGGCGTTGTCGCTCATGTCCGGGCGGAGTATCGGACCGGCGGTAAGCGTTTCGAAACGGGGGGCCAAACTGTTGGGGGCAGTTCTCGCAGTGGAAGTATTTCGGCAAAAACTACCAACGGAGTTTTACGAAAGGCAAACGCTATGTTTGTGAATCGGGAAAGGTTTTAAGTTGCTCCGGCCACAACAAAAGGGTACAAGAGACGTTTTTCGGGTACCCAGACCCGTCAGTTCGCTACCAATGACCGATACCACCATCCGCCGATACACGAATGAAAACGAAACCGACGTCGACGAGACAACAGAGGAGGCAGACGAGGGACTCGTCTGTCCCGAGTGTGGTGGCTCTCTGCTCTCCGACAGCGAGCGCGGCGAAACCGTCTGTGAGGACTGTGGGCTTGTCGTCGAGGAAGACGAGATAGACCCCGGCCCCGAGTGGCGTGCGTTCGACTCGAAGGAGAAAGACCAGAAGTCCCGCGTCGGCGCGCCGACGACGAACATGATGCACGACAAGGGCCTGTCGACCAACATCGGTTGGCAGGACAAGGACGCCTACGGCAACTCCCTGTCCTCGCGCCAGCGCGAGAAGATGCAGCGCCTGCGCACCTGGAACGAGCGGTTCCGCACCCGCGACTCCAAAGAGCGCAACCTCAAGCAGGCGCTCGGCGAGATCGACCGGATGGCCTCCGCGCTCGGCCTCCCCGAGAACGTCCGCGAGACGGCTTCTGTCATCTACCGCCGAGCGCTCGACGAGGATCTGCTCCCCGGCCGCTCCATCGAGGGGGTCTCGACCTCGTCGCTGTACGCCGCCGCCCGACAGGCCGGCACCCCGCGGTCGCTCGACGAGATCGCCAACGTCTCCCGGGTCGACAAAGACGAGATCGCCCGCACCTACCGCTACGTCGTCCGGGAACTCAGCCTCGAAATCCAGCCCGCCGACCCCGAGAGCTACGTCCCGCGCTTCGCCTCGGACCTCGACCTCTCCGAGGAGGTCGAACGCCGCGCCCGCCAACTACTGAAGAACGCCAAAGAGGAAGGCGTTCACTCCGGGAAGTCCCCCGTCGGTCTCGCCGCGGCCGCGGTGTACGCCGCCTCGCTGCTGACCAACGAGAAGGTCACACAGAGCGAGGTCAGCGAAGTCGCGAACATCTCCGAGGTCACCATCCGCAACCGCTATCACGAACTGCTGGAAGCCGAGGACAGCGTCCACCCCTGAACTTCGTAACGTAGACTTTCCCCTGTCCCGTCGCCACCCGTATGGAGACGACCCGCCACTTCGTCGCGACCGTCTACGCCGTCAGCGAGGGGAGCGTCGCCCTGCACGAACACGACAAACTCGACATGTGGCTCCCCGCCGGCGGTCACGTCGACCGTGACGAACTCCCCCACGAGGCCGCCCTGCGCGAGACGCGCGAGGAACTGGGCATGGCCGTCGACCTCGTCGCCCCACAGGAAGACATCGAGAGCGAGACGGTCCGCTCGATTCCACAGCCACAGCACTTCCTCTTGGAGGACATCAACGTCCACGAGCGCGGTGAGGTGGGCCACCAGCACGTCGACTTCATCTTCTATGGCGACGCGCCGTCCCGCGACATCGACCCCGACCCCGGCGAGCAACCGGCCGACGACTGGACGTGGTTTACGGCCGCGGACCTCGCCGACCGGCGCGACGAGATTCCGGCGGACGTCGTAGAGATCGGGACGCAGGCCATCGAGACGATAAGCAGTCGCTAACTATCGGTCTAAGACCCGTCTCGGGGGGCATGTATCAGGTGTTACTTCCCGTGGACGCGAGTGAGGAGCGAGCGACCGCCCAGGTGGCGGCGACGACGGCACTGCCGTACGCGGACGAGGAGGTGGAGGCGGTCGTCCTGCACGTCTTCGACACCAAGGAGACAGCCGAGAAGACGACCGTCGAACAGACGCCCGCCGGAAAGACGATGGTCGAAGCGTTGCGTGATGCCGGCGTCGCCGTCGAGACGGTCACCACCTACGGCGCGCCGGAAGAGCAGATAGTGAGCATCGCCGAGGAATACGACGTCGACATGATTATCCTCGGGGGTCGGAAGCGGTCGCCGCTGGGTGCGTTCGTCTTCGGGAGCGTGAGTCAAGCGGTCATCCTCGACTCCGAGCGCCCCGTCGCCATCACCGGGAGCGACACACCGACGGAGTAATCACTCGACCAGCGACTCGACGTACTGGGTGACGTGGTCGTCCATCCGGCGCTTATAGCCCGCCTGTCGGGCCAGTCGGTCGAGTTCCCGGGCGGCCAGCGACCCGTACTGGGCGGCCTTCTTGTCTCGCATCGCGACGGCCGCGGGCAGCGACCCGAGTGCCGCCTGCCGGAGCGCCCACTTGCGCGTCTCCCCGTCGACGAGCATCCGGTCGTCCAGTCGCAGGGCCGCCGACACGACGCGGTCGTGGAGCAGCGGCGTCACCGGTTCGACGCCCGCGGCCCGGAGGGTTAGCACGTCGCGAGATAGCTGGTCCGGAAGCGTCGCGACCACCTCTCGCTGGGCGCCACGTACCGTGTCGGCGTCGACGCGCGGGTCCTCGGGCGCTTTCGCCACCTTGGCGTACCCGCCGAACAGTTCGTCGGCGCCCTGTCCGAGCGCGAGTCGGTCGAACCCGTCGGCAGCGACTCGTTCGGCGGTCAGATACAGCGGGAGCGCGATCTGGACCGCCATGGCGTTCGTCCGGCCCGTGGCGGCGACGATTCCGGGGACGGCCCGCTCGATGGCGTCGTGGGTCAACTCGACCACTCGCAGGTCCCGCCCTAGTAACTCGGCCGCCGACCGGGCCGCCTCGACGTCGTGGCTGTCGGGGAATCCGGCGACGTACAGCGGCGCGTCTAGTCGAGCGGCCAGTAGCGCGGAGTCGACCCCGCCCGAGAAGGCAATCGCGAGGCCGTCCGCGTCCACGGCGTCGATACTCGTCTCGACGGCGTCCCGGACAGCCTCGACGGCCGTCTCGGGATTCGAAAAGGGGTCCGGGTCCGGCAGGGACCACACCTCGCGCGTCCCGTCGGCGTCGCGGACGTGGCCCGCCGGGACCGGGTCGGGGTCGGCCAGTTCGGTGGGGTCGGCGCTCCAGTCGGCGTCCGGGACAGCACCACCGGCCGCGCCGCTCTCGACGAACAGCGGATACCGCCCGAGTACGTCCCTGACGAGGGCGTCGTCGAGTCGCCCCGCGAAGCCGGCGGTACCGGGGAGCGAGTCACCGGACTCGACGGCGGCGCGAACGGTTGCCTCGTCTGTGCCCTCCATTAGTCCAGAAAGCTCCCGAGTCGGCTCTTCACGCGGCGCTTCGCGCCCCCGGCGGCCTGCCGGAAGCTGATGCGCCACGGCGTTCGCTCGCCCTCGACGGTCGTCTGTCCCTTCTCGACGGCGTCGAGGATGGCGTCGACGGAGCGCTCGTCGGTGTCGACCTTCGTGACGGCCTGCCCGACCATCTCGGCGATGTGGGCGTCGCTCCCGGCGGTCATCGGCAGCCCCCGCCGCCGGGCGAACCGCTCTGCCTGTCGGTTCGACCGGCCGGTCAGCAAGCGGGAGTTGTACACTTCGATGGCGTCCGCCGTCGCGAGTTCGTCCTTCGAGATGTGTTCGAGGACGCCGTGACGGGACTCCTGAAACGGGTGGGGCACGACGGCCAGCCCCCCTTGGTCGCGGATGCGGTCGAGCGTCTCGGCGAAGGACAGGCCCGCCGGAATCGGTGACTCGATACCCAGCGCGAGGACGTGCCCCGCCGCACAGGTCACCTCCATCCCGGGGATGCCCACGAGACCGTACTCCGGCGCGAGGTCGGCGGCCTCCAGACTCGCGTCCAGTTCGTCGTGGTCGGTGACTGCGAGCGCGTCCAGTCCGACGGCTTCTGCCTGTGCCAGCAGTAGCTCGACCGGGTCGCGCCCGTCGTGGGACAGCGCCGAGTGCGTGTGAAGCTCGACCGACAGCACGAGCGGTCATAGAGGTGGCCCGGCCAAAAGCGCCCCGGTACACGGGGCGTGATGTCACCGAAAGAGAACACGAGCAGTGGCCGCCCGCGTCCAACGGGCGGTCGTGGCCCGAACGAACCGTTCTGCTCACTCCCACGAGACTGGAGTCACTGACACGATACGCCGCGACCGTCGTCGACGGTCGCATATGGACGTACCGCGGGGAGTAGAATGAGGCCGTGGCCTCAACGCGGAGGGCTTTGATACGTCCCTCGACGACCACTGGCAACCCCTGACCCGAAGCGCTCAGTCCGCCGGACTCGTCGCGTCGCCGCCGGCGAAGGGTTCCGGACCACGAATCTCGTCGTCGTCGAGGTAACACTGCGGGTCCGGCGCGAACAGGTCGTCTTCGACGGTGAGCGCCCGGAGTCTCGACCCGCCGCGACAGACTCCCGCGTACCGACAGTCCGCGCACTTCCCCGTGAGACGGTCCTCGCGCTCTCGGAGTGCCCGGACGAGCGGGTTCGACTCGTCCTCCCAGATGTCGCCGAACGGGCGGTCACGGACGTTGCCCAGCGAGTAGCCCTGCCAAAACTGGGTGAGGTGGACGTTGCCCTGATAGTCGACGTCGGCGACGCGTTCGCCAGTCGGGTCGCCACCGTTGACCCGGAGGTATTCGTACACTCTGCGGGCTTGGGCTTCGCTCATGTGCTCGCGGGCGTACTCGACGAGGTAGGCCGCGTCGGCGTAGTTCCCGACCAGCAGGGTCTCTATCTCTTCGCCCCGGTCGTGGTACTCCCGGGTCATGTCACACACCCGCTCGACGGCCTCCCGGCGCTCGACGGGGGTGAGGTCGGCGTCGACGATCTCGGTGCCGCGGCCGCCGTAGTCCAGATGATAGAAGCAAAAGCGGTCGACGCCGACGTCGGTCAGGAGGTCCACGACGCCCTCCAGATCCGGCGCGTTGCGCTCCGTGATGGTGTAGCGAAGGCCCGTCTTCAGGCCGGCGTCGAGGCAGTTCCGGATGCCCTGGACGGCGCCGTCGAACGCCCCCTCCATCCCGCGGAAGTCGTCGTTGCGTTCGGGGAGGCCGTCGACGGAGACGCCGGCGTACTTCAGCCCCGCCGCTTTCAGCGACGCCGCTCGCTCCTCGGTGATGAGGGTGCCGTTGGTCGAGAGGACGGGGCGGACGCCGACCTCGTTCGCGTACGCGACGAGTTCTTCGAGGTCCTGCCGGACGAGCGGTTCGCCCCCGGAGAACAGAATCACCGGCGCGCCGTAGTCGGCGAGGTCGTCTAACAGGGCCTTTCCTTCCGCCGTCGTGAGTTCGCCGTCGGCGATGTCGGTGTCGGCGGCGGCATAGCAGTGATCGCAGTAGAGGTTACACTGCTTGGTGACGTTCCAGACGACGACCGGACGGCGCTGTTTCTCGTCGCGGATCTGAGACTTCGTGGACTCCTCGGCGGCGTCATAACGCAGGCCGTCGCCCTCCGCGTCGAGGTCGGTCAGCAGTTTCGAGACGGAGATCACTCCCGCTCACCTCGCAGGGTCTCCGCCTGCATCGACTCGGCGTCCATCGTCGCGTCGGTCCCGTCCGCCGCTGGGTCGAGCGCCAGCGACTCCGCTTGCACCCGGACCGTCTCGTCGGCCGGACAGAGCCACAGCGCCTCGGCGGCGTGGGCAAACAGTTGTGTCGCCTGCTCGCGGGCGATGTCCGCCGACGGGGCGCTGACGCTCCCGACGTGCGTGAGCGCGTCCGCCGACGCCTCCCGGCAGAATACTTCCCACTCGCGGCTGGTCGCGCCGCGCGGGGTGTCCACCTCGTGGTCGAGTTCTCCCATACGCGACACTTGTCTGCCCGACAAAAAACGGGTCGAGCGTGTTCCCAGTGGGTGGGAACCGGACCGAACCCATCCGGATTCGATATAGTCCCATCCAGTTTACGTCCGAGAAAGCGACTCTCGGTACGACCCGTCGCTATCGAGCCGCCGTCTCTCGAAAGAGTGGAAAAACCGACGGCTCGCGGTCGCTCAGTCGTCGGAGACGACCGGGTCCGACACCGGCGCGTCGTCGTCGTCGGCCAGCACCGACCGCAGGGAGAACCGCTTGCGAAGCACGTCGGCGGTGAAGATGACCGTCCCGAGGATGATGAGTGCGTCACCGGGCATCCGCGCCCAGAACAGCAGTTGCACCAGCGGGCGTTCGTAGAACGCGACGCTCCGGGCGGCGGCGTAGCCCTCGGTAAAGGCCACCTCTAGCTGGAGGAACCCGATGGGCGTCACCGAGACCAGCACCATCAGCGCGAGGCCGACGTTCCAGCACCAGAACGCGGCCCGAAGCCACGACCCGTCCCAGTCGCTCGGGTCGACGCTGATGCGGAGCATGTAGCTCGCCATACCCAGCGCGAGGAAGCCGAAGGCCCCGAACATCGCCGCGTGAGCGTGGGCGACGGTGAGGTAGGTGCCGTGCTCGTAGTAGTTGATGAGCGGCAGGTTGATGAAGAACCCGAGCACACCGGCCCCGACGAAGTTCCAGACGCCGGAGGCGACGATGAACATGAACGGAATCGTGTACGGGAAGCTCTCGCCGCCGGTGGCCATCGCGCGGTACTCGTTGATGGCCTCGTAGAGGATGAACACCAGCGGGACGAGTTCCAGCGTGGAGAAGGCACTCCCCAGCGGCACCCAGATGTCGGGCATCCCGATCCACCAGTAGTGGTGGGAGACGCCGATGACGCCGGTGCCCATCACCAGCAGCGCCTCGAACATCACGGCCTTGGCGGCGCTCTGGCGTTTCAGGAGGTTCATCGACACCAGCGTGATGCCGACGATGGCGACGATGAAGAACTCGAAGGCCCCCTCGACCCACATGTGGACGACCCACCAGCGCCAGAACTCCGTGACGGCCATGTTGGTCTTCGGGGTATACAGCAGGCCAGCGGTGAACAGCAGGGCGATAGAGCCACCGGCGTAGAGGATGAGATGCGAGAGGCCGTACTTCGGTTCGTCGTCGAGCAGCGGCTTGAAGCCGCGGTAGGCGAGGCCGGCCCAGATGAGGAAGCCCGCGAGCAGACCGAGTTGCCAGACGCGGCCGACTTCGAGGTACTCGAGCCCCTCGTTGCCGAGCCACCACCAGAGGTCACCCTCGAAGAAGCCCTGCATGCCGAGCCAGATGCCGACGAGGCCGCCGACGACGACGACCACGAGCGCGCCCAGCAGGACGTTGACCAGCGTGCCCTGCCGGTCGGGTTCGTGCCCGGTCAGCAACGGCGGGAGGAACAGGCCGGCACCGAGCCACAGGGTGGCTATCCAGAGGATACCCATGTCGATGTGCCACGTCTTCGCGATGGCGAAGGGGAGCCACTGGAGGACGTTCACCCCGACGAGTTCGCCCAGCCCGAAGAACGAGGCGCGCTCGACGTAGAAGTGCGCGAGCAGGCCCCCGAGGAGGACCTGCCCGAGGAACAACCCGGCCGCGATGGGGATGAACCGCGTGGCCGCCCGCTGGCCGGGGAACAACGCCACGTTGTCGGGCGCGGGCACGTCGATGCCCTCGATTTCGGGTTCGGGGAGGTCGATGCTGCGGTAGAGCCACACCGCCGCGCCCGCACCGGCGACGAGCAACACCATGGCGACGACGCTCCACGTCATGGCTGCGGCGGTGGCGTCGTTACCGGCACCGGGTGCGTAGGGCCACTCGTTCGTGTAGGAGTGGTCACCCGCCGGGCGGTCGGCGTGGGAGAACCACGCCGTCCAGAGCGCGAAGTCCGCGAAGTCCCGGGCGGCGTCCTCGCTGGCGATCATGCCTTCGGGGACGCCACGCTCGTGGCTCCCCTCGTGGTAGCGCTCGACGTACTCCTCGCGAATCTGTTGGTGGGCGTACACCTCGGCGGCGGAGTACTCCACCACGTCGCCCGAGCCCTGCCGGTCGAGACGCTGTTCGACGCGCGTCTCGATGGCGGCCTGTCGCTCGGCCGAGAGCGCGTCGAAGTCACTGCCGTACTCCTCCCGGGCGTGGTACTGGCGCATGTACTGGACCTTCAGGTCCAGCGTGTCGGCGGTGTAGTCGACGCCGTAGTACGCGCCGTTGCCCAGTATCGACCCGTGGTTCATCAGGCCGTCTTTCTGGAACGTCTCTTTGCCGTTCTGTACGTCCGCAGCAGTCGCGATAGTCTCGCCGTCGGGACCGGCGATCCGCTCGGGAATGGGCGGTGCCTTCTCGTAGGCGAGCGCAGCGCCCGCGCCCATCACCACGAGGTTGATGACGAACGCGGCGACGAGCAGTTTCGCAAGCGTCTGTCGTGAGACTTGCATACAGGCGGCGGTTCTCCGTCCTCGGGTTTGTAGGCAGCCCCAGTTCTCGGGGACCGACGACGGGTGCGAACACGTTCGGACGAAGACTGAGATGATTTAGGATTGCCTAAAACTAGGGGTGGGCGACGGCGATGCCGCCACCCGCGGCGCTCAGTCGTCGGTGGCGGACGACGGCGCGTGTCGGGCCCGTGACACAGTCAGCTCAGTCGACCCGCCCAACCGCACGGCGACCACGACGAGAGCGACCATCGCGGCGTACTCGACGAGGCCGACGAGGAGGTGAAACTCGGCTGGGAACTGTACCGTGAGCAAGAACGGGGGCTGGTTCATCGTCGCGTGGAACAGGGCGACCAGCAACAGGTTCCGCGTCAGCGCGTACACGAGCCCGTACGTGAGCCCCATGAGCGTCAGACCGAGCAATCGGACCGCGAGCGCCGACCCGACGCCGTGGCCCGACGCGAGAAACCACCGTGGGAGGTGAAAGAGTGCGAAGAGGACCGCCGCGACCGCGATACCGGTCGCGACCGAACGACGCGTTCGGCTCTCGGCCAGCGCTCCGACCTTCGACTGGAGGTACCCGCGGAAGACGAGTTCCTCCGGAATCGCGGTGAACAGGAGAGCGCTCCCGAGGGCAGCGAGGTAGAGGGACGGGTGCGCCGTGACCCTCGACGGAGTGGTCGTGACGCCGGGAACGCCGCCGAGAGCCAGCCCGAACGCGAGGAGGTTGTACAGCGCCCAAAACGCCGCGACGAGCGCGAACACCGGGGCAACCGAACGGAGGGGCGGTACGAGCGAGCGCGGGGAGACCCCTTCGACCACGAACGCGCCGACGGCGAGTGCGACGAGGAACAGCCCCCAGACCATTCCCAGAAGGGGCGACGGTGACTCCCCCGAGGAGACGAGAAGGAATCCGGACAGCACAGCGATTGTCAGGAGGTACGTTACGACGGGGACCAGTGACCCGCGCTCGAACGACGGCGGGTCTGTCGCAGTGTGCGACATCCCGTCCGTCTTCCGATGGGAAAATGAAAACGTCTTTCATCTCGACACGACCGGAACGTCCCGCTCGACGTCGATGACCGGGGCAATCCGAGTCCGCGCGGGTCGACGAGAGCCACGAACGCGTACCGGCCCGGGGTCGGACCGGCGGGCCGACACCGCCGCGTCGCTCAGGGGAGCGGGACCCAGACTGGGGACTCGACCACGCCGAGGAGTGCGAGGAGTGCAACGACGAGCGACGTGAGAACGATGCTCGCCGCTGGCGGGTCGAAGTGCGTTTCGGCGTGGGCATAGAAGATTCGCTGCACCACTTCGCCGAGGAGCGACCCGAGAACGCCGAAAGCCGCCCCGACCAACAACGCCAGTCCGAGCGGCACACTCCCGGCTACCACCGCCGGTGTGAGCTGGGCCGCCGGGGCGTCGACCAGTGCCAGCGCCGCGGTACTGGCCGGCAGCGACATGTGATGCGTGACCGGAACGTTCGCCACATCGGCGTTGACAAAGACCAGCGCGACGACGCTGATACCGAACGCGAGGAACGGACTCGCGGTCAGGTACGCGACGTAGCCGCCGAGGACGCCCACGACTGCCCCGAGCATCGCGACGTCGCTCCAGCGGTACTGATAGGGGAGCCAAGGTTCGACTGCCGCCGTCCCGCCGTCCGTCACGGCTCCGCCGCTGTCCTCCGTGCCGCGACCCCGTTCGTCGGGCCGCATATCGAACCACTCGGAGGGGGCCGCACCGACGAGGCTGTACCCAAACGCGAGGCGATGTGCGACCGCCGAACCGACGACGCCGAGTGCGACGGGGTCGACGGGGACCGAGACGGAACTGGAGACTGTCGCTATCCAGTACCCGACGACGCCGAACACGCCGCCGACGGCCAGTACGTCGGGCTTGCTCCCGAGACCACGGGCCACGTCTTTCGCCGGATGGTACTCGAAGTCTCCGTCGAGGTACCCCTGTTTCGTCGCGTAGGCCAGTGCCGCGGCCCCGCCACCGAACGCGACGTGTGGACCCAGCACGACGCCGAAGCCGATGGTCCCCGTGATGTCGACGACAGCGTCGGCACCGGTCGTCCGGACGACGAGTTTGTACAGTTCACCGACGACGACCAGCAGTCCCGCGAGCGTGAACGACGGGAGGGCACCGATCGCCGCCCCGAAGGCACCGCCCGCGAACGCCGCCAGAAGCATCTCGACGGCCCACAGCTCTGAGAGCGCCACGGTTATCTCACCCCGATAGCCGCCGTACTCGCCCAGTGACACTCGTCAGTCATCGCTCGGAAGCTCCGCCTCGATGTCGTCGAACAACGCGGCGACCCGCGCCCGTATCTCGTCGCGGATCTCCCGGACCCGGTCCATATCTTGCCCCGCTGGGTCGTCGAGTGCCCAGTCCCGAACTGTCACCGCCGAGGCGTCCGCGTCGAGTTCGAGCGTCGAGCAGCCCATGGTCGCGACGTACGCACACGACTCCAGTTCGGCGGTCGTAATCTCGCGCGGCGTCCGGTCGGTGAGGTCGAACCCCTCCTCTTTCATGACCGCGACGACCTCGTCGTGAACGTTGTCGGCCGGGTGGGTCCCGCCGGTGAGTACGTCGACCCGCCCGTCGAGATGCCGGCGGTCACGCTCGCGCTCGGCGAAGGCGGCCGACATCTGGGACCGGCCGGCGTTCTGGACACAGACGAACGCTACCCTGAGCGGCGTCTCGGCCATCACTCACCACCCCGCGTCGCATCGAGCGCCGCGACGAGTTCCGCTGCGCGGTCGGTCGTCTCGTAGTACCGCCACGTGCCGTCCTTCCGGCGAGTGACCAGCCCCGCGTCGTGGAGGTCCGACAGTGCGTGGCTGATGGCGCTATCGCTCACGTCGACGAGCGGGTTGATCTCACAGACACAGAGCTCCCGGTCGGCCGCCGACAGGAGGTACACGATGTCGTACCGCGTCTCGTTGCTCAGCGTCTGCAGTGCGCTCCGGTCTGTCCCGGCGTCGTCCGGAATCGCGTCCCGATACGCTTCAAGCGATTCGAGACGCTCCGCGACGTCTGACTCACAACACTCCCCACACTCGTCGGCGATGAGCCGTTCGAGGCGGTCTGTCTCGGACATGGTTGAGTAGTTGAACAACTTCTCATATAACGACTTCGAGTCTCGAAGACCGTCTTCGCTGCCGTCCTCCGCTAGCAGCCGACGTCGAAATCACGCCGTCGGACCCCTCGTCACCGTGCGCGTCCCCACCCGCGCGTAGCGTCACTTCGGGCCGGATACCCGAGTCCAACGACCGGAAAATGTACCGTGGCACTGTGACCGAGAGGGTCCGACCGCCCCACGTGAGAGGTGGGTCCGATGGTCCTGCACCAGCAGCGTCGCGTTCTCGATGGCGTCCGGCGACGTCTCGGGCGGCTAGTCGACCGCTCGGTGTCCCGGGGTCAGCCGTCGGAGGTCACGGCTCCGCCGCTCGCTTCGCTCAACCCTCGTACCCCGCGTACTCCATCAATTGCTTGAAGATGTCCGTGTCCATCGCCTCCTTGTAGACCACTCCGGTCACCATGCCGCCGGGGTACGCGCTCCCGTTCATCGCGTGGCTGACTTTGTGGCAGTGCGCGAGGTAGATGCCGGGGTCGGCGTCCGCCTCGAACTCGATGGTGTGTCGGCCGGCGGGCGGGATGCTAGTGATGTCCTGATCGTGGCGGGCCACGTCCGGAATCGTGCCCCCGTCCTTGGCGACGACTTGGAACCGGTGATTGTGGATGTGCATCGGGTGGTCCATGTACCCGTTGTTACAGAAGTGGATACGGACCGTGTCGCCCTGTTCGACGATGATGGGCGACCCGTCCTCGGGGTGGAGCGTCCGCGGCGCAGACTTCCCGTTGATCGTGAACGTGTCCGGGCGACGGTTCCGCACGTCGTAGTTCGCGTCCATCCCCGCCATCTGGCGGTTGAGTCGGGAGTCCCACTCCTTTAGCGTCAGGAAGTACTCCTTGTCGGCCGGCTCGTAGCCCTTCGGGTCGACGCGGAAGATGCCGTACATCCCCATGTCGATGTGCCGGTGGGTCTGGTAGTGGCAGTGATAGAGGTGCGTCCCCGGCACGTTCGCGGGAATCGTGTAGGTGTGTTTCTCGCCGGGATCGATGCGGATGCCGGTCGTGGTGGGCACGCCGTCGTCTTCCCACTTCTTTCGGACCGCGTGGAAGTGGACGGTGTGCGGGCGCTTCCCGTCGGTGTTGTCGAAGGTCACCTCCATGTCCTCGCCCTCCGTCGTCCGGAGGATGGGACCGGGGACGCTCGGGTCGCCGTCGTCGGCCTTGAACGCCCAGACCTGCGGCAGTTCGACGGGGCCGCCCATCGACTCGCCCGGGTGAGCCTCGTGGCGTGCCGGCACGGACGAGAGCGTCACCTCACCGCCCTGCTCGTCGACGTTGACGATCTCTGGCGGCGACGTCGTCGGCAGGTCGCCGCCGGCCTGACTGGCGCTCGCCTCCGTCGACGTGCTGACCGAGTCCTGCGGATTTCCGGGGGCCGTACAACCAGCGAGAGCGACCGTTCCGCCGAGGCCGGAAGCCTTCACGAAGTCACGACGCGAGATACCTGAACCGGGTGCACCGACTCGTTTGCTCATGGACACCTGAACGTATCGAGTGTGTACATAAACCCCCGTAGGGGCGTTCTCACGGTGACAGAACCGTTCTCAGCGGCTGGGAACGGGCGCTTCCATCAATATACCAAACCCCGAATATTCTGGGGGATTCCGGTCGTGACTCTCTGAGACCGCCGTTCGGCGTGAGTCGGTTAGGTTAAAGGGGGCGGGAAATGAGTTGGCGACAAGGATGGTTCGGGATCCGTTCGCTGACGACGACACGCCGGAGCTGACCACGGTTCTCGACGCCCTCGACGACGAGGACTGTCGGTCTATCGTCAGCGTACTCGACGAGCCGATGACAGCGAGCGAAATCTCGGAGGCGAGCGACGTCCCACTGTCTACGACCTATCGTAAGCTCGAACTACTGACCGACTCGTCCCTGCTGTACGAAGGCGTCGAGGTCCGGCCCGACGGGCAACACGCCAGTCGGTACGCGGTCGATTTCAAGGAAGTGGTCATCGCGCTCGACGAAGACCGGGAGTTCGCCGTCGACATCAGTCACCGCGCCCGGTCCCCGGACCAACGGCTCGAAAACCTCTGGTCCGAAGTTCGAAAGGAGACGTAATCCATGGTTCACATTCCAAGCTCACAGGTCGGTGTCGTCGTCTCGAAGACGCTCATCCTCATCATCGGCGGGCTGATAACGTACTACTCGTATCAGGCCTACGACCGGACGGGGACGCCACAACACAAGTGGCTCACCTACGGGTTCGGGGTCGTCACGCTCGGTGCGATTCTGGGCGGGGCCCTCGACCTCGTCGTCGGGACGTACTACGGGGTCAACCTCATCTACACCAGCGTCTTCGTCTCCAGCGCCCTGACCGCAATCGGCCTCGGTATCATCCTCTACTCCCTGTACGTGCGCTGAGGCGGGGCTTCTCACTCGCTGGCAACGCACGCCAGTTTATATTTGAGAGAGTCGTGCAGTGCCCACCACGATGATGCACCCCAGTACCGTACTCCTCGTGGCGGCCAAGACAGTGACACTCGTCTGTGGGGCCGTCCTCACGACGCTAACGTACAGGGCGTACAACCGGACGAAAGCGACTGCGATGCGTGCGCTGTGGGTCGGTATCGGTCTCGTGACCGCCGGGGCACTGCTGGCCGGGAGCCTCCACCAACTGTTTGCGTTCCCCGTGGTGACGAGTACCGCCGTCGAGAGCGTGTTCACCGCCGCCGGGTTCGCCGTGCTGACCTACTCGCTGTACACCGACCAGCCGAACGAAGAATGAGCGAGTCAGGACTCGGACTCCTCGACGAACCGCCCCCCGACCAGTACCGGCAGCGATTGGGGCCCGTGTTCGACGAGGACGCCGAGGAGGTTGCCCGCGAACAGCGCGGCCCCGACGAACGCGAGGACGCCTGCGAGCAGACTGCTCCCGGTCGGTACGGGAGCGATTGCAGCCACGAGGACGGCGACGGTAGCGAGGCCGAGACAGGCCCCGTCGGCGAGCGCGACCCGGTCGTCGTACAGGTCGTCGATCATCGGGACGTCCTCGAACCCGAGGCGGTCGCTGTAGCGGTGGACCCAGACGATGAACGGGACGACGTGGTACAGCGTCCCGAGGACGACGAACCCGACGCCGCCGACCAGCAGCAGCGTCCCGACTGCCGGGTGTCCGAACAGGCTGCCGTAGGCGATCGGGTCCTGCCACCACGCCCACGCCGAGAGCGGCGCCCAGACCACCAGCGTGACGGCGACGACGGCGTAGCGGGTGAGCATCGGCGTGCGCTCGACGCTCGCGGCGAGGAGCCGACGGGCCAGCAACAGGCCGACGACGGCCAGTCCGCCGGCGACGAGGACGCCACCGACGCGAGCGAGTGCGGGAATCCCCAGCAGCCGTCCGCCGGCGAGGAGGAGGACGCCGAGTGGGTAGCCCACCGTCTCCGCTCGCTGGAGCAGGCCGCCGACGCGAGTGGCGTCGGTCTGGGTGAACATCGGCGCGAGTTGCGCGAGCGCGCCCGCCACGGTGGTCAAGACTGCGCCGAACACCGCGAGCGTGGCGTGAGCCGACAGGAGGTCGGCCCGCGTGACGCCGACCATCGGGAGGACGCCGACGGCGTGGTCGAGCGCCAGTACGACGCCCGCGCTCGTCACGAGGACGAAAAAGCCCAGCGCCGCGGCGAAGTGGGCGGTCGTCACGTCCCACTCGGCGTCGGCGAGCGTCCGACCGATCGTGTAGACGAACGTCCAGACGCCCGCGACGGCGAACACACCGGCCACGGGGAGGACGGCCGTGACGCCGAACAGGAGGCCACCGGCCAATCCCGCGAACCCGACGGCCGCGAGTGGCAACTGGGCGGCAGCGAGCCGGCGAGAGTGCAGGGCGACGCCCGACCACACGGGGACGAACTGCGTCATCGCCCCCATGATGGTGAGACAGACCCAGCCAGCGAGCAACAGGTGGACCTGTGCGAGGTGGCCGCCGCGGCCGCCCGCTACCCCGACGGCCACGCCGGCCACGAGGAAGGCCAGCGCGACGACGAAGTGGCGCAACGGCACCGTCATCGGCGGCCCAGCGTCCGTATCGACGTTCCCGGGTATCGCGCTCATCACTCGGTGGTTAGAGCGCCGGCCTGCTGTCGGTGTGGCCGAACACGTTCGGGGAAACCGACGGCGCGGACGAGCGTCAATCCTCGCGTATGTCACTGGCAACCGACGCCGTCCTCGCCCAGACGGACGCACCGGCCGACGCACCGACAGAACGCCTCGACGTACGCGAACTGGGACCGCCGAAGCCGCTGGCCGAGACGCTGGAACTGCTGCCGACGCTCGACGACGACACCGTCCTCGTCCAGTACAACGACCGCGCGCCACAGCACCTCTATCCGAAACTCGAGGACCGCGGCTACGACTACGAGACCGTCGACACCGACGAGGCGACGGTGACGGTCATCTGGAACCGATGAGTGTGAACGACGACATCCACGAGACGACGCCGGACGTAGAACAGGCAATCGGACAGATAGAGTCCCGTGCCGCCGGGATTCGGGCAGAGCAACTCGAACAGGCGCTCACACAGTTGCGAGCGCAGGGCGACCTGACCGACGAACAGACGGCCGCCGTCGAGCGCCTGAGCGAACGGCTGGCTGAGCGACTGCTCGCGGTCCCGCGGGAGAGTCTCCGCCAGTCTAGCAACGCCGGGGACCGGACCGTCGAGACGGCCGTCGAACTGTTCGGCTGAGCTAGCCGAGGAAGCGGTCGCGCACGTCGTCGTCGGGCACCATACACTGGTCCTTGCGCCCGAACCAGTCGTATCGGTTCTCCGCGACGACGTCGTAGGCGGCGTCCCGTATCCCACGGGGCACGAGTCGCCCGACGCTCGCGAGACTGTAGGGCCACCCGAGCAGTTCCGCCACGCGGATAGCCGCCGCCGACTTCCGGTACACCTCGTCGCCCTCGACGAGGACGACGGACTCCATGTCGTCGGTCGGCAGGCCGACTCGCTCCAGCAGTTCCGTCCCGGCCTCGGACTGCAGCGGTGCGAACCTGAGGAGTCCCGTGGGGTCCCGCGGGATGACGAACTGGACGGTCCCGTTACAGAGATTGCAGACGCCGTCGAACAGCAGTACGGGGCGGTCGCCCACCGGCGCGTCGTCGGTCACGGCTGCCGCCTCCGAGCGGTTGTCAGCGTCCATCGTGCCGTAACACCCATGGACGCTCTACGGCGTCCGGCCTGAAAACGTCGTTCGTCCCGGCTACCGCTGTCACCGCGGCGGTCCCGGCGTAGTTACGCCGACTCGGCGAGGACCAGCAACGCCTCGCAGTCGGTGACGGCGGCCGGCGAGATGTCCTGGTCGCCGTCGAAGCGGGCGAAGTCGCCCGCCGAGAGCGAGAGCGTCGTCTCGCCCAGCGTCAGGTCCACCTCGCCGTCCAGCAGGTGGAAGACGATGTCCCGGCCCGGATGCTGATGTGGCGGCACCTCGTCGCCCGCTGACAGCGTCAGTCGGACCGTCTTCGGTTCGCCCTCGAACAACTGCGCGCGGCCCGACCCGTCGAGGTCGGACAGCGAGACGCGTTCGAGGCCGGCGGCGTCGGCGCCGCTCATGCTTTCTTCGGGAGGTCGGCGACGTACTTGCCCTCCTCCTCCTTACGGCAGTCGTAGCGCTCGGCGTCGAACGCGTCGACTTCCGCCTGCAGTTCGTAGAACAGCGGCTTCGGTTCGTGGTCGTTGACGATGCGGAGCGTCTCACCCGGCTCCAGTTCGTCGAACGCGGAGTGGATGGTCGGGTGTCGCTCGGGCGGTGCCATGTTGCGTAAGTCGAGTTTCGCGGCGGGCATCACTCGGCGGTTCGCCGTCACCGGCGGAGGGACTTCTCCCGAATATGTTCGTCACTCGGGGTCGAACTCGCCCCGTTTCAGCCCCCGGCGCACCGGTTCGTGTTCGGCGTCGGTCGGCGGCGGCGCGGTGACGAGCGTCGCTTCGAGTCGGCCGCTGTCCGCTCTGATGCCACGGTCCGCGCCCGCCGGAACCGCCACCACGTCGCCGGCGCTTACCGAGCGCTCCTCGTCGCCGTCGCGGATCGTTCCCTCGCCGCTGAGGACGGTTATCGCCACGTCGCTGTCCGGGGCGTGGACCGGAATGAACTGTCCGGGTTCGAAGTACCCCAGTACGACTTTCTGGCGCTCCGTCTCGTGAATCGTCTGTGCCGAGAATCCGTCGTCTACGTACTCGCGTTCGGCGTCGATGCTCGTGGTTACCATCACGCGGACGTGGGTCGCACTTGCTGGAGGGGATTCTGCCGAACGTGTTCGGGGACACTGTCTGTGGGGTGGAGCGTCTACCTCCGTTCATGAGTCTCCTCTCCGGCATCCGCGGCGGCGACGACACCGGATTCGACGACTACGACGTGTTCGTCCCCGAACACGTCCCCGACCCGGGCGAGGTCTTGGAGGGCCACGACGTGCTGACCGACGCCGACCACGCTGCGTTCCACCGCGTGACGATGGGCCTGTTCGCCGAACGCGGCGTCTACGATATGACCTTCGGCTACAACCTCGCCCGCCTGAACCTGGACCACCGACACCCCGACGCCGGGTTCCGGTACGCACGCGAGGTCGACGACCCGGCGGTCCTGCGAGCCGAGTTCACGCCGACCACGGAGTTCTGCCCGCAGAGCGATACCCTCACCGTCGGCGCGTTTCGCGCGTGGAACGGCCTCACTGAGCGCCACGAGTACGACCTCGTGAGGGTGCGTGTCGATTCGATGCACCACCAGAGCGTCGCCATCAACGGCAAACTGCAGCAACTCGAAGCGACGTACCGCGAGACGGGGGAGATACCGGACGACCCCGGGAGTGCAGACGACGGCGACGACCTACCGGACGAGACGGACGTGGAGACGCCGTTCTGAGGGTGCGAACACCTTCGGGACTGACGACTCTCGAGCGGAGAGCCAACCCGCGTGTATGTCCGACCGCGACGAGACGGTCCGTTCGCTAGCCGCCGACATCGCCGCTCGCCCCGACGTCGCCGACGCGTGGACGGCAAAGAGTTTCACCGACCGACTGCTCGTCGTCGAACTCCCCGCCGAGTGCGACCTTCCCGAGTCCACAGTCGAGACGCTTCGCGACCGCGGATTCGTCGGTGCCGAGGAGGTGTACGACGTCGACGGGGCCGACGACGCGGCGTTCGCCGGCCACCTAGACGACGCGCGGCGCTACCGCTTCGTCGACGTCGAGAGCCGCGGCGAACACCGGTCGTACGTCGTCGAGTAGCCCGGTGCGAAACGCTGAAGCGAGTGAGCGCTCACTCGACGGTATGCCGGAGATGGACGCCGACGCCCGCGCCGAGGTCGTACGCGCGGTCCGACGGGCGCTCGCCGAACACGGGTACGAACGGCTCACGACGGCGAAGATAGCCGAGGAGTACGAGAACAGCGAGGCGGGCCTCTACTACTACTTCGACAGCAAGGACGAGATGATAGCGGCGTTTCTCGAAGACGCGGCCGGTCAGTTGGGCGAGGAACTGGCGGCGCGTGACGCCGAGGGTCCGGCGGCGGAGTTGCGGGCCGCCTGTGCGTCGCTGTTTCGCTCGCCGGGCGAGGAGGGCGCGGGCCTCCACGTCGCCGTCATGGAACTGCTCTCGCACGCACCGTACAACGAGACGCTACGGGAACCACTGCTCGCGCTCGAATCCGCCACGCTGGACGAACTCGAACGCATCGTCACCGAGGGCGTCGAGGAGGGCGTGTTTCGGGACGTTGACCCGCGAGCGACCGCCGCGTTCCTGCTGGCCGCCGCCGACGGGTCGACCGGGTTTCACGTCGCACTGGAGATGGACGTGGGAGAGGACCTCCGCAGGGCGTGGTCGGCGTATATCGATAGTTTACTGGCCGAGACGGATAGCTGAGTATCCACTCAGTACGTTTATTGTCACCGTCGCCGAACGATCACCCGATGCGACAGCAACCGACGGACGGCGGGTTCGGGAGGACCGGGGAATGACGACGGTGGAAACGGCCACGCTGTGGGTCCACATCGCGGCTGGCTTTCTCGCGCTGTTCGCGGGGGTGGGGGCGTTCGTCACGGAGAAAGGCGGCCTGCGACACCGACGTGCGGGCCGCGCGTACGTCTACGGGATGGTCGTCGTCGCCGCGACGGCGCTCGCGCTGTTCGCTCTCGACCCGACGGCGACGCGGCAGTTCCTCGCTTTGGTCGCCGTCTTCAGCTTCTACTTCGTGTTCTCTGGCTATCGGGTTCTCTCGCGGAAGCGACCGGCCGACGCGCCGACCGCCGTCGACTGGGGTGCGGTCACGCTGTACGGCCTCGCCAGCGTCGGCCTCCTCGCCATGGGCACGCTCCAGTTACTCGCCGACAACGGCTTCGCCGTGGTGGTGCTCGTGTTCGGCGTCCTCGGAACCGTCCTCACCGTCGCCGACGTCCGGTCGTTCCGCACCGAGGCCGACCCGCGGGCGTGGCTCGGCGAACACGTCACCCGGATGGGAGCGGGCTACATCGCCACCGTGACAGCGTTCTCGGCGGTGAACTTCGTGTTCCTCCCACCGGTGGGCCGATGGCTGTGGCCCACGCTCCTCGGGACGCCGCTGTTGGTGTATCTCCAGCGCCGGTACGAAGCGCGCTTTGTGTCAGCGTAGTCGCCGCCGACGCACCTGCATGGAAAGCGATTTAGCCGGCCGGTGGCCACGGGAACCTAATGAGCCTGTCCGACGCGGACCACGACATCGTGGTCGACGAAATCGGTCGGGAGCCAACCCGAGCGGAGGCCGCTCTCTTCGAGAATCTCTGGAGCGAACACTGTGCGTATCGCTCCTCTCGACCGCTCCTGACGGCGTTCGACTCCGAGGGCGACCAGGTCGTCATCGGCCCCGGCGACGACGCCGCGGTCGTCTCGCTCCCGAGCCACGGCGACGGCGAGGAGATGTACATCACGATGGGCGTCGAGTCCCACAACCACCCCTCCTACGTCGACCCGTTCGACGGCGCCGCCACCGGCGTCGGCGGCATCGTCCGCGACACCCTCTCGATGGGCGCCTACCCCATCGCGCTCGCGGACTGCCTCTACTTCGGCGACTTCGAGCGAGAACACTCCCGTTACCTCTTCGAGGGCGTCGTCGAGGGCATCTCCCACTACGGGAACTGCATCGGCGTCCCGACGGTCACCGGGTCGGTCGCGTTCCACGACGACTACGAGGGCAACCCGCTCGTCAACGTCTCCTGTATCGGCCTGATGGAGCCAGAGCGCACCATCACCGCCGAGGCGCAGGAACCGGGCAACAAACTCGTCCTCGTCGGGAACTCCACCGGGCGCGACGGCCTCGGCGGCGCCTCCTTCGCCAGCGAGGACCTCGCGGAGGACGCCGAGACGGAGGACCGACCGGCCGTGCAGGTCGGGGACCCCTACACGGAGAAACTCCTCATCGAGTGCAACGAGGCGCTACTGGACGAGGCCCTCGTCGAGTCGGCCCGCGACCTCGGAGCGGCCGGCCTCGGGGGGGCGTCCTCTGAACTCGTCGCGAAGGGCGGTCTCGGTGCGGAAATCGAACTCGACCGCGTCCACGAGCGCGAACCCGACATGAACGCCATGGAGTACCTGCTCGCCGAGAGTCAGGAGCGCATGGTGTACGAAGTCGCGCCGGAGAACGTCGACCGCGTCGCCGAACTCGCCGAGCGCTACGACCTCGGCTGCTCGGTCATCGGCGAACTCACCGAACCCGGGACGAACTACGTCTGTACCTTCGAGGGCGAGACGGTCGTCGACGTCGAGGCGGAGTTCCTCGGGGACGGCGCGCCGATGAACGACCTGCCGGCCGAAGAACCGCCCGAACAGGAGCGCGACCTCCCGACCGTCAACCTCTCCGAGGCGTTCGAGCGCATCGTCGCCAGCCCGAACACCGCCTCCAAACGGTGGGTCTACCGCCAGTACGACCACGAGGTGCAGGTCCGCACGAGCGTCCTGCCGGGCGACGACGCCGCCCTGCTGGCCATCCGCGAGGCCGGCACGGGGCTTGCCTTCTCGGCCGGCGCCGACCCCAACTGGACCGACGCCGCGCCCTACGAGGGCGCCCGCGCCGTGGCGCTGGAGAACGCCACCAACGTCGCCGCGAAGGGCGCCGTGCCCCACGCCGCCGTCGACTGTCTGAACGGCGGCAACCCCGAGAAGCCCGACGTCTACGGCGGCTTCAAGGGCATCGTCGACGGCCTCGCAGACATGTGCAGCGACCTCGACGTGCCCGTCGTCGGCGGCAACGTCTCGCTGTACAACGACTCGGTGACCGGCCCCATCCCGCCGACGCCGACGCTCGCACTGGTCGGCGTCAAAGAGGGGTACGACGCCCCGCCGATGGACCTCTCCGGCGAGGGGACCCTCGTCGTCGTCGGCGACGCCGCCCTCGAAGGCGAGGCCGACCCGCGCCTCGGTGGCTCGGAGTACACCGCCGTCTTCGGCGGCACCGACGCCTTCCCCGAACTCCCTGCCGACCCGACGGGCCTCGTCCAGACCATCGCCGAGGTGGCCGACGAGGACCACGTACTCGCCTCCCACGACGTGAGCCACGGCGGCCTCGCGGTCGCACTCGCCGAGATGGTCCACGAGGACGCCGGCGCCAGCGTCGACGTCGAGACGGTCGAACGCGGCACCCGGAAGCGCCTCCTGTTCAACGAACGGCCCGGTCGCGTCGTCTTCGAGACCACCGACCCAGCAGCCGTCCACGAGGCCTTCGACGGCGTCGCCCCAGTGACTGAACTGGGCGAGGCAAACGGCTCGAACCACCTCTCGCTCACCGTCAACGACGAGACGCTCCAGTACCACGCGAGCGAGATCACCGACCTCCGGTCGACCATCGACGACGAACTGGCCTGAGTCAGCGCCTGATCTCGAACCTCGCGCCGCCCGTCTCGCTCTCCGTGACGCTGACCGACCAGCCGTGGGCTTCCGCGATGCTCTGGACGATTGACAGGCCGAACCCGGTTCCATCGGTATCGGTGCTGTACCCGTGTTCGAACACCCGTTCGCGGTCGGCGGCGGCGATGCCGGGTCCGTCGTCGGCGACGTAGAACCCGTCGCGGCCACCCTCGCCGAGCGTCCCAACGGTGACGGCCACCGCCGGGCCGGCGTGTTCGACCGCGTTCCGATAGAGGTTCTCGAACAGTTGCTGGAGGCGGTCGGGGTCGCCGTCGACGGACACGGGCGCGTCCACGGTCAGCGTCGCATCGGCCGTATCGACCTGTGCCCACGCGTCGGTGGACACAGTCTCGAGGTCGACCCGCTGGGTCGACCCGACGACCTGTCCCTGTCTGGCGAGTTCGAGCAAGTCTTCGAGGAGTGATTCCATCCGGTCGTGGGCGTCGTGGACGGCTTGCAGGCGCTCTCGAACCGTCTCGTCGTCGACCGTCTCGAGCAAGAGGTCGGTGTGACCGGCGGCGACGCTGAGCGGGTTCCGAAGGTCGTGGCTGACGATGCTCACGAACTCGTCGAGGCGCTCGTTCTGTGACGCGAGTTGCTGCTCGCGGCGCTTGCGCTCGCTGATGTCGGTGTAGATGCCGTACCCTTCGACCTCGCCGCCCTCGCGGGCGACGATGACGCTCCGGAACAGGTACGTCCGGGCCTCGCCGGTAGCGGTTATCCGTGTGACTTCCTGTTCGGACTGGTCGGTATTTTGCCACCAGTTGGCGACGATGTCGGCAGCGGCCTGATCGGGTGTCGAGATGAGCGCCGGGAGCGACGCTCCGACCGCTTCCTCCCGCGTGTAGCCGAACTCGACTTCGAAGGCGTCGTTGACCGAACTGACGTACGGTTCCTGCTGGTCGAACGTGACGACGACGGCCGGGTCCGGGATGTTCTCGAGGAGCGCGGCGAACCGCTCTTGGGCCGCCAGTTGGACGCGAAGTTCGCTCGCGACGAGGGTGATGTACCCGTCGTGTTCGTGGTGGATGATCTCACAGACGTCGCGGGCGTCCGTGTTCGTCATCGACGAAGACCCCTCGATACCGATGTCGGCCATCGCCTCGTCGACGACGGACTCCGCCTTCTCGATGCCCACCGTCTCCGCGAACTTCGAGACGAGTTCGTTTCGGTCCATCGGTTACTCGGGCAACAGGAAGGCGACCGTCGTCGTGTTGTGAAAGCCGCTGAGTTGTCCCATCTGCATACACAGTTCTCCGTACGTCTCGAATCCGGCGAAGGGAACCGAGAGGACAGACGCCAGTTCGTCGACGGCATCGGAGAACTCGTCCTGCAGGATTATCTCGCGGCAGGCACAGTCGAAGATGAATCCACCGGCGAGGTCACCTTCGGCGAGCGCGACTGCTTCCTCGGCGACTCGGCGGACGGAGTCTATCTGACTCTCCTGGCCCCCGTACATCACGCGGAGGACGGTCCCCTCGGGGACGTCGACGGCGAACGAGAGCGAGCCATCCTGTCCGATAGACTTTGGCCAGCGTATCTTGAAGCCATTGCCCTGATCGATGCCGAACTCGTAGACGCCCATCAATCGATTCATCTCCTCCGATTCGAGCGAGAGCGCGTCGACGTCGAAGTCAAACGCCGTCACGTGGTCGCGGACCGCGTTTTTCCACACCTCGAAGGCCGGTTCACCGTCGAGTTCGCGGACGACGTTACCCGACCCGTCGGTCACCGCGTGCGGTTCCGAGATGGGTTCGTGACCGTGGTCGACCGAGATGACCGCCCGCTGAGTGCCGGAGACGAGCACCAGAACCAGCGCGTCCTCCGCGACGGTCCCGTCACAGAACACCGGCGTCGACTCCATCTGATAGTTGTCGGACGCCGCCCCGCCGGCGAACCCGACGTGTGGTCCCAGCCGTCGTTGGATCGCGAGTGCCAGTCGCTCGCCGACACCGGCCAGACCGTCGTGTAAGACGAGTGCTGATTGATACGGATAGTCGATGTCGTCGGGCAAGGCGCGTGCGGCCTCTCTGACAGTCCCGTGGATGTTCTCGCCGAGCCCGGTGGCGATGGCGGTGTCGAACCGAAACGAGTCGCTGGTGACCAGTGCCACGGCGATACCGTTTGCCAGCGTCTCGGTCTCGGTGAAGTTCCCGGTGCCCGTACACCCGACGACGGCGGTGTCGTCGTCGACGACGGTCTCGACGCCCGAGAGGACCTCGTGCGGATCGTAACTCGAGTCGACGAAGACCTGACAGAAATCCACTCGGTCGGCATCGAGGCCCCTCCGGGCCGTACTGGTGGCTTCTTGCCCGGCACGTCGTCCGTCGGGCGACACCGAGGTCCCGGTCGAGACCGTCGTCCCTATTGACTGGTCGGGTGACACGATACCATACGTATCACCGAACCCACTTATACCTACCTCCCCCGTTCGGTCCCGTCAGACCAGTGCGAAGGCGATACCGAACGTAAGCGCCAGTCCGACGAGTGCGACGACGGCACCCGTCGACACCTGCGACATCGTGAAGTCGCTCTGGGGAGCCGTCTCGCGAAGCGGCGGTTCCTTCGATGGCAGTTCGACGTTCGCTGGGTCGAACGCCGGTCGGTCGTCCTCGTGATGGTCGTCTCCCATGTACGGGCGTTCTGCAAGCGGCTACCTGTAACTGTCGGATTCGCTCGCTCAAAACCGGTTTTGAGCCACCTGAAGACACTTTTTGCTGGCCCGTCCAGTCGTGGTATGGAGTACACGCGACGGCGCCTGTTGGCGACGGTCGGCGGCCTCGGGAGCGCGGCCGTCGCTGGCTGCCTCGACCGCGTCACCGGCGAGCGCCACGCACGCGTCGCCTGGCACCGGCAGACCGAAGGCACCGTCGGTGCGCTGGCCCTCGCCGACGGAACGCTCGCTGTCCTGACGATGTGGCGCCTGCTCGGGTTCGACACCGGTGGGACGGAACGGTGGCGGGTCCTGCTCGACGACCCCGACGACACCGTCTGCTACGATTCCGGCCTCGACGTGGGCGAGAGCACGCGGGACGGCGAACTCGTGTACGTCTCCGGATGTGACAGCACGCGAGCGGTCCGTCTCGATGGCACGTCTGTCTGGAAGGCCCCCGACGTGACGTCGCTGGAGTCGATTACCGCGGCTGACGGGACAGTGTACGTGAGCGGAGGGGGCCTGACCGCGCTGGACGGCACCGATGGGTCCGTCCGGTGGACGGCCCGCAAAGACACAGACGGCCTCACGCCGGCCGGAGCCACGGCCGATACGGTGGTCGTCGGGAGCGACAGCGGGACCGTCAACGCACTGGCGGCGGCCGACGGGACCGAACGCTGGCACACCGACCTCGGCGCCCACCGAACGCAGACACCCACCGTCGACGACGGCACGGTGTACGTCGCGACGAGCGTCCCAGCGGAAGAGCGTGGCGAGTTGGTGGCTCTGAACGCGGCCGACGGCCGCGAACGGTGGCGGGTCGACACCGGACAGGCACTGGCCGGCAGCAGCCCAGTCGTGACCGGCGAGACCGTGTTGCTCGGGACAGCCAGCGGGTCGCTGCACGCCCACCGACGGGACACCGGGGACCAGCGGTGGCGCTTCGACGCCGCGGATTGGCTCGTGACCCAACCGGCAGTCGGCCCCGACGGCGAGGTGGCCTACGTCGGGAGCAACGACGGCAACTGCTATGGCGTCTCGGTCGCGAGCGGCGAGCAACGGTGGTCGGTCCCGGTCGGATACAGTTCCGTCACGCCCGTGGTCGACGAGGACCGTGTCTTCGTCGGCAGTCACGACGGCCTGTTCGCACTCGACCGGGAGTGAGTCGTCGCGCCCGCCGCCCGCTATCGGCTTTTGCACCAGTCGAAACCGTCAAACGCCCCTGTAGCGAACGAACGGGTACTGAATGACGCTCACGAAACGCATCATCCCCTGTATCGACGTGGACGTCGACGAGAACGGGGACGCCGCCGTCTACACCGGCGTCAACTTCGAGGACCTGGAGTACACCGGCGACCCCGTGGAGATGGCCAAAGCCTACAACGAGTCCGGAGCCGACGAGTTCGTCTTCCTAGACATCACCGCCTCCGCCGAGGGCCGCGAGACGATGCTCGAAACCGTCTCTGCCGTCGCGGACGAGGTGTTCATCCCCCTCACGGTCGGCGGCGGCATCCGCACCCGCGAGGACATCAAGGAGACGCTGCGGGCGGGCGCCGACAAGGTATCCATCAACTCCGGCGCCATCGCGAACCCGGAACTCATCGAAGAGGGCGCGGCGGCGTTCGGCAGTCAGTGCATCGTCATCTCGCTCGACGCCCGCCGGCGCTTCGACGACGAGGGCGAACACTACGTCGAGGTGGACGGCGAGTCCTGCTGGTTCGAGTGCACCGTCAAGGGCGGCCGCGAGGGCACGGGGCTGGACGCCGTCGCGTGGGCGATGGAAGCCGAGGAACGCGGGGCCGGCGAGATTTTCGTCAACTCCATCGACGCCGACGGCACCAAGGACGGCTACGACATCCCGCTGATGAAGGCGGTCTGTGATGCCGTCTCGACGCCCGTCATCGCCTCCTCTGGCTGTGGCGGCCCCGAAGACATGGAAGAGGTGTTCGTCGACGCCGGTGCCGACGCCGGTCTCGCCGCCTCTATCTTCCACTTCGGCGAGTACACGATCGAGGAGACGAAGCAGTACCTAGACAGCAAGGGGATTCCGGTCCGGTTGTAGGACGGGGTGGCGACCGCGGGGGTCCGGCCCCCGTGCTGTTGCACGCCGGTTCCGCGCACTCTTTGTAGCTCGGTCACCTACGGTTACCCAATGGAATGGCGGTGTGAGTGGTGTGGCAAACCTCACGAAGAGAACGACCCGCCCTGTGACAACTGCGGCCACGGCACGTACGAGCGGGCGGTCCAGCCCGTCGGCCCGACCCGGTCCGCAGACGGCGAGGTCCACGGCGGCTCCGTCTGGGTCTGTCAGGACTGTGGCCGCCAGCACCAGCGCAACTCCCCACCCTGCAGGCGGTGTGGGAGCGCGAACTTCGAGCGCGAACGGGTGGCCGATACCGACCCGATGGCGGACATCGGAACGAGTTGGCGGGACGTACTCGAACCGAAGTACGTCGCGGGCTACGCCGCCGTCGCCGTCCTGCTGGGCGTCGTCCTGCTGAGCGTCTTCGGCGTCGTCACGCTCCCGGGATTCGGCAGTGAGGCGGCCGCCGGCCCGCCCGAGATTCCGTCGGCACCCGGTAGCGCCGACACGGCGGACGGCCTCTCGCTGGCGGCCACCGAGGACGCCTACCTCGACGCGCTCAACGAACGCCGCACGAGCGAGGGTGCCGGAGCCCTGACCCGGAACGCGACGGCCGACGACGCCGCGGCCTACTACAACAAGGCCATCGTCGCCGCCCGGGCCGGCGACGGGTCGGGGCCCGAACAGAACGCCTTCGAACGGTTCGGTCTCGCCTGCGAGCGCCCGAACATCGTCGCCTATCAGGTCGCCTACGACCGAACCGGTCGCTCGGTGAGCGACTTCGACAGCGAGGCGGCGCTGGCGGCGTCGCTCGTCGATAGCTACGTCGAGCGCGGGAACCGGTTCCGCGCGGCAGAAGCGGGCACCGTCGGCGTCGATATCCACGTCGCGCCGGACGGCAGCGTGTTCGTCACCTACGTCGTCTGCTGAGAGCGGGAGAGAGACGGCTTACGCCGCGGCCTCGAACGCTTCCGTGAGGCTGTCGGCCTTCTCGATGACGCGGTCCGTGCCGTCTTCGAGGGCGTCCAGCGCGTCGACGCTCGCCTCGGTCTTGATGGTGAGGACGGGGTCGGTCTGGCCACCGGACTGCTCGGGGTTCACGTCGTAGGTCGCCGCCGTGACGCCCTCCGTCTCCAGCAGGGCCCCCTTGATGACGTTCATGAACGTGTGGTCCTCGCCCGCAATCTCGATAGAGAGTTCCGTGTCCGACTTGTCGATGACGCGAAGGTCCATGCCTACGTGTACTCGCTCAGCGGCCCATCAACGTGTCGCTTCTCCGTAGTCGACCGCTCCGTTACGACCGATGCTCACAGATCCCCGAAAGCCCTCGACTGCTCCGTTACGACCGATGCTCACAGATCCCCGAAATCCCTCGACCGCTCCGTTACGACCGATGCTCACAGATCCCCGAAATCCCTCGACCGCTCCGTTACGACCGATGCTCACAGATCCCCGAAATCCCTCGACCGCTCCGTTACGACCGATGCTCACAGATCCCCGAAAGCCCTCGACTGCTCCGTTACGACCGATGCTCACAGATCCCCGAAATCCCTCGACCGCTCCGTTACGACCGATGCTCACAGATCCCC
>NZ_JAMQOR010000004.1:0-494705 GCF_031624555.1 Haloarcula sp. S1AR25-4 | reverse complement strand
GGCGGGGCAGTCAATCCAGCGCGAAACAGTGGCTACGACGCTTCAGACACCACTACAACCACGAACGGCCCAATCAAGCGCTTGACGGTAAAACGCCAGCTGAGGAGATTCAGAACTAGACAGTGCCTCGCCACGGGAATTAAAAGCTGTCAGGCGGGATATCGGGGCTAATCGCAAAATTTCACAATTTGGGTTAATTCAGCTAAAACGAATCGAATAAATATAATGGTCCTCCACAACTTTGCTTGTTCGTGCGATGTCTCTAATCTAATACAGCTGCTCAAACTTGAGAAAATATACACAATTCAAACTCTTAGAAGTAGATATGGTATCAACCCTCCGCGCTCACTGGCTTACTCCAGCATGGCGACTTGCGTTCATTGGAGCACTAGCTTCACTACCTCTCATCGGTGTTTTGAAGTTGGTGCCTAATTCGGAGGCAACCATCAGTGCCGGTATAATGATACTCGGAGCGTTCATTGCAGGCGTCGCCGCCTCAATCCGTTCCTCAGATCCAAATGCTGCTGGGCTCCGTGCTGGTTTCATTGGTGGCGTTCTCGGACTGCTGACCTTCATTTCGGCAGCAGGTCTAACACCAACTGGGTCGCTACCTAGACTCGTTTTTGTCGTTTTCGCCAGTGGGCTAGTGGTGTGTGTTGCACCCTTATTCGGTCTGGGATTCGGCCACATCGGTGGATGGATAGCAAACGCCGTTATTTCCCGGTTGACAACCAGGGCAGCCACAATATAACATTGCCGACGCTCTAGAGGTAAAGAGAGCAAGAAAAGGGGTTGTAAAGAGGGGACACTGTCTAGTTGAGGGATTGAGAAGTGAGGTGGCCGTAGCGAGAACTGCTCATGGAACTCGCAAACCTCCTCAGAGAAACGGACAGTCAAGACGTTTGGGAGCACGAACGTACCCCGACACCCGTCCGGCGATTTGGGGTGCGTCTCCATACGGCGGGGCTGTCGATCAGGGAGACGGTGGCTATCTTAGAACTACTGGGTGTCGACCGTTCTCATGGCGCGGTCTGGAACTGGGTTCATACGGTGTCTGAAGCACAGAGCGACCCGTCGACGGTGCAGCCGTCGCGGGTCGCGGTCGACGAGAAACAAATCGAGGCCGATGGCGAGAAAAAGTGGCTCTACGCTGCTGTCGACACAGAATCGAAGTTGCTGCTCGAAGTTGACGTGTTCAGCCGCCGCGGGACCGACCCCGCGGCGGCGTTCCTGCATCGGCTCACTCAGAAACACGATGTCACCGAGTCAGTGTTTCTCGTTGATGCTGGCGGCTATCTGACTGCCCTCTCTCGCCACGATTTGAGCGGTCGACTCGACTATCGAATCCGGAATCACATCGAAAAATGGTTCCAGACTGTGACCATGCGAATCGACCGCTTTCACGCCTTCTGGCGGGGCAGTCAATCCAGCGCGAAACAGTGGTTACGACGCTTCAGACACCACTACAACCACGAACGGCCGAGTCAAGCTCTCGACGGACGAACGCCAGCTGAGGAGGTCCAGAACTAGACAGTGCCGGAGCCATCGTTATGTTGGTGTAAATACAACTTTTCGCATGGCATCTGCGCTCGTCGTCGGCGGCACCGGTTTCGTCGGCCGCCACGCTGTGGCCGACCTGCTCGAACACGGGTACGACGTGACGGCGTTTAGCCGTCGTCGCCGGGACTCGTCCGATAGCTGGGACGCCGTCACGCACGTTGAGGTCGATCGGACGGACGCCGAGGCGTTTCGGGCGGCAGTCCACCGGACTGACCCCGACGTCGTTCTCGACTGCGCACTGTTCCACCCTGACCACGCTCGGTCTGCGGTCGAGACGTTCGCCGACGTCGACGCCTACGTGTACGTGTCGAGCGGCGGCGTCTACGCCCGAGACGACGTCCCGAAGCGCGAATCGGTCACGCCGCTGCACTCGTTCTCGTCAGACCACGCCGACGACGACACGATGGCTAGCTACGGCCCTCGGAAGGCGGAGTGTGACCGCATCGTAACTCGGGCGGCCGAGGACGGCGTGGCCGCCACGAGCGTCCGACCGACGATGGTGTACGGCCCGAAATCACTCGACGGCTTGGCGGGGTCGGCGTCCGGGTCCGTCTCGTGGGCACCCGACAGACCGGGCATCCAGAACCACCACGAGTACTGGATACACCGTGTCGACGAGTACGACCGAGTCGTCGTGCCGGGCGACGGGACCGCCATCTGGCACCGCGTCTACGTCGAAGACGTGGCGAGCGCCCTCCGAATCGTCGCCGAGGAAGGCGCGCCCGGCGAGGCGTACAACGTCGCCGACCGACTCGTTCTGACGATGGAAGACGTGGTCGCCCTCGTCGCCGAGACGCTCGATACGTCCGTCGAAGTGGTCCACGCGAGTCGCCGCGAACTCGAAGCGGTCGGCCTCACGCCGGACGATTTCGTCCTCTATCACCACCTCGGTCGTAACTACCCACACGTGCTGTCGACGTGTAAACTCGCCGCGCTCGGCTGGGACTCGACGCCGGTCGAGGTAGCCATGGAACGGACTGTCGAAGACGCACTCGCGAGCGACCGCGACGGGAAGGCGTTCGACCCCGGCCGCGCGGCAGAAGAACGGTTTCTGGACAGTATCGCGGAGTAACCGTCCGCGAGACGTGCCCCGTCAGGCGTCAGTTGCCGGGGACGTGACGCACATCTTCACGGCCGAGTTGCTGTAGATGACGGCCTGATTGGATCGGCAGATCCGCTGCTGGGGGATGTTTCGAACCTCGCCGATACCGTTGCTGTTGATGAAGTAGGTGGCCGACTCTGTCTGTTCCTGTCGGTAGACGGTGATGTCGTGGGTGACCGGTTCGCTGTCGTTTATCCGAGCCGTATCGGCCGGATACGACCCAGTCCGCTTGAACAGCGTCTGGTACGGGTGGTCGGTGAACACCACCTGATCCGGACGGAGGTTGTCGCCGTCGGGGGACCCGGTCATCTCGCCGAACGTGTACGCGGCGTCGATTTCGGCCTCGCTGTAGGCCAACTGGGCCTCCTGATTCTCGAAGACCGGATTGTCGACAGCCCCGTTGCTCGACATGACCATCGCGCTTGGGAACACGAGGACGAAGATGAGGACCACGACCGCCACCGTTCGCCTGTCGAGTTCGATGGCGAGGTGGCGGAGCCCGATGACCGTAAGCAACACCAGTGGGGCATAGAGGAACGCGAACCACCGCTGTGGGATGAAGTTTCGGATGCCGAACATCGGGAGACCGAGGACGAACACGAGCATGATCGCCGACGCCGAGAGCAGCGTGAACACGGACTGCTGTGCCCGACGGCGATTGACGACGTACAGACATCCGACGAACGTCCCGAACAGCAACAGGAGGAACCCGGTGGTGTTGATGTACGTCGCGACGGTCTCGATGAGCGTCGGTCCCTGACTCGCCGCCGCCGCGCCGGCGCTTCCGCCGGACGGGCCGGCGAGGTTCAGCACGCCCGCACTGGACGCCAGCGTCTCCTGTAGGTAACTGAGCACAGTCACGAGGAAGGAGTTCCCGTTGTACGGCGTGAACGACCAGAGGAACGTGATGAACCCGGCGTCGAACGCCAGCAGCCCGGCGATGTTCAGCGGGTTCCGGACCCTGAACACGTCCGGGTCGAGCGGCGACCGGGTGAAGATGCGTAACTTGAGCACCAGGTACGCGACGAGTCCGGCACCCAGCAGTACCAGCATGATGAACGACGACACCTGATGTGTCAGGATGACGGCGGTGGTAAACAGCACCAGCAGACCGAACTCCCGGAGTTCGTAGTCCGTTCGCATCACTCGGACCAGCCAGTACAACACCCCGAGGAACAGTATCAAACCCATGCTGGTCGGGATGATGTGGATCCCCCACTCGATGACGTAGTCACCGAACGCGAACAGGGCCGTCGCCAGCGCCGCCCACCGTGGTTCGACGAGCAGGTTCGCGATGGTGAACACGACCAGTATCGCGACTGGCATCGCGAGGCCAAGCGAGAGATACAGGGCCAACCGCAGGGGGACGTCGGCCAGCAGCGACGTGGTGACGACCAGCAGGTGGTACAGCGGCGAGGTGTAGTGCTTGTTGTTCGAGATCGCCTCGAGCGTACCGGCGGCCTTGATGCCCCCGGCCAGTTGGGTGATGTGGGTCCAGATGTCGATGCCGATGAGTCCCGGAGTCACGTACAACGCACTCAGGCGGACGACGGCCGCGAGCAGGACTATCTGGAGCAGTATCTGTGTCCGGTTGAACGACTGCTTGCCCGAGAACGCTATCTGTGCCAGCAGCATGGTCCCGGCGACGCCGGCCACGTCGAAAAACAGCACCGACCGCTCGCCGTGTTCGACGGCGATGACGACCATCGCGCTCGTACAGACGACGACGAGTATCGGCAGCAGTCTGAGGGCGTTCCGGGACAGCGTCGGGAGGCCATTGACCGTGCTCTCGTCGCGGACGCTCGTGATGAGATACAGGATACAGGCCGTCCCCAGGACGAGCGGAATCGTCTTGATGTATATCTGTGACGCGAAAAACCGGAGCGGGAACATGGCGATGGCCATGAGCAGCCCCGCGACGGCGGCCCCGGTGTCGAGACGCGAGGGCAGCCACCGCCGGACGGTCTGCTGGACGTTCATGCCTCACCCCTCGCCCGGTCGATAACCGACGCGTACGTCCGTTCGAGTCGCTGCCCGAACCCATCCGGGTCGAGTTGGTCCAGTCGCTCGCGCGCGTCTGGCCGCTGCTCGCTCGCGAGGATGACTTCGAGCGAGCCGGCAAGTTCGATGTCGGAGCCACAGACGGCCGATTGGCCGACATCCGTCAGCGTTTCGCGGACGAATCCGACGTCCGTCGAGACGACCGGGACGTTACACGCGGCCGCCTCTCGAACGATCATCGGCCCGCTCTCGCGCTTCGAGGTGACCAGCACCGTATCGCTCGCGTTCAGGTAGTAGGGCATCTCGTCGTACGGCTTGCCGGTCAGCGTCCGCAGGTCGGCGTCGACGTCGGCCGCCTCGACGACCTTCTTCGCCCGGTCGTAGTCCTTCTCGGGCCGACTCGGGTCGTACGGGAACAACACGACCGTCTCGTCGTGGTCCCAGCCGACGTGGTCACGCGCTTCGGCCTTGTCCATCGGCTGGAACCGGTCCGTGTCGACGGGGAACGGCATGTGCGTGTACTCACAGTCGACGTACTCTGCCATCTTGTGGCTGGGGAGTATCACGCGGTTGGCCCGCTTCGCGCTGTACTGTCCGACTTTCGAGACCCATCCGTGGTCGCCCATGAGGTCGCTTCCCCAGAAGGTGACGACCACGGGGCGGGTCGGTTGCGCGAGCGCGAACGGTGCCGTGAGACCGTTGTTCGCGTGGACGAGGTCGTACTCGTCCAGTCCGTGTTCGAGCACCTGCGGGTAGTACTTCAGGTAGTCGGTCACACTCCGGGGGTCGTCCGCCGAGTAGTGGCCCGGAACGTTCAGCACCGTACAGTCGATGCCGCGAGAGCGCAACGCCTCGACCTGCTGTTCGAAGAACGACCGCCGCCCGGTCGTCAGGTGCAGTATTCGCATCTCATCACCCAACGTTCCGTGGCGGTGCTTCGGCAGTGTCTGTGCCCCTCGGCGGGGCACTCGGGTCGCCTGTGAGTTGTTCGAGTATGACATCGGTCGGATTTACTTTCTCGGTCAAGAGGTGCATTCGTCGGTGCTGGAACTCCGTTGCTGGTTCCGCGAGCATGGACCGTGCGGCCTCGAGTGCCTTCTCGGTCCCGCCGTCGCCGGCACAGTTGACGACGAGGCCGTACCGTGATTCGAGTTCGTCGAGGTAGCCCAGCGTGAGGTCGCTGACGTAGACGGCCGGCGTCCCGAGTGCCGCACACTCGGCGGCGGTCGTCCCGCCCTCGCCGACGTAGAGGTCGATGGCGGCCAGCAGGTCGTGGAAGCGGTCCGATTCGAGGTCGAAGCCCCGGGAGGCGAGTCTATCGGGCAGGTCGCCCTCGGTACTGAGCAACACCTCGGCGCCGTCCGCTTCCAACTGCTCGACGAGGGCGATGGGGTCCTCGATACCGCTCGCGCCGACGTCGTGCGAGGAACTCCAGTCGCCCAGACGGACGAGGACGACGTCGCCGTCCGTCTCCAGCCCGACGTCTTCGAGGACCGCCTCGTCCGGGTCGAAGTGGTCGGGGTGGAGATAGGCGAGTTCGTGGTAGGCTGGGTAGCGGACCTGTTTCGAGCCGATATCGTCGCGAAAGCAGTCCGGCGTACACACCGTATCGGCAAAGGGGAACGCCAGCCGTCGGATGAGGGTAGCGTGTTCGGTGTCGTAGAAGACGACGCTTCGGGCACCGACGAGCGACGCGACGTGTGAGATGGCGACGCCGCCGATGGCCGTCATCACGTCGGGCTCGAACTCCAGCGCGCGGCGCAGCAGACGCGCCTCGTAGGTCGCCTGTGCCGTCGCCAGCGACAGGAGCGAATCCGAGGACCCCGCGAGAACCTCGTACTCGATGTTACAGCACTCCAGCAGGTCGATGGAGGCCTCGTTGTCACGGGCGAACACCCGGACGTCGTGGCCCCGACGCGTCAGTTCGTCGATAGCGTGCTTGAAGAAGTGGACGTGGCCGGCGTGCTGGACGGTTACGACGACGTTCATTCCCGAACCACCTCGGCGTCGCTCTGTCGTTCCGTGCCGAACGCCAGCGTGAGCGCGAGAACGCCGCCGAGGAGCGTCACCAGCGACTTCGGCCAACTGACAGCGAGCGCGTCGGGGAGCAACTCGGACAGGACGCCACTGACCACCGCGAGCAAGCCGGCGATCACACCCAACGTGCCGACCGAGTAGAGCGCTGCGAGGTGGGGCCGACGCTGTGAGCTCTCTTTCCGGAGCCGCCAGAGGAACGCCTGCAGTATCGTCGTCGAGGTGCGCTTGACGAACCCCGAGAACTCGATGGTGCTCTCCTCGTCGCCGTATATCGCTTCCATCGGTACGTCAGCGACGCGGACGCCGGCGGCGTTCAGGCGAGCGAGGAGGTCGTTGGGGTAGTCGTGGTCGTCCGGGATGGCCTCTATATCGACCGATTCGAGCGCCGCCTTCGATATCGCGGTGTAGCCGTTTTGCGGGTCGCGAAGCCGCCAGTAGCCACTCGCCGGCTTCATCATCAGCGTCAACAGCCAGTTGCCGAGCAATCGGAACGGCGGCATCCCGCCCGCGGCGTCGCTGTCGGCCAGACGGTTCCCCTTCGAGAACCCCGCTCGGCCCTCGACGAGGGGGTCCAGAAGGCGGTCCATCTGGTCTGGGTCCATCTGACCGTCGGCGTCGATGGTGACTGTCGCGTCCATCTCGTCGCGTGCCGCGAGGAGATAGCCGGTCTTGAGTGTCCCACCCGCGCCCTGATTGACCGTGTGCTGGACAGGGACGACTTCGGGGAACTCGCTGCCGTGGCCGTCGGGCACCATCACTTCCTCGGTCGCCGCCTCGCTGGCCGCCGCGATCCGCTGGTTCGACTGCTCGCTCACGGTCGCGTACTCGCGAATCACGTCCCACGTCTCGTCGGTCGAGCAGTCGTCGATGGCGTACACTCGGTCGACGAACGCGGGCAGTGACTCGATGACAGACCCGATGTGTTCGGCCTCGTTGTACGCCGGCAACACGACGCCGACCGTCTGGCCACGGTACATCTCAGACCCTCCTGTATGCGACCTCGTCGGGAAGGTCCGCCTCGTCGAAGGCCCGGTTCACGTCGACGATAGCTGGGGGGGCCGACAGCTCTGCAGCGACGATGTTGGGGTTCAGATTCTCCAGTTCGTCGTGGGCCGCTCCCAGCAACAGGCCGTCGAATCCGTCGAAGTTCAGTTTCTCCTGTGTCTCGATGTCGAGGTAGTTCGAGATGGTCTCGTCGTCCAGTAGCGGGTCGTACCCGACGATTTCGATGCCGAACTCCTGCAGTTCTTCGAGGACCGCGGCTATCTTCGCGTTCCGGATGTCGGCGACGTCGGCCTTGTACGTCAGTCCGGCGGCCAGAATACGGCAGTCCGCGAGCGGTCGGCCCGCCTCGGTCAGTGCCTTCACCATCAGGTCGGCGACGTGTTTCGGCATGGACTCGTTGACCGATCGACTCGCCTCGACGAGTTCCGGTGCTCGACCGTCCCGACTCGCGCGGTGGATGAGGAAGTAGGGGTCGACGGGGATGCAGTGACCGCTGACCAGACCGGGGCTGTAGTCGTGGAAGTTCCACTTCGTCCCGGCGGCCTCGAGGACGGCCTCGGTGTCGATGTCCATCTGCTCGAAGGTCATCGCGAGGTCGTTGACCAGCCCGATGTTCACGTCGCGCTGGACGTTTTCGACGACTTTGGCGGCCTCGGCGACTTCCATCGAGGGCGCGAGGTGGACGCCGGCGTCGATGACGTGGTCGTACAGCGCCTTGACGGTGTGGCCGACGGCCTCGTTCTGTCCGCTGACGATCTTCATGACGTTTTGCAGGCCGTGTTCCTCGTCGCCGGGGACGGCCCGCTCGGGGGAGTAGCCCACGTAGAAGTCCTCGCCACAGTCGAGTCCGGAGGACGCCTCCAGTGCGGGAACCATGACCTCTCGCGTCGCACCTGGGTAGACGGTCGACTCCAGAACCACCGTGGTGCCGGGCGTCATCTCTCGACCGACGGTCTCGGCCGCGCCCTCGACGAAGTCCATCTTCGGGTCCTGATTCTCGTCGATAGGGGTTGGGACGGTGACGAGGACGTAGGAGGCCTCGGCGATGCTTCCGGGTTCGGTCGTGAACGACACCTCTCCCTCCGCTATCGCTTCGTCACCGAGGTCGCCCGTGGTGTCGTTGCCGTCCGAGAGCCGAGCGACCGTCTCTTCGGAGATGTCGTAGCCGATAACGTCGTACCCTGACTTATCGAAGCCGACTGCGAGCGGGAGCCCCACGTAGCCGAGACCGACGACACAGACCGTCGTCTCTCGGGGTGTGATCTCCTGGGGCACCTGTATCGGGCTCATACCGTCGATTGCGTCGTTGCTTGGGAGCGAATTCATAGATATCACCGGTTCACCAGCCCTCAGCGACCGATACGGGCTGTTCTCGTTCACACAACGACGTTGCGGGGTCATTCCTATGCGGCCGCTAAGTACGATAGCGACGAAATCCGGCGAAAATAACCCGACTGCGACCGGACAGACTGACTGTCGACGCTGCCGGCCGACTCCCTTCGCAAGTGCCTAAGGTCGGGCCGTTGGTCCCGACTGGGTTCGTCACATACACTGCAGATCGGGACGCGCCCGTGCCCGCCCGAAGCGTGCGTTTGCACGCGAGAGAATCAGAACAATGGCTCGCCACCGGGCCCGGAACACCGCTTAAATCTCGATTAAACGCGGTCTGCAGTCCGTACACCCCACACTTGGCACGACAACTTGTGACACACTCACTCGTCGGCGGCCGTCTCGAACTGTTCGCGCGTACTCTCGGCGTCGAGGGTTGGCGCCGTCACGTCGCCGTCGTAGACGACGCGGGGGACCGTCCAGATCTCGTTTTCGTTTGCGCTCGTAAGCGTCCGCTCGACTCGTTCGCTGTAGGCGCTCTCCGATGTCGCCGCCTGTCGAATCTTCGACGGACTGGAGACGCCTGCAGCGCTTGCAAAGCGCGTGAGCAATTCGGGTTGCCCCCACTGATACCGCTCCTGTGGTTGGTTGGCGAAGACGTACGTGAAGTACGTCCAGAACGACTCGGGGTCCGTCTCCCAGACTGCGAGTCCGGCGCGCGTCGACCGCGGCGCGTCGGCACCGAGGAACGGTTCCCTGCCACGGTAGGCGACCGCCCGGAACCGTACCGAGACGTCACCCGGTCGGACGAACTCGTCGACGAGGTCGGGCAGTTGCGAGAGCACGAACTCTCGCGTGTAGGGGCACTTCCAGCTACCGTAGAGGGTCAGCGTCTCCTCGTCGTCGCCCATCGTCGGGTACGCTGTCTGCTCCTCGGGGAGCGTAACAGGGGACAGCGACACCGAGGGTTCCGATATCGTGACGTCGTCTATCGACCACCCGGCTTCGGTCTCTGTGGCTTGTGGCGTGTCGGTCGCCGTCTGCGTCTCGGTCGATCGAGCCGCTGATTCCGACGTATTTGGGACGCTCGTCCGTTCGCTCTCGGTCGGTTTCTCGCTCTCGGAACCGCCGACGGTGTCGACGACACTCGCACAACCAGAGACGGTGATAGCCGACCCAGCGGTGAGCGCTGCAAGGAACTCTCTTCGAGACGGTCTCTCAGGCATTGCTGGACACACGTTCGGTCGTCGGTTCATTATTTAGCGGGTAAACTGTCTGGGAACGCTGGCGACGTGCGACGCGTCACCTCTCGGGACGCTGCACTCGGCTTGTCCCCGTCTGGTGTCCCGCTTAGACCCTGTATAGGAATGGCCGGTAAAGCCGTGGATACCAACGAGTCCTTCCCGTCGAATCGGGACCAGGGTGAGAACACATGTACGTACGAACACTGTCGCCAACTTCGATTGACCCCATGAATGGACCGCCCGCGTCGACTGCAGCAACCTCCACCTCCGCTTCCACCTCCGACGGCCGACGCGAGGTGAGGGCCTGATGTGCGGTATCATCGCACATGCTGGGGCAGACGACGCGGTGGGGACGCTTATCGACGGGTTGGAACGCCTCGAGTACCGTGGCTATGACTCTGCCGGCATCGCCGTCCAGAACGGCTCCGGTATCGCAGTGCACAAGCGCGCGGGCGACGTTTCGGAAGTCCGCGAGGAGATTCAGACCGCGGCGTCGTCCGGTGACGTCGGTATCGGACACACGCGCTGGAGTACCCACGGGCCGCCCACCGACGAGAACGCCCATCCTCACACCAGCGATACGGACAACGTGGCCGTCGTACACAACGGCATCATCGAGAACCACGCCGAACTCCGCGAGTTCCTCGCCGACGAGGGCTACGAGTTCACGAGCGACACCGACACTGAGGTCATCCCGCACCTCATCGAACACTTCCGAAAGGAAGAGAGCGAGACCATTGTGGCCTTCCGACGCGCCGTCGAGGAACTGGAAGGCAGTTACGCCATCGCCGCCCTCGTCAGAGACGAGGGCCGAGTGTATGCGGCCCGTGCCGGGTCGCCGCTAGTCCTCGGCCTCGACGACGACCAGTACTACCTCGCAAGCGACATCCCCGCGTTCATCGAACACACGCGCGACGTCGTCTATCTCGAAGACGGCGACGTGGTCGTTCTCGAACCGAACGAGGCACAGATCTTCGACGAGAACGGTCTCTCCGTCGAACGGAGCGGCGAGTGCGTCGACTGGAACCCCGAGGACGTCGGGAAGGGTGCGTTCGACCACTACATGCTCAAGGAGATTCACAACCAGTCCAGCTCGCTCTCGAAGACGATTCGCGGACGGGTTGACCCCGACAACGGGCGGGTCGCCCTCGAAGAACTCGACGCCGAAATTCTGGACGGCGTCGAAAACGTCCACCTCGTCGCCTGTGGGACGTCGTATCACGCCGCGCTGTTCGGGGCGCGAATGCTCACTGACGCCGGCGTCCGCGCCCGCGTGTTCCGTGCTAGCGAGTACGCGAAGATGGCCGGGCCCACGACCGAAGGGACGCTCGTCATCCCGGTGACCCAGAGCGGGGAGACGGCGGACACCCTTTCGGCACTACGGACGGCTACTGAACGCGGCGCCACGACGGTGACGGTGACGAACGTCGTCGGGTCGACTGCCGCACGCGAGGCAGACGAGAGCGTGTTCATTCGTGCCGGCCCCGAGATCGGCGTCGCGGCGACGAAGACGTTCACGTCACAGGTCGTCACCCTCATCCTCCTCTCGCAGAAGATCGCGGCCGAACTCCCGAACGCGACGACTCGGGAGGACCTCCCGGAACTGCTCGCCGCACTCGAACAGGTCCCCACGCACATCGATCAGGTCGTCGAGACCAGTCGCGCGGCGGACCTCGCCTCGCGGCTCTTAGAGTACGACGCGTACTTCTTCATCGGCCGCGGGATGAGTCGCCCAGTGGCTCTCGAAGGCGCGCTGAAGTTCAAGGAGATCACCTACGAACACGCGGAGGGCTTCGCTTCGGGCCAACTCAAGCACGGCCCGCTCGCGCTCGTCACTTCTCAGACGCCCGTCTTCGGGCTGTTCACGGGTGATGAAGCGGAGAAGACGATTACGAACGCGAAGGAGGCCCAGACGCGAGGGGCCGAGATTATCGGCATCGGACCGGAGAACGGCCCGGGTGCGGCGGAGTCCGACGCCTATCTCCGAGTCCCGGATACGCACCCCGTCTGTCAGAACCTGCTCGCAAACGTCCAACTCCAACTCGTCTCGTACCACACGGCAAAGCAACTCGATAGATCCATCGACAAACCACGCAATCTCGCCAAGAGTGTAACTGTCCAGTAATGTCGCTCCAGATGAAGCAAGTCGACCGGGACATACGTCCGATGAACAAGGAACTGTTCGGCGTGTTCGGCGATACGAACACGTTCGAACAGTACCGGTCACCGGACGAGTTCGATCGAGTCGTCTCGGGACCCGACCTCACGTTCGGCGTTCGGAGTTCGGAACTCGACATCCCCGGTCGAACTACCGTCTACGAGAACGAGGCCGGTGCCTGTGCCATCTGGGGAGAGGCGTATCCTCGTTCTATCGACGGCTCAGACCCAGCGGAGTGGGCACTTTCGGAGTACGCGGCTCACGGGACCGAGGCACTCACCGGGTTCAACGGATCGTTCCTCGTAGTCGCCGACCACGAGGACCAGTCCGGTATCGTCGCGACCGACAGCGTCCGGAGCCGGGAGTGCTACTACGCGGATACCGGCGGGACACGCGTGTTCGGCACCGATCCCGCGACTGTGGCCGCGGCCGTTCCCACCCCGCGAGTCGACTACGAACCGCTTTTAGAGTTCCTTCACTTCGGTGTCGTGTTCGACGACCGAACGGTGTTACAGCAGATCAGTCGGATTCCCTTCGACAGTTGGTTGACCGCGACAGACACTCACGAGTTCGGGCGGTTCGTCTACGAGTCTCGCGAGTTCGACTACGCTGCCGAACTGGCCGAGCGGATGCGCCGAGCGCTCGAACGCCGGAATGACCTCCCCGGACGGAAGGGCGTCCTGCTGAGCGGTGGGTACGATTCACGCACGATTCTCGCCGGCATCTCCGACCTCGACGCTGCGTACACCGTCGGCGAGTCCGATAGCTCCGAACTCACCGTGGCGGAGAAACTCGCGACCCAGTACGGGATTCCTCATCAGGCGCTCTCCGTCGACGAGCGCTATCTGAACACGGACCTGAGTACCGTCAAGTACGGCCACGGTATCATGGAGTCGCTCCACATCCACCACGCGGGGTACATGGACCAATTCGACGTGGACACCATCTACCACGGCGGCCTCGCCGATACGATGCTGCGCGGGCACTTCCAGCCGATAACCGGCGTGGAGGTGTTCGACCGGAAGTGTCCGCCGTACCGTATCGACCCCGACCCGGACATCGCCAACCACTTCGCCGAGAAGTTCGGGTATCTCCCCGCCTCGGAGATGCTCTCCCGGGACACCACGGTATTCGAAGAGTCCGGCAAGGAGTTCCTCCGGCGTCGGGTCGACGAGGTACTCGACCGCTGGGACCATCGGTTCGAGAGGCTCTACGACGGGATGGCCCTGTTCGGGATACTCAACCAGCCGTCGCGGCCGTTCCGATTCCAGTTGAGCGACCAGTTCGTCGAGTCCTGCGTCTCACTCGACGCGGAACTCATCGAGTGGCATCTCGCCACACCACCCGAACACCGGAACACGCAGACCTACCTGCGTGCGCTCCGGAAACTCGACGACAACATCCTCCACCACCGACCGCCGGACAGGCCGTACGATTCGTACACGTTCAACCAGATAGACAACTTCCTCAGGCGAGCGATGCCGTTCGTCTCCGGCTATCAGGGACCCTGGCCCGACCGTGCGAAACTGTACGACCAGTGTGGGCTCGACGAGAAGATATTCTCGGAGTCGCCGGACGTCCAGGAGCTTCCGTGGCGTCTCAAACTCCGCGTCAACGACATCACCACTTGGCTCGATTCTACGACTGGGGACAGTTCGATAGACCCGTCCGACCTCGTCCAACCCAAAGACTCTCAGACGACGGCCGGACCGTACGGTCGTAGCTGAACGGCACGTTATGAATCGCATTCTCGCTGTAAATCCTGATTAATCTTTCTGGAACGATACACCGCTTGGCAGCTACGACGGTTATCAACTTGCTATCTCAGACATGTGGGGTAAGCTACACGAACCCCTATTTGCCGACCAGTGGAATTGCCCTTCTTGTCTGGAACTCCCCTATTAAGATGAAATTAACTGGGCGAACCGGATTATTTGAAAAAATCCCGCTAGCACCGCCGTTCGATTTAAAACGTCCGACTAACGTCTGACAAGCCAAAAAGGCTATCAGTTATTGAGTTCATTGCTCGCGCAACATGGACAAGCGTCAGTTATCGAGCGTAATCAGGGTTATCCTGGCTTTAACAACAGTCCTGGCGTTCTCTGCCGGCGTCGCAGCCGGCGCGGGCGCCGCAAGTGACAGCGCGGAAACTGCGTCGGCCACCATCGTGGGCGTGAGCCAGACACACTCGGCAGGTTCTGTCGGAAACACGACGTATGTCTGGGGGCACACCGCTCAGGGGCAGGCTGTCAACGCCTATCTCATCAGTGTGGAGACGTCGTCTGCTGGACCCAACACGGAACTCTGTCTCGAAACGAACGGTGCCACGACCTGTTCGCCGCTCGCTAATACCTCTTCGCCTACGCTCTCTTATCCATCTAACTCGAACAGCACCGAGACGACGCTGAACCTGACGCTCCGAGACGCCGAGACTGGCGACGTACTCGATGCCCGCTCTATCACCCAAGAGCAGATCCCCCGAACCGGCGATCTCGACGACGACGGGCTGAACAACGAAAACGAGGTCAATCAGGGAACGAACGTCACCAACACCGACACCGACGGCGACGGTCTGACCGACGGCGTAGAAGTCAACGAACACGGAACGTCGCCGACGGCAGCCGACACCGACGGGGACGGCCTCTCCGACAGAGTCGAACTCAGCGTCGGCGCCGACCCGATGGCTGCGGATACAGACGGTGACGGCCTCACGGACAAGCGCGAACTAGAGCTCGGGACCGACCCGGCCGCATCGGACACGGACGGCGACGGCGTCGCTGACAGCGTCGAACTGTCCGAGGGTACTGATCCCACGCTTGCCGACACTGATTCCGACGGTGTCACGGACAGCCGCGAACTCGCCCACGGGACGGACCCGACTGTCGCCGACACCGACGGAGACGGGCTCTCTGACGGCAAAGAGCAACGTCTGGGCACTGACCCACTCACGGCGGACAGCGACGGCGACGGCCTCGGAGACAGCAAAGAGGTCTCCATCGGGACCGACCCGACGGTCGCAGACACGGACGGTGACGGTCTCACGGACAAGCGGGAACTGGACGAAGGGACGAACCCGACCGTCGCGGATACGGACGGCGACGGCCTCGCCGACGGACCGGAACTAGACGCGGGGGCGAACCCGACGGTCGCAGACACGGACGGCGACGGGATTCCCGACGGTAGAGAGGTCCATCAGGCGGGCACTGACCCGACTAGCACGGACACGGACGGCGACCTCCTGGGCGATCAATTCGAGACCACTCTGGGGACGGACCCGACGAGTCAGCTCACGCCCGCGTGGCTGACGAGTACGTTCCTCGGCTTCGTCGTCGGTATCGGTCTGTCGATCACCGCTATCCGGAGCGGTCTCGTCATCGACGTGGTCGACAACGTCCGGGCCTTCCAGGTGCGCCTCCTCCGGACCGACGAGACGACGCTCGATGCGGTCGAAGACACCAGTGACTCGGTTACGGTACCCGACGACGAGGGAGACACCGAACCGATATCTGACTCTGCCGAGGCCGTCATCGCGGACCGCGCGGACGGTGACCTCATCGCCGACGACGAATTGGTACTCGCGATGTTGCGCGCCGAGGCCGGGCGGATGAAACAGAGTGATATCGTCGCAGTCACCGACTGGTCGAAGGCGAAGGTGAGTCGGTTGCTGTCCAGTATGGACGAGGGCGGCGACATCGTGAAACTCCGCATCGGACGCGAGAACCTCATCTGTCTCGAGGAGGCAAAGCCGGCCCAGATGCAACTGGAGCGAGACAGGGACGAACGTTCCGGGCCGGTTGGGTCCGGAAACGTCTGCTGACCGCCTGCGTGCCCACTGCTGGCGAAACGGGCAGGGCGTCGATAGCCGCAGGACTCCCCTGTCCTGTCGACGGTGCCGTCTCAGTGGTGTCTCGCGGCCGTTCTCACATGGTGTCGGCAGTCACTCTCGACCGTTCCAGCGCGCCGCCCCCGTCGTCTCTCACCGCGTCTCGCCCGGTAAGGTGGGCTTATCGACAGGATAATCGGGGTTTGAAGGGCCGAAATGGCTGATATCGCGTTCTCTCCTGTCACCGGTTCCCCACCAGCATCGAGAACCTGCCGTTTCGTTCGAAATACCTTTCACGTAATAAATGCTGATCTGGGCCGGCTCGCCGGCGTTTTCGGTACTATGGAACGATGGCTTCCGACGGGCGAGAACGGTTTTAACACGTCTTTAGACTCGTTGCGAAACGAGTGAAACAGTTATTGACGGCGGAAACGACCGGAACAACCGTCCCTTTATATGGGGAAATGGGTTCAAGGCAGAATCGAATATGCCCGAAGCTACACTCCGCAACGAGACGTCAGACAGCACCTCTACCGAGTCGGACTCGGAGCCAGACTCCGACTCGGACTCGGAGTTGACGCGCGACGATATCTTCCACGTCCTCCAGTGTCGCCGTCGCCGCCTCGTCCTCAAGTATCTCCAGGAGTACGACGGCGACGAGCCAGCGCGCATGGGCGACATCGCCGAACACATCGCGGCTCTGGAACACGACACGACCATCGACGCACTCCGCTCCCAGCAGCGACAGCGGGTGTATATCGCACTCTACCAGTCCCACCTCCCGAAGATGGACAAGGCGGGGGTCCTCGAATACAACCAGAGTCGCGGCTACGTCGAGACGACGAGCCTCGCCTCGCGATTCGATCCCTACCTCGACAACGAGCCATCCCTGCTCCACGACGAGGAAGCGGAGGCACACACACCCACCGACACCTCAGTCCAGCGGACGGACGACACCGACCGGACGAGTGCGGACGTAGACGTAAGCTGGCACAAGCGCTATCTCTACGCTGCAGGGGGGAGTCTGTTCCTCGCGTCCGCGCTCTCCAGCGGACTCGTGTCCGCGCAACTACCGTCTCAGGTCGGTATGGGGATTCTGGTGAGTGCGCTGTTTACGTTGCTTGCTGTGAGTCATTGGGCGACCGAGTCCTCGTGGTCGGACCTCGGGTGGACGAAACCTGACGTGGACAACTGGAACGAGTGAGTGGTGTCGATGTTCCACCACTCGATGTCGATCACCACCCATATTTAACAGCACGACAGAGGTAAAATACACTATGATACTGTCAAAATCATCTACGCGCCCATCCTGGTTATCTTCGGACGAAGACGAGTCCGCTGACTCGGACCGACAGGATCCGGCGCTCGACGAGGATGCGGTGTACGACCTCCTCGGTAACGAGCGACGGCGCGTGTGCCTCAAACTGCTGTCTCAGTCTGACGAGGTGTGGGATGTTAGCGACTTGAGCGAACGGGTCGCGGAGATCGTCTCAGACCCGTCGACGTCACCGGACGACATTTACAACAGCGTGTACATCTCGCTGTGTCAGAACCATCTACCGAAACTCGACGAGGTCGACCTCGTTGAATATGACTCGGAGGCGAAGACGATACACATCGGGCCAGCCTTCGACGACATCGGCCGTCACTGGCTGGCCGATGACCAGCAACCCGACACCTCACCACCCGCGTTCCGCCTGACGCTCGCGGCCAGCGTCATCACCGTGGTCGCCGCCGGGACGACGTTACTGGTGGCCCCGGCGCTGACGTCGTTTACACTCCCTGCCCTCCTCGCGCTCCACCTTCTCGTTTTGGCTGTCGAAGCGGGTATTCGACAGTTCTCCTAAGTCTTTCCGTGCACGTGCCAGCTGTGGGAGCCGCCGTGGCGGGGTGTAGTGGGCGCGTGTCGGCGATAGACGTATCTAGCCTGTCACTTCTGGATCGCTCTCGTCGCCCCCGGTCGTTCTCGACTGCTTATTCCGGCGCGGAGACCACGATCGACCGACCCTGATTGACTGTCACCTCACAACCGGCGAACGGAAACGTCACACGACACGCTCTATCACGCCCGTTTTCACTGGCGTCCGGGTCGAAGAACATATCCAGAGCGTCCGAGTCTATCTGTTCTTCGAGCGGTTCGAGTTCCGTCGGTTCCCTGTCGACTGCTTCCGCGACTGCGGTGACGACCGCCGTACTCGTGTTCGTCTCACAGTGCTCGCCTCGCTGGAACCGGTACGTGTTACTCCGAGCGTCGTATTCGACGTCGGCTCCCAGGTCGCTGTGGATCATCGTCGATTCGGTATCGTATTTGGAGGTACGAACTTATCTTGTGGCTAAGGGGTGCTATATTGATCTGGTGTCCCGGGTTCGGGACCGTTACTGACCTTCAGCGTCGAACAGTAACTCCAGTAGCTTCTTCAGCGAGACTCGAAGGTGGCGGTTGAACGTGGGCTGGGAGATGTCCAGCAAGCTAGCCACCTCTTCGGCGGTATGCTCGCGGGGCCACTCGAAGTAGCCGCTCAAGAGCGCCGTCCGAAGTGCCTCTAGCTGTCGGTCAGTCACGCGCTGCTCGAACGCGACACGGAACGGCTGGTCTCGCCTCGAAGCGCGCGTTCGCTGTGTCCGCGAGTGTAAGCGAACGTCCGGTGCGACCCGTTCGAGGGACTCTACGAACCGCCTGACGTCGGTCTCGGCCGGCAGCGTCACCAGCAGCCGCGTGGTGTCGCCGTCGGCGGTGAGGTCCCGTAAGGTTCCGCCAGCACTGAGTATCTCGCTCACGAGCGAGACGGACTCCAGTTCTATCTCGTACAACTCGCCATCGCCGTGCGGGACGTGGTCGACGGTGTCGACCAACGGGGCCGATTCGAAGGACTGCTCGACCGTTTTCGAGGCCGCGTCGGTGACGACGAGGAACAGCACCGCGTTGCCGTCCCGGGCGAGGACGCCCTCGAAGGAGAGCGTCGCGCCGGTTTCACGGGCCACGCGGCTGAAGACGTCCGTGCCGTCCGTCAGCGTCAACTCGAGGTCGATCACCGAATCCGACAGCAGCGACCGCTTGCGTTCTATGACGCTGAGACCGTCCGTGACCACTCGGGCGACGTCGTCGAACGTGTCGGCGACCCTGCCGTCGAACGCGTCGGGGTCTGTCGCGTGGACAGTTAACGTTCCCCAGAGGCGGTCGCTCCGGTAGAGCGGCACGCTCAACACCGACTGGAACCCGCGTGTCAGTGCCTCCTCGCGCCACGTGTCCTCTCGAAGACCGGTGGTAATGTCGTCGACCACGACCATCGACTGGGTGCGGGCGGCCCGGACCGCGGGTTCGTCGACGCTCTCGTCCAACCGGAGGTCCACCGCGTCGAGATACCCCCGTTCTGTGCCCGCCCACGTCTGTGGTTCGAGACGGTCGCGCTGGCTTCCGACCGTCTCGATGCGGACGAACGCGAACCGGTCTGTCTCCGCCAGGCCAGTGACCACTCGCTGTTCGAGTTCCTCTCTGGACTCGGCGTGGACAGTCGCTCGCTGTACGGCCGACAGGACGTCGGCGAGGGCGCCACGCCGTTCGAGACGCGCAGCACGCTCGTCGAGCTCCGCCGCGTGGCTCTGCAGCGACTGCGAGCGATCTACCCGTTCGAGCGCCGCCGTCGCCGCCGTCGCGAGATCCGTCAGCCGTTCGGTGGTGCCGACGGGTCCCTGTTCGGGGGCCTCGACGGCGACGTGTAACACTCCGAACTCGCCGATAGGGAGCGACACCGTGGCTTTGCCGGCACCGCTATCCGTCTGTGACACCACGTCGCCGTCTCCGGTGACGAACGTCTCCCAGAGCCGGGTCCCGTGTCCCGCGCGCACCGGGCCTGTCGTGTCGCTGTCTGCCGGTGCCGACGCGACGCGTCGGAGGCGTTGGCCGTCGCTATCTAGAAGGTACATCGCCGCGTCGGTGTAGCCCAGTGTCGACGTCGCCGCTTCGACGACGGCATCGGCGACATCCTGTCGTGACGACGCGTCGAACAGTCGCCGAATCGTGTCGCCGGTACCGCCAAGCAGTCGGCCGGCGTCGGCCTCGCTCGTCACACTGGACCGTTCTCGTGATCTCGACTGTTCCAGTACTCGCTTGACGCGGGCCTGCAGAACGGCGTCACCGGACGACTCGTCCGGGTCGAGACGGACGACGTCCGTCGCACCCGCTTCGATTGCCTTCCGCTCGTCGGCCACGGTCACGTCCATGCCGGCCAGGACGAACGGGAGGTCGGGGGACGCGTCTCTGACGTGTCGGAGCAAGTCGACGCCGCTGCCCCCGTCGACGGTCTGGGTGCTTACGAAGACATCCGCATCGGTACCCGCTTCGAGGTACTGTAACGCTGCCTGCGCCGAGTCGAACGAGACGACTGACGCTCCGTCGTGGCCGTCGCTGAGTGCTGACAGTGCGTCTTCCAGTCGTTCGCTCTCGCCTCCGACGACGATCGTCGCCGGCCAATCGAGCGTCACGTGACTGAAGTCTGATGCCATTAGACTGTCGGGCGGGGCGTCGCCGTCTGGTGACCGATTACCGCGCCCACCGACTGACGACTCGGCACCGTTGGTGTCTGCCGGTCCGATCCGTCGTGCGTAGGCGGGCGAGCCGCCATCGTCAGTCCTCCGTTCGCTCGATGGTGATCTGGACGTCGTCGCCGTCTTTCAGGAAGTACTCGCTCGGCTGGACTCGCTCGTCGTCGACCTCGATGGCGATGGTCGTGTCAGACTCGCTGCTGTCGTAGGTCGTCCCGTTGAACGTAATCGAGTCTTCGGTGACGTTGACGCCGTTGAGCGAGTCGAGGGCGTAGTCGAGCGTGATGTTCGAGGAGTGAGCGTGCCAGTACTCGCCCTCACCGCCCTCGAAGTGGAAGTGCCGGTCGTTCGACTGGTACTTCGACCGGCTGAAGTCGACTTCCTCGCCATCGACGGTGACGGTCATGCCGCCGTGGACGTGCTGTTGTTCGTTGTCGATGTAGTTCCCCGGAACGGCGGCGTTCATGTCGGCCGTCTCCACGGTGACCCACACCTGATCGCCGTCTTCGAGCGTGACGGTCGTCGGGTCGACTTCCTCGCCGTTGACGCGGTAGTAGATATCCGTTCCGTTCGTCGACTCATCGTACGTCTCTCCGTCGATCGTGAGCGAGTTCGCCTGTGCGTCGACGCCGACCCGCGACAGCGACTCGGCCAGCGTCACGTTCGACTCGGCGACCCACGTGTGGGGGTCGTTTGCCATATCGAAGCCATCGCCCGACTCGTCACGGGACGGCAAGTCGAGTTCGTCCGCGGCGACGACGACGGTCATCTTCCCCGTGGCCGTCGCGTCGGTTCCGTCGGCGTCTGCGGCCGACGTCGGTGTCGACGTCGAGGTCTCCTCGGCGTCGTGACTGTGATCGTGACCGTCGTCGTGACTACCACTCTCTGCCGACTGTTCCGTGGACGACGCGTGTTCCGTCGTCGCCGCTTCGGTCGCCGCCGCAGTCGTTTCGTCGGTCGCCGTCGCGTTGGACCCACCTTCGCTCGCACCGAGGCCGGCACACCCGGCCCCGAGTACGAACAGTCCTGCGACGAGTAGTGCGAGTAACCGCCGTTTCGATATCCCAAACATCAGTATCGAGTATTGGCAGGACTGGAGAACGGTTTATTACCGGCCTGATAGAACCACTTATCTGGTGTATAATAACGCCGTTTAGAGCAGTTACGAATCACAGACAATGCGTTCTACGTCACCCATATTCGGGAATCGACTTAATTCCACCGACGTATTATCACTATCAAAACTCTATCCGACGAACGACCGACTGGGCCTGAACGGCGACTGGCTCATCGAGGAGCAATGAACTCCCAGAACGTAATCACCCTCCTGTTCGCTGGCTGTTGTCTGTTCGCGATGGTGAGTATGGCGGCGTCTCTCGACACCGCGGTGCCGGGGAACCCCGACGACGTCGTCGACGTCGACACCGAATCGCTCCCGCTTCCGTCGGAGCAGGCCGACCAGGTCAAAAACGCACTCCAGTCCGGGGGACAGAGCGACACGCAAGGTGACTCGGGTACGACGAGCAACCCCTCGGCGGACGGCAACCAACGAGGTCGGGACGCACGTCCTACCGACGACCGGTCTGGTCAGTCTACGTCGGATTCGGGTGACGGCGCGGGCGAGAGTTCCGGACAGTCCGCCGATTCGGATGGCTCTCAGAGCGGGCTGACGAGACAGGCCGGCCTCGGGCCGGGCGGCCCGGTCGACAGTCTGCTCGACTTGCTCCGACGACTGTTCGAACGACTGCTCGCTGTGGTGGCCCTGTTGGCGGTATTGGGCGCTATCGCACTCGGCGTTTACAAGCGTCAGTTGCTTCTCGACCAACTCCGTGCGTATCTCGGCCGCGAGGGCACAGACACCGACGCTCGGGCGGCCACGACGACGGTGCCCGCGCGCTCTCCGGAGAACGAGATAGAGCGCACGTGGCTGGAGATGGTCTCCCGTGCAGGGGTCGCCGACGACCCGTCGCTCACGCCCCGCGAACGCGCGGAGGCAGTCGCACAGGCCGGGTTGCACAGCGAACCGGTCCGGAAACTCACCGACCTGTTCGAGGACGTCCGATACGGCGAGCGGGCCGTCACGACCAGCGACGTTCGCGAGGCGTCGACGTACCTCCGCCGCTCGACGGGGCAGTACGATGACTGAGCCGACGGACCTCGGTCTCGACGGCCTCGAGGACTTCCCGTGGGCGCGCATCGTCCTCGGTGGCGTCGGGTTCCTCGTCATGGTCGGCGCGTTCGTCACGGCGGGGGACCTCGCCGGCGGCGTCGTCTCTTCGCTTCGCGACGGCGTCGACAACGACTACCTCCTCGTGATGGCCTTCGGCGGTGTGGCCGTCGCGCTGGGGGCGTTGGTGTTCCTCACGAGTACTGACAGCGTCCGCGTGCGGCAGATGCCGGCGGTCGAACAGCCGACGCCGGCGCCGGAACCGGGTGAGCGCTTCGACGAGCAACTCGACGGGTGGCGACCCCTCCTCCCTGTCGTCGGTCGGCAGTCCCGTGACGCGGTGAGAGAGCGCCTCCGACAGGCGGCCGTCCGGACGGTCGCCGCCGAACGCGGGTGGCCCGAAGCGAAGGCCGCGACGGCCGTCGCCGAGGGGTCGTGGACCGAGGACCCGGTCGCGGCCCGGTTTCTGGCTCACGACGAGGGTAGCGACGTCGTCGGGACCGCCCTGACGGCGCTCGCCCGCGGCGAGACGCCGATGCGCTATCGCGCCCGGCGGACGATGGCCGCCATCGTCGAGCGCCACGACGGAACACGGGGGCGCCCCAGATGAGCGACGCCCGCCGAACCCACCGCTGGCGCGGCATCCTCGTCCTCACGCTTGGGGCCGCCGGCGTCGGGTTGCTCGCGAAGCGCCCGCTGTTGCTCTTGCTGTCGACGCTCGGGGTCGTCTACGCGGTGTACCCGCGCCTCTCGTCGGTGTCGGAGCCGCGCCTCGACGTCGAGCGTCGCGTGAGCGAGGAGAACCCGCAGGCCGGGACGGCCGTCGACGTGACGACGACCGTCCGGAACGTCGGCGACCGTCCGATATTCGACCTGCGTGTGGTCGACGGTGTGCCGCCCGCGCTGGCCGTGACTGAGGGGACGCCCCGCTTTGGCACAGCGCTTCGACCGGGCGAGCGCGCTTCGTTCTCCTACACGATGGAGGCAAAGCGAGGTCGACACCGGTTCGAGGCGGCGACGGCCATCGCCCGCGACCCGAGCGGCGGCCACGAAGTCGAGGTCGAGGTAGAGACGGAGACCGAAGTCGACTGTACGACTGACGTGGGTGAAGCCCCCTTGCGGTCACAGACCCTCGACGTGACCGGGCAGAACCCCGCCGACTCCGGCGGGAGCGGCACCGAGTTTCACCAGACCCGGTCGTACCGACGGGGCGACCCGATCGGCCGCGTCGACTGGAACCGCTACGCCCGGACCGGCGAACTGACGACGATAGAGTTCCGTGAGGAACAGACCGCGAGCGTCGTCGTCGTCGTCGACGCGACGCCGGGGGCGTACCGGGGCCGCGAGGGCGAACCACACGCCGTCGTCGCGGCCGTCGGCGCGGCACAGCAACTCGCCGAGACGGTTCTCGACGGGCAGAACCACCTCGGCCTGTCGGTGTTCGGGCGTGACGACCTCTGGCTCCCGCCCAGCAGCGGCCGCCGCCACCGGCTTCGGGTACAGGAACTGCTGGCGACGCACTCGGCGTTCGAGGCACGACCGCCCGCGTCGGAGACGACGGTCGACGTCGAGGCGCAGGTGGAGACGCTGCTGGCGCGTCTCTCCGATAACACCCAACTGCTCGTCGTCTCGCCGTTGCTCGGCGACGACGTCGTCGAGGCGGTCCAGCGGTTGGAGGCCGAACGACATCGCGTGACGGTGATTTCGCCGGACGTGACGGTCAGCGACACCGACGCCGGCGGCCGCGCGTTGGCGACCATCGAGCGAGACAGCCGACTACGACGCCTCCGTCAGTCCGACGTCACCGCGGTCGACTGGGAGACGAGCGAGCCACTCTCTGCGACGCTCCGCCGCCGAACGGGGGTCGTGCACGGATGAACGCGACGCACTCGAACCCGCGACCCGCGCCCGTCAGTAGCGTCCTCGCTGTGACCGCCGCCGTCGCCGTCCTCCTCGCACTGGCCGGTGAGGGGACGGGTGTCGGCACGTGGCTGGCGGTCGAACTGGCCGGCTTGGGCGCCGTCACCCTCGGCGCCGTCGCCTACCGCACGGGCTATCGCATCGTCGGTCTCCCCGTCGCGCTCGTCGGTGGCGTCGTCTGTGCCGTCGCTATCGGTGGCTTCGGCAGTCAGAGCGGTCCGTTGAGCGAGTTACTCCGCTTGCTCCCCGGGTTTCTCGGTCTGGCCGTCCTCGCCGCCGCACTCGTCCCAGTCCGTGGCGATGGGTCCCGCTCCCTCGTCAAACTGGGGACCGGCGGCCTCTTTGCCTGTGTCGTCCTCGCGGGGTTGTTCCGGACGGCGGACGTGACGCTGTTGCTCGGTACTGCCGTCGGGACCATCGTTGCGTGGGACGTCGGGGAACACGCCATCGGCGTCGGCGAACAGCTGGGCCGGCGGGCCACGACGTGGCGTCTCGAAGCGACCCACGCCGTCGGAACCGCGCTCGTCGGCGTCGCCAGCGTCGCCGTCGTCCACTTCGCCCGCGGGTTCGCGAACGACGGACTGTCGCTTGCCTCCTTCGCGATGGTGTTCGTCGCCGTGGTGTTGCTGACCGTCGCGCTCCGCTGGTAACCCGGCGTTCCGTCGCTACTCGTAACCGACGCTCGGGACGGGTACCTCGTCGAGGACGTCGTCGACCACGTCGCTACTGGTCGTCTGGTCGATGGTGGCGTCGGGGGTCAGCACGATGCGGTGTGCCAGTACCGGGTCGGCGACGGCTTTGACGTCGTCCGGCGTGACGTACGTCCGACCTTGCAGGGAGGCGTACCCCCGAGCGACTTCGAACAACCGCTGACAGCCCCGGGGAGAGATGCCGACCTCCACGCGAGGGTCCATCCGCGTCTCGCGCACCACTTCGACGATGTAGTCTTTCAGGTCGTCGTGGACGGTGATTCGCTCGGGGACCTGTTGCCACTCTCTGACGGCAGCCGTCGTCAGCACTCGTTCGGCGCTCGGCGTCTGGTCGTCACGGGCATCACGCCGGTCTAGTAGCTCCCGCTCGCCGGGTTTCGGCGGGTAGCCCAGACTCGTCTTCACGAGGAAGCGGTCCTTCTGTGCCTCCGGCAAGGGGAAAGTCCCCTCGCCGCTCTCGACCGGGTTCTGGGTGGCGATGACGAAGAATGGTTCGGGCAGGTCGTGGGTTTCGCCCTCCATGGTGACCTGTCCCTCCTCCATCGCCTCCAGCAGGGCGGCCTGTGTCTTCGGTGAGGCGCGGTTGATCTCGTCGGCGAGGATGACGTTCGCGAAGATCGGGCCGCTGCTGAACTCGAACTCCCGGGTCTTCTCGTTGAACACGTACGTCCCGGTGATGTCCGTCGGGAGCAGGTCGGGGGTGAACTGGATGCGGTTGAAACTGAGTCCCAGCGTCGTCGCGAAACTCCGTGCGGTCAGCGTCTTGCCGGTCCCCGGAACGTCCTCCAACAGGACGTGGCCCCGCGAGACGACGCCGGTCAGAATCATTCGCAGCACTTCCTCGTCGACGACGACGGCGCTCGATACCTCGCTCAATACGGCCGTTGCTCGGTCTCCGGCCTCGGTGACGTCCATACACGCCGGTTGGCCACACGGACAATTACTAACTGAGTGCTAATGCTTAGCGCCGACTGACACGACAGCGCTGCGTGTCCGCTCGCTTCCTCTACGCCCCACAGACGGCCTCGCTGGCGTGGTCTCACCGTGTGACCTGCCCTCCGTGTCACCGCGGGCTATCGCCGTCGGTAAGGCTCTATTACTCGCCCCGGCACGTCGTTTTCGGGTGATGTCACCCCGAGGACGCGCGGTTACCGGAGTCGGTGGCTCTCGATGTTACCGTACTGCTACAGTATTCTCATTGACGTTTATGTGGGATTTACCGCCCGAGTAATAAGGGCGTCGACGGACCGAACTGGGGTCGCATGACGCTCAAACTTTCGCGTTCACAGATTACGGCGGTGCTCGCCGCGCTGCTGGTGCTGCTGGCCGGGTGTTCCGCACTCGGTGGCTCCGACGGTGAGGCGCCGACGGAGACGGATGCAACGACCGAAGAAGCGACGGCGAGCGAAGCGACGACCGAAGCGCAGACGGAGACGAACACGACGAGCGAGGACGCCGCGTCCGAACTCTCGGGACGGATGCTCGTCGTCGTCGAAGGACAGGAAAAGCACCTCGACACCGAACCGGGTGCGAAGTTCTCGTTCAACGAGACCGACGAACACACCTGGGAAGCCGAGGAACCGCTGACGCTCGCCGAAGCGCTCGAAGCGGCAAACGTCACGGCCGAGCCGGACTCGCTGACGATCGACGGCGAGACGTACAACGAGAGCGATACGAACACGACCATCACGTATCAGGTCGCCGGCACGGAGATCGAGGACCCCAGCGAGTACGAACTTGAGGACATGAACCCCGCTCACGAAATCGTCGTCCGCGTCGACGACCACGACCAGGAGGTCCCCGGACGACTCGTCGAACAGTCGCACCCGCACCCGCACGGCCGACTGAACATGACGGTCGACGGCGAACCGGTCGACTTCACGCAGGAGCGGTACGTCATGTCGTCCGAGGCCTTCCACTTCCACGGCGACGAGGACGCCGCCCGCTGGCACGGTCACTCGCTGAACCTCACGGCCGCCTACGCCATCTCGACGTTCCCCGGCATGGAGGTCTCCGGTGACTCGATGACCTACAACGGGACGGTCTATCAGCGGAACGGGAGCGAGACGTCCTTTACCGTCACTGTCGACGGCGAGGAGGTCGACCCGAACACGTACGTCCTGAAAGACGGTGACTCCGTTCAGGTCACGCTGAACGAAACGGACGCATCGCCGGTCAACCAGGCAGCGAGCTAACGCCGGGACTCCCGATTCGGACGCTGGGCTGTCACCCACTCGACGTACTGTCACGGCTCGTTCTCGCCCGTCGTCTACGAGCGCCCGTACGAGCGCCGCTACTATAGTAACAATTGAAACGATTCACACACCGACCGCACCGCCGTCATGCGGTCGGGTGTGCATTGATTTTCAATGGCTACTATACGCACCCGACTCTGCTCGTCGGCACCGCCCTGCGACCTCCCGGACGTCAGTTCGCAGTGCTCCGAGTCCGAAACACCACGGATTCGACGGCTGTTCTCCGCTACCTCGTCGACTCGCGCTGGTCGTCTCCGCCGCGTTTCGTCGGTCTAGTTTACATCTCGTTAATCCGGTCTGGGGCGGTACCCCCGCGGTTAACTACTGCATAGTGAGGTGCCTCCCTGTCGGTACGTACGGTATGGTCGATTACTTCGCCATGCAGCGAGCGATCCGTGCGACGAAAGACGAGGGCGACCTGTCTCTCGACCAGTTCGAGCGACAGTCAGACTTCGACGCGTGGCACGAGTCGTCCCATCGCGTCGACGACGCCCGCTGACGCCTCACTCCCCGGTTCCGCTCGGCTCGCCCGTCGTACGACCCGGTCGTTCGTAGCGCCTCGACGTGGCTCTGCCCCTGCGTACGGCGATATACCGTGGACCCTCACCGTCGTGCGTACGGCGCCACGACGGCCGCCTCCGCTCTCCGGAGGAGTTCACCGGCGGTGCTGTGTGCACAGCCGAGTTCCTCCGCGACGTCCTGAACGGTCCCCGTCCGCGGGACCTCGTAGTAGCCGACGCTGAGAGCGGTCTCCAGTGCCGTTCGCTGCCGCGTCGTGAGTCGCGCGTTCGAGCGCATCCGGTGGAACTCACGCACCCGCTCTATCGTCACGTCTCCCAGCGCACGGAGGTCATCGTAGAAGGCACTCAACGCACCCGGATCTCCGACGGCCTCGAACTCGACGGCACCGGACGCTTCGAACACGACAGGCGGCAAAAAGACGACGCCGGCGTCGGCGACGACGGTCATCACCGGGTCGGGGAACTCGAACTCTCGCTGCTCGACGAACGCGTAGGTCCCGTCTCCGTCGCCGACGAGCGTCGTCGTGACAGCGTCGATGGCGTCTAACACCGTTTGTACTTCCGCTTCGGTCCCGTCGTACCAGCAAAGCGTCGTGACTTCCGCCGTCGGACCCCACATCAACAGCTCCGCGCGAGAGATGTCGGTGTCAGTCATCAGTCGGTCGTGCATCGGGTGTGTCAGGTCCGGGGGGTAGCGAACTCTGAACCTCGTCCGCTTCATACGACCCGACTCGCACGGCATCATAAATAAAACCGGACTGATCCGGCAATGAATACTCACTGTCCGAACCCGTATCGGGCGACGATGACAGAGCGCGCTTTGGCACCGGTTCGGCGTCCGGACACGGACGACACACGCACGCGGACTACGACTATCACCGGCGACCGAACGCTCGCGTACGCGGAGTACGGGGCGAGCGACGGGGTCCCAGTCGTCTTCTTGCACGGTACGCCGGGGTCCCGACTCCTCGGCTCGCTCTTTCACGACGAGGCACAGCGGGCGGGGGTACGGCTTCTCGCTCCCGACCGGCCCGGGTTCGGCCGGTCCTCGACGTGGCCGACGCGTACGCTGTCCGACACTGGGTCGTTCGTGGGCGCAGTCCTCGACGACGCCGGCGTCTCTGCGGCGGGCGTCGTCGGCTTCTCCGGCGGCGGTCCACACGCGCTCGCCGCAGCGTCGACGCTCGAAGACCGGATTCTCGAAACAGACGTCATCGCTGGTCCGGCACCGCCGGCGCTCCGGACGGAGGCGCCTTTGGTCCAGCGTACCCTGTCCGCACTCGCAGCCCATTTCCCGACTGCGCTCTCGATGCTTTTCGGGGTACAGGCCGGTCTGGCAGCGCGGCTCGACCCGTCGTTCGTGGTCGACCAGTACACGGCCGAGGATGCCACCGACGCCGTCCCCGACGACGTCGCAGCGGTCGTCCAACGCGACTTCGTCGAAGCGTTCAGCGAGCATCGACGCGGGGCCGCCCACGAGTTTCACCTCGTCGATCGACCGTGGGTCGAGTTGGTCGAGACACTCGACGGCCCCGTCAGATTCTGGCACGGTGTACGGGATACGAACGTCCCAGTAGCGGGCACTCGTCGACTCTGTGACCGACTGCCGGACGCACGGCTGACGACCTTCGAGGAGGCCGACCACCTCCAGACCCTGCTCCGAAGTCGTTTCCCGGTGCTGGACCACTACAGCTGACCATCGAAGACGGCCGCTGGGCGCACCTTCTGCCCGTGTCGAACTGTCTAAACTGACCAAAACAATCGAAACTATCGACCGCTGACGCTCTCTGCACGGTATAGAGCGTGTACGGTCGTGTATCGCCCCGGCGGTAGGAACGCTGTCGGTTCCCGGGAGCGACGTTTCGGAGATGCTTAGTCGGTGCGTATGTCTGCCGATTCCACATCGGAGGGACGTGATACGAGTCCGTTCGTCCCCACGACTGGTTCGGGACCGCCGAATTCACGACGGGCCTGCCTCCTTGTGGCAGCCCCGACGGCAGTCGTCTCGGCGACGATGGGCCTTCGAACGCTGGCGCTCGACACGTCGGCAAGCGACGGCCGAGGTGTCGAAACACCGGCTCTCGTGACCGGCGCCGGACCTGCGGGGGTTCGTGGGACCGATTCCGGACGGGATGTGGGCAGAACGGGGGCCACGCCGATACGTGGCTCGACGACTCGAACCGCGACCACGTACGTATCCAGTACCGAAGTGCTGGACGATTCCTCGCGAACAGCCGCGACTACTGACCGGCGACCGACGCCTGTGACGACACGGACTACTACCAAACTCGCACGGTCAGCCACAACCTAGTCGTGAAACGGTATCGTCGGACCGCGTCCGACTGCTATCGCACGTCTCCGATCTCCGATTCAGTTGTGCTTTCCGGTCACGTGGACCTGCAACCGATACTGACAATCAATTTTCATCTAAACGCTCTGCTTTCTCCGTCTCGCTCCCCATCACCACTCGAAGGTGTGGCCTGCGATACGGACGAATCCCGACAACCCGACCGATCCGTGTCCCGAATTGCGACGGAGAGCCCGCGAACTCACAGCCGTACTTATGTTATTTAATCCTGCACGTTCTCGATTTTACGTCCGTTTATCGCCGTCCCGCCGCCGACGAGAGACGGCAGTCTCGGCCGTGTTTCTGTCGTCGTTCGCTGTGGGCGGTGAGAGCGGTCGTTGCGGAAACGGCTCCCGGTGCGGTATTTCGTTCTGCTGTGGATTCGCGGTGATACAGCCGAAACCGCTACTCGTTTCGTCGAATTCACAGAATACAGTTCTCCCACGGACACCTGAATAGGTTGCCTATACTGGTCGCAACGCGCGCAGTACACCGGCTGACGGCGTCTATGAGGGCTGGGTACCAGCGCAACCGGTGGGATCGGCGGCCATCGTACGACCGAGACCGTGCGGCGGTGTCGGAGGGTTCTGTTAGGACGATCTTACCCGAAAACGGGGCTCACATCTCCGTTTCAAACGACCGTCGTTCCCGGGAGCGTCGCCGAACGAGTGGTTCGACGGTCGCCCGTTCCCGAACACCACGTTCGGGTGAGGGCCGCGACTGCCTGTCCGCCAGCCTCCGATCCTTACGTCTCCTTCTCGTGAGTTTGCGAGGGTGACTCTCTCTCGGAACGAGGATACCGGGCCGTCCAGCTCAGTTTGTGGAGTTCGATGGCGGCTGCGATTGTCAGGGCGGTCGCACCGAGAACGAGCCACTGTTCCGGACCGACGGGTGCCGTTCCGAGGACTGCCTGCGCGGGTGGGAAGTACATCGCCCCCAAGTGAATCACGAACGCTCCTATCGTCCCGGTAAGTAAGATCGGGCTCTGGAGCGGTGACAGCCGGAACAGGGACGTCGTTTCGGATCGAGCGTTGCCGATATTGACGATCTCGAACAGGACGATAAGCAGTAGCAGGTGGTTGCGAGCGGCAGCCTCTGAGAGACCCTGATCCAGTAACCAGACGAACGCCCCGAACCCAATCACGCCAATTACGAGTGCGGCGACGAGCACCCGCTCTACCATGATGCGATTGAAAATCCGCTCGTTCGGCGACCGTGGAGGGCGATTCAACACGTCGCCTTCCTTGGGTTCGAAGGCCAGAGCAACGTCCTGAACCCCGTTCGTGACGAGGTTCAGCCAGAGGATCTGGACGGGTACCAACGGGAGCGGGAGCCCGGCTCCGAGACTCATCAGGACGAGTACCACTTCGCCAGCGCCGGTAGAGACGAGTAAGTAGATCACCTTGCGGATGTTGTCGAACGCGATCCGGCCCTGTTCGATGCCTGCGACGATCGTTGCAAAGTTGTCGTCACTGATCACTAAGTCTGCTGCGTCGCGCGCCACGTCAGTTCCCATCTTCCCCATGGCGATCCCGATATTCGCCTGCCGGAGCGCTGGTGCGTCGTTGACGCCGTCGCCCGTCACAGCCACATACTGTCCCATATTCCGCGCGGCTTCGACGATTTTGAGCTTCTGTTCCGGCGAGACGCGCGCGAACACCCGAGTCGTTTCGAGAATCTCCTCGAGTTGTGCTCGCGAGGCATCGACGAGTTCAGCCCCGGTCGTAACCTCCGCTGGGGACTCGGCAAGCCCGATATCGCGGGCGATTGCGAGTGCGGTTTCCGGATGATCTCCGGTAATCATCGTGACCGAGATGCCGGCCTGTTGTGCAGACACTATCGCCGCCGCGACACCGGATCGAAGCGGATCCCTCAACCCGATAAACCCCAAAAACGTCAGCTCTGTCGGCACGGGTGGCGGGTGTCCGGTCCCGGCGTCCGGCTCCAGCGATCCGTCAGCGATAGCGAGCACACGATACCCGTCGTGAGCCATCTCGTTTGCCTGCTGCTGGAGTGCCTGCTGTGAGAACTCACCTTCGCTTGCAGCCGTACACATCTCCAGCACACGCTCGGGCGCCCCTTTCACGAACACCTGCGTCTCGTCGTCTGTCCGGTGGAACGTCGCCGCGTACCGCTGCTCTGGTTCGAAGGGAATCTCGTCGGTCTGTGGATGCGCACCGAGCGCCGACTGGCGGCCCCATCCGAGTTTCTGACCGAACGCGAGGAGGGCGATATCGGTCGGATCACCGCGCCACGTCCACTCTTCTCCCCGTCGGGACAGCTGTCCTTCGTTGCAGAGTACAGACGCTCGGCCGAGACGAGACAACTCGTCTGCGCTGTCCGGCTCCGGGGGGTGTCCGTCTTGGAGGACACTCCCTTCCGGCGTGTACCCCTCGCCGGTCACCTCGAACGTGCTTCCATCGGGGAGCTGAACCTGTTTGACGGTTAGCTCGTTGGCCGTCAGCGTCCCGGTCTTGTCCGAGGCGATCATCGTACAGCTCCCGAGTCCCTCGACGGCCACCAGACGTCGGACGATGACGCCAACCTTGGCCATTCGCCGGCTCGCAACGCCCAGTGCGACGGTGATTCCGACGGGGAGTCCTTCCGGAATTGCTGACACCGCCAGTGCGACGGCAAACAGGAACATCTCGACGGCGTCGTACTGCTGGATGAAAATCCCGAGGAGCGCGGTGACCGCCGCGGCGACGAGTACGACGAGTCCGACGACGCGGGTGAACCGCTCCATGCGCGTCACGAGGGGTGGCTTCCCACCCTCGACAGACGTGACGTCCTCGGCCAGCCGGCCGACGACTGTGTCGGTACCGGTCTCGACGACGACCCCGCGTCCCCGACCGCGGTTGACCACGGTCCCCGCGTGAGCCATGTTCCGCCGGTCTCCCAGCGGCGTCCGGACATCGCCTTCCCAGTTTTCGTCTTTCAGGACGGGCGCTGATTCGCCAGTGAGTGCTGATTCGTCGATCTCCAGACCGTGTGTCGAGACCAGACGAACGTCTGCAGGAACGCGGTAGCCCGATTCGAGAAGCACGACGTCACCCGGAACGACTGCCTCCCCGTCGACGTCGCGCGTCTCTCCGTCTCGGATGACCGTCGCGCGGGTTCGGATGAGTTGCTGTAGTGCCTGGCTGCTGCGTTCCGCACGCCATTCCTGACTCCCGCCGACCAGCGCATTGACCACCAGTACCGCAGCGATGAACCCGGCGTCTGTCCCCTCACCGATGGCGAACGAGACGATTGCAGCAATGGCGAGGATGTAGATGAGGGGGTTCTTGAACTGGCGGAGAAAGATTTGCCAGACGGTGACCGGCTTCGCCTTCGGGAGGCGGTTCGGTCCGTGTTCAGAGAGGCGGTTTGTGGCTTCCTCGGTCGAAAGCCCGTCTGAGTCAGTCGCAAGTGTGTCGTATATCTGGCCGCGTCTCTGGGAATACCAGCTTTCGGTGTCCGACGAAGTGGCGGTTGCCATCGAATACAGGGCGTACGGGAGGAGATGACTTAGTTGTCAGTGCTTCAGACAGTACGGCAGACAGGAGTCTGTGCTTCGACTAGACGGTGTTTTCGATGCGGATTCAGTGCACGGCCGATCGATCGCTGGCGTCTGACAGTGACAGCAACCGTCTTTCAGTCGGCACTTTGCTCGGATGGATCAGGTTGACCTGTCTGGAGGGACTCGTCGATGCGGTTGCAGGATGGCGTTCGTGAACGTCGAAGCCACATTCTACAGGACTGCACTTCTGCTGTCCGTGTCCGGTACAGTCGTCTCCATCTGGATGGAAGAGACCCACCGCGACTTCGGGACCCACGAGCCACCTGCTCCGGCTACTGAACAACCAACCCGTGTCTGAAGAGTAGCACTTTGGTCCGCTCAGACGCTTTCTAGACCCGTTTGTCCTCTATCAGCGCTAGTTATTATCGGGGTGTTTGGAGACGCCGGTTTGCGAAGCTACCGATTCGTTGGTCGCGGTATCTCCGCTCGACCGGAACTGCTTAGCCCAGACACGCCGAAACCAAACACAGCGAAGTACCAGCGAGAATGGGCCACTATCTCACGATATGGAGAATATAGTTAAAGTATGCCTAATTCTGTACCCATACTCGGAGATATAGAAGAGAAGAAACTAACTATCCATCAATAGTGCTGTATTCGTAGTACTGATTGCGGACTTCGATCTCGTTTTTCGTATATCGAAGCACTTCTAGCAAATTCGCCATGTACCTAGAGGTAAATCGGTCTCTGGGGCCAGTGATACCCAGCGACACCATGACTTCCTCGTCTTCGTCGAATATGGGCACCGCGATGCCGCGGACGCCTCTGAGGTGCTCCTCGTCGTCTATCGCATAGCCTTGGTCACGAATCCGTTCGAGTGCTGTTTCGAGATCACTTCGTGACGTCAGTGTCTCCTCGGTGCCTTTCGGTAGCCCGTGTGCTTCGATGATCTCCGTCCGCCGCTCCAGTGGTAGGTTCGCAAGGATCACTTTGCCGAGTGACGTCCAATGCATCTCGGTGTGGTTGCCAATGGGAATTTCGTCGCCAGCGGCCTTCTCACCCGAACTCCGATAGAGGATTACCCTCTGTCCGTTCTCTTCGATCCCGGCCCCAGCAATTTCGCCGGTTTTACGGCTGAGTTCCTCGACCTTGTTCCGGAGCAGTCGGCCGACGTCCAACTGGTGGCGAACGCTACCGCCGACCTCCAGAAACCTGAACGACCGCCGATACTCCCCCGATTCCTTGACGACGTAGTCTCGCTCGACGAGCGTGTTGAGATGGATAAAGACCGTACTCGTGGGGATATCTAACTGCGTAGCAAGTTCAGAGAGGCTCACTGGCTCGAGTTTGCCCAGAGCGGATAAGATATCCAACGTCGTCTCGACGGCGCTGATGGTTTTCTTGTCTTGCGTCGGCATGTCTCACTCCTATTTTGTCCAGAGTGAAATAGCTTCCCCCACCGCATAAAAATTTTCCAACAGAGTTGAAAACTGGTATCATCCGTCCAACCCTCATACACTAACGAACGTACCTGTGTTATTTTCATTGGGATATCGGTCCACGAAGAATGACAACAACTCACATGGGGAATCGATCTCCCGGGCCAAGGTTCTGATTCCGACGATATAGCCCCTCTAATGCCGCATTCTCGATTGCGCCGACGTTTCGACGGACGTCACTCAGCGCGTTTCAATAGGGTTGAAAACCCAACCAACGAACCTGTAAGACTCGATTTATTGCAGATAGAGGCGCTCTATCGACCATCCCCGTATCCGGCCGTCTCGAAGACCCCACGAGTAGCAACGTACCCCGACACGGTTAGCACCGCAACGTCGTGAGGTTCTGGCTCCCTTCGTCCGCGTGACGGCCAAACCGCTGCTTTTGACGTGGTTGTGTTGTCTACTGGGACGGATACTGCCAACATTTATTACCCATGATTGAGACCATTCTCTCACTCGGTATGAGCGAGGTTACACTATCAAACGTCAGCAAGGTATACGACGATGACGTCCTTGCAGTCGAGGACCTGTCCCTGTCCGTCGAAGACGGGGAATTCGTCGTCGTCGTCGGCCCATCGGGGTGTGGCAAATCGACCACGCTTCGGATGATTGCTGGGCTCGAAACAGTCACGGACGGTGAGATCGCCATCGGTGGACAAGTGGTCAACGACGTCCGTCCGCAGGACCGGAACATCGCCATGGTGTTCCAGAGCTACGCGCTCTACCCGCACATGACCGTGCGCGAGAACATGTCCTTCGGGCTGCGTCTGTCCGGCGAGTACGACGACCAGATCGAACAGCGTGTCGAAGAAGCCGCCGAGCTCTTGGAAATCTCGGATCTCATGGCGGACCTGCCGAAACAACTCTCGGGCGGCCAGCAACAGCGCGTGGCGCTCGGACGGGCTATCGTCCGTGATCCAGAGGTGTTCCTGATGGACGAGCCCCTGTCGAATCTCGACGCGAAGTTACGGACGCAGATGCGCACGGAGATTCAGCGGATTCAGGAGGAACTCGACGTCACGACCATCTACGTCACCCACGACCAGACGGAGGCGATGACGATGGCCGACCGTATCGTGATTCTCAACGAGGGGGAACTCCAGCAGGTCGACCCGCCCGAGCGCTGCTATGACGAACCAAACAACGAGTTCGTCGCGGGATTCATCGGCTCGCCCTCGATGAACTTCTTCGAGGTGAGTGTGACGGCCAGCGACGACGGTGCCCGATTCGATTCGCCCGATGTCGGATTTACGCTCGACGTCGACATTCCTGCCGGGGAGTACACCCTCGGCGTGCGACCGGAGGACTTCGTCGCCGAAGGCGCCGGTGAGTACATCGATACGGTCGTCGACGTCGTCGAGCCGATGGGTTCGGACAACTTCCTCTATCTGGAGACGGCAGGCGGCTCTACGGAGGTCGTGGCCCGGGTCGATAGCGAATACCGACCGCAGCGGGGCGACGAGATATCGCTGGGATTCCACACAGACGATATGCATCTGTTCGAGCCCGATGGCGAGCGCGTAGCGATGACTCAGCTACGGCGGACGGAGTCGGCGTAACATGTTGTACGAGACTATCGGTCAGAGAGAGTGCGAATGGGCCGGGATGACTGCGAGCGGGGTCCGAGATGTCGGCGAGCAATGTGGCTCCGTCCTCGTCATCCCCGTCGGGAGCGTCGAACAGCACGGCAACCACCTACCGGTCGTCACCGACACGCTTCTCGTCGAAGCGATGGTCGACGCCGCTATCGAGCGCTTAGACGACGTTCCCGTCGTCGTGACACCGCCGGTCTGGAGTGGCTTTTCGCCACATCACTTGTCGTTCGGCGGCACCCTGTCACTCGAGTTCGCTCACCTGCGAGCGACGCTGGAGGATATCGCACACACTGGCATCCAGAACGGGTTCGATGCGGTGCTGTTCGTCAACGGCCACGGCGGGAACGGCCCGCTCATCGACGCCGTCGTGAGTACCGTCGGCGTCGACACCGAGGCGGAGGTACTCGGGACGACGTATTTCCGATTGGCATCGGACCGAATCGAGGAACTCCGGACGACCGAGACGGGCGGGATGGCCCACGGCGGCGAGTTCGAGACGTCCCTCATGCTTGCCCTGCGACCGGACCTCGTGGGCGACCCGGACGCCCGAGACGGCGAACCGATGGACGAACACTACGAGTGGGGCGGACAGGACTTGCTCGACGGGGGCACCGTTACCGTCTATCGCTCGTTCGACGCGTATTCGTCGTCCGGTGCCATCGGCGCGCCAAAGCGGGCGAGCGCCGAGACGGGCGACCGAATCCGCTCGATCATCGGTGAGGAACTCGCGGCTCTCATGGTCGCGATTCACGAGAACAATGCCTGAACAGCGAGCCACGCGATACAAACACAAACAATTATGTACATGGGACTGAGTGACACTAATGATGCAGCCCGATAACAACCCCGAGTCTAGCGACGACAGTATCGACCGCCGACAGTTACTGCAGGCACTCGGCGCAGGCGGCGCCATCGCCATCGCCGGTTGTAGCGGCGACGGTGGTAGCGGAAGCGATGGCGGCGACGGCGACAGTGGTAGCGGAAGTGACGGCGGCGACGGCGGTACCCAGAGCGTCCAGTTTCTCACGATGGGCGTCGGCGACAACATCAAGCAGTTCTTCGAGGAGAACAACGCGGCCTTCGAAGAAGAACACGGCGTCGACGTCGAGTTCACCAGCGTTACGTGGGACAACGCCCGTCAGACCGTGAACAACCGCGTCGACGGCGGCCAAGCACCCGACGTCAGTCGGTGGCCTGCGCGTTGGATCCCTCAACTCGTGGGCAAGGACGCGCTCGAACCGCTCGACGACATGATGGACGGCGAGTTCGGCGAGCAGTTCTACGACGGCGTCGCCGAGGGGACGATGTACAACGGCTCGCATTACGGCGTTCCGTGGGCCGCCTCGAATAAGTGTCTCTACTACAATAAGGACGTCTTCGAGACGGCCGGTCTCGACCCCGAGAACCCGTCGATCGATTCGTGGCAGGACATGGTGGACGCCGCAAAGCAAATCCGCGATAGCGATGCCAGCGTGCCTGCCCTCGGGCTTGCGGGGGCCGACGCCATCGAGACCGGGTCACAGTACTATCACTACCACTGGTCGCACGGCGCAGACCTCGTCGACGACGAAGGAATGCCGGTCGTAAACTCCAGCGGGGCTGTCGACGCCCTCTCGCTGTACACCGACCTCCACCTCGAACACGACGTCACACAGTCCTCGCCGCTCTCGTCGACTCGGCAGGACATTCGGCAACTGTTCGAGAACGGTGACCTAGGAATGGTCATCGGACACGTCTACACCGGACTCAACATCACCTCGGCACAAGAGAACGACGAGGTCGACTTCGACTACGGCATCGTGCAGGTACCCCGCGGGCCCGAGGGGCGATACAGCCTCTTTACCATCGATACGCTCGCCATCCTGAGTCAGAGCGAGCACAAGGACCTCGCACGCGACCTGATTCGCTTCTACTTCGACGAGGAACGCCGGTTCCAGTACTCGAAGCAGAAAGGCTTCCTCCCGGTCGTCGAAGCCGTCGGCGAGCGGTCGTACTTCTCCGACTCGAAGAACTGGGGGCCGTTCGTCGAGGCGGGACAGTACGCTCGCGCTCGGCCGAAGCTCAGTAACTTCAGCGAGTTCAACGACCGGATGGTCCAGGCGATTCAGGAAGCGCTGGCAGAACGGAAGACGCCCCAGAAAGCGCTCAATGACGCCCAGAGTGATCTCGAAGATGCCATGGAGTGACAGACAGGAATGAGTCTGGCAGAGGAATATACCGAGGCGTCCGAGGACTCACGTCTCGAACGAGGGTTGGCGTACCTCCAGCGAAACAGCCGTGCGTATCTCCTCATCGCACCCGCAGCCCTGTTCCTGTTGGCGGTCGTCGGGTACCCGATTATCGAGACGTTTCGGCTTTCGCTGTACCGGTCGCCGGCCGACTCCACTATCGAGACGTTCGTCGGACTCCAGCACTACGTCGAGATATTCGACAGCGACATCTTCTACCGATTGCTCTGGCAGACGGGGCGCTGGGTTCTGGCCGGCGTCGCCGGCAAGACGGTTCTGGGCCTGCTCATCGCCGTCCACCTCAAGGGGGACATCCGCGGTCGGAAGTTCTTCCGTACCGCGTTCCTCATCCCGTGGGGCATCCCCTACGCCATCTCGGCGGTCGTGTTCCGCTGGATAGAGCACCCGCAGTTCGGCTACCTCAACGCCATCCTGCTGAAACTCGGGGTCATCGAGCAGGGCATCGGTATCCTCGGGAACCCATCGATAGCGTGGCTCGGCGTGGTCGTCGCCGACATCTGGATCGGGACGCCGTTCATGGCGATCATCTTCCTCGCGGGGCTCCAGTCGATTCCGCAGGAGCTGTACGAGGCAGCCGCCATCGACGGCGCAGAAAAGTGGCACCAGTTCCGCTACATCACGCTCCCGCAACTGAAGAGCGTCATACTCATCGCCACGCTGCTGTCGACCATCTGGACGTTCGTCAGCTTCGACGTCATCTGGACGATGACCGGTGGCGGTCCCATCAGTTCGACGGCGACGCTCGTCATCCACATCTACCAAGTCGGCCTCCAGAACGGAAATCTCGGACGCGGGGCCGCCTACAGCGTCATCGGGTTCCTGTTCCTGCTCGTCTTCGCTATCATCTACCTGCGCATCTACACGCGCGGAGGTGACGAGCTATGACCATGGCGGGCCACGACCGGAGCGGCCTCCGCAAAGTCCGCCTCTACGGCGTGCTGCTAGCGCTGCTCGGGCTCATGATGCTCCCGTTCTACACCATGTTCTCGAGCACGTTCAAGCCCGAATCGGAGATATTCTCCGCGCCGGCGACGCTGTTCCCCTCCGACCCCAGCTTTCAGGCGTACGTCGAGGTCTGGTCACAGACCGACGTGCTCCTGTGGATCGGGAACAGTTTCATCATCTCGCTGGGGACGGTCGTCCTCACGCTCCTGCTGGCGATTCCGGCCGCGTACTCCTGTGCCCGGAACGACTTCGTCGGCAAGCGGACCTTCCTCCTCTCCGTGCTGGTCGTCCAGATGTTCGCACCGGTCGTGCTGATCGTCGGCCTGTTCGACGTCATCACCCAGTTCGGCCTGTTCAACACCTATCTGGCCGTCATCATCCCGGCGGCGGCGTTCACCCTGCCGTTCAACGTCTGGATGCTGTATGGCTACTTCAAGACGATACCCGTCGCGCTCGAGGAGTCGGCGCGTATCGACGGCGCCAGCCAGTTGCAGATCCTCACGAAGATCGTGTTGCCGCTGACCAAGCCGGCACTGGTGGCCAGCATCACTTACACGTTCCTCTACGCGTGGAACCGACTGCTGTTCGTCCTCACCTTCCTCACCGACAGCGCGAAGTACAACATCCCACGCGGTGTCTTCTCGATGGTCGGCGCGCTACAGACCGACTGGCGGATGATGCTCACGGTGTCGGTCATCGGCATCATCCCGCTGTTGATCCTGTTTGCCTTCCTCGAGGAGTACATCGTCGCCGGGATGACCGCCGGCGCGGTCAAAGAGTAGCGCCTCTACTTTTATTATCGCCCCGGTGGTCGCTTGGGTATGGAATTCGCGACGTGGGCGTACCCATGGGATATCCTGGACGAAGGCCCGGCCGAGGTCGAAGCGCGGCTTCGGGGCATCGGCATCGACGAGGTGAACCTCGCGACGAACTACCACACGGTGCAGGCGTTCACACCGCACAATCCCGAGCGGCGAACGCTGTTCGCCCGTGCGAGTTCGTACTTCGAGACCAGTCCGGACTACGGACAGCTCGAACCAGTGCCCTACGAGGGGATGGACGGCGACTGGGTCGCCGACGTCGCCGACGGCCTGACCGACCTGACAGTGACCTCCTGGACCGTCGGCTGTCACAGCTCCCGCCTCGGAATGGACAACCCCGGATGTACGCTCGAATCGGCACACGGGGACGACCTCGTCTTCGGTCTGTGCCCCTCGAACCCCGAGGTCCAGCGGTACCTCACGGCACTCGTCTCGGACCTCGCGTCGCGCGACGGACTCGACCGCATCGAGCTAGAGACCTTCGATTACTTCTACGGGACCGGCTTCGGCTGGCACCACCAGAAGATTCACGCTCGGCTGGGGCCGCTCGGCGAGTTCTTTCTCGGGCTGTGTTTCTGTCCGCACTGCCGCGAGAACGCGACGGCCGCCGGCGTCGACGTCGGCCGGGCCCGCACGACTGTCGCCGAAACACTCGACGCTATCGTCGCTGGCGACGTGGCATACGACCGCTCACCGGAGGCGTGGCTCACGGAGCACAGCGCCGTTGCCGCGTACGTCGACGTCCGCGAGCAGACGCTGACGTCACTGTACGCCGAGTTGGCAGACGCCGCCGGATCGACGCCGCTCGGCTATTACGTCGGCGCACCCGAACCCGGTCGTGAGTGGATGGTCGGTGCCGACCTTGCGGCACTCTCGACGCACGTCGATTACTACTGTCTCCCGGCCTACGAATCGACGACCGAGGCGGTGCTGGAAGCCTATCGCACCGTCGAGAGTCTCGTCGACGACGTCCCGCTCCACGTCGGCCTCCTGCCGGGCCACCCGGCGATTCACGACGAGGCAACCGTCGTCGATATCGTACGGACTCTCGAGTCGAGAGGGGTCCCACGCCTCTCGTTCTACAACTACGGACTCTTACCGGAGCAGTCGTTGCAATGGGTCGGAGCCGCCATCGACGCGGTGAACACGTAGCCCGAAACGGTACTTTGATTATAGTTCCCGAACGACGGGCTTGCATGGAGATAACCGGCGTGTCAGCGGTGACTGTAGACGTACCGCTGGCCGACCTAGACGACCACCTCGGAATCGGTCCGTACGTGACCAATCACGGGCGGCTAGAATCGATGGAGCGAGTCCTCGTGCGCGTAGACACGGACGAAGGCATCAGTGGCTGGGGAGAGATGCGTGTCTTCCTCTCACCGGCGGCTACCGAGTCCATCATCGAAGACGGTGTCGGCCCGATGATTCGGGGCCAGTCGCCCTTCGAGATCGAACGACTCCGGCGACAGGTGTTCGTCGAGTACACGAACGTCGACATGTTCTTCGCGGCCGTCGAAACGGCCTGCTGGGACATCGTCGGCAAAACCCTCGACCGCCCCGTCTACGAACTCCTCGGCGGGTGGACGGCACCGACACAGGGGTCCCAACAACACCGACAGAGCGTCGACGGCGACAGTACCGCACCCAGCGACGTCCCGATCGCGTTCTGTCTCGGCATCCTCTCGCCCGAAGAGTCACGCGTCAAGGCTCGGGAAGCCCTCGAAGCGGGTTTCAGCGTCCTCAAGACGAAGGCCGGGCGGGACTGGCGACAGGACGTCGAGCGCATCGTCGCGATGCACGACGAAGTCGACGGGCAACTGGAGTTCCGCCTCGACCCGAATCAGGGCTGGACGCTCGATCAGGCGGTTCGCGTCGGCGCGATGCTCGAAGACGAGAACGTCTACCTCCAGTACATGGAACAGCCGATTCGAGTCGATTCGCACACGTCGTTAGCCCGCCTGCGACAGCGGCTCAGACAGCCAATCGCCCCGAACGAGGATACCTACATCTCACACAACATCCAGTCGCTCGTCGAAGCCGGTGCGATGGACGTGGGCGTCATCGACCTGACCCCGGCCGGCGGTATCAGCGGCCTCCGCCAGCAAGCCGCCGTCCTCGAAGACGCCGGCGTCCCCTTCACGCACCACTGTGCGTTCGATCTGGGGATTCGGACAGCGGCCATCCTCCACGCGTTCACCGGTATCCCGGGCTTTGCCCTACCGCCGGATTCGACGTACTACGGCTGGGAGGCGGACGTCATCGAGAACCCCTTCGAGGTGACCGACGGTCGCCTCCCGGCCCCGGAGGGCCCCGGACTCGGCATCGACGTCGACATGGACGCGGTCGAAGAGTATCGAATCTCATGAGCGGACGAGAACAAGTTTCAATAGGGCAGCCTTCGTGGGTGTCATCGCTATGGTAGAGCTATCGTTAGCCGACCGCCCGGCCATCGTGACCGGTGCGTCTCGGGGAATCGGACGCGAAATCGCAGCCCGGTTCGCCGAGGCGGGCGGCGACGTCGTCGTCTGTTCGCGCACCTACGAGGACGTCGACGCGGTTGCGACGGAACTGACCGCCGAACACGACGGCCGCGTCGTCCCGGTCGAATGCGACGTCACAGACAGAGACGCCGTACGGGACCTCGTCGATACGACGGTCGAAGAGTTCGGCACCGTCCGCGTACTCGTGAACAACGCCGGCGGGGCAGACGAGTCTGCGAACCTGTTACACCGCTGTGACGAGGCGACCTTCGAGTGGATGGTCGATCTGAACCTGAAGAGCCAGTTCCTCCTGAGCAAGGAGGTGCTGCCGGCGATGGTCGCCGCTGGCGGCGGGTCCATGATTCACATGGGATCGGTCAACGGCCTGTTCGGTATCGGCCTCTCCGGATACTCGGAAGCCAAAAGTGGGCTGTTGGCGCTGTCGCGGAACATCGCCGCCCACTACGGCCAACACGGTATCCGCTCGAACGTCGTCTCTGCGGCCACCATCGAGACGGCAAACAGGCGCGCCGAGATGGAGAACACGGAGGAACGGACCGGTGAGACGAGCGCTCGAGAGCGCTGGCTCGATCAGTATCCGCTCGGTCGGTTCGGCACGCCGAGAGAAGTCGCCGACACGACCCTGTTCCTCGCCTCCGAACTGTCGAGTTTCGTCACCGGCGAGAATCTCGTCCTCGACGGCGGACTGACGACTAGCTTGCCGACGCCGTTCATCAACGACGTGTACGACGCGGACGAACCACCGACGACCAACTGAGTCACGCGACCCATGGAAGAACTAACCACCGACGACGCACCAGACAGCATCGGACCGTACTCACAAGGCATCGCGACCGGAGACCGTATCTACGTCTCCGGACAGGGCCCGGTCGACCCCGACACGGGCGAGGTGATTCCGGGAACACCCGGTGAGCAGACTCGACGGACGCTCGAGAACGTCGAGGCCATCCTGCAGGCCGGCGGCGTCTCGCTCGACGACGTCGTGAAAGCGACCGTGTTCGTGAAGGACATGCGGTACTACGACGAAGTCAACGAGGTCTACGGCGAACTCATGTCGGCGCCGTATCCCGCTCGGAGCGCCGTCGAAGTCGTCAAACTCCCCGTCGATATCGACGTCGAGATAGAGGTCGTCGCAGAGCGGTAGCATGGAGCGACTGGTTGTCTTCGACCTCGACGGGACACTCACCCGACAACGAGGGGGCTTCGACCTCTTGCATACGCTCTACGGTACGACACCGGCGGGCGACGCGCTGATGGACCGACTCGAGGCGGATCAGCTCTCGTTCGAGGAGTGGTGTCGAGCGACCGTGGAGGAGTGGCGTACGAGCGGGATCACCGAGTCGGATATCGACCGAGCGACTCGTGCAGTCAAGCCCAAAGCGGGGGCACCGGAACTTCTCGCTCGACTGCACCGCGAGAACGTCGCATTCGGGATACTCAGCGCCGGCATCGCGAACCTCGCTACACAGTTCGAACAGTACGACCCCGACTTCGTACGCGGAAACTGGCTCCAGTTCGAGGCCGGGAAGCTCTCGGGCATCGACGTCGGCGTTGGCCCCGACCAGAAGGGTGCGATACTGCGACGGATACGCGATACACGGAGCCACATCGACATCACGTACGTCGGGGATTCACACACCGATACGGAGGCGTTCGTCGAGGCAGATACCGCAGTCCTGTTCGATCCGGACGACCGTGTTCCCGACACGGCTGTCGACGCCGCCGATACGGTCGTAGAATCGACCGATCTGAAAGACGTTACGTCGATTATGCCGGTAGATTGACGGAAAGTTGAATACCTACGGCGAAAAATTCGAATTTTGGGATATAAATGCTCCAGTATGGTGTTTTATTCGGAAGTTCACACACATCTGCCGTTCTTGAGTAGCGGATTGTCGATCAGTTCGGAGCAGTCACTGGCAGCCACAGTTCTCTGGTGATGAGTCTATGAGCACTTCACCCCCACGAGGATCCGTCTGAAACCGTCGCAGCGGGCAGACTGCCGAACCCTTCGGTTTGGATAGACGCGATAACGCAAGCATCGACTGACGGCAACCCCTTCAGTACGCAGCAACTGGCAAGAAGTGTCGGCTGTATCCCCGTCCTACTGCGCTTCTTGTCCGCTTAGCGGACTGCGATGCTCCGTGAGGACGAAGCCTCACAAAGAGGTAGTAGGGGTGGAGAAGGGCTGGATGGCGCGTGGGGGGTGGAACGCAGCCGATGTGGGTAGGTACATCGCCATACCGGCAACTTCGAGTTTTGGCGTGACAATGCATAGACGTGCCCGTCTGTCCCGGTGCAGCCGAGATAGCACACGCGACAGCGGACGTATCCGTCCAACCGTCCCACAACGGCTGTCGACGAGTTCGACCTGCCCATCAGCTTCGTCCTCGACGACGCCCAACGCCTGTTCGTACCCGTCCCAGTCGTGAGCGCCACTTTCACCGTCGACGCCGAGAAACAGTGGGCGTCGTCAGTTGCCCGCGGGCACTGCGGTGCGTACAGACACTGTAGACCTCAGCTACACTGGACGCCCGTCACTTCGAACCGGGCACCACCGTCATTGCCTGTCGTAATTCCGAGTTCCCACCCGTGGGCGTCGGCGATTTGTTTGACGATTCGGAGTCCGAACCCGGTACCGTCGGAGGAGGTCGTGTAGCCGGACTGAAATACTCGCTGCCGCGCAGCGTCCGGAATGCCCGGGCCGTCGTCCTCGACGTAAAACCCGTTGTCGAGGCTGCCGACCGTGATCGTCACCTCTTTGCCGCCGTGGTCGATCGCGTTCCGAATAAGGTTCCATAATAGCTGTTGGAGACGAGTCTTGTCCGCTTGAACGGTGGTCCCGTCTGCTATGTTGAGCGATGCGTCGTCCGTATCGGTGGACCGCCAACACTCCTGAACGCAGATAGCCAAATCGACAGGTTCGGGCTCGACGACTGATTTACCAGCCTGAGCGAGGGAGAGTACATCTTCTATGATATCACCCATTCGCTTGTGGGCCTGTGCCACCGCGTCGAGATGCGCGCTATCGCACTCCTCGCGGGCCAACTCGAGCCGCCCCGAGGCGGCGTTCAACGGGTTCCGTAAATCGTGAGAGACGACACCAGCAAACTCGTTCAGGCGTTGGTTTCGTTGTTCGAGTGCCTGCTCGTACTGCTTGCGCTCAGTAATGTCACGGACGAATGCCAGGAGGCAGTCTTCCTCACCAATCATGGTTCGTTCGAGTACGACCTCGCCCCAGAACTGGCTGCCGTCCGCCCGCTCGAACAACCAATCGAACTGCTGGGACTCGCCGTCGAGCGCCAGCCGAATCTTTTCCATCGCCGCCTCCTGGTCGAACTTGGGGCCATCAGCGCTGATCTTCTTGATCTCCATCTCCTCGAGTTCGGCTGGGCTGTAGCCCATGAGTTCGGCGTACCGTTCATTGACTTTCCCGATCACCCCCCGTTCCGGGTCGTTGAGAGCGATACCGACCTTGGCCTTATGGAAGATATCCTTGTAATCAACGGCTGCCATGCATGTGCTGTGGAATAACAGACACTTATGTTTGGGGCGGATTCGGTGAACCGCTAGATGGCGTCGGCTTCGCCCGCCAGAATCGGCGGATGAAGCGGGAAACCGCCGATACCTCTGTCGGCGAGTTCCCGCTTCAGGAAGACCGCTCGGTCAGAACCGGCAGCTACAGGGAGTTGCAACGGTATCTGTCTGCGAATCGCGACCGCACGTTCAACGACGAGACTGGTACCCACTCGAAGGGTCCGCTCCGTCGGTGGTCGCTCTCGACCTACGCGTTCCGCCGATTTACTTTCTCACTCTTCCCTCTGATTCGGGGCGGGTTCGCGCTGGACGACGAGAACGGGACCGAGGAACCGGTTGGCGACCTGCGTCGCTGGCATACCGAACACGAACGTCGCCAGGGACGGGTCCGTCTCACCCATGACGACGACGTCGAACGCTGCAGATGCGTCGACGATCGCATCGAGGGGGGCTCGATCCCGCTCGACTCGTGTCTCGATCGTCGACGTGTCGATACCGCGGTCTCCCAGTCGTTCTACCAGTCCATCGAGAAGGGTCCCGATGTCCTCGTCTGTTTCCTCGTTCTCGGCGACGTGATACAGCGTGATCGATGCGTCCATCGCACCGAACACACCGGCAACGACGCGCGCAAGACGATCGACTCCTACGGTCCCACGGACGGCAACGAACACGTCTTCGACCGCTCCCGTGGCGTTCGGGACGAGCACGGCCAGACAGTCGTGCTCGGTTATCGTTCGGTCGATCGTCTTCTGACCGTCGTGCGTGAATACGAGACGCCGTTCGACGGTCGCTCCCGCCGCCTCGAATATCGCCTCGTACTCGTCGAGCCGGTCCTTGGCGCGCTCCTCGAACTGCATCTGTGCCTGCCCCGGTGCAGTCTGTTCCGGAATGACGTGATAGCCCAGGAGGACGACGTGAGCGTTCGCGAGGAGGGTCGGAACACCCTCGGGGACCGACTCCCCTTCGAGTACGCGAATCGGGACGAGTATCGGTGGACGGTCCGTCATTGTCAGATGTCCCCTTTGAGTGTGACGTCCCCAGCGTAATAACGGTACCAGAGGTACGAGACGAGCATCACCCCGACGCCGATACCGATCGAGGCAGGTTGCATGAAGGCGATCAGTCCGAAGCTCGCGAGCGCACCTACGGCCGGGACCACCGGATAGCCCGGTACCCGGTAGCTGGGCGAGTACCACTCCGGGTTTCGCCGCCGCAACACGATCAGGGCGACACACATCAGCCCGTACATGATCAGGTGGAGGAACGAAGCGACCTCCGCGAGCAGTTCGACCTGACCGGTCGCGACGAGAACGAGGATCGGGCCACCGGCGGCGAGCAACGCGACGTGTGGCGTGCCGTATCGGAGGTTTACCTCGCTCGCCTTCCTGGGAAGCAGGGCGTCACGGCTCAGCGCGTACACTGCTCGCGAGGCGCTGAGAATCGATGCGTTCGCACTCGAGAACGTCGCCAGCAATCCGGCGCCAAGGATCGCGACCGCGCCCGGCAGCCCGAGGAAGTCACGGGCCACCTCGACCATCGCCGTCTCCCCGAACTGCCCCAGCCGGTTCGCACCGAACGCGCTGGTCGCGACGAAGATCGTCACGACGTAGAAGACCGTAACGACGAGAACCGACCCGACCATCGCAAGCGGAAGATTCCGTCCCGGTTGTTTGATCTCGCCCGCAACGGTCGCGACCTGAGCAAATCCCAGATACGATGTAAACACCAGCGCAGCTGTTGTCAGCACCGGGAAATGTCCTCTGGAGAAGAACGCCCCCGGGACGCTTCCACGACCGAAGACGCCCACGGCGTCGAGGACGCCGTACGAGAGAAATCCCGTGAGCACCACGAGGAGGATTCCGACGACCACGTTCTGGAGAGTGGCCGTGTTCTCTGTGCCGCCAATACTCAACGCGGTCAGGACGACTCCGAACAGTAACCCGATCCCGGTGACGGGACTAAACGAGAGCCCGACGCCGAGTTCGGCGAACACGGCGCTCGCATAGTGGCCGAGCCCGACGAGGTAAAACGCGGAGGCGAACATCAGTCCCAGCCACAGGCCGAGGCCCACGATCGCACCGTAGGCCGTCCCCATCCCTCGCGAGATGAAGTAGTAGCCGCCACCGCTACGGGGCATCGCCGTGGCGAGTTCAGAGGTCGGCAGCGCCACGAGCAACGCGATGACCCCGCCGATCGCGAACGAGACGGTGGCAGCAAGCCCCGCATTGTTCGCTGCCAACCCCGGAAAGACGAAGATGCCCGCTCCGATCATGGTCCCGATTCCGATCGCCAGCCCACCGACCAGCCCGATGGTTCGCTCCAGTTCGACGTCGTCGTCGTGGACGGTCGTATCGGCGGTGACGGCCTCTGGCTCCGCTGCAGGCGCCTCACCAGCGACGTTCTGCCCGCCCGGGTCGACGTCGACAGGCTGTTCGGTCATGCGGAGTGATTATTTCAATAGCCAGATAAAATCGGCGGTGAGTGAGGTCGGAGCAGACGACTCCTGCCTGGAACCGGCTGCTGTTCTCGCCGGCCCCGGCGACGACGAGTTCATCGCCGTGAGGTTCAAACGCGTAGCGATTGGTACGGCGTCATCATCTACTGCGTAGCAGATTCATCACGAGTATCAAAAGGTTATTTATCAGGTATCTTCTACGATGTATCAGTTCAGCAAATGGGTGGAGTGGGGAACTACGCAGTCGTCACGGTAGCACTGGTACTAGCACTCGCGCCGGTTGCGTCAGTCGCACAGCCGGCCGCCGCAAGCGGCGTCGGGGTTTCGGCGACGCTGAGCGACCTCCACGCCGACAGCGGGACCGTCTATCCGGGCGATACGGTCTCTGGAACCATGGTCGTCGAGAACACCGGGGATGAGCGGCACACGTTCTGGGTCGATTTCTCGGCAGAGAACCCCGACGGGGTCTGGTCGCTCGGTACGGGCCGGCACATCGAGTTGGCGCCCGGTGAGCGCCGTGTGATCGAACTCTCGTGGACAGTCCCCGAAAGCGCACAGCCAGGCGTCTATAACGCTGGGGCGGCGATCTACGAATCGGAGAGCAAGACCAACCGGCTCGGCGGTGACGAGGAACGGGACGCGTTCGAAGTCACGCACCCAACTACCGAATCGACGATCACCGGGTTCGCCGTCGACGGCGGAACATATCAGCCCGGAGACACCGTCACCGGAACGATTACCGTCGAGAACACCGGCGATACGACCCACTCGTTCTGGGTCGACTTCTCCGCGGAGCGGCCAGCGGGCGGCTGGTCGACCGGTGCGGGCCGATACCTTGATTTGTCGCCCGGCGAGTCCCGGACGGTCGAGTTGACCTGGACTGTCCCCGACGGGGCAGCAACAGGGTCGTACGACGGCGGGACAGCCGTGTACAAGTCAGCGAACAAGGACACGAAGTACGACGGAGCCTCTCGGTCGGACGCCTTCCGAGTCGACCAGCCGACGACAGCGGCGCAGATCACCGGGTTCGCCGTCGACAGCGGGACCTACCGGCCCGGAGACACCGTCACTGGGACCGTTACCGTCGAGAACACCGGCGATACGACCCACTCGTTCTGGGTCGACTTCTCCGCACAGCGGCCAGCGGGCGGCTGGTCGACGGGTGAAGGCGGATACGTCGACTTGTCCCCGGGCGAACGCAGAACGATCGCGTTGGACTGGACTGTCCCCGACGAGGCACCAACAGGGTCGTACGACGGCGGGACAGCCGTGTACAAGTCAGCGAACAAGGACACGAAGTACGACGGGGCCTCTCGGTCGGACGCCTTCCGAGTCGATCAGCCGACGACAGCGGCGCGGATCACGTCGTTCGCCGTCGACGGCGGGACCCACCAGCCCGGAGAAACCGTCACCGGAACGATTACGGTCGAGAACACCGGCGATACGACCCACTCGTTCTGGGTCGACTTCTCCGCACAGGGACCAGACAGTGGTTGGTCCACTGGCCAAAGAGGATACCTTGATTTGTCACCCGGCGAGTCCCGGACGGTCGCGTTGACCTGGACTGTCCCCGACGACGCAACAGCAGGGACGTACGACGGTGGGACAGCCGTATACAAGTCTGACGCGAAGGAGACGAAATACGACGGCGCCTCTCGGTCGGACGCCTTCCGAGTCGATCAGCCGACGACAGCGGCGCGGATCACGTCGTTCGCCGTCGACGATGGTACCTATCAGCCCGGAGAAACCGTCACCGGAACGATTACGGTCGAGAACACCGGCGATACGACCCACTCGTTCTGGGTCGACTTCTCCGCACAGGGACCAGACAGTGGTTGGTCCACGGGCGAAGGAACATACGTCGACTTGTCCCCGGGCGAACGCAGAACGATCGCGTTGGACTGGACTGCCCCCGACGGCGCCTCATCGGGAACGTACGACGCCGGAACGGCGATATACGAGTCAGCGAACAAGGACACGAAGTACGACGGCTCTCGGTCGGACGCCTTCCGAGTCGATCAGCCGACGACAGCGGCGCGGATCACCGGATTCGCCGTCGATAGCGGAACCCACCAGCCCGGAGAAACCGTCACCGGAACGATTACGATCGAGAACACGGGCGACACGACCCACTCGTTCTGGGTCGACCTCTCCGCACAGGAACCAGCGGACGGCTGGTCGACGGGTGAAGGCGGATACGTCGACCTCACGCCCGGCGAGTCCCGGACGGTCGAATTGACCTGGACTGTCCCCGACGGGGCCACAACAGGGACGTACGACGGCGGGACAGCCGTATACAAGTCAGCGAACAAGGACACGAAGTACGACGGGGCCTCTCGGTCGGACGCTTTCCGGGTCGACCGGCCAACGACAGCGGCGAGGATCACGTCGTTCGCCGTCGACGGCGGAACCCACCAGCCCGGAGAAACCGTCACCGGAACGATTACCGTCGAGAACACGGGCGACACGACCCACTCGTTCTGGGTCGACCTCTCCGCACAGGAACCAGCGGACGGCTGGACAACGGGTGAAGGCGGATACGTCGACCTCACGCCCGGCGAGTCCCGGACGGTCGAATTGACCTGGACTGTCCCCGACGGGGCCACAACAGGGACGTACGACGGCGGGACAGCCGTATACAAGTCAGCGAACAAGGACACGAAGTACGACAGGACCGCTCGGCCGGACGCCTTCCAGATCGAACGACGAACGTCGAGTGCGACGATCACGTCGTTCGCCGTCGACAGCGGGACCTACCAGCCCGGCGACACCGTCACTGGGGCCGCTACCATCGAGAACACCGGGGACAGGACCAACACATTCTGGGTGAACATCTCTGCCCGCGGTTCGAGTGGTGAGACCACAGCGGGTGACGGTCAGTCGGTGGCACTGAGCCCCGGCGAACGTCAGACAGTCGACCTCACCGTGACCGTCCCGGAAGAGGCCGACAACGGCAGCTACGACGGCGTCGCGACGGTCTGGGTGGAACCCGATCGGGGACCCTCACGGATGCGTCTCGATACAGCCGAGCGAACTGACGCGTTCGAGGTGACAGAGACAGCGACCGTCAGCGCACGCATCACTGGTGTCGACGTTGGGACTGGTGAATTCAAACCGGGCGAAACAGTCGAGGCAGTCGCAACCGTCGAGAACACCGGCAACTCCGAACGTACCTTTTTTGTTGGACACAGTGTCGTCGGTCCGAACGGCGACGAATATACGACCACTGGGCAGGTCGGTCAGTCCGTAACCTTGCGTCCGGGCGAGCAAATTGTAATCACACTGCCTTGGGCTATTCCCGAGACAGCCGCCAGCGGCGAATATACGACAGTCACGTCCGTCTGGCAAGAGCGCGACCCCGACAGTCTGCGTACACGAGTCGCGCACAAGCGAACGAGTGATGCGTTCAGTGTCGGCACACAGGCTGCTATCACGATTCAGGTGAGCGGCCCGAAGGACGAACCGATCGCAGGCGCGACAGTCTCCGTTGGTGAACACCAGAGCAAGGAAACCGGCGCTGACGGTACCGTACGGTTCGACGGTCTCTCAGATGGCACACATGCGGTGACTGTTTCTCGTGACGGATACGTCGACGAGCGGTTCAAAACATCGGTCACCGGGGACCAACAACAGTTACGAGAAGTCAGACTCGCTCGTCCCGAGGGCACGATACTCACCGTAGAAGGGGTTCCGGAGGCGTACCAACCCGGGGAGCGTTTCGAACCGTCCGTCACGATCCGGAACACGGGATCCAGCGAAGCCACATTTGCCCTGGAGATGGCAGAACCCAGTGGTATCGAGATCGACGGTAGCCAAACACAGAGGGTGACTCTGTCGCCGGGAGCAGAAACAACTGTCGAGTTCAGCGCGCAGTTATACGGGACAGATACAGATAGAGTCGTACGATTCGAACTTGCGACGACGGGCGGCCACGCCGTCGATGTCGACCGGCAGCCCGTCACGTTCACTGAGACGGTGCTGACTGTCACCGTTGTTGATAGCTCCGGGGCGTCAGTGGAAGACGCGTCGGTGTCTCTGCTGTCAAATTCGGAGACAGTCAAAACAAACACAGCGGGACAGGCCCGATTTACCGCGCTTACACCCGGACAACACGTCACAGAGGTTAGGCTCCCCGGAGTTGTTGGCAGCGAGACGACAAAGACCATCGACGTGCCTGCCGGTGAGCGCACCGAGACGACGGTCCACATTACTCGAACCGGTAGTATCTCTGGGACGGTAGTGAACGAGCAGGGCGAACCGCTCTCCGATGGAGTCGTTTCAATCAACGGCCAATCCGCGTTCGTTGGAGAGAACGGTCGATTCAGCTTTGACGATCATCAGTTCGCAGTTGGGAAGTCTTATACGGTTGATGTGACTCGTGACGGTGAATCGGTATACCGACAGGAACTCAGCGTCACCCCGGGCGAAAACGACGTCCAAATCACGGTCGACAGTGCCGACTCATCCGATAACTGGCAGCTCATCAGCAACGCGAATAAAGGGTCAATTCTCGGTGAAGTGGGTATCCAAATGGGTGTCTCAGGGGCACAAACACTAGAGTACCACATCGGATGGCTCGGATTCAGCATGGTTCCAGTCGCGGACGCGCCGGCCGACATACGCGACTGCCTCCTCGCCCCAAACGACGGGTTAGCTACAAACGGCCTTGATTGTGGTGGTGCTGCTGCAAGCACGATTGGATCGGCAGGAACCGTCATTGGCATCATGACGTCCCCTACGGGAGGTGGTGTTGCTGTCGCTGGAGGGAGCTTCTCACTCGATACCGCAGAGGATATTTCCGACGTCGCTAAGGTGTCTATCTCGGTAGTACAGAACGTCCCCAACAAGGTCGATGAGTGGGCTGAAATACTCATTTCGAAGGCCGGCAGTCGGGTTTCACGGGTTCTAGACAAAGTCAAAGACCCCGATACGGCCAATACGCTTCGGAAAGCGGTCGCCAAGACGAAATTCAAGAAAGCTGGATTCACTGCCGACGAGGCATCGCACCTAACTGATATCGTTCGTCAGTCGAACAACGTTGAAGCAGACGAAGTGATCGAGCTGACAAAGAAGATGGATGACCCCGTCATGGAACTGCGACGGGTTTCAAAAAACGAGGAAACTGGAACCGTGTACGCTCTTACAAAGGGCGAATATGACGAGACTGCCAACAAGGGATACGGAGTGGCGAAGATCCAATCAAAACATTTAGACAATTCTAATGCTGGCCCGGGCGTGACTAGGTTTGACAAGCAAGCAGATATGACGGAGTCGCAAATGAAGACCTACGTGACTAAAGCACTCCGAAAAGGAAAGCCAGACCCGGATGACCCACAAGCAATTGTGTGGGATGTGCCTAAGTCGGTAGCGGAAAAATACGGATTCAGCCGGATTCGGGTCATCGTCAGTAGTTCCAACAATCAGGTCACGACGGCCTATCCCAAGTTCGCCTCATGAGTAACGAACGCGCCTACCCCCTCGCCGAAACGCTGTCTATCGACGTCGCATTCGATAACGCAAATTCTGCAGCCACACAAACTGTACAACAAATCTACGGCGGTGTGAAAGTAGCTATAGATGGTCACGAGTTGACCCGATTCGAATCACAGGACGCGCTTGAGAGCGAATATAACCAGGATTTTGAATATAAGGGAGAGTATCCGCTTCCGATCTTGCGCAACTTTTCAGCGAAGGCCTTAGAGTTCGCACGTGGTGACGTAGATCCGACGAAATCAACCGAATCTCGAATCGAATTATATGACGGGATGGGGTATATCGTCCTGTCGTGGCTAAATACATCGCGAGTCCGAATCGGATTTCAGACCGTTCCGATAGGAGCGGCAGTAGAACCCACAGTCCCCATCCGCTCGGCAGTCGGATTCGCGGTCAAGACCGAAGACTTGGCACAAGCAGTTCTGGAGGCTAACGAGAACATACTGGACTATATCGATTCCTCCGCAATTCAAAAGGGAGAGACCGTACGCGATTTTGAACAGACGATTGCGGAACTACGAGAAGTTAGCTACACTGGGGACGTGCCGTAGAAGAGTTCTCACACCGTGATCACGGTACTTCCCGGATTGTCTCCGCGTTCGTAGTTGGTGATCGCGACGATGCGGCACAGACACGACGTGAGGATACGCAAACAACGCGAGCGTCTCCGTCGCCACGACAGTAAAAAACGACTCTACCGAAGGAGCATCTTGCAGGGTCGCTGGGCTCATACCACCTCAGCGCTCACCCTGCTCTTTGGTGGGCTAATCGTTCTACGATACCCTCACAGTGAGAGGACTACACACCGGTCCACAGCGAGAGCAGCAGTGCGAAAACCCGCGGTAGGGTGGGGAAACGTCAACCGGTATCAGAAATCATCTTCACCAGCAGTTTCTGTGTCCGCTCGGGGTAGAACTGATCTTGCCCGGACGTGATAACAAGCAGTACCAAGTTTGAGGTATGATAATAAATCAGCGTGTTCTTCGTCCCCCGGTCATTCGTGTGTGTAACCTGTATCCCAGTTACGCCTGATGCGAGTTCAACCGTCTCGATCTCGCCGGAGTTTGATTCGAACGTATCGCGGATATCGCGTAATTGGGACGCCGCGTGGCTGGCCTGTTGGTACACGGTCGCCTCAGAATAGATCAGTCGTGGACTCGTCGAATCGTCGGCCCGCCGGAAGCTCCGAGAGTGCTGGCGCACGATGTCGCGGGATGCGTACCGTTCCCGCGTGTCACCACGTAGCTTGCTGGTCTGAACGTTCGTTTCGCCACTGTATTCGTACCCGTCAGGCACGTCTGAGAGACGTAAGACGATACTGTCGGTATCAGTTCCAGGACCGAAAGCCGGTTCCTCGTCGTCCGTCCTTGTTGCTGTATTCGTCCTTGTCGCTGTGTTCGTTCCTGTTTCTGTGTTGGCGGCCGAGGGCGTTGTCCTATCTGCGGGCGTGTCCTCGGTAGTGTCCTCAAGGATACTCAATCGACCACAGCCAGACAAAAATATAGACCCTGCGGTCACAACGGTGAATCGACGGCGATTCATTGATAAGGGTGTGTCGTCGCGTATAGTTAAAGGATAGGAAATTGGCATTAGAACTGTCGGGTGTTTATCTCGCCCATGTACACGAATCGACGATTTCAGCGGGCGTGGCTGTACTCTCTTTTCGGGTCCTCGGCTCTGGCATTCCGGGCTTTCTCGGTTCGTTTCGGGATCGGGTCAGTCTAGCTACACGACAGCGCTCAGTCAACTGTGGGGGCAAACCTCGGAGCGATGATGTCCATAGCGGTGTCACTCCTCCCATTCGCTGGGCCCGATGCCAAGTTGCAGTACGATGGGTCGGTACGCAAAGACGACGGCGGCGATGATCACTAATTCGACCCAGAACCCGATATCACCCACGACGGCGCGAACGGTCGCGAGGACGAGAAAGACGAGCAGAAACATCGCAATGTAGTGTGGTACGAGCGCTTTCAGCCGGTCTGTGTCCATGTTTCACATACGGGGCCCACCTCTCAAAGCCTTTCCCTGGCGCTGCTGTCCCATCTCAGGCGGCCCGGACAGCGAGCGAGGCGACGAACGCATCACCGGCGCGCAACGAGCCGCAGCCGTCGAAAGACGAGCGCTGCTTATCCCCGCCGCCAGTCGATGGCCGTCCGCGAGCAACTGGGGCGAGCGAACTACTGACGCCGCCGTTCAGGATTCTCCGTGGGCGGCCGATTCGGGGACTCGTCCTTCGAGGCCTCCGGCGACAGCAGTCGGCCTGACGGCTGTGTTCGTGGTACGGCCGCTCGGCCTCTGGCCGTCGACGAGCGCCTCGAATGCGACGGGATTCTTCCGGATCGATTTCGTGTACTGGACCATCCGGCCGTCGTACTCCTCCGAGGCGTCTCTCGATACCCAAAGTCACCGAGTACCGCGTCGTTGTCGTCGCGCAGCGAATGAAAAGTCGTCGCTATTGACGGACGAGATTCGTCGCGCGAGGTCCCTTTTCGGATGATTCGATGTCGAATTCGACTTCCTGACCTTCTTCGAGGTCTGGGCCGCCGACGTCTTCCATGTGGAAGAACACGTCTTCGTCGTCGTCTACGCTGTCGTCATCAGTCGAAATGAACCCGTATCCGCCCGTGTCGTTGAAGAAGTCAACTTTGCCGGTTGCCATTACAACTACACGTGATTCCGGCTAGGGTATACCACTTCCGTGAATCGTGGTACCACGACTCTTGGTACGGTACGATGCAACTGTGGTCTCTATCTGCCCAGACGCGCATCCGCTCAGCGTGCGGTTCTGTCGGGAGAGACTTCGCGAGAGGGCAGCAGCCAGCACCAACGACGGGTGGGCCGCTCTCGGTCGCAGCCACAGTGAATCCGTCAGGATCCGGGGACAAGTATTTATCATGTGGTCACATGGGACACGATGCATCGCCATGAAATCGTGCCACAGCTGTCAGACGGTCATCGACGAGTACATCTTACAGAAACAACTCGAACCCCTGCGCGACCTCACAGTTGACGAGTTCAACGTCTGTGCGGACTGCACGACGATCGTTGCGGATGCATGCGTGGAGTGCAGCGGTGCGGTGTACGTCCCTCGAAGCGAATCTGTTACCCCCGACTATTGCCCCGCGTGTCGTTCCGACCTCATCGACCGCACTGGTCACGACCCCGGTTGGAACTGCGACCGCACCTCTACCTGAGCGGCACCCCACCGCTCAACGAGCGTTTTGGCTGGTACTGCCATTCAATAGGGAAGCTACTGAGCGGGTGGTACAGACCCGCCGTCGAGCGACGAACTGGCTACCCGACGTACGAGCGGTCGGCCCGTATGCAGAGACGATCGACTGTCGACGAGATCATCGAAAACAGCGGCGACCTCCCCGACGGGCCGCACGTCCAGGACGCCGAGACGATGCGGGCGGCAGTCGAAAAGACCGGACCGCTGGAGCGACGCCTCCGAACGCTGTTCGACAATCTCGACCGCCAAGTCACGGAGTCCGACGCCCCAACGGGGGACAAACCGTGACTGATCCCGGGAACGAGCGGTTTCAACGTTCGGCCTCGGCGTCGGCTCGATTGTATAGCCGGGCGCTCGAACCGTTGGTCGGCGGGGTGAACTCCCCGGTCCGGGCCGACCCGCAGCCGCATCCGGCGTTCGTCGACCACGGGGAGGGCGCTCACCTCGTTGATGTCGACGGCAACCGATATCTCGACTACGTAATGGGGTATGGGCCGCTGTTACTCGGCCACGAGCTACCGGAGGCGGTTCAGTCGGCTATCGCAGCGGCTGTCTCGGACGGTCCGATGTACGGTGCCCCGACTGAGCTGGAGGTCGAACTCGCAGAGTTCGTGATCACCCACGTCGACAGCGTCGAGACGCTCCGATTCGTCAACTCCGGAACCGAGGCCACCGCCGCCGCGGTCCGACTCGCCCGAGGGTACACGGACCGAGACAAGGTTGTCGTGATGCAGGGCGGCTACCACGGCGGTCACGAGTCGTTCTGCGTTGAGGGCGACATCGACGAGCGCACGCCGAGCAGCGCAGGTGTGCCCCAATCGTTCGTCGAGGCGACGATTCCGGTCCCGTTCAACGACGAACTGGCCGTCGACGAGGTGTTCGAGCGCCACGGCGAGGAGATCGCAGCCGTCCTGACCGAGCCGCTGCTCGGGAACCGCGGGATCGTCACGCCGGTTCAGGGCTACCACGATACCCTTCGCGAGTTGTGCGACGACCACGGAGCCCTGCTGATCTTCGACGAGGTGATCACCGGCTTTCGCGTCGGCGGGCTGGGGTGTGCCCAGGGGAAGTACGGCATCACGCCGGACCTGACGACGTTCGCGAAGGTTATCGGTGGGGGCTTCCCAGTTGGGGCGATTGGCGGCCGCGCCGAGGTGATGCAACGGTTCACGCCGACCGGCGAGGTCTTCGAGTCGGGCACGTTCAACGGCCACCCGGTGACGATGGCCGCCGGGCTAGAGACCTTGCGGTACGCGAAGGCCAACGACGTCTGGGGCCACGTAAACACTCTCGGTGAGCAACTCCGGGACGGACTGCAGGACCTCGTCAAGGACCACGCGCCCGAGTATACGGTCGCGGGGACGGACTCGATGTTCAAGCTGCTGTTCACCCGCGAGCGCCCGGACGAGTTGAGCGGCCACTGCACGGGCGGCTGTGAACAGCGGTCCGACTGTCCTCGGTTCGAGACGTGCCCGAAGACTGGCGCCGATGTCGCCACAGGAGCGACCGACCGCTGGAAGCGGATCTTCTGGCCTGCGATGGGCGACCACGGTGTGTTGCTCACGCCGAACCAGTTCGAGAGCCAGTTTCTCAGTGACGCTCACACAGAGACCGATATCGAGCGGACACTCGACGCCTATCAAGAGGTTCTTAGCATATGACACAGCAACAGCCAACGAGTGACGCCACGTACCGCTATTCGACCGTCGCCACGCAGGACCCCGCTGCAGCAGAGGCCCTGGCTGGTGAGCGGCGTCGTCAGCGTGAGACGCTCACGCTGATCGCCTCGGAGAACCACGTCTCCGAGGCAGTCCTCGAAGCCCAGAGCAGCGAACTGACCAACAAGTACGCCGAGGGCTACCCTGGAGAGCGGTACTACGCCGGCTGCGAGCACGCCGACACGCTGGAGCAACTAGCGATCGACCGGGCCCACGAACTCTGGGGTGCCGACCACGTCACTGTCCAGCCGCACTCGGGTACGCAGGCGAACCAGGCAGTGTACCTGGCGACGTTAGAGCCGGGCGACCGAATTCTCTCGCTCGAACTCAGTCACGGCGGGCACCTCAGCCACGGCCACCCGGCGAACTTCACTGGGCAGCGCTACGAGGTCGAGCAGTACCACGTCGACGCGGAGACTGGCTACATTGACTACGCGGAACTGGACGAGAAGGCCGCCCGTTTCGACCCGGATATGGTCGTCTCCGGTTCGTCGGCGTACCCACGGCACATCGACTATGAACGGATCCAAGCCGCCGCCGACGCAACAGACGCGCTACACCTCGCCGACGTCGCACACACGACCGGGTTGATCGCTGCCGGCGAACATCCTTCGCCAGTAGGAGTTGCTGACTTCGTCACGGGGTCGACCCAGAAGACGATTCGGGCCGGTCGGGGTGGGATCATCATGTGCCGCGAGGAGTGGGCTGACGACATTGACACGGCGGTGTTTCCGGGTGCCCAGGGCGGGCCGTTGATGCACAACATCGCGGGGAAGGCCGTCGGCTTCGGTGAGGCGCTGGAGCCCGCGTTCGAAGCGTATGCTGCCGATGTCGTCCGAAACGCCGAGGTGCTGGCCGACCGGTTCCGGGAACACGGCCTCTCGCTGGTCTCCGGCGGGACGGACAAGCACCTCGTCTTGGTCGACCTCCGCGAGTCCCATCCCGACGTGACCGGCGCGGATGCGCAGGACGCCCTCGAGCAGGCAGGGATTATCCTGAACAAGAACACCGTGCCGGGCGAGACGCGATCGCCGTTCGTCGCCAGCGGTATTCGCGTTGGGACCCCTGCGCTCACGACCCGTGGTTTTGGATCGGAGGCCATCGAAACCGTTGCCGACGCCATCGTTCGGGTGCTTGACTCACCCGAGGCTGATGCCACGTTCGAGACAGTCGCCGGGGAAGTTCGGACACTTTGTGAGCAGTTTCCGGTGTACGATGATTCGGACGACCTCAACGGTGACGATGACTGAAGCGGAGATCCGCTCGATCCAAGTCGGAACGCCGGAGACCTACGGAACACACGACGCCGAGGACCCGATGGACGGGCCGTGGGAGACTGCGTTCTACAAGCAGCCGGTTGAGGGCGAAGTGTTTCTCGGCGAGACGAACCTCCACGGCGACCAGCAAGCCGATCTGCGACACCACGGTGGTCCGGAGAAGGCCGTCTGCGTCTATCCAGTCGAACACTACTCCTACTGGGACGAGGAGTTGGGGCTAGAACTTGGTCCAGCGGCGTTTGGCGAGAACTTCACCATCGAGGGCCTCACCGAGCGTGAGGCGTGTATTGGTGATCTCTTCGAGGTGGGTGACGCGGCTGTCCAGGTAACCCAGCCCCGGTCACCTTGTTGGAAGCTGGCCCGGCGATGGCGTGTTCCAGACCTCGCAATTCAATTCGAGCAAACAGGGTACACAGGCTGGTATTTGAGAGTGATTGAGACTGGGCGTGTGGCGCCCGGACAGCAGATGAAGCTCGTAGAGCGACCACGCCCAGACTGGTCAGTTTCTCGGGCGACAAAGGTTCGATACCGAATGCCTGAGGACCGGAAGCTGGCAAGGGAATTGGCCAATATCGAACCACTTGGGGAAAGCTGGACAGCGACGCTCGCGGACCGAGCAGAAACAGGTACTCAGCCTGAGTCTACCCCACGGGTGTACGGACCGAATCTTCCCTAAGCGTGTCTACCAGTCGCTCTCGAATCTCGGGGTGAACTCCCTCGTTCCCCACACGGATCAACAGCACTGAGCGCGAGGTCATCGAGACGATGGATGCCGGACAAGGAGTGGCGGTTGAATCGGCGTCCGTTCACGTCGAATCGGGAGGTCATTCGATGCAGTTCCTGTCTGTCCTGTCGACGAGTGGTGAGGCGACGACCGTCTTCGCCACGAATCTCCGAGTCGGCCCGAAGGAAGCCAAGTCGTTCTGCCGGCGCTACAACCGGCACTGGCAGATCGAAAACGAGTACAAGTCGATCAAGAACGACTTCCTCGCGAAGACCTCCTCGAAGGATTACCGTGTACGGTTGCTCTACTTCGTGTTCGCCGTGCTGCTGTACAACATCTGGTGGCTCACCGACTTTCTGTTGAAAGCCGAGGTCGAGAGAGAAATGGACCACGCACCTGTGTTGACTGCTGGTGGGACTCTCCGTTCAGATGAGCTCCTTTGCAAAGCGGGTTGCAAGCCATGCTTCGGCGCGAGCAAGGCGGTACTGCACCGTTGATTGGGGGAGTCCCAATTCGTCAGCCAACTCTTGGGTCGTGATCTCTCTGGGCGTCTCGTAGTACCCTCGGGCAACCGCCTCCTTGATCAGCTCCCGCTGTTCGTACGGCACGTCGGCGAGCGAGACTACGTCGTCCCCCCAGTGAGTTGGATCGGACAGGTGGTCCAGCGTCAAACGCAGACCGTCTCGCAGTTCGGTCTGAATCCCATCGTAAAGTTCGCCCACATCAGCGTCGTCTGGCATCAGAATCCGCCACGTATACTGGTCGCCCTGCCGCTTCGTGTCGTAAAGCAGCCCCTCGCCGATGTGCGTTGCTGCGAGATGGGGAATCGAGTGACAGTCGTCGGCTTCGGTCCCGTAGGCGTAGACTGTCCGCGAGGTGGTCCCCCGCGAAAGAACCTCGTACTCCCAACTGGTCTGACAGTGTTCAGCGTCGAGACACTCGTTACAGTGGGCCGGATCCAGAAACACCCCATCCAGTGCCTGGAGCGCGTCTTCCGGGCCCGTAATCCGGTCAAGATGCCAGATGCTATCCGAGGTGACTGTACAGGTCAGCGACTTCGACATCACGTCGGGATTGTCAATGAAGATGTCGGCGATTGGATCTGCACCGCGGTCGTAGGTGACCGTGAACACAAACTCGCGCACACGCTTAGTTGGTACTAACCAATTTATTTAGATTGCGAATCCTAGGCGGTCAGTCTATGGGGAGACACGCTCTATAAGCGAATACCCGTCTGAGTGATATCGACAGATTTTGCGATTCTTGGTTACTACCAAATCAAATTCTAATGCCACTCTCATCCTCGCGTCGGATGTACGATGCAATCCGGAGCAATCAGACGTGACGACTCGACGTTCCTCGGCCCCTACGTGGTCGGCGTGACCTTCCTCGCGCTGATGGGCGCGTTTGGGCTGAATCTGAGTGCGGGACAGTTCTTCGAACCACTGACCGGTGCCTATGGCTGGGAGCTGTCGCTGTTGAGCCTGGCCGTCTCCGTGAACATGATCACCTGGGGAATCTTCCAGCCGGTGATGGGCCGGCTGATCGATTGGATCGGCCCCAAGCTGGTCATCGCCGGCAGCGCGGCGCTGATGGGCGTCGCCTTCCTCCTGTCGGCCACGATCACTACCGTCTGGGAGTTCTTCCTGTACTACGGTGTGCTCACGGCGGTCGGCTTTGCGGGCTGTAGCTCGATGGCACACTCGGTGCTCGTCTCGAAGTGGTACGTCCGCGATCGCTCGGAGATGCTCGGCAAGAGTTCGATGGGCATCAACATCGGGCAACTAGTAATCCTTCCACTGGCAGGCTACTTGATTGCTATCGCCGGCTTCCAAGAAGCCTTCATCGGGCTCGGCCTGTTCATGCTCGTGCTAGTCGTGCCGGCGGTCCTGCTCGTCGTCGAGGACGACCCCACCGATATCGGGCAGAATCCTGACGGCGTCGAAGACGGTACCACTGACGACCGATCGGTCCAAGCTGTTGCGTCCGCGAGCGTCCCGTTCAAGAGAGCGCTCCGTGATCGAAACTTCTGGCTGGCTAGCCTGAGCTTCTGCTCGTGTGGCTTTACGCTGTACCTCGTAACGATCCACCTCCCCAACTACGCGACCGACCTCGGCGGCGGCGTCGCACTGGGCGGACAGCTGCTCGGCATCGCCGCCGGTGCGAGTGCCGTCTCGATGTGGGTGACCGGCCAGTTCACCGAGCAGGTGGGCAAGCGCCGAATGCTCGCTGGCCTCCACGTGCTTCGGGGCATCTCGCTCGCGTGGCTCGCGCTGTCGACGAGTCTCTGGCAGCTGTACGTGTTCGCGGTCGTGTACGGTGTCGCCTCGTTTCCGGTCATCCCGACGGTGACTGGCATCATCGGGGATCATTTCGGGACGAACGCGATGGGTGGCATCCTCGGGACGTCGTGGCTCCTTCACCAGATCTTCGCCGCAACGGGCGTGTTCCTCGGTGGGCTCATCCGTGATACCACCGGAAGTTACGAACTTGCGTTCTGGAGTGGGGCCGCACTCCTGCTCGGCGGCGCATTCCTGTCAGTGCTCATCGAGAGCCAACCACGCGTCTCCCAAAAGACGGCCAGCGCGGCCGATGATTGACCATGACGCGTTTTGACCAGCTCTGCGACTCAGATCCCGACCTTGCCGCCGCTCTCGGAGAGGAAGTAACCCGCCAGCAGGACACGCTTACCCTCATCGCCAGCGAAAACCATGCGACACCGGCTGTGTTGACTGCTCATGGGAGCGTGCTCACAAACAAGTACGCCGAAAGCTACCCTGGCGAGCGGTACTACGCGGGCTGTGAGCACGTCGACGAGGTTGAACGGCTCGCCATCGAGCGTGCGAAATCGCTCTGGGGCGCCGAACACGTCAACGTCCAGCCCCACTCGGGACGCAGGCGAACATGGGCGTCTACTTCGCGATGCCCGATCCGGGGGACAAGATTCTCTCGTTGCAACTCTCCGACGGGGGACACCTGACCCACGGTCACACCGCGAACTTCAGCGGCCAGCTTTACGAGGTGGAGCAGTACCACGTCGAGCCCAGAACGCATCCTACGAGGATGAACAATTCTTCGAGGTACAGACGTTCATGGGGATGGTCGGCTGTGGCACCGCCCAGGGTGCCGCTCGGTTTCAGTATCGTCGTGGCGAGGAGTATGGCCCGCACGGCGACACGCACCTGCGAGCGGTCAAGCAATTCGAGCCGGAAGCATTGATTGAGGGTTTCGATGAGGCCAGCGACCGGCTGCTCTCAGCTATTGCGGAGGAGGCGTCGTTTCGACGGCCGGTGACTGCGGCTATCGACATCACGACGGTCCCGTACTACGGCGACGTCGAAGGAATGTCGATGGTCAGTGGGCTGCAGGGCGAGGAAGAGCGGGCATTCAAATTTGCGACACTCTCGATCGTCGGCGAGAACATCGCGCTCGTGCTCGCTGTGAAGCCGATTCGGGAGAGCTCAGCCTGGGATAGGAATCCACCGAATCAGGTCCATCGTGTAGTACGGCGACTCGTCCAGCGAGCGAAAGAACACGTCCCTGTAGAGACCGTGCTGTGTGACCGCGAATTCGATTCTAAGCGTGTCTACCAGACGCTCTCGAATCTCGGAGTGAACTCCCTCGTTCCCCACACGGATCAACAGCACTGAGCGCGAGGTCATCGAGACGATGGATGCCGGACAAACTGTCACGGTAGAATCGGCGTCCGTTCACGTCGAATCGGGAGGTCATTCGATGCAGTTCCTGTACGTGCCGTCGACGAGCGGCGAGGGGACGACCGTCTTCGCGACGAACCTCCGAGTCGGCCCAGAGGCAGCAGAGTCTTTCTGTCGGCGCTATAGTTGCCGCTGGCAGATCGAAAACGAATACAAGTCGATCAAGGGTGATTTCCTCGCGAAGACATCCTCAAAGGACTACCGCGTGCGGCTGTTCTACTTCGTGTTCGCGGTCTTGCTCTACAATATCTGGCGGCTCACGGATTTCCTGCTGAAAGCGGGCATCGACGGTGAGATGGACTACGCACCCGTCCTGACTGCGGGCGAATGTGTCGAGCTTGTCGCCTCGGCGTTGATCCCACCTGACTAACCGGCTGAACCTCGCTGAGTCCGCTGTTCGGGAGTGACAACACTATTGAACAGCCCCAGAACCTGCGCAATTTCTCACCCTTGCCCGACAGGTACACCCGTGAGGGTTCGAATTCGATGCTTGATCGGAGAGAAGCACCACGAGTCGACGGAGATTCGACCCAAAGCTGACTTATCCTCCGAACTTGTGGAACGGCAGATGCAGGGATTCTATATAGCGTGATGTGGTTTATCGAGGCATATGCGTGATGGGCATTATTGACCGTTGAGCATACAGACTCACCTACGTCGGCATGGTCAACAGAACTATTTGTCTGCATACCATTTGACTGAGCATGCCCAAATCCGGCGGTACAGATTCAATTTCGGACGAGGACTCGCCCTCCTGGACACTGCTCGGCGTCGACGGCCTCGAAGACGCCTACTGGGACGTGATCGCACCGGCGATGCAGGCCGACGGCATGGACCCAGAAACCGAGCGCCCCTCGCACGAGTGGCTGTCGAACAACGGGTATCGTGCCCTCATCTACGCGCTCCGCGAGTACCACGACCGTACGTTTGGCGAGTTCTGGGCTGACGACCTCGGCTTAGAAGAGGGTGGGTACGACTGGGATATCGGCCACGAGCCGACCGTTGATGCGCTTGAACGGTACTTGGACCGAAAGCAATCTCGACTGTCCTGGTCGGAGAGGTCCGTCCAAACTCACCGGTATCGGCTCGCTCGCTACGTGCGTGCGTACGAAGGAGTAAACGGAAGTGCCGATATTCTCTCGCCCGTCGATGCGAACTCCGACGTTGACGAATCGGTTGCTGTGGAAGAATGCTGGGATACGTTCGACGCCCTCGATAAGCGAATCTCGCGGACTTCCCTTGAGCGGATTTACAAGACCGTTTCAAAGTTCTACGAGATGTATGTCGACCGGCACGAGTTCGCTCTCAACCCTACTGATGGGCTGCATTACGACTGGTCAGACTCTCGCGACGGAGGCTCTACCCGTGACAACCCCCCGCTGGACGCTGACCACGTCCGGGCGCTGGCCGACGCCGCCAAGGACACGCGCGAGCGCCTGCTCGTCGTCGCACTCTGTGCGTGGGGGCTCCGATCCAGCGAGGTTGCGGCACTCCACACTTCGCAACTCGTCCTCGACGACGACCACCCACGCATCGAGTTCACCGAACGGAAGAACGGCCCTGGGTCGGTCGCCCTCATCTACGGCGCTGACGTCGCTCGTGACCGCATCGCCGAGTTCGCCGACGGGGACTGGAACGGCTACCTGTTCCCGTCGTCCCGGTCGGCGAGCGGCCACCGGACGCGCGGGACGATACTGGACTGGTTCCACGACCTCGCCAAGCGGGCCGACCTCCCCGAGACGATCGGCGGCAGTCGACCGGTCCCCCAGATGGGTCGACGGTTCTGGTACGACCGCTACTCCGATACGGTCGAACAGCTCGTTGAGCATCAGATACAGGAGATCGCCGAAGAGCAAGGGTCGGCATCGGCCGACGTCGTCTGGGGCAACTATCTCTCCGAGGAACGGCGACGCGAGCTACGCCGGGAGTTCATGCGTGAGAAGCTATCGGCGGCGTTTGGCGGCGAGTGACAGAGTTCGACTACGAAAAGGACAATGGGGCCTCTGGCGGTTGAGTCTCTCAAATCATACCCGGACCACGCGTATAGGACCGAATTTCAGTTCACAGGCTCGCCTGACCGCGGCCGATACCGAGCAGATATTGAAGGAACCCGAGACGGTTCCGCTGTTCGAACATCTTGAATACGAGTGCTTCTTGGATTACGTCGTGTTCGCCCCCACTTCGGAGTGGCGGGACACGAGGACTCAGCGCAGGTAGTGGTAGCTCGCGCCGAGGACCAGCCCGAACACGAGGTGCGTGAGCAGACCCATCAGTGCGAGATTCGGAAGCGGCGGCGGACTGGGAAAGCCGACGGCTGACAGCCACAGTGGCATGGCAACGCCGGCGGCGACGACCCAGAGGAGCACGCCGTACGCGAGACCGAGTCCGACGACGCCGCCCGGCGACTCCGCAACGGCTGCCAGTCGGGGTTGTGTCAACGCCGCGACGAAGACGACGCCGAACACAGCGCTGATCGACATGTGGACGACCCAGCCAGCGACCCCACCGGACAGGCCGACGAGCGCTGGAATCGCGTTCTCGATAACGGGCGGCATCAGCAGCGAAAACAGCACACCCATCACCAGTCCGCCGATCAATCCCGCTTCTACACCGTGTTGCCACGACGGAGTGTCCCGTACAGCTCCGGTCCGTTCGAAGCCTTGCGTTTCCTGTTGTGCTTCTTGTGCCATTCCAAACTAGAGGCGTTCGACTGGCATAAGGCGTGCAGACCGTTCAGGAAACCCGTCTCGGCATGGCTCGCGTTACCGGTTCGATCTCGCCATCGAACTACCGGATGCATCTCGTTACTCCACCTGCCACGGATGCCGGAACGCGACCCTTCCTCGCGGTAAGTTCAGCGTCCACTGAGGGGCGTACGCAACACGTCTTCATTTGTACCGAGATCGGGGGCGTGTCCTCACCCTCATGTGTCGGCTCGTGATTCGAGGAATTCGCGGGCTCGTTGATCGCCCAGAGTTCGAAGTTCGTCGAGGAATGCGGGATCGCGGTCGACCTTCGTCGAACAGTGGAACCGCTTGCCCATCTGGATGCGGTGGATGCTCGTCTGCTGGAACTTGTCGGCAGGAAGCGTTCCGTCCTCGACCCAGCCATTGAGCCGTTCGATGAACCCGAGCTCCTGGTTGAGAGAGATATTTCCCGACAGTTCGTTGCGCCGGTCGGCGATGACGTCCAGCGTCTCGGGTTCACCCTCGAACTCCTGGGAATTGATCTGTACGATCCACAGCTCCTCGGGTTTCCGATCGGGCGGGAGCCACATCAGGTCCCTCACCGGTGGATTCTGTGAAAACAGTCCGTCCCAATGGAGATGCCCGTGGATCTCGACAGCTTCGAAGAGGTTTGGAACGGCCGCCGACGCGAGTATGGCGTCGGCGGTCACTTCCTCATTAATGAACGTCTCGAAGACGCCGGCGTTAATATCTACGGTCCCGACGACGAGTTCCGGCACCTGTCTATCACAGAGGCCCGGGATCGCGTCGAAGTCGATGTATCGTTCGAGCACCTCTCTGATACGTTGTTTCCCGACCTCTGGTCCAAGAACCTGATACGGACTGATCGATGGGAGCGGGAAGCCGGCACTCTCCATACGCGAGAGCGCCGTCACCAGGGAGTTCATCCAGCGGTCCTGAACTCCGTCGGCCGCTAGGTCCGTCCAGAGCCCGTCGAGGATCGTACGGGCCCGTTCGGCATCGCCAGTGACGAGCCCGTACCACGTGCCGAGAGCGTTGAACGCCCCACCGGACGTGCCGCTGATACCGACGAGTTCGTAGTCGTCGCCCCACTCGTCGAGAAGCGTCCGGAGAACACCCGCCGTGAATGCGGTATGGCTGCCGCCGCCCTGGCAAGCGATGGCGATACGAGTCGGGGTATCTGAGTTAGAGTCCTGCCGATCCGTGTCCACCGCTTCATCGTGTTCACTCATAGGTCGTGGTGTAGCCGCCGTCCCACAGCAGGTCGCCACCGTTGAGGTGTTTGCCGTGACCCGAGAAACCGAACACGAAGAGGTTCGCCACCTCGACAGGCGTCATCATCTCCTTCGTGCGGGCCTGTCCGAGCATCACATCCTCGACGACTGCTTGCTTGGAGATGCCACGCTCTTCGGCGGTGTCCTCGATCTGGTTCACCATCAGCGGCGTGAGGACGTACCCGACGCTGACCGAGAATCCCCGAAGCGTTCCCTCGCCCTCGGCGGCGATCGACCGCGTGAGCCCGTTGAGGCCGTGCTTGGCAGTGATATACGCGGGTTTGTCCTGGGTCGCGTAGTGGCCGTGGACCGAAGACATGTTGCCGATCGCGCCGACCCCGTCGTCGGTGTCCCGTATGTGGGGCATGGAGAGCTTAGCGGTCAGGAACGGGGCCCGAAGCATGATGTCCAGGAGGAGGTCGTACTTCTCCATCGGGAATTCGGGGATCGAGGCGATGTGTTGCATCCCGGCGATGTTCGCCACGTACCGCAGCTCTCCGTGGTCGGCTGCAGTATCGATCATGGACTCGACGTCTTCGTCGTCGGTGAGGTCAGTCAGAACGGGATGGATCGTGCCAGGTGCATCGAGTTCGTCGGCGAGATCGACGGTTTCTCCAAGACCGTCTTCGTCGATGTCCGCCCCGACGACGGAGAGTCCATTAGCCGCCAGTGCAACTGCCGTCGTTTGACCGATTCCAGAGGCGGCGCCCGTGACGACCGCGACAGTGTTTGGGCCGAAGTGGGGGTCATCCAGCACGAGGAGGTCGTCGGCGGTTACCTCCGGTTCTGAGAGGGCGAACGTATTGGTAGACATACTCATGCAGGGGTACGTTGGCAGCGCGTAAAGAGGTGCGCCGAGCGTGTAACGCAGGAGCAACGCCAGTTGGTCTTCCCCCGAATTAACAAGTTATGCGCCCCTACGGAAGGAATCCGCTCGCGAGCACGATCACGCCGACGATGGCGAAGACGACGACGTCGAGATCGGGGTCGTCGCGCTTCGCTTTACTAGCTGCAGACATCCCAGCAGCGTCCCCGCCAACAACGACGAAAGTGGACATGTGACGCTGTTTCAGTGCCGGAAGTCCGTGCAATCGAACCGAACTGCCGGGGGAGCTTCTTTGTCGTCGGTGTCGTCGAAATAGATATGGCCGACTTCGACGTCCTCGTGATCGGCGGCGGAACGGGCAACAACGTGGCTTCGGCGGCAGCCGACGCCGGACTAGAGACGGCACTCGTCGAACCGGGTCCACTCGGTGGGACGTGTCTCAATCGAGGATGCAACCCCTCGAAGATGCTTATCCAAGCCGCCAACGCGATCAATCACGTTCGTGACGCCGAGCAGTTCCACGTCGACGCCACACTCGATGGCGTCGACCACGCCGCAGTCGTGGACGAGATGGACGACTTGCTCGGCGGAATCGCGGAGGACATGGAGGCGCGCTACCGCGAGAAGGAGAACCTCACGCTGTTCAAAGAACGCACGGAGTTCGTCGACGAGCGGACCGTCCGTCTCGGCGGCGAGGCCGTCACGGCCGAGAAGGTGGTCGTCGCAGCTGGGAGCCGCCCCATCGTTCCACCGATCGACGGTCTCGAAGACGTGGACTACCTCACGAGTCAAGACGCCTTGTACCTCCGAGCGACGCCCGAGAGCCTCGTTATTCTCGGGGGAGGATACATCGCTGTCGAGCTGGGATCCTTTTTCGACGCGATGGGCACGGACGTGACCATCGTCGAGATGATGGACTCGCTGGTCCACCGGGAGGACGGCGACGTCGCCGAGGCGTTCACCGACATCGCGGCCGACCGCCACGACGTGTACACCGGTCACCGGGTGACGGCCGTCGAGGAAACGGGCGAGGGATATGCCGTCCACGCCGAAACCGAGACCAGCGACGAGACCACCGTCGAGGGGAGCGAGGTACTGGTTGCACTCGGACGCCGACCCAATAGCGACACGCTCAACCTCGAGACTGCGGGCATCGACGTCGACGATCGAGGCTTCGTCGAGACGAACGAGTACCTGCAGACCACCGCCGAGAACGTCTGGGCGCAGGGCGACATCGCGGGCAACGCCCTGTTCAAGCACTCCGGGGACTACGAGACCCGCCACACGGTCGCGAACGTCGTCCACGAGGAGTCGCGAGCCATCGACCTCTCAGCGATGCCCCACACGATCTTCACCGAACCACAAATGGCCGGTGTCGGGGCGACCGAGGAGGAACTCACAGACGAGGACACTGAGTACGTCGTCGGGCGGGCCGACTACGTGGACTCGGCGATGGGCCGCGCGAAGAAGCTCGACCACGGCTTCGTGAAGGTTCTCGCCACCCCTGACGGCGAGATCCTGGGTGCCCACGCCATCGGGTACGAGGCCTCGACGCTATTGCACGAGGCCGTCCTCGCCATGCGGACGGGAGTCACCGTCGACGACGTCGCCGGAACGATTCACGCCCACCCGACGCTGAGCAAGGTTGTTGAGGCGGCCTTCCGCGACGTGTCAAACTGACCGATACGCGTAATCGGGTGCCTACAACCCTGCTCTTCCGCGAACCGCGTCCTGACGTGACTGGAAGTCCGCGAGTCTCGGTTGTACGCCGCACCTGTCCCGACGCGATGAGGCCCGCGTCGTCTGTCGAATGCAGTGCGCAGGACCACTCTCTACTTGTTCGTCGTCGTGGCTGAGTCTCGGTGGCTGGTCTTCGATGAAAGCCGACGGCCGAAGTTCGCAGACGGATCGCCCGAATTCGGGAGGTTGGCCTCGCTACAAAAGACATTGTGGTTGGCATTAGCTCTACGAAACCCCCCCTCCTTTCCGGAACGAGCGTGTCAGAGAACGGTCTCAGGGGGTGGAAATCGTGTCCAGCGAGAACTACGTCCTGCGAGCTGTAGCTTCGGTCGACGACTGCGCAAATTCGCGGAGTACGAGGCGCGGTGTTTCGTGGGCTTATCACAGTTAGAGACAGGAACAGCAAAGAAACTCAGCGAGATGACCGAAGTTCCCCGGACACGAGTGGACGACGCGATCCGGGTGCTGGAAGCACAGGGCTTGGTCGAAAGTCACCATTCGAGTCCACAGCGATTCCGCGCGGTTTCTCTCGAAGAAGCGACCGAGACTTACGCGACCAGTACGAGGCCCGCGTTGAGCGACTTCACGACGCCCTCGACACAGTCGAAATCATCGATGAAGACGACGAGGCGCTGCTGACCGAGGACCTCGTCGCCACTCTCAACGAGGTAGGGAACGGCGTCGAGTTGTTCGTCGGTGCGGTAACGGAACCGCTGCAAGAGCGAATTCAAATCGCCGTCCCTGATGCCAAGACGTTCATCTCGGGCTTGGAGTGGTTACACGGCGAGGACGCCACCGAAGACGAGACTGCAATCGGCTGTCTGTTACTGATCGACCGCTCGACGATCCTCGTGAGTTCGATCATGCCGGAGACGAAAGACGAACAGGCGATTTCCGGCGAGGGATTCGGGAACGGTCTCGTCGTGATCGCCCGCCGACTCATGTCACAGGGGCTATTGACCCAGCGTGATCCCGCCTCGTGATACTGTCGGCTGTCATCACGTGAAGACGTATTCGCCCATCTCGGGATTTCTGGCCGCAAGCCGGCCGGAACCAGACACCATCGCTTCGAATAGGTCTCGCCGACGGTATGAGTCCTGGGCGGTCGTCTGGTAGCTGTCCTGTGATTAGACGCCGCTGTCGATGACGGTGGGATCGCATTCGTCGCGGATTCGAGGGTCGATCGGGAGTAGCGTGAGGGACTCGCCATTCTCGACTGTGACGCAGGACTTGCTGTAGACGAACGTGAGACGGCCACCTGGTCGAGGGGTGCCGTCGTGCTGCGAATCGAACACGGTATCCAACGCATCGGGATCGAGTACTTCCGAGAGCGGCCGAAGAGACCGGGGATCACGGTACGGTGAATTTCGTAAAGTCGTCCTGCTGTGTGCGGTTCATAATATCAAGCAGTCGCCGAACCGCGAAACCCAGATATATCTGGCGATTCACCACGGCCAACAACTTTCTACGAACGACCGAACAGAAAATATATATCTTGGTGCTGATCCATTATACTCATCTTGCAAAGAAAGGATTCCACCGCTTCTTACGCCCGAGCACGCTTGGTACTCATGCTCGGGATTTCTCTCGGTATTGCATATTTCATCTATCAGCTGACAGTCACTCCTAGTCGATTTGGAATCGATTTTGAGATATATCGTGCCGCCGCTGCGGACCTACACTCCGGTAAGGTGGTCTATGGTCGTTCTCCTGTCGGCGTCTCAAATCTCACATATCGATACCCAATTATATTATTGACCGTATTCTCCCCGTATCTTCTGGTTTCTCCTGGTATTGGTTTTGCTATCCATGTTGCTGGGACAATTCTTGTCAGCGTCTTCCTTGGACTCGCGATAGCGAAGGCAACCGAATCATACGGGGCACAATTGTCGAAATATGATTACACCTTGATCTGTGTGTTCATCGTAATCAGTCCGATTGGAGCGCCCTCATTAGTAAATGGTAACATCAACCACCACATTGCTTTGGCGATGGGAATCGGACTAATATGGATGGAATACGGACGAGAACAACGTGCTGGAGTTTTTCTTGGATTAGCAGCGCTTCCAAAGGTGTTCCCCGCTGCTATTGGCATTTGGCTAGTCTGGCGGCGTAAGTGGTATACAATTTTAGTTGCTATACTCACCGGTATCGGGGCGCTTGTGGCTGGTATCGTACTCTTCGGTATAAATCGCACACAGAGATATTTCGTTGAGGAACTTCTCCCACGAGGTACTGCGAACGCTGTTTCAGGTGGCCTTTCACCGTCAAGTCTATACGTTACACTTCAACGACCGCTTTCGATGATTTTCACCGATGCAAGCGGAACGACTTTGACAGTGTTCTCACTGATTATAGTCGCACCAGTAGTGGCCTACGCATATCTACAGAGTGAAGGTGTTGTTCAACGGTTGATTGCGCTCCTCTCGACGTTGTGCGGAATTTTGCTAGTCATCCCATCGTATACTATGTATTTCGTTCTCGTTTTTTATCCACTGATTCCGCTATTATATCTTCTCTCAGGATGGCCCAGTAGGATTTTTACTGGCGGTGTGATTTTCATGCAATTTACCTTGAAATTACATGATGCGATTATGCTGGTTCGCATGTTCAATTTACCGGTGGGTACTGAAACGCTGGCTGCTAGCCTTCGAACCTTCTATACGCTAGGCACGCCTGTCCTCTGGGGTACCGTCGCTGTTCTCATGGCTGGCATTTGGCACATCCATTCACAGCAATCTGAAAATTAACATAATGCGAGAGTTAACTGTCTCGTTCTGGCTACGTTGACCGTAGAGGGTGGCGTCCAGCCGAGCGTTCCACGCCTTATGCGGCGACGAAAATTCTCGGTGTTTGATGAACGGACCATTGGTAACTGAAGTACGCGCGTTCTCCGCTCACGACACTGGTGGAAGCAGTTCCGTGAACTCGTTATTAGCTGTCACTCACAACCTCGACAAGGCATTCGTTAGATATAGGTGATCTACCTATCAGGGCGTTCTCTTTCTATTATTTGTTCCAACTCTTCATGGGTTATGACTGCCGAGAACAGATCGGACTTCAACCGTTTGCCAAGTTGTCGATATGCGGCTTCGGGCAACCAATAATACTGTATGGTGTCGTCGAAGCGTGCTGCAATCGCCTCACCTTCGTTATCTATGAAGTAAGCTTGTATCAGGCCGGGTATATGCAGCGATAGCACGGCTTCGACTACATCCGGGGTCGCAACGCATTGGCCCTCGATCGTTCCATCATTGTGCTCGCTTTCGACGTACGAGACTCCGCTTTCCAGGAGCGTCTTGACGGCTTCTTCATCCCGATCTCGGAGAAAGTCGCCGATCCCTTGGACTCCAACTGTGGCTACTTCCCGGGGGCTCACGTCCAGTACTGCTTCCGTAATCGTCCGTGCGAGTTCGTGGTATCGGTCGGACGGAAGTCTGTCTTCGTGAAGGATGTATCTCGTTTCGTCGTCTGGTCCGTCAACGGTCTCGTGGAAACCGTCCGCTTTCTCGATGGCCTTCATCTCGGCTTTGATAGCTTCTTCTACCTCCCCTAACACCTCAGCGAGTCAGCATCCCGTCACGTTGGAACGTATGAAGACTCCTTCTAATCCCTATTACAGTAGATCCTATGATGGTACGTCGTCCGGAAGGTGCGCGAGCGCACGCCGGAGCAGTGGCGGCGTCATAACGGATGTGACGATGGCGACGAGCACAATGACGGCATAGATGGTCGGCGTGAAGATTCCGATTACCAAGCCAAGGGCCGCCACGACGAACTCCATCGCACCGCGGGCGTTGAGGCCGATGGCGAGGCAGACCGTTTCTGCTCGGGAGACGTCCGTAACTGTCGCTCCGAGTACCACGCCAAGTGCCTTTCCCAGCACAGCAACGGCGAGTGTGACGCCTCCGACCAGTAGCGTATCCAGCGTGAACAGTCCGAGTGTCACCGTCTGAAACACTCGTTCGGTCCCCCGTCGAGCCGATTTCGCACGAGAACGCCCGCGAGGAACGCGCCGAGAACGGCTTCCAGTCCGAGTGCGAACGAGCCACCGGCCATCGTAAGCCCGACGACGGCCAGCCGGTCACGGGTTCGTTCGGAGCGTGACCGAGTTCGCTCTGTGGTCCTCGATAAACGCACCGGGACCGCCGAAGCTCATGGTCCCGTCGATCGTCTCCAGATAGATACTCACCTCCAGCGTGTGGTTGTTTGTGGACGGTTCGACGAGTGCCTGCCTGACCTCTGTGACTCTGCCGGTTATCTCCTCGCCGTCGGTCGTCCGTATCTCGGCCCACAGTTCCGCCCCGGCCTGGTAGTGGAGATACGCGTGGAACACGGCCCTGCGGAACCAGTCGAAGGTCGCGGGCAACGGCTCGGGTTCGGCGACATGGACTTCCGTCGACGCCGACCAGTAGGCGCTGAGGTAGAGGCCGGCCACGGCGCCGGTGAGGTGTGGCTCTGAGACGACCACTGCAGCCCCCTCGGTGTTCGGCCCCGAGAGCAAGTCGGAATCGCCGATCATCGCCAATTCGTCGTTGTCGGCGACGTAGGCGAACGGGAGAGACGCCTTCCAGCAGCGGACAGCGTCGGCGACAGGTGCGACACGCTCGACGTCGAGGGCGCCGCTCTCGATGCCGCCGAGCAAAAGGAGTACATGCACGCCACGGTCGCGAGCGTCCCGCAGTTCGTCGGCGATCTCCGAATAGACGCCTTCTGGGATAGCGAGCAAGAGTTCCGTCTCCGCGCGGGCAATCCCTTCTCTGAGCCGTTTGAGTCCCGTCTCGCGAGACTTCACCATCTGTATCTCCGGAGCCTGCGACGTCGGCTCCTCGAAGCGCTTCTCGAGGGACGGCGTGATAGATTCGAGACGCGACGAAAGGGTCCCAATGGCCTCAGCGGGCGGGCACGCTCGAATCACCGTCGGCGATGCGTGGTCCTTGACGCGGACGAGTCCGCGCTCCTCGAGACGTTCGGCGATGTTGTAGACTGCACGCTGGGTGACGCCAGCCTCGTCGGCGACGGCGCTCGTGGGGGCTTCACCCTGAGAGAGGAGGGCGAGATAGGTATCTATCTCCGTATCGGAGAGACCGAAGAGGGCGAGTTCCTCACGGAGTTCGCTGTCGTCAGGTTCGTCAGTCGTCATCACTCCTCGACTAGTCGCTCATCGCTGATATAGTTGGTTGAGGGCGGTCGTCCGTAGGGTTCGGTACGTCTTCGAGCGGCCGCCGTTACGGAAGATTCGAGCCGAACGCCTCGGCCTCCTTCAGCGCGGGGAGTCTCTCAATCCATCGAGACGGTCACATAGCCGTCGAAGTTCAGGAGGACCTGTTGAGTCCGGTCCCCGAACACCGCTTTGCCGGTCGGAGAGCGTTTGTATCCGGGGACGAAGACGTGATCACAGCCGGTTCGCTCAGCGGCGCCGAGTATCGCGTTCGCTTGGTCGCGCTCGTCTTCGACCAGCGGAGAGACCTCGTACTCGACGGTGTCGCCGAGTATCTCGGCTGCGAGGTCGGCCGTCGCTCCCGAGACTGCTTCGAGAACCGCACCCTCGTCATAGCTCGTGTGCTCGGCGTCACCGATCGCTTCGAGCGTCGACGCGGCCTCGTCGTACTCCTCGGGCGTCGCGAGCGCCACGACCGCGAGGGCGGTCTCGGCGCCGACGGCGAATTCGCGTGCGGAATCTAGTAACGAACGGTCGCGGTCCACGTCCTCGACGACCACCAGCGCGGTCATTGGTGCCCGCCCGTCGTTCCGTCGAACAGTTCCTCGAACGGGTCCCAGTCGTAGTGGAGGAACGCGGCCGATCCCAGACCGACCACGCCGAGCATGGCCGCGCTCAGGAGTGTGACAGCGAAAGTCGCGGTCCCCGGCTCGACGAACGGCATCGCCAGCGCCAGCACGCCAAGCAGTGTCACGCTCGTACCGAAGAACGCCTGCCAAACGGGCCTCATCGGCCGTCACCGCCGACGTCGGGCGTCGTCGTGTCCTCGGTGCCCGCCAGTGGCTCACTGTTCCAGTACTCGTGGGTCGGGTCCGTGCGGTGACAGGCCACACAGCGGGCGCCCGGCGCGGCGTTCTCAGCATCGAGGTCCGGGGCCGAGCGTTTGCACGCCTCCCGGGCTTCCGGACAGCGCGTGTGGAATCCACATCCCGACGGCGGGTCGACGGGGTCCGGGATGTCTATCGAGCGGACCGGCGGATCGACCATCTCCTGCTCGTTCGGGTCCAGATCGGCGGTCGCCCACCGCAGCACCTTCGAGTAGGGGTGTTGCGGGTCGTTCAGCACTTCGTCGGGCGGACCGATCTCGACGATCTCGCCGAGGTACATGATGCCGATTCGCCCGCCGGCCTTCTCCGCGAGGTAGCGCGCGTTCGACAGCGTGTGCGAGATGAACACGAACGACGTGTTGAACTGCGTTTGCAGTTCCAGGAGCAGGTCCATCGTCTCAACTCGCAGCGAGACGTCCAGCGCCGAAACCGCCTCGTCCGCGAGGATAACGTCCGGGTTCATCAACAGCGTCCGGACCAGCGCGACCCGCTGTTGCTCCCCGCCCGATAACTGGTGGGGATAGCGATGCGCGTAGTCCTGCGGGGGTTCCATGCCGACACGGTCCAGCAGCGCGAAGATACGCGCCCGGCGGTCCTCGGTGGACATCTCCGGGTCCCAGCGTTCCAGCGGCGCTTCCAGCGAGGTCAGCACCTTCCGGTTGGGATTCAGTGCTGCCCCGGGGTCTTGATGGATCATCTGCAGGGCCTTTCGGATGTCGCCGTGAGGAATCGTCACGTCACCGACGCCGTCCTTGGCGTCCCAGACGTCCTGACCGCGGTAGGAGACGCTCCCCTCGGTGGGGCGTTGGACACCGATGATGGTCTTGCCCAGTGTCGTCTTCCCACAGCCCGATTCGCCGACCAGCGCGAGCACGTCGTTCTCGGGGATGTCGATAGAGACGTCGTTGACGGCCTTCACGCGGCGGGGTTCGTTGAACAGCGAGTCGACGAACCCCTGTTTCTCGTCGAAGTGAACCGAGACGTTCTCTAAGCTCATCACCACGTCGTCGGTCCCGGTAGCGGACCGCCCGACTGGCGAACTCGTATGCCCGCTCATGCGTCGACCACCCCCGGTTCCAGCGCGACGGCCTCCTCGGCCTCGTCGTGGTGGAAACAGGCCGTCCGCTGGTCGTCGGCCACGTCGAACCACGGCGGTTGCTCCTGGTGGCACTCCTCGGTCGCGAGCGGACACCGCGGCGCGTAGTGACAGCCGCTCGGTGCGTGGGCCGGGTTCGGTGCTGTCCCCTCGATGGGCTGCATCGTCGAGAGCGGGGCGTCAAGGTTGGGTACTGCCTTCAGCAGCGCCCGCGTGTACGGGTGCTGTGAGTTGCTGACGACCTGCTCAGTCGACCCGACCTCCGCCAGTTCGAAGGCATAGAGGATAGCCAGTCGGTCGGCCAGCCCCGCCACCAACGGGAGGTCGTGCGTGATGAACAGTATCGAGAGGTCGTACTTCTGCTTGATGTCGTCGAGCAGGCTGAGAATCGAGCGCTGCATCAGCAGGTCCAGCGCCGCCGTCGGCTCGTCCATCAACAGCACCTCGGGTTCGAGGATCAGGCTCAGTGCGATGAGCGCCCGCTGGCTCATCCCGCCCGACAGTTCATGCGAATACGAGTCCAGCACCCGATCGGGGTCGAGGTACAGGTCAGACAGCAGTTCGCGGGCTCGCTCCATCCCCTCTTCAACGTCGTAGTCGTGGGCCTTCAGGGTCTCCTCGAAGTGCCCCCGGATCTTCATCGTGGGGTTGAACGAGGACAGCGCCCCCTGGAACACCATCGAAATCTCCTCCCAGCGTAGCTCGCGCAGTTCCTCGTCGGTGAGGTCGAGTACGTTGATCGGAGCGGCGTCGGACTCGGGGTAGTACCGGACTTCGCCGGTGGTGATACCGGGTTCCTCAACGGCATCCATCATCGCGTTGGCCAGCATCGACTTGCCCGAGCCTGACTCGCCGACGACACCGAGTATCTCGCCCCGTCGGAGGTCGATACTCACGTCGTCCAGTACCATCGCGTCGCGGTTCTCCAGGTCGTACGTGACGCTGACGTTCCGGACCTCCACGATGGGGTCCGACGCGTCGCGCCCGGTTTCGTGTCTCTCTCGTGGCATGGTCACAGTCCTCCAGTGGTCGCCGTCGAGTCGTCCTCGCCGTCACCGCCGCCAACAGTCTCGGCGTGGCGGGCACGAACCCGCGGGTTGAATATCCGGTCGGCGCCCTGGGCCAGCAGCGTCAGTCCCAGCCCGAGGACGATGATAGTCACCATCGGTAGCAACAGCCAGTGGAACGCGGCCACCGACGAGGTCGCACCCGCACGGTTCACGGCCGCGTTCATCATCACACCCCAGTTGACGTTATTGTACGGCAGCACGCCCAGGAAGTACAGACCCACCGAACCGAAGATGACCGCTCGGGCCTGCTGAACGAAGTTCATCGTGATGTAGGGCATCAGGTTTGGGACGATGTCGCCGATCACGATGGTCGACGTGCCCATCCCCATGATGCGCGACGCCTCGACGTACTCGGCGTCCCGCAGGGTCAGGACTTGCGAGCGGATGGCCCGTGCCAGCCCTGCCCACGCGTTCACCGTGATGAGCACGCCGATGACGGCCGGGTTACCCTCGATCTGGAGGGCGGCCGCCAGCACGATGGTCAGCGGCAGTCCGGGAATCGTCATCATCACGTCCGAGACAGTCATCAGAGCGCTGTCGATGCGGCCGCCCTTGTAGCCGGCGAGGGTGCCCAGCGTTGTCCCGAGGACGACCGTGAACACCGCGCCCGAGGCGATCATGAGCAGCATCGACGGCGTCGCGTGGACGATCTGTGAGAGGATGCTCGTCCCCGATAAGGTCGTCCCGAGCGGGTACGAAAGCGACCGGAACGCGCCGACTAGCAGCGGGCCCTGGTTGGTGCTGGGCTTGGCGACGACGAGCGGACCGACCGTCCCCATCAGCAGGTACAGCGACACGATGACCAGCCCGGTCCGGGCACGCCAGTCGTCCCAGACGATACGAGCCGGCGCCAGCAAGCTCTCTTCGACCCATTGGCGCCGGCGCTCGGTGTCGGTTAGCGATGCGTCGGCGACGGCGTCGAACTCCGAGGCGGCCGTCCCGCCGTCGGTGGCGACCGGTTCTTCGCAGGCGCGGCCGGTGATGGCCCGTTCGTCCGGATCGACGTCGGTGTCCGCGTCGGCATCCACGGCGTCGACGAGCGGGTCCCGCTCGTCGGACAGCTCGGTGTCGTCAGTACGCTTCACGGGACTCACCTCCGCTGGCCCGCGGGTCGAGCCATCCATAGGTCAGGTCCGCGATGGTGATGCCGACGACCATCGCGACCGTGATAAGGATGAACCCGCCCATCATCAGCGGGTAGTCGCGGGCGTTGATGGCCTGGATGAGGTAGAACCCCACGCCCGGATACGCGAAGATGTTCTCGATGATGACCGCGCCGCCGAAGACGGTCCCGATGGCGATCATCAGGCCCGTGTACATCGGCAGAATGGCGTTGCGCGCGACGTACCGGATGGCGATGCGCCGCGTGGGGAGTCCGCGCAGGCGGGCCACCCGGAGGTAGTCCTCACCCAGCACGCGGATGCTGTTGCCACGCATCGAGAGCGCCCAGCCGCCGAAGCCGACGACGGCCATCGACAGGATGGGCAACATTCCGTGATACAGCACGCTCGCCAGGAACGGGACGTTGAGTCCCGGCGTCAACTCGGAGGCGTAGCGCCCGCCGGTCGGGAACAACTGGAACTGATAGCCCAGAAAGGCGATGAGTAGCAGCGCGACCACGTAACTGGGCGTGGAATTGAGCACGAGACCGACGCCCGTGCTAGTGACGTCGAAGGTCGACCCTTCCTTGTAGGCCATGAACGCACCGAGCGAGACCCCGACGGTGAACGTCAAGAACAGCGCTGACGCTGTCAGGAACACGGTCCACGGGATGGCCGGGCCGATAACGCTCGCGACGGGCTCCTCGTACCAGATAGAGCGACCGAAGTCGCCCTGCACGATGGAGGTCATGTAGTCGACGTACTGGACGTACACCGGTTCGTCGACGGCGATGTTGGTCTGTGCGGCGATGCGCCGGTTGATCTCGGCCGCCGAGAGATCGCCGCCACCTTGCTGGATCATCTGGGCCCGCAAGTAGTCGAGGGGCCCACCCGGGAGCAGACGGACGAGACCGAAACTGGCCGAGACCACCACGAAGACGGTGAGCGCCGACCGGCCCAGACGTTTCAGTATGTAGCTCATCTGTCGTTAGTTATCGCCCGTCGAGAGTTGCGCGACGAGGTCGGCTGGTGCGACGGTCTCGCCGTCACGCAGGTCGTCGTGTAACACCGGCGATTCGAACTCGCTGGGGGAGTTCCAGTAGTTCTTCGCGCTGTGGCTGTCGTACAGGAACTTGTAGTGGAAGTACGGGTACGACTGGTTGTACGACGCCCAGCCCTGCAGACCGACGACGAAGTCCCCGTTGGAGTAGTCTTTCCCCCAGTAGGTGGAGCTGTCCTTCATCACGGACTCGGCCTTGATACCGAAATCCTTGAGCTGGGAGACGGCCGTCTGGGCGCCGGCGACCCAGTCGGAGAACCCGGAGGGGCCCTTGATCGGGATGTGGAGCGGCTCGCCGTCTTTCTTCCACGTGCCGTTTTGCTTCTCGTAGCCGGCGTCTTCCAGGAGCGCCGCGGCCTTCTCGGTCTGGGACTCGGCCCGACCGTACGTCTCGAACTTGTCGGTGACGCCTTTCAGCCACGTCCCTTCGACCTGATTGCTGAACTCGCTGGTGAGGCCGCTGGGGTACGTGACCGCGATCTTCGAGCGGGTGCCGGCACCGGAGTTCTTCGCGACCGACTCGCGGTTGATGACGTGAGCGATGGCCTTGCGGACGCGCACGTCGTTTACCGGCTCGCGCTCGTGGTTGAACAGGAGACCGAGTCCCCAGTGGCGCGGAATAAGCGTTGTCTGGACGGAGTCGGGGAGTTGGTTCAGCTTGTTCCGAGGCATGAACAGCGTGGCCGACCCGTCGGTTTCGTTGTTGATGAGGCCGTTCCAGCGGCTCTGGTTCGACGGCTTGTAGAGGTACTCTATTTCGGGGAAGTTGATGTTGCCCGCATCGGGGTGGTCCTCGAACTTCGAGACCAGTGTCCGCTGGCTGTCTGCGTTCTCGAACTCGAACGGACCGCAGCCGACGGGGTCCGAGACAGTCTTACTCGCCAGTTCGCCGATGACGGCAGAGCGCTCTTCGTCAGAACCGGCCTCGTCGAGCCGCGTCACGAACTCGCCGTAGGTACCCTCGTGGGCCGCGAGATACTTCGGCTGCAGATACGCGAGCAGGATGTCCTCGTTGACCGGCCCGGCCAGCGACAGTTCGACAGTCCGCTCGTCGCTGGCGGTGACGCGGTCGGCGACGGTGCCCTTGTCCTCGGGTGCGACGAATTCGCCGAGATTGCCGCCGTTATAGATGTCGAGTTTGATCTGGTTGGCCACATCGGTCGCGGTGGCCGGCGACCCGTCGTGCCAGGTCTGCCCCTCACGGACGGTTAGGGTGAACGTCTGCTCGTCGAGTGCCCAGTCGGAGATCAGATAGCCCGTGTACTCCTGAGTGTCGAGGTTGTACTTCATGAACCGGTCGAAGAGCGTCCTACGCGGTTCGGCGAAGTTCTTGGTGTTCCACGGGTTGTACTGTGAATCCGACGGGACGGCCCACTGGGCCAGCGTCAACCGCTCGACGTCACCGGAGGCCGTCCACTCGCCCTCCCGAGGCAGCCAGTCGGTCGGCCAGTAGGTCTGCATCTTCGAGCTGTCCTTCGAGGGGACGCTCCAGTCATCGGTCGTCTGGAACGACTGAGCTAGCTTCTCCTGCAGGGGCAACACCGGGAGCGTCTGGTTCGTCACGTATGCGAGTTCCTGCATCAGCGCGAGCGTCTCGTCGTCTAGCTCGACGGTGGGCGCCGAGTCGTCGACGCTGCTGTGGTCGGTCGGGGTCCCGTTCTGTGTCGCCTGCCGGCCGCCACAGCCCGCCAGCCCCGAAGTGAGGCCTGCCGCACTGATCATCTCTACGAACCGCCGCCGTGAGAACGACTCACGTCCGTTATTATTCACCATATTCCGTCTGCAGTTGTTACCCCCGGTACAATTAAAGTTCTGGTAGAAGCGGTTCTTCAAGATTCTAATCTTTAAGTGGGGGGACGATGATGAGGGACACACGGCCAGCAGCGCAGCAAAACTCGACACCTACCTACCAATGCTATCGAAACAGACCGTAGATCGGCCCCGAAACGTACCGGCACCGGCCCACGAGTCCCGACCAACCACGGTACGCACGCCCGGCGTGCGCACCAGATCCGAGGGTGTAGACGCCCATGGTGCGGTATGAGCCAGTCACTAACCCACGAGGAAGCCGATCGGTTGTGGTGGAAGGAGGCGGTCGTCTACCAGATCTACCCGAAGAGTTTCGACGACAGCGACGGCGATGGCGTCGGTGACCTGCAAGGTATCACCGAGAAGGTCGACTACCTAGACGACCTCGGCGTCGACGCCGTCTGGCTCTGTCCCGTCTACGAGTCGCCACAGACCGACAACGGCTACGACATCAGCGACTACCGCTCGATACACCACGCCTACGGCGACATGGACGATTGGCGAGACCTCCTCGACGCACTCCACGAGCGCGACATCCGCCTCATCATGGACCTGGTCGTCAACCATACGTCAGACGAACACGAGTGGTTCCAGCAGTCCCGTCGGCGCGAGGGGGCGTTCGAGGACTACTACATCTGGCGCGACGGCCGGCCGGCCGAGGAGGCCGACTACGACACCGCCGACGGCCCCGCCGACGAGGTCGCACCCAACAACTGGGAGTCGGTCTTCGGCGGGCCCGCGTGGGCGTACGACGAGACCCGCGGCCAATGGTACCTCCACCTATTCGACGAGGAACAACCGGACCTGAACTGGCGCAATCCCGACGTCCGCGAGTCCGTCTACGAGATGATGAACTGGTGGCTCTCGCAGGGCATCGACGGGTTCCGGATGGACGTCATCAACCTGATCTCGAAGACGGAGGGGCTGCCCGACGGCGACGCAGAATCGGGGCAGACCGGTGCAAAACACTTCGTCAACGGCCCGAACGTCCACAACTACCTCCAGGAGATGAACGACGAGGTGCTCTCGGACGACTCGCTCCTGACCGTCGGGGAGACGCCCGGCGCCCGCGTCGGCGACGCCCGGCAGTACGTCGGTCCAGACGGCGACGGTCTCTCGATGGTGTTCCAGTTCGAGCACGTCACGTTCGACCACGACGAGCACAAGTGGGACGCCGGCGACTGGTCGCTCGTCGAGTTCAAAGAGATCCTCTCGAAGTGGCAGAACGGCCTCGCAGACGACGGGTGGAACAGTATCTACCTCAACAACCACGATCAGCCTCGGATGGTCTCTCGCTTCGGCGACGACGGCGAGTACCGCACGGAGAGTGCGAAACTGCTCGGAACGCTCACGCACACACTCCAGGGGACACCCTTCATCTACCAAGGCGAGGAACTCGGGATGACAAACGCGTCGTTCGCGTCCCCCGACGACGTCCGAGACGTCGAGGCGCTGAACTTCGTCGAGGAGGCCATCGAAGACGGGGACGCAGCGTCCTACGACGACGTCCGGGACGCCATCGAGTACGTGGGGCGGGACAACGCTCGCACGCCGATGCAGTGGGACGACACCGAGAACGCCGGTTTCACCGACGGAGAGCCGTGGATCGACTGCAACTCGAACTACGAGACGGTCAACGTCGAACGCGCCCGCGGGGATGAAGCGTCCGTCTGGCACTACTACCGCGACCTCATCGAACTCCGCGAGGAGCACGACGTTCTCGTGTACGGCGAGTTCGATCTCCTCTGTCCCGAGGACCCCGACGTCTTCGCCTACACGCGAACGCTCGGGACCGAACGCGGTCTCGTCGTCCTCAACTTCGAACCGGAACCAGTCGAGTTCGAAGTGCCTGCGGGCGTCGCGCTGGACGGACTCGAACTGGCCATCGCGAACGCCGACGTCCCGACGACGCCGCGGCCGTCGTTCGAACTCGGCCCGTACGAAGCTCGCGTCTATCTCACCCCGTAACGTCACACGCAGACGAAACACCCGACTACGACAATGACCCGACACGATTCACAGACACGACGCACAGACATCGACAGACAGTGGTGGAAGGAGGCGGTCGTCTACCAGATCTACCCGCGCAGTTTCAACGACAGCGATGGCGACGGCGTCGGTGACCTGCAAGGTATCACCGAGAAAGCGGACTATCTCGCCGACCTCGGCGTCGACGTCGTCTGGTTGTGCCCAGTGTACGAGTCGCCGAACGCCGACAACGGCTACGACATCAGCGACTACCGCTCGATTATGGACGAGTTCGGAACGATGGCCGACTGGGAGGCCCTCCTGGATGCGCTCCACGAGCGCGACATCCGCCTCATCATGGATCTGGTTGTGAACCACACCTCCAAGCAACACGAGTGGTTCCAGCAGTCCCGTCGTCGCGAGGACGGCTACGACGACTACTATCACTGGGTGGACGGTACCCCCAGCGAGCCCCCGAACAACTGGGAGTCGATTTTCGGCGGTCCCGCCTGGACCTACGATGACGAACGAGGGCAATGGTACCTCCATCTCTTCGACCCCGAACAGCCCGATCTCAACTGGCGCAACCCCGAGGTCCGAGACGCCGTCACGGAGGCTGTCACGTGGTGGCTGGAGAAGGGCATCGACGGCTTCCGTCTGGACGCCATCGACCATCTCTCGAAGTCCGACGCCTACCCCGACGGGGACCCGGATTCGGCGATCGTCGGGATAGAGCACTTCAGCCACGGCCCTCGCCTCCCCGAGTATCTGGACGAACTCTCGGCGGCGTTCGAGGGCTACGACACCATGATCGTCGGTGAGATGGGCGGCGCGGACATCGAGCAAGTCGACGACTACACCGGTGAAGACGGGGTCGACATGATCTTCCAGTTCGATCACATGGGTGTCAGCGTCGGGCCGAACGGACGGTGGGACCCGACACAGTTCGGCGAGTGGGAACTCACGGACCTCAAGGAAGTTATCAGCCAGCAACAGGACGAGATCGACTGGCCCGCTCTGTTCTTCGGGAACCACGACCAACCCCGTCTCGTCTCGCACTTTGGCGACGACGAGACCTACCGCACAGAGAGTGCGACGCTCATCGCAACCTTCCTGTTGACGCTTCGAGGCACCCCGTATATCTATCAGGGCGAGGAAATCGGGATGACGAACACCGAGTTCGACAGCCTCGAAGCGATCGACGATCCGATGACCGTCGGTATCGTCGAGGACCTCATTGCGGACGGCGTCGTCGACTCCTACGAGGAGGTCCGGGACCTCGTCGACTATCAGAGCCGCGACCACGCCCGCACGCCGATGCAGTGGGACGACACCGAGAACGCCGGTTTCACTGCCGACGACCCCTGGTTCGACGTCAACGACAACTACGACGAGATCAACGTCGAATCGGCGTTGGCCGACACTGACTCCATCTGGCACCACTACGAGACGCTCATCGAACTCCGCCACAGCGAGGACGTACTGGTGTACGGCGACTACGACCTGCTGTTGCCCGACCACGACCAGTTCTACGCCTACACGCGGACGCTCGAAAACGAGACGACGCTGGTCGTCCTCAACTGGTCGGACGAGTGTTCGACCTTCGACTGTCCGTCGGTCCCGACCGCCGACGCGAACGTTGTCGTCAGCAACTACGACGATACCCCATCCGATCCCACCGGTCACGCGTTCCGACCGTACGAAGCGGTCGTCTACCAACTGTGACTCGCCTCGGGATCTGACCCCGAGGCGGTTCAGGGCAGCGGAACCACGTCACGAATAGCCCGGGCGGCCCGCCGAACCTGCCGGCGCTGCTCCACAGTACAACTCACGCTGTGACACCCCGAACAAGATCACCGACCAAAGAGCCACCGACACGCGGCACCACGGCGACGGCGCTTTCGTGGCGGTCCCAGTAGTGCGTGGCGTCGACGCCGACGAAGAACGGGCAGCGGCTCAGTACAGGGCAGGGACGTCTCGTTCGGACCGGGGTATCGCATACTACTCTGTCATCCAATCGACGACGTCCTCAGTCTCTTTGACGGCGACTCCGATGTCCTCCAGTTCCCGCACCCCTCGTTCGTACACTCCGGATGTCGCGTCGGGAACGAAGACGATTCGGTAATCACGTTCGCTCGCCTCGTAGATCGTCGTTCGCGGGCAGTTCGGGAAGTTACAGCCACACACGACGATGGTGTCTACTGAGCGAGTATCGAGAAAGTCGGTCAGATCCGTTCGATGGAATGCGCTCCAGCGAGGCTTGTACATCACGTGTTCGTTGGGTCCGATCTCCTGAAAACCGCCGTTCAACAGCCGGTCTGCGTCGAGGCGCATGTCTGTCGAGGGTTTCAACTCGGCGACTAGCTCCGCGCCGTCAGTCCCGGGTCGAACGATAGCCGCTCCGGCTTCGATATCCGCTCGTCTGCACCGATCGACGTTCGAGCCGTCTGCTTCGTACAACCGGACGACGTGGACGAGTGGGGCCTGCCGGGTACGGAACAGTTCGACGAGCCGTTGCATCTGTGGTACCGCCTCACCAGTCCCATCGATTTCAGCAGGGGCACCGGCCAACGTGAAGTCATTTTGCGTGTCGATGGTGAGCAACGCCGCACTGTCTCGGTGGGGACGGATGTACTCATTCATACGCTGACATCAGCGCCGCTGTTATTGAGCGTTCGGTACGTTTCAGTTCACACACCCACCGAGCAGGTAATTCACCCAACAGCCCCGAGATCAATCTTCTTAGGAACGGTTCTATGACTCCTGTACGTCGAGAGGGCCACCGAGCGAGAGTGACAGATGTGTCGTCGCGACGTCGCCGACGCTATACAGCAGGATCGTGGCGACCGCAACCCATCGTTCGACTTCGGCCGCGGCACGTTCGATGCGCTCGGTCGGGACGGCGTCGAGGACACTGCCTGTGTGGGCGGACGTACACTCACGAACGCTAGAAAAGCCCCCGACAGTTCGGATGCACAGCCGCCCGCTAACCAACATGCGGGCCCGAACCCCGCGAGTGTTGGTTAGCCCGTCGCCACCACGACCGTGAACCGGCCCTGCCGCGGCGTCGGCCGCAACGTCAGCCCGGCGAGCGCCCGCTCCCGACAGACGGCGGGCGGCACGCCCCCGCTGTCGACCACGGCTTCCAGCGTCCACGCGTCGTGCGGGCTATCGGCGGGCGCGACGACGTCGACGGCCTCGGCCATCACAGTCCCCGGCGGAGACCGTCCACGAGCGACCTGCCTGCCGGGTCGGAACGGGTGCAAATCCTCGGCACACTCGGTATCTACGAGGTCGACCGGTGGAGCCTGCGGAAGTCTCCCATCTGGCTTCGCCGACGGATTCCCATTGTAAGATTGAGAGGACCACTTATCCGAGTAGGGAGTGTAGGTGAGAGTGTATGCCTGAAGAAGTCTTGTTCAAATCCGAGAGTTCCCAGAGTCGGGACGAAATCGCGTCGTACCTCCGGAACGTCGCCGAAAAGCTCGAACAGGGAGGTTCGATCACGCTGAAGGCAGGGTCAGAGTCCGTCACGATGGAGCCCCCGGCACGGCCAACGTTCGAAGTCAAAGCCGAACGCGAAGGGCCGGTCGATGGCCCCGGAGAGCTGAGCATCGAGTTCGAACTCGAGTGGGACGAACACAGTGAGGGCGCTGCGGGCGGCTCAGATAGTCTCGAAATCGAATAGCACCTAGATCGTCGCCGCAGTTCACTGTGCGACCTCGGCCGCGTGATGGACGAATGTGGCTGCGTGTTCGCTGCCGTCAACCGGGCGCAGAACGGAATCGGACATGTCACTACCGGCCGCTACGGCGAACAGTTACGAAGCAGCCCCCACGGCACGTCCCTCGTCGTGTCGATGGACGCCACCTGCGTTCGGCGACGGAGCGACGAGAACCTACTACTATGTGGGCCCCACTAGCGATCCAGACACGTTCGCGGTCAAGCCAGTTCGAGAACTCCAGACACCGTCGTGCGACTTCTTCCCCAACACTTCGGACCAGTCCCATCTCGTGTTGGTTACGACGTGTTGCTATCCCGGTTTCTGTATTTTGGAAAAGGAATACAGGTCGAAAGATGAGGACTCGACTTTCCTGTCGTGGTCTCTCGAAATCCAACTCCGGAAACCAGCCATCAGCTGTCGGATATACATATACTGCCTAAGTTAGCAAGTATCAATTCGGTGGATGGTGAGCTCCCGTCGGACGAAAAATCACAATCGTGTTTAATTCCCTAGCACAACTGACAAACCCGATCCCTGACTCGTTCGAGGGAGGTTCTCCCTGAGAACAGCATTCAGTGAAAGCAACGTTCTCACGTTGGTTTGATAGCGGACGGTTTGATGTGACTTCGACGCCCTCGGGCTCGGTGGCTACTCGTGCTTACAGCACGTCTTCGACGGCCGCTTCCTCGAAGACGACGCCTTCTAACTTATCGAGGATGTCGTCGGGGTCCTCGCGCTGCCAGACGTTTCGGCCGACGGCCAGCCCCGAGACGCCGACGTCCATGCAGTCGGCGACGAGTTCGAGGAAGTCGCGGTCGGAGGTTTTCGAGCCGCCGGAGAGCAGGACGCGGTTGTCGGCGGCGGCGTCGACGGCGTGGGCCATCGCGTCCTTGTCCCGGGGGTATTTCACCTTCGTGAAGTCGGCGCCGAGTTCCAGCCCGATGCGGGCGGCGTAGGCGATGATGTCGCGGCTCCGGTGTTCCTTGACGGCCTGTCCGCGCGGGTACGACCACATCGCGATCGGGAGGTCGTGGTCGCGGGCGGCCTCCTGTACCGGGCGGAAGTCCTCGAACATCTCGGGCTCTTTGTTCACGCCGGGGTAGATGGTGTAGCCGATGGCGTCGGCGCCCAGTTCGGCGGCGTACTCGACCGACCAGTTGTGGGCGGAGTAGGGGTCGCCCATCCAGAGGTCCGAGCCGCCGTTGAGCTTCGCGAGGAGGTTCACGTCGTCCTCGTAGCTCGGGTAGTAGGTTTCTGCGAGTCCTTTGCCGACCGCCAGCGCCGTGACGGCGTCGTGGGTCGCCATCTCGAACACTTCGCGGGGGTCGAGGCGCTCCTCGACGCCGCTGAACTGCTTCGGCCCGTGTTCGAGGCCGTGGTCGTGTGCCAGTACGAGCGTCTTGTCGTTGCGAACGAGTGGTGAGTCGGTGAGGTACTGCATCGGTTTGGTGGATACTGTCTGGGCTGTCTGTCCCGCCAGCGCGCCGCGTACGGGGCGCTGGCCGTGACGGACCGGTAACTTACGTGAACAGGCGCTTCAGTCGGTTGGCGAGGCTCTTCGAGCGGTCGCCACCGCGGCGACGCTGGGGTTCGCTGTCCTCGGCCTCGCTCGCGTCGCTCGTCTCGGACGTGTCTCTCTCGGCGTCACCGCCAGCGGTCTCGACGGCCGCTGCGAGCAGGCCCTCGACGTCGTTGACGGCGTCCTTGACGGTCCCCTTGACGACGGGGACGTTCGCGTCCTCGAAGCGGTCGCGGTTGACGGACGTGTCGGCCGCGATGATGGCGGCGTCGGCCGATTCGATGTCGGCCGCGGAGAGTTCGTTCTCCGCGCCCATGGCACCCTGAATCTCGACTTCGATGTCGTGACCCTGTTCGGCCGCGGTCTGTTCTAAGTTCTCTGCTGCCATCTGGCTGTGTGCGATGCCCGTCGGGCACGCGGTTACTGCGACGAATTTCATGTGTCTTGAATGGTGGTCTGGACTGCACTGCGCGTTGCGGCGAGGCGAGCGTCGTCGGCACGCTCGCTCGCGGTGCTGTACTCGGTCTCGCTGACTTCGGTCTTCACGTCGGGGATGGTGACGGCGCTCATCGAGAGTTCGTCCAACCCGAGACCGACGAGCAGTTCCGTCAGGTCGGGGTCGCCGGCCATCTCACCGCACATCCCGACCCACGCGTCTGCCGCGTGGGCCTGTGCTACCGTTCGGTGAATGGCCCGCACGACGCCGGGGTAGGTCGGGTCGTGGAGGTCGCCGACGCGCTCGTTCTCGCGGTCGGCGGCCATCACGTACTGGGTGAGGTCGTTCGTCCCGATGGAGAGGAAGTCGACGCGCGCCGCGAGTTCGTCGGCCACGAACACGGCGCCGGGTGTCTCTATCATCACGCCCAGCGACGGCCGCTCGTAGGCGACGCCCCGGTCGTCGAGGTCCGCGGCCGCCGAGTCGACGGCGTCGAGCGCCGATTCGAGTTCCTCGACGCTGGCGACGAGCGGGAACATGACGTTCAGTTCGCCGGCGCCGTCGGCCGCCGCCCGCAGGAGCGCCCGGAGTTGGGTCGCAAAGAGGCCCGAGTCCGGGTCCAGCGAGCGACGAATCCCCCGCTCGCCGAGGAAGGGGTTCTCCTCCTCGGGGAGGTCGAGATACGGGATACGCTTGTCGCCACCGATGTCGAGCGTGCGTACGACGACGCGGCCGTCGGGGAACGTATCGAGTGCCTCGCGGACGGCCTCGTACTGCTCGTCCTCCGAGGGGGGCGACTCTCGGTCGAGGAAGAGGAACTCGGTCCGGAACAGGCCGACGCCGTCGGCCCCGCGGTCGGCGGCGGCCGACAACTCCTCGGGTCGACCGACGTTCGCCGCGACTTCGACGTGATGCCCGTCGGTCGTCTCGACGGCTTCCTCGACGACTGCAGCACCGGTATCGGCGGCCGCCGCCTCGCGTTCGTCCTCGTCGGGGCCGACCAGTAGCGTGCCGGCGTCACCGTCGACGACGACTTCGGCCCCCTCCGCGACGTCGTCGAGCGCATCGCCGACGCCGACGACGGCCGGCAGCGCGAGCGACCGGGCGAAGATGGCCGCGTGGGAAGTTCGACCACCGGTCACGGTCGCGAATCCCGCGACAGTGTCGGGGTCTAGTTGCGCCGTGTCGCTGGGCGTCAATCGTTCGGCGAGGACGACGCTGCCTTCGGGGACCTGTCCGAGGGTGACGCGCTCGCTGTCGGTCAGCACTCGCAGGAGGCGGTCACGGACGTCCCGGAGGTCGTCCGCTCGCTCGGCCATCCGGCCGTCCATCCCCTCGAACTGCTCGATGTGCTCGCCGAAGGCGTCGTCGACGGCGTTCGCGGCGGGCAGGCCGTCAGCGATGCTCGTCTCGACAGCGTCCTCGATGGTCGGGTCTTCGAGGAACTGAATGTGCGCGTCGAAGACGGCGGCCTCGTCCTCGCCGACGCGGTCGGCGGTCGCCGCGCGTTCGGCTTCGAGTTCGGCGCGGGCCGTCTCGACAGCGGCAGCGAACTGCTCGCTCTCGGCGTCGCGGTCGACGGTCACGTCCTCGGGGTCGGGGAGCGTGACTTCTGGGTCGTACCAGACGACAGTACCGAGGCCGGAGCGCGGCGTGGCACCGGTTCCGTGGAGGGTTCGGTCTGCCATCGTCAGGCGCTCAACTCCTCCTCCGGTGTGGTCAGTATGTCTTCGAGTTCGTCGAGCACGGCCGCCGCGTCGGGGCCGTCGGCGACGAGGCGGAGTTCGTCTCCCTGCCCGACGCCGAGACTGGTGACGGCAATCATGCTCCCCGCCTGCACGAGGTCGTCGCCGGGTTGCCCGGCCGAGACCTCGGCTTCGTGGTCGTTGACGGCCTCGACGAACGCCGCCGCCGGGCGGGCGTGCAGTCCCGCTTCGGGGACGATGGTGACGGTGCGTTCGACGCTCATGCGAGCGCCTCCCGGAGCGTGTTCTGCACTGCCGCCTCGTCGTCGGCCTCGTGGAGTCGCTCGCGCACGTCGTCGTGCATCAGGGAGCGCGAGAGCGAACTGAGGATGCTGAGGTGGTCCTCGCCGCCTTCCTCCGGAACGAGTATCTGGAAGATGAGCGTCGCGGGTTCGCCGTCCATCGACCCGAAGTCGACGCCGTCCTCCGAGCGGGTGAACGCGAGCGACGGTTTCGAGACGGCGTCGGTCTTCGCGTGCGGGATGCCGATACCCATGCCGACGCCGGTCGTCGTCTGCTCTTCGCGGGTCAGCAGCGCGTCGAGGGCGGTCTGTCGGTCCTCGACGCGACCGGCGTCGACCAGCAGGTCGAGCAGGTGTTCGATACATGCTTCCTTCTCGGCGGGTGGTTCGGCCAGCGAGATGTGGCTCGCCGGGAGCAGTTCGTCGATGTCGTCCCGTTGGATTGCGTCTGTCATTGTGTCTCTTGTGGGGGTGTTGCGGTCAGCGCGCTACCGTTCGTCCGTTCTCAGTCGTCGCTCGGCGTCGCGTTCGCCGCTTCCTGTTCGGCCGCGATACGGTCCTCGAAGTCGGGTTTGACGAGCGTCGCGACGGTCGCGGTGACCAGCGAGCCCAGCAGGATGCACCCGAGGAACAGCAGGGGCTTGTTCGACAGCAACACGACGAAGATGCCGCCGTGGGGGGCGGGCATCGTCACGCCCATCGCCATCGACGCGGCGCCGCCGACGGCGCTCCCGGCGACGACCGACGGGATGACGCGGAGCGGGTCGGCCGCCGCGTACGGAATCGCACCCTCCGTGATGAACGAGGAGCCCAGTACGACGCCGCTCTTGGCGTTCTCGTACATCTCGGCCGCGTACTTGTGTGGGGCGATGAAGGTGGAGAGAGCCATCCCGATGGGGGGAACCATCCCGCCGATCATCACGGCGGCCATCGGCGCGTAGATGCCTTCGGTGATGAGGCCCGTCGAGAAGACGTACGCTACCTTGTTGACCGGACCGCCCATGTCGAACGCCATCATCCCACCGAGGACGAGGCCGACGACGACCGCCTGCCCGCCCTGCATCGATTCGAGGAACCCGGTGAGGCCCTGGTTGGCGAGTGCGACGGGCACGCCCAGCACGAACAGCATGATGGGTGTGAGGACGGCCATCGTCGCGACCGGGATGATGAGTACCGGCATCATCGGCTGGAGGAACTCTGGTACGTTGCGGTTCTTGAACCAGCGGGCGACGTACCCGGCCAGCAGGCCGGCGACGATCGCGCCGAGGTAGCCGGCCCCCGCGCCGCCGCCGGAGAGGCCGATGACGCCGGCCGCTTCCTCGATGACTGTGCCCTGCTGGAGGATGTACGCCAGCAGGAAGCCGGGTGCCAGCCCGGGGCGGTCTGCGATGGCGTACGCGATGTAGGCACCGAGGATCGGCACCATGATGGTCAGGCCGGCGACGCCTATCTGGGCGAGGAACCACCCGGCGGAACCGGTGTTCTCGAAGACGGCCTGCGTGTCACCCACCGCGTATGCGACGGCGAGGAAGATGCCACCGATGGTGACGAAGGGGATCATGAACGACACGCCGGTCATCAGGTCCTCCTTGACGGAGGTCACGTGAGCGCGGAGCGCACTTTCGATTTGGTTGCTATCGGACATTGCGAACTACATCGCCAGCGTCGTCAATAGTTGTACATAAAGATTCGCGTTAGTGATTGTTTTAGGGCGCATGTGACCGATTGGAATGGTGAGATAGCTGTTTTTGATCGGTTGGCTGGGCGGCAGATCGGTAAAATAACACGCATATGGCTGTTAGCCTTTCTGTTACGTTCCGTCCGGGAACCCAACTCGCGGTCCGGAGCGCCCCAGTGTTTAAGCGTTACAGTCGCACACGTACGCGTATGGAATCGGCTGGGACCACCGGTGACCAAGCGGCGTTCGACGTCGAGCACATCGGTGGTATCGAATCGGCGACAGTCGAGATACCGCCGGGTGTGACGATACTCGCCGGCCGCAACGCGACGAACCGGACGTCGTTCCTGCAGGCGATAATGGCCGCCCACGGGAGCGACTGGACGTCCGTCAAGGGGAGTGCAGACCGGGGGCGCGTCGAACTGACTGTGGACGGCGAGACGTACACGCGGACAGCTACCAGAACCGAGGACGGGGTCGTTGGGTCTGGCAGCGGCGTACTCTCGGACCCGACGCTCGCGAACCTGTTCGCGTTCCTCCTAGAAGGCAACGAGGCGAGACAGGCCGTCGTCCGCGGCGACGACCTCCGGGAAGTCATCATGCGCCCGGTCGACCTCGCGGCGTTGCGCCGGGAGATACGCGACGCCGAACAGCGGAAGGCGGCTATCGACGACGAACTCGACGCGGTGGCGTCGCTGAAACAGGACCTCCCGGATCTCGAACAGCGACGGGCGACGCTCCGGGACGAAATCGAGGACGTGCGGGACGAACTCCGATCGGTCGAGGCCGACATCGACGACCGGACGCTAGACGCCGAGATAACGCGCCAGAACAAGAACGAACTGGAGACGGCGCTCGACGAACTGCAGGCGACGCGGTCCGAACTCAGGCGCGTCCGGGACGAGATTCAGTCAGAACAGGAGAGTATCAGCGCCCTACGTGACGAGCGAGGGAGCCTCGCAGCGGAACGGGCCAGTCTCACGGACGCCCCGAAAGAACGGCTCGAGGAGGTCAAAGCCGACCTTACCGCGCGTCGCGAGCGCAAGCGTGACCTCTCCGAGTACACGACCCGACTGCAGAACGTCATCAGGTTCAACGAGGAGTTACTCGCCGGTGAACACACCCAGATTGCCGAAGCCATCGGCGCGAAACCGGAGAGCGTCGGCGACATCACCGACCAACTCTACCGCGGATCGAAGACGACCTGCTGGACCTGTGGTTCGCGTGTGAAGCGTGACCGCATCGAATCGACCGTAGAGACGATGCGGACCCACCGGGAAGAGACGCTCTCGGAAATCGACGACATCGAGGCAGCACTGGACGAACTGAGCGCGGAACGCGACGACATCGAGACGGCGGTGAACCGACACGAAGACCTGAGCGAGACGATTGCGGAGATAGACGACGAAATCGACCGCCGTCAGTCGACCGTCGCGGACCTGCGAGACCGGCGCGACAACCTCTCCAGTCGGGTCGCCGAACTCGAAGCCCGTGTGTCCTCGCTACGCTCCGAAGAGTTCGACGAAGTGCTCGACCTGCACACCGAGGCCAACGAACTGGAGTTCGAGTTAGACCGACTTGAATCGGAACTCGACGAGTTGAACGACGAGATAGACGAGATAGAGGCCGAGATCCGTCGGGAGGGGTCACTGGTCGAACAGCGGAAAGACACCGTCGCAGAGCTCATCGACCTGCGGACCCGTATCGACCAACTCGAGAGCGACGCCACCAAGCAGTTCAACGAGCGGATGGACGAGTTACTCGAAATCCTCGGCTACGAGAACCTCGAACGGATATGGCTCGAACGGACGGACCAGCCCACGGACGCCGTCGACCAAATCACGGCCGAGGACGTCGTCGAGGGGTCGACGTTCGAACTGCACGTCGTCCGGAGTTCGGAAGGCGGGACCGTCTACGAAGACACTATCGCCCACCTCAGCGAGAGCGAGCGCGAGGTCACGGGGCTGGTGTTCGCGCTCGCGGGCTACCTCGTCCACGAAGTCCACGAACAAGTCCCGTTCATGCTACTCGATTCGCTGGAGGCCATCGACGCGGAACGAATCGCGGCACTCGTCGAGTACTTCTCGTCCTATCCCACCTACCTCGTCGTCGCCTTGCTCCCGGAGGACGCCCAGGCACTCCGAGACGAGTACCATCGCGTGACCGATATCGGCTATAGTAGCCATTGAAAATCGATGCACTCCCGACCGCACGACGGCGGTGCGGTCGGTGTGTGAATCGTTTCAACTGTTACTATAGTCCTGCTCGCATCGACAGCCACCGCGACGGAGGAGGTCACCGACGCTGAACTGGCCGCCGCAGTCCTGACACAGGAGTTCGACGCTGACGAACACGCGATACTCGCCGACTGTGAGCCGTCCCGCGTTCCGTAACCTGTCCACGGAGTCCCGAACGACGGTTTCGACCCGAGACTGTAACCGGTCGATGCTGTCACGCTCCCGGTCGACCTGTTCGGTGTCGTCACCTCGCTCGTATCTCGCACCGCGAACGTTCGTGAGATAGTGCCGAATTGCCTGATACGTGACGAAGTCGTCTTCCAGACGCTCGACGTCGACGCCGCCGCGTTCGAGTCGGTTTCGCGCTTCGACGCGCTGGCCCGCACTGACGTCGTCGTCGGTCAACAGCCGATAGAAATTGGCTGGCTCGCCGTCGACCACGTCCATCCCGGCCTCGCGAATCGCAGCGACGAGGAGCGCCCGGTTGAATCGGTTGGCGAGCGATCGGAGACTCTGGCGCTCTCGTCCCTCGCCGAGCCAGGCAGCCTCCAGCTCCGAGCCCAGCGGTTCTAAGTCGTACGCTTCGAGGAGCCGTTCGACTTTCGACCGTCTACCTCTACCGGAGTCGTGTCCCATTGTCGGGGCGACGATGCCTCGGGACTAATCAGTTGGTGTCGGTCTGTGTCGTTTCCACGTTTTCACGAACCGGCTCACGGATCTACCGAACGTCGACCGACGCCCGGTAATCGTCGCTGGACTCCCGCACGACGAGCGCCGTCGCCTCAACTGTCCGGCCTCGTCGACGACGGCCACCTGCGGTGGGACGGCCATGCAGAGCCAGTCGTTCGACGTGCCTCGTCGACGCACGCACCGCAGGCACGAGGCGCGCAGTGAGCCACGGCCGGTGAGCGTCCGGGTGATTTCGTAGTATCCTCAACTGATGATGTCGTGGGTATCCTGGTCAGAGACCGCACTCGCATTGGTGGCAGGACACCCAATTCCGGCTGAGGAACGAGAGAGCCGATACCGCCGTGTCACCCAGTCGGGAGCCGTGCCAGTCCACCGGTGTCGCGGTAAGAAACGTACAACGCGCCATCGGCCGTTGCCACGCCGATGCGATAGGACTCTGGATCGTATTGCCACCGACGCGACCCGCTGACAGGATCGTAGGCGGCGAGTTCGTGGCCGCTGGCTACAACGAGGACGTCACCGACACGCTTCAGCGCCTCCACCGTTCCGCCGATTGCGATGTCGGTCGTCGTCTGCCATCGCCGGGTGCCATCGAGGGCGAAGGCGTCCAGCCGGACGAGGATGCCGCCGTCGGGGTCGTTGACCGAACTCGCAACGAACACACCGTCTGGAGTCGCCGTCACTGTCTCGAGTTCGTACCCGACGTTCCGACGCCACTGAACGGGTCCGTCATCGCGGTTGATGGCGACAAGCTCGTCCGCGCGGTCGTCACGGGCTGCTCGCACGTAGACATGCTCGCCAAGCCAGAGCGGCGGCCCAAAGTGGCTGATCACCTCGCCGGTCACTGCGGTCTCCCACAGGACGTGCCCATCGCGGGCCCGGCGCATCCGCACGGTGGAATTGCGGACCGTCACGATCCGGTCGCCGGCAGCGACGACGTGGGGATAGGCATCACGGGCTGGTGATTCCCATAGCACCTCGCCTGTTGTTAGAGAAAGGGCAACCAGCTTTGTGTCCCTGTTCGTGTTTGTAACGGGAACGATACTGGCCGACTCACTGAGCGTAGGATACGGATACCTCCGCCCCGACTGCTGGAAGCGGCGTGTGCCGTCGCGCGCATCGTAGCCGGTGACCGTCTCTCCGACTGGATCGATGCCGACCAGCAGCGAGCCTTGCCGACCGAGCCAGCCGGTTCGGGCTTGCCCCTCCACGTGCCATCGTTCGGTACCCGACAGGCCGACTGTGTAGAGGTCTCCGTCGGTGCTGTGGACGTGGACCGGGCCGCCCGACGTCGGGACAGCTGGTCGTGCCTCGATTGGACCACCGGTCTCGAAAGTAAAAGCCCGCTCCCCGTCAGCGGTGAACGCGTGGAGTCGCTTATCCTGTCCACCAACGACGACGTGGTCGGCAGTCGCGGCTGGTGGGCCTGCGGCCACGGCAGCCGAGAAGTCATGCTCCCAAAGCGGTTGCACACCGGACGTCACTGACTGCAGGCTGCACCCAGCCAGCGCGAGCGTCCCCGCCGATGCGAGCGACGCGAGCGTCTGGCGGCGCGACCAGTTTCGGCCGTCCTGTCGTTCGCCTGCATCCCGTGATGGGTCGTGCGTATCGGCAGTGGCGTCGGTGTCGCGTTCACGCATCGTTTATGGCCTCCGGAGCGACCCGTGTCAGGCCGAACGTGTGTCCTAGGTAGACGGTCTCGCCGGCCGCGTGTGCCCATTCGACGCTGCCGCCGTCCTCGAAGGGTCTGCCCTCGAGCGGGATTGTCCGGACACGCGTGCCGTCCTGCTCGTGGATGTAGAGCACGGTCGGGCTGAACGGGATGGTCCCGCTCGGGCCGCGGATACGGTGGGTTCCGCCGACCAGCGTCACCAAGCGGTCGCCGACCTGCATCGGCCCGTGGGTCACGGCGTTCCCGAGGTCATCACGCCATACCTGCTGGCCTGAGGCGACGTCGAACGCCCGGAGGGTGTAGTCGGCGCCACCAACATACACGCGCTCTTCGGTCACTAACGGTCGTGTGAATACGGTGTTGGCAAGCGACCCGCGCCAAGCGACGCTCCCGCTCGCGGTGTCCAGCGCGAGTAGTTCCTCTGTGGCGGCGCCGAGGTATGCGGTCCCATCAGCGGCTCCCACGGCTGACAGCGCAGCACCGAGCTCCCGAGTCCATTCGACGGTCCCAGTCCGGTCGAGGGAGAGCACACGGCCGTCGACCAAGGGTGCAATCACGCCACCGGACGTCGCGCCGGGAGCACCCGACAGCGACGCGGGCAGGGGATGGGTAAAGAGCGTCTCACCGTCTGCACGGGCGACTCCAACCAACCGGTCTGGCACGTCATCTTCGGTGCCGGAAATTGGGACCACGATTCGGTCGCCAAGGGGAATCGGGGCAAACTCGACGACCCCGGGGTCGGCATCGTCGATCGGCGCGAGCGGACGCTGCCAAACCGTGTCACCAGTGGACGCATCGACAGCAACCATCGTTTCGGCCTTCGAGATGGCGTAGGCCCGCCCGTCACCGACGCCGATGGGCGATTTCTCGCCTTTCGCGACCGTCACCGTCCAGGTGCTCTCACCGGTCTGAATATCCAATCCGGCGACGATTGGTCGATCTCGAAACGGACTGTGCGATCCGGCAATGAGATGACCGGCGCCGGTCGTGGCGACGGACGAGGGTTTGCGAAGTCCCGTATACCACGATCGCCGGATTGGGGGCGACCTTTCACCACGGAGACCGGCACAGCCGGCGAGGCCGCCGACGACGCCGGCGAAGACGCCGAGGGCATCACGGCGTGTCATGGAGGGCATGTATCGACCGTTACAATAGCCATTATATCAGTCTTATTTTTCAGGAGACACGTGTGCTGAACCTGGCGAAACGACATGCCTCTGCGTGTCCTTACCCGCTGCGTTCGCGAGCCCGCTATCGGACGGGATCGAGACCGCGACAATCCGGAATGGTCGGTCGCGAGCCACGCGGAGGTCCCGCGAACGCAGTGAGCGGGGCGGGCCGGATCGTCACACCTGTTCAGCTGGTGGCGTCGCCCGACGAACCAGCTACTGCCCTGACGGACTCAGAAAGGGCGCGGCCGAGGGCTTTCAGGAGTCGTCGCTGGCGCTGGGTGTCCGGCGTTGTAGCTCGTGGATGACGGTCACTCGAAGACCGGTTACGCGTCGAGGCGCTGGAGCAATTGCGTAACGTAGGGACTGTTCTCCCAGCTGCGGTGTGGACTGATCGTCGTGATCAGCGTACGAGCCTCTTCGTGGCTCAGATGCCGGTTCCGGGCGTACTCCACGATGAGTCGCGGCGTCGGGACGATCCGCGGCCCCTGTAGCACGGCGTGAATCAGTGGGAAGTTCGTCCCACCGAACTCGTCGGTAAGAAACCCGTCGACGTCGAGCGCGTTCGCGAGGACGATCCCATCGGTTTCGCCGTCGTCGAGGCCGAACGTCGGCCGCGAGTCCGGCGTCTCGTCGCGGTCGTAGGGGTCCTCGATCGTGTAGTGACCCCGAGCCGCAAGAACGTTGTTCGCAGCCGCGGCGTGGCTGTCCTGATACTGCGTGATGTCACGGAGCTCTGTCACGACTTCCGGTGGCACGAACACGTCACAGGAGGTGAGGAGAAACTGGAACGGGTCCGGAGTATCGGTGTCGACGCCTGCATCAGCTCGGGGTACAGCGAGACTGACGAGCGCGCTGGTGTCGGCGACGATCGTTCGCAGTCGCCGGCCGCTCATCGCTCGTCGTCGGCTGTGGGCTCGACCGCCGTCGCGTCGCCATCGTAGACGTCGACGTCGTCAGGGGCAGCGAGATCGAGTGGCTCGTCTTCGAGGTCCGCTTTGAGCAGACGGAGGCGCTGGGCGGTCTCGGCACCGACCAACTGCTTGACCGTCTCGAATTCGAGTTGACCGTCGTAGTACTTCGTCGCGACCAACTCCTGAAACGTCTCGCTGTCGGCTGTGTCTTCGATGTACTCGCGAATCGCCTCGACGAGCAGATCCGTCCGATCCTTGTCGAAGAGTTCCGCAATCGCGTCCAGCCGGTCGACGAGATACTCCGGCGACTGGAAGTGAACCCGCCGGGGGTCGTCGCTTGTACTCATACTATGTGCAAGTTCTGCACATAGATGCATAACGGTTTCGGCGTATGCACAGAGCTTGCACATCAGAGTGCTTGGAATAGGACTCGGTCCCGCCTGTCTCAGCCGTCGTTCTGGTCAATACAGTCGAACAACCAGAAACCGTAGAAGCCGAGGTCAAGCAAGACGAGTGCGCCAGCTATCCACTCAACGGTGGGTAGCTGGCTTCTCTCTTGTGCTTTCCCGTCGGTTGTCTGGAACCGTGTCGGGAGGCCGGTTGAGAGAGGTTCAGTGAGATGGAGTTTCAGCCCGGCCTGGTCATCTCCGGTGGCTGCGTAGACGTCGGCGGCATCTTGATAGAGGGAGATGATGGTTGCATCTACGATGAGGACGTTTCGAACGCGTTCGAGACGTCCATTCAGGTCGTCTTGGCCAGTATCGAGATCCTCGCTGGCGTCATCGAGAATCTCTCCAAGGAGTGCGACGAAGGCTGGTGAGAACCAACCGTGGAAGGTTGAGTAAGAGGGGTCGTTGCAGTCAGCCATTTCGAGGAAGCGTTCGAGAAATGCCTGAATGGAACGGTCTGATCCAGCAGCGAAGCCGAATGAGAGCGTGTAGAGCAGCGCAACAGCGTCGAACTTCCGCTCTCGTTGGACGAGATTCGTTGCGCGAGCGCGCTCGTGCAACTCGTCGGAAGGAAACGCTCTTTGAATCCGGTGGCGCGTAAGTCACACTTGCCACCGGGTTTTCTCAAACTGGTAGCTCCAACGGTATCTAATCAGGAGACTGCGCGGCCGTTGGCGTTAAACTAGAACGGATGGCTTCCCAAGAGCGTAGGTTCTAATCGAGGTATTATCGCTTCCGACGGCCGTTACGCTCCCACAATGCCGACAATATTCGCGTATTTGACGATGCGTTTGTCTTTATAACGCTTTTATTGGCGTACATCTCCAATATGGCTCGATAATGTGGGATATTTGGTTCTATATCCCTCGAAATATATTCATTCTCGGCGCGGGCGGGCATCGTCAACGGGTTCCACGACGACTGTCTCGGCGAGTGATTGGAGCTCACGGAGCGGTAGGACTCTGGTTTCGTGTTCGGTGACGGCGAAGGATCCGACGGCGACAGCCTGTGAGAGTGCCGTCGAATCGTCGGCGCTATTGTCAAAAGCGGCGAGGAGGCCCGCGAGCAACGCGTCTCCGGCGCCGACGGTGTCGACGACTTCGACGGACGGCGCTTCTGCGTGGTAGGACTCGTCGGCTCCCACGAGGACGGCGCCGTCGCCGCCGAGGGAGACGGCGACGCGTTCGAACCCCGAGTGACGCAGTTCGCTCGCAGCGGCGACGACGTCCGCGATGGATTCGAGGGGACCGTCGACGGTCACGGCGAGTTCCGATTCGCTGGGATTGCAGAGGCTGTAGTCGCCGTCGAGGCTCTCAGGCGTATCACCGCCCACGTCGACGGCGGTATCGCACCCGCCAGCCTCGGCCACACTGCCGACGATACCCGCGTCGAGTCCCGGAAGGGAGGCTCCCGTCGACCAACGCATCGGATAGCGTAACCGTGTGGTCGACGGTGGGATTTCATGTGACGGTCAGTATCATCGGGACACCTCGACCACGGTCGTTGCTGCGTCATCGAACGCACCGTACACGGCGGCATCGTCGAGCCTATCGGTGACGAAGAGGTCGACGTCTTCGAGTCTGGCGAAGCGGACGAAACTCTGCTGGTTCACCTTCGAGCTATCGGCCACGAGGACGACCCGAGACGCGGCCTCGACGATTCGGGACTTCACCTCGGCTTCGTCTTCGTTCGGAGTCAGGAGCCCGGCTTCGGGGTCGATACCGTTCGTGCCGAGAAAGAGCAGGTCGAATTTCGTCCGGTCGACGAATCGCTCCGCACTCGGCCCGACGCAGGCGCGGGTCTCCTCGCGGAGCGTCCCACCGGTGAGCTTCACTCGGAAATCGTTTTCTCCGAGGGTGTGGGCCTGCAGAGGGGAGTTCGTGACCGCGACGAACGAGTCACTGGGATCGATACGTTTGGCGATCTGCATCGTCGTGGTGCCGGCGTCGAAGAAGACGACTTCGCCGCATCGAATCTCTTCGACGGCCCGTTCGGCGATGGCTCGTTTCTGTTCGAGATGCTGTACCTCCTTCTGGCTGAACGACTGCTCGCTGGCCAGCGCGGTCGCGGGAACGGCGCCGCCGTGAGACCGCTCGATTCGACCCTCCTCTTCGAGTTCTCGGAGGTCACGGCGGATGGTAGCCGTCGAGACATCCAGTTCCGCGGCGAGAGTCGCGGCCTTGCAGCCGTCCTGTTCCGTTACGCGTTCGACGATGAGTCGTTTCCGTTTCTCTGGTAGCATGGTCGTCGTCTGAGTGCGAGAGCGGCGACAGCACCAGTCCACGAGCGACTGAGACCGCGACAGTCGCGCCAACGCGGTGGCCGATACGGCGGTGTTGTGAACACCAGCTGAAACGGATTACGGTGCCATCGACAGCTCCCAGCGGTCAGTTATTGTGCCGATACAACTCGTCTCTTCACGGTCAGGACAACATCGCCCACGTGGAGGAGGCGTCCTCGTCGTCCTCGCACCCCGAGTCCGGTTTGAGACCGGTCACCGTGCCAGCGGTGACCAGCGACCCCAGCAGGATGATACCGAGAAACGTGAGCGGTGCGTTCGAGAGCGGCACGACGAAGATGCCGCCGTGAGGCGCGGGCATCGTGAGACCTACGCCCATCGCGAGGCTGGCGGCGACGGAACTCCCGGCGACTATCCCCGGGATGACCCGAAGCGGGTCCGCGGCGGCGTAGGGAATGGCCCCCTCCGTGATGAACGAGGCGCCGAGGATGACGCCACTCTTGGCGTTCTCGTACATCGCGTCCGGGTACTTGTGCGGGGCGACGACAGTAGCGATGGCCATCCCGATGGGCGGCGTCATGCCTGCGACCATCACGGCGGCCATCGGTTCGTAGATGCCGACTCTGAGCAGGTCGAACGCGAAGAGGTAGGCGACCTTGTTGACCGGGCCGCCCATGTCGAAGGCCATCATCCCCCCGAGTATCGCACCGACAATCATCGCCCTGCCGCTTTGGATGTCCACCAACGACCCCTGCAACCACTGGTTGACGACGGCCCCAGGCACGCCGATACAGAAGAGGACGACCGGAAACAGGGCGATGACCGTCCCCGCGGGCGTAATCATGACTGGCATCATCGGTTTGATTGCGTCGGGGACGTCGAGTCCGCGGATGCGGCGGACGACGTAGCCGACCAAGAGACCGACGGCGAGCGCCCCGAGATAGCCCGCCTCGGCCATCGCCGTCGGGAAGCCGACCGCTTCCCCGGCCGCTTCCAGAACCGGCCCCTGCTGGATGATGTACGAGAGGATGAATCCCGGTGCGATTCCCGGCCGGCCCGCGATGGAGTAGGCGACGTACGCTCCGAGGACCGGCACCATCAGTGTCAGACCCGCCGTCCCGAGTTGCGCGAGGAACCACCCGACCGACCCGGTCGCCTCAAAGACGCTGACGGTGCCGCCGCCGAAGAACGTGGCGTACGCGAACGCCATCGCCAGCAACAGTCCGCCCGTCGTGACGAATGGGACCATGTACGAAACCCCCGTCATCAGGTCCCTGCGGACCGACGTGAGATGGTTTCGCAAGGCCCCCTCCAGATATCGTTTCGACATTTCCTACAGGTAGCCAATACGTCATGCATTATAATATTTTGGAGATTGCGCATTGATGAGTGTTCGTGTCCGGAACCAACGGGATTTTCACAGAAGTGTGCAAGGATGTCGGTTCTCAGAGCGGGTTGACCGAAAGACGACGCTACGATAGGCCATCGACGATCCGGCCGAACGGCGCTGAAAATGAACACTGGACGGCGCGGGAACACAGCGCAAGCTAGTCGATGCGACGAACCCCGCGAGAAATCACTCCGCGAGTCAGACGAGGTCCGTCGTGACGGTTCCGTCGAAGTTCAGAAGAAGCGACTGGACGTAATCACCGAACAGCGCCTTTCCCGTCGGCGTCCGTCGGTCTCCGACGAGGAACAGGTGGTCACAGTCGTACTCGTCGGCTATCGTCAGGACACTCTGGGCGTGGCCCGAACTGGGAACGACGGAACACGCAGTCTCGTAGTCGACGTCGACGTCGGCCAACTCCTCCGAGGCCACCCTATCGAGGAACCGGTGGATGTTGTCGATTGCATCGGCGCTACCCGGGCCGGGACCACCGACTGACGTCTCGGGGTTCTCGACGACAGATCCGATGTCTTCCTCGGTCGCCTCGGCGTACAGGACGATGTCTGCACCGACGCCGGCGGCGAGTTCGCCTGCCTCTCTGACCATCGATTTGCTACTGTCGCTGTCACTGACGACGACGAGCGCACGTTCCATACGGGAGCTGTATCGGTCATCACTAATAAAGCATGGGGCAGGGGTGCTCACCGGTGAGTGAAGGCGGGCGCGACATTGAGACGCTCTCGGGCGGACGGAGACGGAGTCAGTTCACTGAGGGCCCGTCGTGACTACCGTAATATATTACCGAGAGAGGTGAGACGGGCGGGTATATGTGTTCGCTGACAGACAGCCCTATGGCTCGTAACGGCAAGACCATAATCCTGGCCCACGACCACGGGACCGAAATCGGGCCCAGCGGCTTCGAAGGAGTCGAAGAGCGCCTCGACCCCCGGGAAGTGTTCGAGATGGCCAGACACGACGCGGTGACGGCACTCGGCATCGGGAAGGGCCTGACCGAGACGTACTACCCCAGTTACGAGGACGACGTGGCCCTGCTGGCGAAGCTCAACGGCACGTCCAGCCTCTGGTCCGGGGAGCCGTACTTGCCGCAGAACTGGTCGGTGGAGTACGCTGCCGAACTCGGAGCCGACGCTATCGGCTACACCATCTACCCCGGGTCGAACCGCGAACCAGAGATGTTCGAGGACTTCCGCTGGGTACAGGAGCACGTCGTGAAGGCCGCTGCCGACGTTCTGCTCGTCCTCAGTGGCGGTGCAAAAGTCGACGACCGGGCCTTCCTCGAACTCGTCGAACGTGTCGTTGACGCCGGTGTCCGCGGCCTCGCCGTCGGCCGCAACGTCTGGCAGCGCGAGGACCCCTACAGGATGCTCGACGCTCTCGAACGGGTCGTCTTCAAGCAGGAACCGGCCGCCGTGGCGCTCGACGGGTAAGATGACCGAGACCAACCCCGACGCGGCGACGGTGTCCGCCGTCCGTTCCTGTCGAGATGCGCTCCCACCCACCCCTGCTGGTGGCGACGTAGTCTTCGGGTTCGACGGCTACGTCGACACCGTGAGGCAGGTTCGGACGGACATAGACGGGGAGACGACCGAACCGCTGGAATCGCTGGCGGCGCTCCGGGACCGCATCGGTGACGCGGTGGCAGCCGACAGTTCTCTCGCGCTGGACTGGCACGACCGCGGGAGGCGTGCGGGCGGGCACGTGTGCCACCTCGCGCGTGCGTGGGACAGATTGGAGTACGACCCGACCCTCCTCGGAATGCTCGGGAAGCCACAACTCCCGCTGTTCGACGACGAGTTCGGCCACCTCGAAACCCACAGCCTCGGCGAACCCGGCTACACAGACGCGATGGAGTTCGAGGACGGGAAGTTGATGCTCAACGAGGAGGGAGACATACGCCAGTTTGACTGGGAGACGCTTACGTCAACCCTCGGACGCGAAACCCTCGTCGATGCCATTGACGGGACGGAACTGTTCGGCATTGGGTACTGGGCCATGGCCCCGCGCCTCCCGAGTGTCTTCGACGGCCTGCGGGACGACGTCTGGCCGTCGCTCACCGACCCACCCGGGCACGTCCTCCTCGACCCGGCAGACATCAGGAAACTAAACGGAGACACCGTCGAAGCGATGGTCGAAGCGACTGAGCGATTGGACGACGTGGCGACGGTAACTCTGTCGGCGAACAGAGCGGAGACACGGGCACTCGCCGACGCCCTCGGGAGGTCGCAGACTGACGACCCGACCAGAGCGGTGTTCGATGCTGTGGACGTCAGTCGGGTCGTCACGCACGGCGTATACGAATCACGCAGCTTCACAGCTTCAGATACCGCCAGCGTCGCGGTGTCACCTGTCGCTGACCCCGAGATGACGACCAGCGCCGGCGACCACTTCAACGCCGGTCTCTCTTTCGGACTGGTCGGGGGGTTCGACGACGCGGAGGCCCTCGTCGTCGGCAACGCACTGGCACGACAGTTCGTTGTCACCGGGACGACGCCGACATACGGCGACCTAACCGAGGCCGTCGAGTCCTATCTCGGACAGTTCGACTGACGGCATCGGTAGCCGGGACCCCTTCCATTTATGTGCGCCGTTTGGTAGCCACCCTCATTCCCAGCATCTGAGATAACATCAGTACCGATGTTATTCAGGGTGCGTTTGTGTGCGAACGTGCCGGTCGTAGACGAAGGTGGTCAGGGCGAACCGAGGGACGTCCGAGTCTCGGAGAGCGGATTCCCTCGAGAACGCGTCTGCGTCACTCCGAGTCCGACGGTCTGGATGTGCGTTCCTGAGCGGATCGCAATCGAGCCACCTGAGGTGCCGATTTCTGGACCGTCGGTCGACCTGTCGTGTGGCGAATCCAGCGGGAGCGGTGGCTCGTCGGTTCTCGAACCGACCGACTGTCTTTGGCGAACCAATACGACGGCCGACTACCGGGGGAGAGACGAACACACAGCCAGTGGAAGACTGTTGAGCGATCGGTCCCTCAGTAAGAACAGACCACAGTACTGCGTGTCACGACAGCGGGAAGCCCGCGTCGCGGCGGTAAACTATAGTAGCCATTGAAAACCAATGCACACCTGACCGCACGACGGCGGTGCGGTCAGTGTGTGAATCGTTTCAATTGTTACTATAGCGGCGCTATCCAGTAGGTCGGAAGAAGAGGGTGCAACGTGACCGGGGCGCCGTACAGCGTCCGGCGATCTCGACTCTGCAAACGGCGTTCGGGCTAGAGGTCCGAGAGTAGCCGCTCTCGGTACCTGCCGACGAAGGTGTACAGCAGGATGGCCGAGAACAGAATCACACCATTGACCGTCTGAACTATCTGTGGCCCGACGTTCAGCATCACGAGACCCGCACTGATAGTCCCGAGCAACAGGACCCCGCCCAACGCGTTCAGGACGTTCCCGCGGCCGCCGAACAGGCTGATGCCGCCGATGACCGCCGCCGTGAACGCCGGGAACAGCTGTGCCGTCCCGAGCGTAGGCGTGGCACCCCCGGTGAATCCGGTCAGGAGGAGGCCACCCGTCGCCGCGAGCAGTCCGGAGACGACGTAGACGCTGATGACCACCTTGTCGACGTTGATACCCGCCTCACCCGCCGCCTCCTTGTCGCCACCGACCGCGTAGATGGCGCGGCCGAACCGCGTCTTCGTCAGCCACGCGAACACGGCGACGAACAGCGCGAACATGAAGAAGACGGCCACGGGCATCGGCTTGAACAGCGGCAGGTCGACCGTGGCTCCGCCGAGATACGTGAACGTCCCGGGGAGGTTGAATATCGACGTCGAGGAGAGCACGAGGATGCCCCCCTCGAAGATGATGAGCGTCGAAAGCGTCTGCAGGAACGGGTTCACCCCGAACTTGCTGATGAAGAAGCCGTTCAGGAACCCGATGAACGCGCCGACGCCGAGGACGACCGCGATGCCGACGACGCCCGGCGTACCCGGCGCCCACTGGGTGAGAAACAGCGACCCGGACATCGCAGAGAAGCCCGCTATCGAACCGACCGAGAGGTCGAAGTGGCCGCTGATGAGACAGATACCCTCCGCGAGCGTTATCGCACCGAGTCCCGCGCTGGTGTAGAGCAGGAACCGGATGTTCCTGTAGTCGGTGAATATCTCGGGGAGCAGCGCCGAGAAGAACAGGAACGAGACGAACAGGATGGGCCAGATGAGGTTGTCCATCAGGAACAACAGCATCCGGGTCCTGTCGGTGTCGCGGAGGTCCTCGACTGATGACGACAGGTTGGTCAGGGTACTCATTGTCTCCAGTTACTGTTGTTCCTGATAGCGGCGCGCGATGTTCCCGTAGAGATACGGTTCGAGCGCGTTGTCCTCGGTAATCATCGCGTGACTGGCCTTGAGCCACGGGAACCACGTCTGGTCGTTCGACTCGAACTCGGTCATCGGTGCAGGGCCCCAGAAGTTGTTGCTCCACGGGTTCACGCCGAACACTTCCTTGTCCTCAACGGTGAGGTTCTCGCCGGGCGTGACCGTCGACCCGACCTGTGGGAGGGCGTCCTGCCCGCCGTCGAGATACTTCACCATCAGTTCGATGGTCATGGGCGCGTAGAAGTGAAGCGGCTGGTCGATGGCGAAGTCGTAGTAACCGGCCTCGATGCGTTGGTTCAGCGTCGGACCGCCGTCGATACCGAAGGCCATGACGTGGCCGTCCTCGTCTTTCTTCTTGTACCGGTCGAGTTGCTGGAGGGCCTGCAACGCGCCCATCCCGCTCCCGACGTTGTTCGAGTAGATGGCGTCGACTTCCGGATTGGCACGGAGCGCGTTCACCATCTTCGGCGTCGTCTCCTCGGGCGTCCCGTTGCTCTCGACGCGCGAGACGACTTCGACGTTGTCCGGCAGGTTCTCGGTGAACCCGTACAGACGCTGCTGACTCGTCGGCGCAGAGAACGTGAACACGCTGGTGACGACCTTCACGTCTTGGTCGGCCATCCCGCGCTCGTTCAGCATCTCGGTGAAGCGTTCGGCCGCGACTTCGCCGCCGCGACGCTGGCCGAACATGTTGCCGAGGACGATGTCTTCGCTGAGTGTTGCCGTGTCGAAGTTCATCACCGGAACGTCCTGTTCGGCAGCACGCTCGGCGATAGACGCCGAAGCCTCACCCGATGCCGGGTTGAGCAGGATGCCATCTACGTCCTGATTCAGCAGGTTAATCGCCTGCTCCGTCTGCTTGGACGGTTCGAACTGCGCGTCGGTGATAGTCACCTCGACGTTGTCCATGTCTTCGGTGTACCACCGGCCGGCCAGACCTTGGACGAACAACCCGGCCTGTCCCATCCCCTTCATGGAGATGCCGAAGTGGTAGCTGTCGTCGCCACCCCCGCCGGCGCTCCCTGTCGACGCGCCGTCACCGCTGTTACTGTTCGAGCCGCCGTCCGAGCCCCCGCTGGACTCCAGACAGCCGGCCGCACTGAAACAACTGGCCGCACCTATCCCTCTCAGGAGATTACGTCTGCTAACTCGCATGGCTAGTATGGGATGTGTTCCCGAGAAGAGAATGATGGTTAACTATACTTAACCTTTTCTAACTATCGTTGACAACGGGGACGGCCCCGGCACCGACCCTCGCCAGAACCATGTCGAAGACGCTGTCGTTCGGCGTCTGTCGCTGCTACGGGTATGGTCTCGACGGCAAAAGGTGTTCGACGGGGACAATCGCGGCGGACTACGCAGTCGAGGAGGACGTGGCGGACTCTGAGCCCGCCGTCTGTTCATCGGCGTCCGTGTCGTCGCCGAGGACCGACTGGCCGCTAATCATCATCGAGACGATGTCGTCTCGGGTGACTTCCTCGGTATCGACGACGTCGACCACGCGCCCGTTGAACAGGATGGCGATGCGGTCCGTCCACGAGAATATCTCCTCTAGGTTGTGGTCGATGATGATGACCGAGTGGCCGTTCTCCTTGAGCGTGAAGACCAGTTCCTCGACTTCGTTGACCGCGGCCTTCGAGAGCGCAGAGGTCGGTTCGTCCAGCAGGACGATGTCGGGGTCGGTCACCAGCGCCCGTGCGATAGCGATGGCCTGGCGCTCCCCGCCCGAGAGGTACTCGACCGGCGTCTCTGGGTCCACGTGGATGTTCAACCGTTCCCTGAGGATGCGCTCTGCTTCCTCGTTCATGTACTCTTCGTCGAGGACGGGAATCAGCCCGCCGATTTTCTTGATGGGGTTCCGACCCAAGAAGAGGTTCGAGGCGACCGACAATTCGTCGACCAGCGCGAGGTCCTGATAGACGGTTCCGATGCCGAGTTCCCGGGCCGCTTTTGGGTTCTCGATGGTGACCGGATCGCCGTCGTAGCGGATCTCCCCGGCATCCGGTTGGTGGATGCCGACGAGCGTCTTGATAAGCGTCGACTTGCCGGCGCCGTTGTCGCCGACGAGGCCGAGCACTTCGTTGTCGCCCAGTTCGAGGTTCACTCCCGAGAGTGCCTCGACTGTGCCGAACCGTTTCTCGATACCGTCTACTGCTATGAGCGGGGTGTCGTCGTTGGTCATATCGTACGCTCCGTGTGCTACCACGTACCCCAAACAGACTGGAAAATGATATAAATAATTATCGGTGACGCCTCGGCTATCGGCCGAACATATCGACCCGACCGGAAGTAGTGGACTTCATTATAAGGCCGAAATCGGAATCCTCGAGCGCTAATGAGGCAGCTATTTCGCTGTCGATTAATTACCGTGCTGGTGCGTCATGCGACAGCAGTTGACAACCAGAAGCAGTACGCTGGAGTCCACAACAAATGAACGACGAGATAGCGACCTACTTCCGCCGGAGCGTACTCCAGTCGTTTTCGGCCTATCGGATGCGAGCCATCTGGGACCACTCGACGACGACCGGTCTGGCGAACCATGACGGATAGACGCAACCCCCCGCTACGGCGACGTGGCCGCCGACGAGGCGCTCTCGTTCGAGGGCGTCGTGGAACGCCATGGAGAACGTGGCAGTGGGACGCCGACCACGGGACCGGGTGTGACCGGCCGAAACAGTACCGATCGCTGACAGCGACCAGACGCACCGAGTCGACGATAGCGCCCACGCCCGGCGCCGCCCCGCTCTATCTCGCGCCATCCGCCGCGGTACGCCCCGACGACTGCCGCGACGGCACGACGGTCTCCGCACCAGCCGTACGCGTTCGGTATCCGACGAAGCATCGGCACCCTATCGAACCGAACGGACCGTAAACAGCCGTTGGAACGCCGGTTGTGGGTAGCGTTCCGAAACAATTATTAATGCATGTTTATATCCTTCGTGTGGCCGCCAGTAACATGGCAAATACTCACAATCGAAAGGCCACGACCAGCTATCAATGACAGACAAAACTCACGACCCGGCACGGCGTACAGATTCCGCAAGCACCCTCCGTCTCGGTCGCCGTAGCCTCCTCAAGAGCATCGGCGCGGGCCTCTCAACGGCAGTCCTCGGCGGCGTCCTCGGCGACGAGACGTCGATCGTCGAGACTGCGAGCGCCGACGGCCAACCGTACCGTCCGGACTACCACTTCTCGCCCGACGACGGATGGATGAACGACCCTAACGGGATGGTGTATCACGATGGTACCTACCACCTGTTTTATCAGGCCGGCGAGAACCGACGGCGGTGGGACCACGCGACCAGTACAGACCTCGTCGACTGGACGGAACACGGGACGAAGATTCCCGACACCAGTTCCATTCAGGCGTACTCGGGGGGCGCAGTCATCGACGAGAACAACACGTCCGGGTTCGGGACTGACGCACTGGTCTGCATGTACACGGGCCGCCACGACGACGAGACGCAAGACCAGCGCCTCGCGTACAGCACGGACGGCGGCGATACTGTCACGAAGTACGCGGGCAACCCCGTCATCGATACGAACCACAACGACTGGCGCGACCCCAACCCGTTCTGGTACGATCCCGCCGGCGAGTGGCGCATGACCGTCGCTCGCGTCAGTTCGACTACCTACGACGGGACCACCTATCCCGCCGGTATCGAGATTTGGCGCTCCCCGGACCTGAAGAACTGGACGTACCTGAGCACCTACGAGTCCGGTGGCGCTGGCTGGGAGTGTCCGGACCTCTACGAACTCCCCGTCACGAACACGGGCGAGCGTCGGTGGGTGATGACCATCTCCGTCGAGTGGGACCACGTCGAACACCACATCGGCCACTTCGACGGAACGACGTTCACCGTCGAGAACACGGTGTACGCCAACGACGGCTGGGACTTCTACGGTGGCCAATCGTGGGACAACGAACCGGCCACCGACGACCGGCTCAGCCTCTCGTGGATGAACCACTGGGACTACGCGCTGGACACGCCGGACAACGGGTGGAAGGGAGCGCAGTCGTTCCCCCAGCGCCTCGAACTGTACGACACCGGGTCCGGAATCGAACCGCGCCAGCGACCCGACAGCGCGCTCGAATTGGCGCGTGAAAACCAACTCGCAAGCCTGAGCGGCGAGCCGATTTCGTCGTCGGACGACCCACTCGCCGGCACGAACGTACAGGGCCAGCGACTCGAGATCCTCGCTACCATCGACCCCGGCGATGCCGATTCCGTGACGCTCGGGGTGCGCGAGGGCGATAGCGAGACGACTCGCATCACCTACGACGCCGTCAACCCCGAACTCGTCTTCGACCGCAACGACTCGGGCGTGTACTTCGGGAACACGAACAAGGACATCGCCAGCGGGCCGATGGACCCGCTAAGCGACGGGACGATACAGCTCCGAGTCCTCGTCGACCGAAGCCTCGTGGAGATATTCGGCAACGACGGCCGGTTCAACATGTCGAACCAGATATTCCCGCAGGAGGACAGTATCGGAACCTCGCTGACGGCTAGCGGTGGGACCGCCACGCTCGAGAGTCTCACGGCCTACGGGTTCGAACCCGGACTGGTCGACGGCGCGACCTACCGCATCGAGAACTACAACAGCGCGAAGACGCTCGAAGTCCGAGACGCGGGGACCGGCGACGGTGACCGCGTCCAGCAGTGGGACTGGCTCGGCTACGACCACCAGAAGTGGGTCGCGCACGAAGTCGCCTCGGGCGTCTGGCGGTTCGAGAACGTCAACAGCGGGCGGGTGCTGGACGTCGAGAACGCCTCAACCGAGCAAGGGGCGTACACCATGCAGTGGGAGTGGTGGGGTGGCGACAATCAGAAGTGGGCCGTCGAGGAAATGTCAAACGGCCTCTACCGCCTGCAGAACGTCAACAGCGGGTGGTACTTGGACGTCGAAGACGCGTCGACAGCCGACGGCGCGAACGGGATGCAGTGGGAGTGGTGGGGCGGTGACAACCAGTATTGGCGGTTCGAACGCCTCGACTGAGCGAGGGCGGAAACCGCAATCCCAACTCGTGCGGACCGGACGTTCGCTCCCGATCGGCCACGCCTAGTGAGCGTTCGTGAGCGAAGATAGCAGTTCGTGTCTCTCGTTACCCGCAATCGTGTGTCGCTACGCGGACGGACCTGTTCGTCCCGGCGAAGCCTCGAATCCACCAGCCTACAGGACTACTCGGAGTCGAGTACTAACTTTCGGCGTGAATACGCTCGAAACAAGCGGTCTATGCGGCCCGGTTCTGGTCCGGTACTCGACCCAATCGCTCACGAACGAAAGCCGGAACTGCTAACAGGCCAATACGACAAGACCACCATATGCCCACGGACGACGCGCCCACGACGAAGGTCGGCCGACTCATCGATGTGTACGACCTCGACGGACTGGGACCCGAGCTGGAAGCGCACTGGACCAGCGAGGGCGACGCCCGTAAGAGCCTCCGCGACCTCGCCGACCTGTTCAACAAGGAACTGCTCCGGGCCGAGATGCGCGACAACGACATGGCTCCCGTCGACAGCGATGTCGACACCTACTACGAATTGCTCACCAGCGATGACGTGAGTGCCGGCCGAGCGACCGAGGCACGTCGAGACCTCGAACAGGAAGGTATCGATGTCGCAGAACTGACCGACGATTTCGTCACCTATCAGGCCGTCCGCGGATACCTCCAGAACGTCCGCGGGGCGAGTTACGAACAGGCCGACGACGCTGAACAGGTGGCCAAGGAACAGCAACAGCTCGAACGGCTCGTCACGCGGACGCAAGCAGTCAGCCGCGAGAAACTGGACCGCCTGCGGAAGACGGATCGAATCGACCTCGGGACCTTCCGCGTGTTCGTCGGCATAAATATTTTTTGTGAGACCTGTGGCTCCCAGTACGCCGTCGACGAACTGCTTGAAAACGGTGGCTGTGACTGCTAGATTTCCGTGACCCGGTTGTAGTCCGAGGGGAGCGCCTGTGCGTCCTCCGGCAGCAGCGCGACCACGAGATAGTCGGCGTACTCGGCGAAGTACTCGACGAGGGCGGCGATACGCTCCGAGTCGATCGCTTCGAGCGAGTCCATGAGCATGAACGGCACCGTCCCGTGCAGGTCGTGGACCAGATACCCCGCGAGCGCGAAGATGAGGCCGGTCACTTCCCGTTCGCTCTCGCTGAGGTGGGCGATAGTGTCCTCGTAGGCTGCCCCCGTTTCGGTGCTGCGAACGACGTGGAGTTCGAACCTCGTCTCCTCGACGGTCTCGTCATCCGTCGACTCCGAAGCGGTGAGTCGCTCTATCCATATCCGGTTGAGGTTGTCGTACTCGAGGATGTCGAGTACCTGTTCCATGTGGTGGTTGAACTGCTCGACGGCCTCCGTCTCTATCTGCTCGATGCGGGTTCGAAGGTCCTCGAGATCGTCGTTCAGTTCGGACCGACGCTCGCGCAGGTCGTCAGCATCTGCGATTCGATCCTCCGTGTCGGCTATCTCCTCGGAAATCGACTCGAGTTCCGATTCGAGAGTTTCGATGTCGAACTCCAGTTGATTCGCTTCCTTGTGGAGTTCGAGCACTTCGTCGAAATCTTCCGCACGCAGACTCTCGACGTCCGCCTCTAGCGTCTCGATGTCAGACGTCAGCTCGGAGCGCCTGTCACGGAGTTGCTGGAGGCGGTCGGTGCGTTCGGCGAGTTCCGCCTCGATGCGGTCCAATTGGCTGTCGATTTGACTCCGCCGCTGACGTTGCTGTTCGAGGGCTCGTTTCCGTTCTTTCAGGTCCTCGAGTTCGCTCTCGATGGACCGAATGTCGGCGAGTTTTTCCTGTCTGTACCGCTGGAGTTGGTCGAGCGTCTGGTCGATGTCACTCTTCTCGACGCTCGACCCGCAGGTCCAGCACGTGACCTCCTCCCGACGCTCGATGAGTTGACTGGTGATGTCGCCCATCGTCTCTGGGTCGCTCTCGATGGCGTTCAGGACGGCGCTGTCGGCGTCGTCCAGCATCTCCTCATTGAACGTAATGACGCTCTGAAGGTCGCTAATTTTGGCGTTGAGGTCCCGTTTCTCCGCTCGAAGTCGTTCGATGCGAGCGTCGACGTCTGAGTCGTCGCCCTCCACTGCAGACATCAGGTCCCCTCGCTCGGCCTCCAACTCTGTTCGTTCCTGTTTGAGGGCGGCGACGCTCTGTTCCTGTTTGTCGATGTCGTTGCGGACGTCTTTGAGCGCGCTCCGGCGGTCTCGTAGTTCCGTCAGTTTCGCTTCGAGGCGGTCCTGTTCCTTGTGAGACTCTTCGATTTCCGTACTCGTTCGGTCGATTTCCGCTTCCAAATCGGACAGTTCCAACCGCTTCGAGTCGATGCGCTCCCGGAGTTCACTTCGCTGTTGTTCGAGGTCCGGGAGGTCCCGCTTCAGTGACTCTATCGTCGCGAGTTCGTCGTTTATCTCCCGTTTCGCGTCGACCACTCGCCGTATTTCGGCCCGTATTCCCTCGATGTCGACGGGTTGCATGATGAGGTCGTGGAGGTCGTCGCTGCGCGCGACGGCCCTGCGGGCCTCGTTCGTCTCCAACAGGAACGCAAATAGCTCCGCGACCGACGGGTCGTCGAGAAGGCCGTCGCCGCGACAGATGACCTCTCCGTCCGACGTTCTGGAAAACTGGCGTTCGTAGGTCTCGCCCTGGTGTGTCAGTCGGACGAAGCCCTCGTCCGCGTCACACTTCAACGTCGCCCAGTCGCTCCCCATTGCGGCCATTATCGACTGGAGAAATGACGTTCTGTTGGTCGCGTTCTTCCCCGGGAGCACAGTGACGCCCACAGGTATCTCGACCGTCGTCTCCTCTATCCCCCCGACGTGCTCGACCTCGAACCGCGCCGACCGATCCGACTTCGCTCCCTCTTTCATCGTCGCTGTGTTGTGTGTTCCCATACAAATACTTTTTTATCGTTCCGGGAGGAAATAACATCGGTACCGGTGTTATACAGTAGCGTTCGTCCGGTCGCCTCGGCGTGACGGAACGCATCTCGATCCGGGTCGGAATCCGTCGCTATACTCGGTAGGGTCGAGATTTAGGTGCTACACTTCGATATACAACTACAAATTGCGCCACCAGTCCGAAAATTACGTTCTAGCCGCCATATCCGAGTGTACAAACATACATTGTGACATCAGTTCCGGTGTTCTGTTTCAAATTGGACTATAACGCCTCTAAAGTCGGCTATTTTGGTTGTAAATTTAGTAACGGATTAGATTCTTCGGGTGGGCCACCCTTCTCGAGAAGCGTACGAGCTAGGGAGCCATCGAGTTCGTGAGTTCTCCGAACCGGAGTGAACGAGATGTGTGATACGACGATCACTCGCCCGACACCCACGAAACGAGAGCGCCCAACGACCATCCAACGAGGACGACATCCTCGAGGTCTCGGTGTTCGAGGAAGGTGTGAATATCGCGGGCGTATTGGGCGACGATGTGGCCCAGTTCCGTCTTCTCCGATCGGCCGTGCCCCCTGAAATCGACAGCGACCCCGCATGTCTCAGCGTCTTTCTCGCGAACGATTTGGACTGATTCCCCCGACTGAAGTGAAATCGCTTCGTCTCGACAGCTAGCCTTTAGCACAACAGTCCCGGAACAGTCCGAATGCACGTCTACTTCGAGTATCTGCGTTCCCGCACACATCGATGGCCAACAACCGGGCTCCGAATCTCCTGGTGAGTGTGTCTCCGTTTCAGCCCCGTCTTCTGAGTTCCATTGGGAGCAGCCAGCGAGTGTCATTGAAAGCGTCGGTATGGAAAGAGAGAGGAACTGTCTCCTGGAGGGCTGGATCATGTCGATTTGCTCTCGATGGTCTCGGTATATGTCTTCTGTCCCCGCTCTGGGTAGTGTTTCGTTTGGAGCATTGTGCCAGCGAGCGAAGCTCTGCAACCAACTTTCGGCTGTTTCGGGTTCGACGTGGCTGAAGCAGTTCGAAAACGACGAGGTTCGTCGCTTCAGCTCTCGAAAAATCCGTTCGACAGCGTTCCGATTTCCGTGGCGACGCATCTGAAATCGGAGCCCCGCAACGTGCGATTGAATACCGAGCTTCATCGCTGGCTCGGGTGTCCGTTCGCGCTCCACGAACCCCAAATCGATCCACTCTCAACTCCCGCTGAGGCGGCTGATCTCTGGCATGGACACCAAGAAATCCGTCCGCCTCACCTTTCACGCGTAACTAAACACGACCCGACAGACAGCACCGGGATTATCCATACCGGTTCGAGCAACTGCGGTCATCGACGACGCGTTTCACCGATCAACTGCCGGTCGTCGAGGAGGTGGTGTTGCCGAACGAGACACCAGTGGTCGTGTACCGCAGCGTGCCAGTCAAAACTCTCACAGCAGACAGGGTGATCCTCGCTCGGTTGGATCGCGTCGTCGGGAGTTACAACCACTCGCACAAAGTGGGGCTACTCCGTGCCGACTGCGTCGAGTGGGGACTCGGACAGGGCGGTACGTAACTCGGCGGTGATCGAGTTGGCGTGCCCTGACAGAACCGCAGGCACGTCGTTGATCTGCTGACCTACGTGAACCACGCGCGCCGGCCTGGGATCAGTTGCCTGGCCGGCGATCGCGCTGCCTCGCTGATCGCAAGCACTGGGTCACTATCGGGCAGATGCGGGAGGATGAACTGCCCGTCGGGGTGGTCGACGCTGACGGTTTCCGTTCCAAGCAGCGTATCGACGGGGGTCGTTTCGACGCGAACGTCGGTCTGCGCCCACGATTCGAGCCGCCACAGGGCCGTCCCGAACAGACGATCGTATGCGACGATGACACCGTCGTCAGGCGCGATACGATATTCGACCGTGCCGTACCGAAGCAGTTGGTCGAGACACATCAGCAGGCACGGGACGGCAACGCTGGCTGCGACAACTACGGTGACGATCTGCCATGCCTGTCCGAGCGCGAACAGTCCCGCGACGACGAGCCCGATTCCACCGAGGGAGACACAGCCCATGTGGTACGGCAGTCGGAGTGGGCCACCGAACACCCGTCCCAGCCGTACCGGGCGGACTCGCTCGGGTGTCTCATCGAGTGTCGCTTCGACCGGTTCGGGTTCCGGTGGTGGGTCGAACCACCCGTACTCCTGGTCGTACGATTCGAAGTAAACGGCGAGCCGGTCGCTGTAGACACCACAGAAGTCGGCCGTGAACTTTCCGAGGGCGATCGTGAGCAACAACGGGAGCCCGACGGTCGCTGGGTCGACACGCGAGATTTCAACGGACGGTCCCTCCGTCGCTGCGGTCACGAACGCGACGGTGACGAGGCCGCCCACGAACACGGTGATAATTCGGAACAGGTGGCCGCTGAACGCCGTCTGTGAGTTGTGCTTTCGATACTCGCCGTCGTGGAAATACGTCCGGAGAGTCGTTATCCCCGTGACGACGAATAGTCCGATCGCAGCCAGCACGACGGTCGACAGCGTCCCGGAGCTTGGATTCGACGTTGGGCCGACGAGGACTGCGCCGGCAAAGAGCCACCCGATAGCGACGATCAGGACAGTGAGTGGCAGGCCGACTAGCGTGACGAGATATACGTCCATAGACGTGCCCGGTACCGAGAGTGTGGGCTGACGGGCCGCGAGTGGGCCGACCAGCAAGCCGTCCGTATCGAGCGCCGGCGGGCGGCCAGCGAACACCGCACGAACCAGTGCCCAGACCGAGTCGACTCCCAACTCGAGCCAGTAGAGGAGCAACAGTGCAGCGGCGTTCCAACCGAGTGCGACGACACCGACGATGGGGATGGCATTGGCGACGGTGACTCGCAGGACCTCCCTCCGTCGGTTCGTCTTTTGATTGCGGGCGCGTCCGATGGGCGGCATCGATTGTCCGTAGTGAGTCCTGCATTTTGAACGGCGGGATTCAATCCTGAACCGGGACACCGACAAGCGAGGCGTCGACACGCGGCCCGCCGTCCCAGCCACGCGGTCGACGGATATGCCCCCATCACAGGCGTTGGGATCTGTTGCACACGAGCGATGGGCACTGTCTAGTCGAGTCCGTTTGGGACGTGAGCAGGTCGTCGAGTGAATCGGCTAGAATGCGCGCAGACATCGTCTCCGCGAGAGACACGATCTCTCGGACGCTGTGCTTCTCGTCGATTAATTCGGCTATCGGATTGCCCTCTCACGACTCGGGTTGAGCAGTCGGGTCAACTACACCGACTAAAACCTGATCGAGAGATGGGTTCATACCCTCACGATGCGGGTCAACCGCTTCCATAATTCGCGGCTGAGCAGTCGGGCGAGCGCCCGCGAGTGGCGTTCGATTTGGCGACGTGTCGGGCCGATATCCGAGCAGGTAGACGAGATCTCATCGAGTTTGCCTCAAACTCTTCCATATCTTGCCAGTCTTCTTCGATTTCGTGCTATCCTATTCCATTTCACTTTCTTTATTCTCTAATATCTTCCTCTTGTTCTGACTTTTCCCCTCTAATCTGGGAATAGCGTTGCGAGATCAGATAGCCCACGCTTTTTTGGATTCAGTACGGGCTAATTCGCCGTTGATATCGTCCTTTCGACTTTCTAATCCTCTCTTCAATCTCATCGGCGTCGACGGGACGCATGATGATCTCTCGGAGATCGTCCGCTCTGGCGATCGATTGGCGTGCTTCGTTGGCTTCTAACAGGAACGCAAAGCGGTCAGCAACTTCAGGGTCGCCGAGGTACCAGTCGCCGTCGAACGCAACTATCTCCCCGAGTGAGTGTCAGTTCGTAGGGTTCGCCGTCGAGGTTCGCTGCGCTACGGACAGGACGTACCCGAAGGCTGTCTCGCCGCGTTTGCTGCTCACGACGACTGGGATGGCTACCTCTTTCCGTCTCCACATCGTTCGGGTGGGCTAGTCTCTCGTTGGACGGTCTGGGACAGATTTACACGGTTCGCCGACCGTGCGGATTTGCCCGCCGAAATCGACGGCGTGTCGCCAGCACCGAAGATGGGGCGGCGATTCCGGTACGACGCCTATTCCGACTCACTCGACGTCGTTCTCGGCAGTCTCGACGAGACCGCGACCGAACAGGGCAGTGCCAGCGCTGACGTCGTCCTACAGAATATCTCTCGGATTCGCGCGCTCGGAAGCTTTGACGGGAGTATATGCGGGCCAGTTGGCTGCTGCATTTGAGTGATACAGAACAGAGTAATCTAAACACAGCATGAATCATTTCACGGGTTTCTACAGGCGTTCGACCTCGGCACCCACCCCACCTTTGGTGTGTTACTCGTCTACGGCACTCTGAGCAAACGATGGCAAACACTATGATGTATCGACTGGAGAGAACGATATACAGACGATGGCCCAACATGATACCAGTCTTGGGGATGTTTGTCGTGCCATTATACGGGTGAGTTACAAAGACGCACTCACGATTGGTTGGTCGAGTCCACTGGTCATCCTCGGTTCGATTCCAGTAGTTACTCTCGGTGCATCGATTCTAGCACTCAGTGAGATGTGGATCGAGATTATCTCCTCTGAGTCGAAAGGGAGACCTGTAAGCGAGCGAGAGCGCTTCGAGACGTTTGTCTCTGAGTGGCGTAACAACATACTCGCTGGCCTGCCGTACAGCGTTCTGCTTATTGTACTTGTAGGTGGTGGATATCTCTACCTTGTAGTCGGTGCTACAAGCGGGAACATTCTTGCGCTCCTTTGGGCACTACTGAGCCTGTATCTAATCGTCATTGCCCTTATTTGGCTGTTCAGGGCTGCCAGTATTCGGATGAGATCTGTCCCAGAGGACAGATCGGGATTCCGGTACACGATGGAGAGCGCTGCTTACAGCCTCGCTGAAGAGCCTGCATTCACCGTACTCTACTTCGTCTGGGGCGGGTTTGTAATTTCACTCTCGCAGATTTTTCCACCGGCTTTCGTCCTCTTGGGTCCCGGAATACTTGCTGTGACCGAAACCGTTGCTTTCGAAGAACTATTCGGCGACGGGGCCGAGAGGATTCGATTCGGATACGTACGCCGATAATACAAAGCGACGACCGGGCCAGTCAGCCCTTGACACCCGAGAGGGTCATTCCTCGAATGAAGTACCGCTGGGCCGAAAGGAAGACGAGTATCACCGGCATCACGATGATTGCCGCCGCGGCCATCACGAGTCCCCATTCGGTAAAGAACTGATTTCGAACGCTGAATAGCGCAACTGGAAGGGTATACATGGAGTCGTCGCTGGCAATGATGAGTGGCCACTGGAAGTTGTTCCACGTCATGATGAACGTGTAGATACCCAGCGTTGCGAGTGCTGGCTTTGCCAGTGGCAGGTATACTTTGTAGAATGTCTGCAGTTCGTTACATCCATCGATCTTCGCGGCGTCGCCAAGTGCCGATGGCATCCCTTTGAAATGCTGTCGCAAAAGGAAGATGCCAATCGGATTGGCTATCATCGGTGCAACGAGTCCTTGGTAGGTGTTCACCCAACCGAGTTTGGCGAGGAATACGTACACTGGGATAAGGGTCACCATCGCGGGTATCATCATCGTCGACATGAAAAGGAGGAAGAATTTCTCCCGGCCGATGAAATCCACCTTTGCAAGTGCATAGCCGGCGAGGCTGTCGAAGATGAGGTTGAACGCAGTGACAGAGCCCGCGAAGACGATAGTGTTGAAGAACCACTTGCCGATTGGTTGGGTACTGAACAGCGCCTCGTAGTGATCGAGTGTGGGGTTCGATGGCAGCAGTGTAATCGATGCCGCCGATGGATTCGCCGTTACAGATGTCGCTAGCATCCACCAGAACGGGAGTGACCAGAGAAGTGCTCCGCCAATAACTCCAGCGTAGAGGAGCGTCGTCTTCGTCCAGTAGGTGGTGCCCGACCGTTCGTATCCGGGATAGTCGTAGTTCGAGCGTGGCATCAGTATGACACCTCATTCTGTTGGTTGAGCTGGTACTGATAATAACTGAACACGAACACGATAGCGAACAACATAAACGCCATCGCCGCTCCCTTCCCGTAACTACTGTTCTCGAAGGCTGTCTTGTAGATGAGAACGACAGTAGTCGTCGTCGCGTGATACGGGCCACCTTTCGCGAAGACGAGCGCGATACCAAACACCTGGAAGGTGCCGATGATGGAGAGCACGATGACGAAGAAGTGTGTGTTCCGTAGGTTGGGCCACGTGACCTCTTTGATTCGTTGCCAACCAGTTGCACCGTCGATGCGCGCGGCTTCGTAGAGCTCCTCGGGAATGCTCTGGAGCCCGGCTAGATAGAAGATCATATTGAATCCGATACCGCCCCAGAGGCCGATGAGCATGAGACTTCCGAGCGCTGTCCCCGGATCGTTCGCCCACGCATTCGCGAGCCCGAACGGGCGCAAGAACTCGTTGACCACGCCTTTGTTCGCGAGCAGCCACCGCCAGATGACGCCGCTTGCGGCGGACGTCAGCATCACAGGCATGAAGTAGGCTGCCCGGAGTGGTTTCTTTCCACGGATGCGCATATCGAGCGCCAGTGCCAAGAGGAAGGCACCGATAATCTGTGTCGGGACGACGACGACGACATATGCGATGGTGTTCCGAAGCGCGAACCACCAGAGGTTGTACGACGGACTCCGCAGTGACGCCCAATTGTTCTCCCAAGGCCACGGAGTCAGGACTTCGACGTAGTTCTGGATGGGAAGGCGAACGCCGAAGAGCGTCGTCCACGCCCACTCTCCCGAACTTGTGAACACGTTCCAATCTTGTGTGGAGAGAAAGAGCGCGAACAGTACCGGTCCTAAGAGGAACAGGGAGAACACCACAAAGTTCGGGAGCATGAGAAGCAACCCGGCGAGGTTGTTCTGATCGGCATGTCCGAAACTGGGAAGGGACTGCCTGAACCGGGTGACTCTCGTTCGGACAGTGACAGAGTCGGTCTTGTCATCAACGGCCATGGCTAGGCACCTCCTCTCTACTGAGAATCCCCGGTGGCCGATCAGCACTCCGCTCACGGTTGAATACGGCGGCGCCAGTCTGTCGGTCGAACGCATGGATGCGATCAGCGGGGAACCGGACGCGAACACAGTCGCTCTCGTCGACGATGTGTTCGCCGGTGACGGAAGCGGTTATCTCGACACCACTCCGTTCGAGGTGCAGCAGATTCATGCTCCCCATCGGCTCGACGACATTGACGTCCATCTCCACCGTTCGGGGCCCGTCTTCGTCGGTGAGTTCGATGTCTTCCGGTCGAATCCCTACTGTCACCGAGTTCGAGTCTTCAGATTCGATCGCCGCCCGCTGTTCGTCAGTGAGGGGATACCGGAACAGGTCCAAGTGGATAAGCCCATCAACGAACACCCCTTCGATAAAGTTCATCGAGGGAGAGCCAATGAACCCAGCGACGAACTGGTTCGCGGGTTCGTAGTAACACTCCATCGGCGTGCCGATCTGCTGGAGTTGACCATCGTCGAGGACGGCGATACGGTCTCCCATCGTCATTGCCTCGGTCTGGTCGTGGGTTACGTATACAGTCGCGGCGCCGAGCTGTTGGTGGAGTTCTTGCAGTTCTGTACGCATCTGTGTCCGAAGTTTTGCATCCAAGTTCGAGAGTGGCTCGTCCATGAGGAAGAGTTCCGGGTCACGGACGATGGCTCGGCCTAGCGCTACCCGCTGCTGTTGACCACCGGAGAGTGCCTTGGGACGACGGTCGAGCAGGTCCGTGATCGAGAGCAGCTCTGCCGCGTCCTCGACCCGCTCAGTTATTTTTTCATCCGGCAGGTCGGTAGACATCTTCAACCCAAACGACATGTTCCCGCGGACGGTTCGCTGAGGATACAGCGCGTAGTTCTGAAACACCATCGCGATGTCACGGTCTTTAGGCTTGACATCGTTGACGACGTCGTCACCGATTTTGATTTCGCCGTCGGAAATGGTTTCGAGACCAGCGATGAGTCGCAGTGTCGTCGACTTCCCACACCCAGACGGACCGACGAGTACGAGAAACTCGCCGTCCTCGATATCGAGGCTCAGTTCGTCGACGGCGACCACGTCGTTTCCATCACTCTCGAAGCGCTTCTTAACGTCGGTAAGTGTGGTGTCTGCCATCGTGTTTAGAACACGTCACTGTTGAGTTGGCGCTCAGCGTCTTTCAACGCTGCGTCGGGTGACTTAGCGCCGGTAACCGCACCTTCGACTTCGGACATGACCGTATCGACGACCTCAGAGTGGTGAATCCCGAAGAGGAATGGCCGTCCGTCGTCTGCCAGGTTACCCAGGCCGTTGAGTAGCGGCCGGTCGTCGTAAAAGTCTTTTTCGAGCAGTGACTTCCGTGCAGGCAGTGCAGTCCCGGTTTTCGTCCACTTCCACATGCCCTCCTTGCTGGTGAGAGACTTAACCAAGGCCGCCGAGGCCTGCTTGGTCTCCTGCTGTGCGGAAGCTGACCAAGACGTTGTGAAAACTATCGTCGATTGCTGACCACCGTTCGGGATAGGCATCGGATTCGCGACTTTGAGAGAGTCAGAGACTGACCCATATTCTTCCTTCAGTGTCGAAATCGACCACGCACCTGTCATAGCGGCCGTCACTCTCTCTTTGCCGAGCGAGGGCGCAGCCCAAGTCGGACTGATTTCGTTCCCATATATTGCCGCGAGCCCATCGCTACGGAGGTCAAGGAGGTACTGTAGTGCCTCGATAGCGGCCGTAGACCCGACGACACACTCCGAGTTATCCTCGGAGAGGATACGTCCACCGTTCTGCCAAATGAGTTGAACGAGGGTGTTTCGGGGCCTGCTTCCGAACGCGAATGGGTACTCGACGTCCGTACTCGTCTTAACCGCCTCAAGTGCGGAGCGAAAGCCACTCCAGGTCTCCGGTGAGGTATTCGCCCCTGCCTCCTCGAGGTGCGATTCGTTCATAAAGAGACCAACCGGTGTGAAATCCTTCGGAATCCCGTAAGTCTTCCCCTGATACTGAAACGCCGAGAGGAGATTGTCCAGAACGTCGTCGTACGCGTATCCATCCGAGTTCTCGACATAAGAGTCCAACGCAAGTAGCGCACTGTTTTGCATATACTGTGGCGCCGATCCCGATGCTAAGTAGAAGACATCGGGTTCGGTCCCCCCAGAAAACTGTGTCTTCAGCTTGGTCGAGTATTCACCGAAGGGAATGTTCTGGTACTTCACATTGACATTCGGATTGGAAGAGTCGTAATCCTCGAGAATACTCGTAACGATATCTGACTCGACGTCACCTCCCCAGCTCGCTACGTTGAGTCTTTCACCTTGCGTAGTACTGTTTGAGCCCCCCTCTTTACCAGACGTGTTAGTTGCTTCTGATCGATCGCTGGAATCGCTACACCCCGCAAGTCCTGCTGCGACACTCGCACCGATCGTACTTACTAGACGCCGACGGCTAATGCTACGGTTTTTAGACATTGTCTGTCCGGCTCGACAGACTAATTGTAGGCATTTATATTTTACGTTGGCATGGAACTATACACCTACAGTCGGCCAGTTCCCAAACACAGCCGACCGGTGTCCAGTCAGTATCAGCTCCATCACAGCTCTATTACGGAGGTATACAGGCCGGAAGCAGAGCGCTGACATAGAGAAGCCATCAGCCGCAGATTCGAACCGTGCCGCCGTCGACAGAGATTTTCGAATCGCACAGGTTCTCTACTGAACGGAGAGTCAGCAGGGATACATTTATTACCCCCTCACCAACAGGGTAGTATGCATGCCGAAGATTGCCTTCGTCGGAGCGGGTAGTATGGTGTTCGCCACGAAACTCGTGGGGGACATCCTCTCGTTCGACGACCTAAACGACAGTACCATCGCGTTGATGGACATCGACGAGCATCGACTCGACCAGACGACCCGCGTCGCCGAGGCGATGGTCGAGAACGAAGGCCTCGACGCGACGGTCGAATCGACCACCGACCGCGTCGAGGCGCTCGACGGCGCCGATTACGTCCTCAACATGATCAACGTCGGCGGCACCGAGCCCTTCGAGAACGAGATCCGCATCCCAGAGGAGTACGGCGTCAAGCAGGCCATCGGGGACACCATCGGCCCGGGCGGCATCTTCCGCGGCCTGCGGACCATCCCGACCATGCTCGACCTCGCCAACGACATGGAGGAACTGTGTCCCGACGCCCTGCTGATGAACTACACGAACCCCATGTCCATCCTCTGTCAGACGATGTTCGAAGCCACCGACATCGAGACCGTGGGGCTGTGTCACAGTGTTCCCCACACCGCCGAGGCCATCGCCGACTACGTCGACGTCCCCGAGGACGAACTGGAGTACTGGGTCGCGGGCGTCAACCACGTCGCGTGGTTCCTCGAAGCCACACACGACGGCGAGAGCGTCTATCCCGCCCTCCGCGAGGCCTACGACGACCCCGAGACGTACGAACGCGACACCGTGCGCTTCGAGATGCTGAAACACTTCGGCTACTTCCCGACCGAATCCTCCCACCACATGTCCGAGTACGTCCCGTACTTCCGGACCGACGAGGACACCATCGAGGAGCTGACCGGCACGGACTACGCCGAACGGATGCCCACGGCGACGTACCTCGAAGGGTGGCAGGAACGCTCTGAGGAACGCGACGACCCGGAACTGGGCGTCGATCTAGACGAAGTGGGCGTCGAACGCTCCGAGGAGTACGCCTCACGGCTCATCCACTCCATCGAGACCGACACCACCCGCCGGTTCAACCTCAACGTCAGCAACGAGACCAACGCCATCGAGTCCCTGCCGACCGACGCCTGCGTCGAGGTCCCCGTCCTCGTCGACGGCACCGGCCTCCACCCGTGTTCGGTCGGCGAACTCCCCAACTCCGTCCGCACCTTCCCCCAGCAACACGTCGCCGTCCAGCAACTCGCCGTCGAGGGCGCACTGGAGAACGACCGCGAGAAGGTCCACCGCGCGGTCAAACAGGACCCGCTCACGGCGGCCCAGTTGACCCTGCCGGAGATTCACGAGATGACCGAAGAACTGCTCGCCGCCAACGAAGCGTACCTCCCGCGACTCGAATAACCGACGCGCCACCGACAGCGAATCCGTTTTGAACAGTCTCGTTCGGTGCTCACAGACCATTTTGTCCTTGGTCGTAGATGATCCCCGAGTAAGCATTCACGTATCATGAATGATGGCTGTGCCAGTCTTGGCCCACACGAACGTATTCGAACGGTTATCTGAGTCAGGACGATACTGAATAGCTTGATACGATACGACATCACAAGGAATTGTGTTGACAGCGTCTGCATTCATATATCATGAATAGACTGTATGGCAGGCTCGGACTGAGCGGGTCTACAGGGCAACGATCGCCCTGTAGACGACGACACCGCTATTGGCGTAACACAGGTACACCCATTATTCTGATTCGGGCAGCTGCCCACCGACAGCGATCGGCCCGGAACCAAATCAATCGGCGAGAGTCAGTCGGAGTAGTGTCGGCTCTCGGGATTACGAACCCATCAATCTGCGCTATAGGCTAAGCTGTTTTAACGTCGATTACTGGTTCCGAAGGACGTTGACTTCTGGCGGAGAGACCGAGTTTTCACGATATATGAATATGGTCACAAACCGTCGATATGCCCTACGTTGGCTGTTCTAACGTCTATTTCTGGTTCCGAAGGACGCTGACTGCTGCCGAAGGAGGGGGTTCTTCACAATATATGAATACATTTATTGCGCTGGCGACTGATCGCTACGATGTGTCAAGACAATTAATCCCGGACCCGGACAAATTTGAGGACCCCGTCGCTCGGACGACGGTGACAAGTTTCCGTGTTATCGACGCGATGGCAGGGCGTGAGTCCGTCGGTGTCAGTGAATTGGCCGACGAACTATCGCTGCAGAGTGGGACGATCCACAAGCACCTCACAACACTCGAACGACTCGGCTACGTCGTCAAAGAAAACCGGCGGTACAGATTGAGTGTCCGGTTCATGGAACTGGGCGGGGGTGTACGCGCCCGCATGAAGCTATACAAGGTTGCGCATAAGCCGCTGAAGAAGTTAGCGGAAGCGACGGGAAAAGTTGCCAGCATCATGATTAAAGAAGGGACCCGAGGTGTCTACCTCGTTCGAATTAGAGACGAAGTCGAACCGAAAACAGAACTGTTCGAGGGGGAGCACGTACCACTACCTGCTACTGCCGGAGGGAAAGCAATTCTCGCTTATTTGCCAGAAGAAGAACGGGACGCAATCTTGGACAATTACGAAATGACGGACTACACCGAGAACACGATTACCGACAAAGACGCCCTCCGTGATGAACTACAGTCAGTCCGGGATGACAGACTGGCTCACGACATGGGCGAGTTCAATCCGGAACGACACTGTATCGCGGGACCGATCACCGATGCGGATAGGAACGCTATCGGGGCAGTGACGATCTCGGGGCCCGCCGACCGAATGCGTACAGAGTCGTCGGAGTACGACTATCCGAGTATCGTTGGCAGTACAGCCAGTTCCATTAGGGGCAAGGTGATACAATGAACGCTGACCTAGTTCTGACGCAACGTGTCCTCGGATGCGCCAAGGGAAAGATCACAGATGAGTGAGCGAGTGTCACAGCCCAACGTGCTGGCCGTGCTGACCGACCAGCAACGATGGGACACCCTGGGACTCTACAATTCCCCAATGGACCTTACACCAACCCTTGACGACCTCGGTCAGCGTGGGACGGTACTCGAGCAGGCGATAACACCACAACCAGCCTGTGTACCGTTCCAAGCCACCTTCCAGACAGGGATGTTTGCGACCGAGACCGGTGTCTGGCGTAGTGGACTGACCCTGGATGAAAAAATACGGACACTCCCTGAGCGGTTTGCTGACGCAGGATACGACGTCGGCTTCGTGGGCGGCTGGTACCTCTCTGGGACATTCGAAGATCCGGTTCCAGAGTCGCAGCGTGGTGGATACACCGACTTTTGGCGGGCGGCTGACGTTCCAGAGTTCACTTCCCATCCGACCGAGGGCTACCTCTACGATGAAGCGGGGAATGAAATCACGTTTGACACGTACCGGACAGACGCCTTCACAGAGTTCGGTATCGAGGCACTGGACACATTGTCGGAGCCATTCTTTCTCGTCGTCTCTTATCTCGAGCCACACCATCAGAACGATATGTGGACGTTTGTCGCGCCAGAGGACTACGCTGAGCGATACGGATCGAACCCTTCCGTGCCAAGTGATCTTAAGCCATATCCTGGTGACTGGTACGATGAACTTCCTGACTACTACGGAATGGTCAAGCGATTGGACGAGTCTGTCGACGATCTGCTAACGGCACTTGACAACCGCGGTATTCGTGAGAACACAGTCTTCGCTTATACCTCCGACCACGGTTGTCACTTCCGGACACGGCCAGGCGAGTATAAGCGCACAGCCCACGAGTCTGCTGTCAGGGTACCAGCGATACTGTCCGGGCCCGGGTTTGAAAACAGTACTAACATAGAGAATCCAAGAAGTATTATCGATCTCCCACCCACGTTGCTGGATGCTGCGGGATTGCAAATAGATAAAGAACTACACGGTAACAGTATACTGCCCGTCGTAAGGGGTGACGAACCCGACGAAAACGGTGACGTGTTCATTCAAATTAGCGAGTCTCAGATCGGTAGGGCGATTCGGACCAATCGATGGAAGTACGCCGTCGCAGCTCCGAAAACGGCCGGTTGGCGCGGCGGGAATGGTGATCCAGCGAGCGACACGTACGTTGAACGCTACCTCTACGATCTCTGGGAGGACCCCGACGAGCACGTCAACCTTGCCGGTCGACCGAACTACCGAGACGTGAGGACCTCCCTGAGAGATCGACTTCTCGAGTATCTCAGAGAGTTCGAGAACGCAGACCCAGTCATCAAGCATCAGGACCGTGGATATTCGGAGTCCTGAAAAAAGAGGGCGTCTCATTGGTCGTGTTTGATTTGGATAATAGATAGCGAGGCACTGTCTAGTTCTGAATCACCTCAGCAGGAGTTTGGCCATCTAGCGCTTGGTTCGGTCGTTCGTGGTTATAGTGGTGTCTGAACCGTCGTAACCACTGCTTCGCGCTCGTGGCCTCTCCACGCGTGGACGCGGAACGCACAGTAAGGACAATCTCCCGTGTTCATTCTCGTCGGTCGCGGGAGCAGCCCCGCTACGTGCTCCCAGCGAACGCCGCCGACGAATCGACTCCTGCTGACCGACCGCCAGCAGGAGTCGCTCACCGTCTATACTGACTGCTTTCGGTCCCATGAGACACTCGAGAAGAACGACGCGTTCGACCACGAATACGTCGTCCACGGAGACGGTGAATACGCCGACGTCGACGCACACGTGAATGCGTTCGAGAGCCACCATAGCGCCAGCGACACGTGGCTCTCACGCATCGAGGCGTCTCCAAGGCCAAGCTCACACCGTATTTCACGCGTTCCAGCTCCGCGGTCGCGTCTACCGAAAACCATGGAAAGAAGCGCCCAAAATCAGCCTCGAAACTGCGCTCTGATTCACCAACAATCTGCGCCACAAGAACGACGCAGTTTAAACGGTGTATCCTCGACGAATTCCTGCACGTTGTTGGCAGTGAAATCTGAAGTGTTGTCCAAGCCAGCGCAGACTTTCTCGTCGAACTCGGTCTGGCGTATGTCGAGCAAACGGCGTCGTGTCGCTGTTGAAGTTCCCTGCACACGGGTGAGAGAACGCCTCACCGCTGTTTCTGACCGCATTACGGAGCTTGATACTATCTTACGCGCCCGTCTCCGGCAGTGACGGGAGCTTTCCTTCGGGAAACCACGCGTAGATCAGCGTCGAGAGTACCTTTTGCGTCGTCATCGTCGACCTCCGCCAAGATATTGTGGGAGTCTTCGACGGAGACGTTCCCCAACGTCGCTACACCTTCTTTTGTGTCTGGAATCATGTGAATTATAGGCACCAGTATTAGAACCCAGTGAAGCACGTCACTCAGTTGCCAGAGGAGGCGATCTCCGAGAAACTATCATGCGATCAGTCGACACAGACGAAATTAAAGAGAATTTTGGAAGTTAGACGTCCAGAGAGACAGTATCAACGCCGAGCTAGTCCAAATAGAATCTAAAAGGCGTAATTCATCTGAACTCGAACAAAATATATCCAAGGTAGAGGAATATATACAGTACAAAAAGGAAAAATTAGTGACAGAAGGGAGTGGAGTAGAAATGAGTCGGCTTTCCCTATTGAATTCTCAGAGCCACCACGTCAAACGCGCGAGTCAGTTCCTGAACTTGGTGGAGGTATGTGTACTATATCCACGGACGCTGGATACTCGGACCCAACGATATCTGAACTTTTTCAATCTGGAGTGGTCCAGTAGGATTTCTCGTTGACCATTACATCGTCAATATTAACCCCGAAAACCACGCCATTAGCCAGTGAAAATCCATTTATCTCCCTTGGAAAAACGACCTGAGGTCGCGTGCCACATCGTCCGGTACCTCTTCAGGCAAGTAATGGCCACAATCGAGCGGGTGACCTCGAACATCCTTTGCCCACGACTCCCAAATTCCGAGTATATCCGTCGGTCGTCCTTTCCGTGACCCAGTCTCACCCCAGAGCGCTAACATCGGACACTCGATTTGATTCCCCGCTTCTCTGTCTGCCCGGTCGTGTTCGGGATCGATGCTAAACCCAGCACGGTAATCCTCGCAAGTGGCACGAATAACGTCATCGTCGTCAAAGCATTCGCGATACTCGTTAAGTGCCTCATCGGCAAAGATATCAAGTCCGGACCTCCCGAGCATGTACTCAATATAGTACTCGGGATCGGTTCCGATGAGTGTTTCTGGGAACGGGTGGGGCTGGGCCATGAAAAACCAGTGAAATCTCACCAATGCTGCTTCACACGTCATCCGCTCAACTGATTCTAGCGTCGGAATCATGTCTAAAGTAACGAGACGCTCGACATGATTAGGATGATCAAGTGCCAGACGATAGGCGACCCGACCGCCGCGGTCATGACCAGCCATTTGGAACCGGTCGTAACCAAGTTCGCTCATGACAGTGACCACGTCCTCAGCCATCGCCCGGTTCGAGTAATCTGCTGTCGAGGGGGACACTGGCCCGTTACTGCGGCCGTACCCACGGAGATCAGGTATAACGACCGAAAATTGGTCGGTTAGTTGTGGTGCGACCTCATTCCACATTGCCCCAGTTTCGGGGTATCCGTGGAGCAATACCAATGGTGGGCCGTTACCTCCTCGTCGAAGAGCGATATCGGCGCTGTCGGTCTCGATATATTCCTGCTCAAACTCTTCGAACATAACGTGATGGTAGTATGTTTCGGCTGGTATAGCTCTGTTGAAATACTCAATCGGTGATAGGTTTCAGCAGTCTTGCTAAATACACAGCGTGAATTTTGCAGTGCGTCGTAGCTGGACATGGCTGGTACTCACTTTTCAGCGATCCAGACCATCTCTTTGGCCCCATCATCGAGGGGTTCCCTTTCGAACCCGCTGTATCCTGTCCAATTACTCCAGCCCGTCGTCCCCAGTAAGAGTTCAAATTCGGTCTTCGAAATGAGGGTCAACCGGAACGTCGCCTCTTGAAGCACCTCGTCGTCGTGTTTGACTGTTCGCTCTGCTTTGACGATCTGCTCGATTTCGTTTTCGATATCAGTCACATCCGTGACGACGTACTCCTTGCCGTCCTGTGTGAACGTTCGTGTCTCCGGTTCGCCATAGCTCTCACAGATGACCTCGAAACTCGGGACAAAGAAGTTGAGCGCGAGACGTCCATCTGATCCGAGCGCTTGATGGAAGTTCTGTAATGCAGCCTGCTGGTCCGCCACCGTGATGTTGTGGAGGAACGTGCGGAATGGGACAATGACCAGCGCGTACTCTCGTTGTGGAGTGAAGTCGGTCATGTCGGCTTGCCAAACGTTCGGAGTGAGCCCAGCGTCCGCGGCTTTCCGTTTTAAGACGTCAAGCATCTCTTCGGAGATATCGATCCCATACGCATCTACGCCCGCCTGCAATAGCTCAAGATAGATCCGTCCCGTCCCACAACCGACTTCCAACACAGGACCATCCACACGACGAGCCAAGTCAACATAGAACTCAACGTCCCCGATCGCCTGTTCCTCGTAATCGTCGTCGTAGAAAGCCGCCCACTTGTCGAAGAATCCTTTAGCAGCGTGCATATCGCCGATGACTGTCAGACTGATCTATTGTTCTTTCGGTCGAATATGTCTCGTTGTGCTCACCGGGGAGAATCGTTCCTGTGCGTATACCGCTGTGATCTCTGTACAACAAGCGATGGATGGCAGAGACGTGCTTCTCCGTGGTCAAGCGCTCGCACGATCCACCGGGCGAGCGCAGGCCTGGTACCGTGTGTTCCGAGAATGCGTTCTCAAATTCGCCGTCTCCAACATCGAACGGCCCTCCTCTGCACTATGATCCCGACGCCATCCCTCTATTCAACAGAGCAACTTTATCGGCATCTCTCTCGTAGCACTACGTAGTGTGATGGCACACTAGACTTTTCACGGCCGGTCACCTACCAGTAGGTATGAGCAGCGACAGGGTCGACGCCGAGAGCAAAGTATCGGGGAACCAAGCAAACATCCCAGCCCGGATTCGACGTGAACTCGATATCGACGACGGTGATCAGCTCCGCTGGCATCTCGAAGACGACGGGAGCATCCGAGTTCACGTTATCCGACAGCAAACGGGCACGTTCGCCGACTTCGATGGCTACGCTGGTGAGGCGACGACCGATGTGACCAGCGACCACGACGCCTGGGGCGTCGACGTCGAGTAAATGCCCCGTGCACTCATCGATACGACGGTCCTCTTTGCAGCCGCATACCAACGGGATAGTTCCCACGATGCCGCGCTCCCGGTACTCCGTGGCATCGACGATGGAACACTTCCGGAGGCAGTCGTCCTCGACTACGTACTCGCCGAAACGCTCAACGGCCTCACGTCCCACGCCGGCCACGACGCAGCAGTCGATCTTCTCGATCGCATCGAAGAAAACGCCCGGTTCCACATCGACTCACTCACCACCGACGCCCTCGCGACGGGGAAATCCAGATTCCGCCAACACGACCCCCTCTCCTTCGTCGATGCCTGCATTATCGCGTATATGCAAACCGAGGGGCTCGGATACCTTTATGCGTTCGACGACAACTTTGACGCAGTCGAGGACGTCTATCGGCTCGACACAGCGACGAATCCTTACGACCCGAATTGACGCCACAGACGACACGTTTGGAAGCGACGGTCGGTCTCAGGATAGCCACACCTCGTAGTCAGCGCCAGCTCTAGGAACTCGTCCCACTCGGCGAAGTCGATGTGGGTGTGCTGGCGAACGAGGTTCTGGTAGACTCCGACGCCCCGGCTATCAGGGGTGACGAGCGGGTCGACACCGGTTTGTTCAGCGACGTTGGTGTATCGAGATCGAACGTCTCTCGACTGGACCGGCGTTTCGCCCTGCCGCTCGAGGGTGAGTAATGCATACAGGACTAGGCGGCCGTGTTGGGTGAGACCAGTACTACCCTCGTGAATTCGGCCGCGTTCCAGCACTTCTCTTGTCCCGGATCAGGTTATCGGAGATACCGTCGGTATCCTGCTCTCGGGCCAGGTCGCCTGTCGTCATCAGCAGGTCGAGAGACTGTCGTGCGTCGCCGGCGTCTTTTGCCCCGTATGCGGCACACAGTTCGACGACACCATCTTCGAGACACTCATCCGATGACGCGACCCTTTTGAGGGCTCCTCGCTCTGTGGGACTGAGGCCAGATCAACAGTCGGAACAGGAAACGTGAGTTCACCGATCTCTCTCTGCGGGTCTCGCGTTCCAACCGAAAAATACGGTCGAGATGGTACCTCACGCGACTAGCTGAATCTGTCTAGTGTGAGCAGTACGGTCGCTCCTGTGGTTCCGACACGCACGTTCAGCAGCCAGTCGACGTCTGCCCGCGTCGGGGACAGGATCGACGGTTTCAGCACGGAACGGGTTCATTCGCGGCCGGAGAAGACTAGATCGACACCACTCGTCGGCCGAAGGGCGAGTTCTGGACGGACCGCTAGGGTCTCGGTAGTCGCCGGGGTAACCTCGTACCGGAGCGCTATCGTCGCCAACACGAGTTTGGCGAGCATGAGTGACAACCGTCGGGCCGGACAGTGTCGCGGACCACCACCGAACGGGAAGTACGCGAACGGACTGTGGTCGTTCTCACCAGCCCAGCGAGTAGGGTCATACGTCTCGGGGTCGTCGAAATGACTGGCGTCTCTATGGATCGCCCACTGGGGGAGCCACACCTGCGCACCAGACTCGAGGTCGTACGGCCCCAGTGAAACGGCAGCAGCCGTCTCCCGGAACATCGTGTACAACGGGGGGTGAAGCCGCAGTGTCTCTCGGAACACCTGCTCGGTGTACTGTAACTCCCGGATGTCGCCGAGCGAAGCCGTCGTGCCCGCCACGACCTCTCGGGCTTCCCGGTGCATCTCCGTCTGAACGTCTGGACGGACGGCCATCTGATGACAGGCGATGGCGAGACCAACAGCGAACGGCTCCATCGCACCGATCAACAGTACGCCAACCTCGTTACGGGCCAGGGACTCGCTGATTTTCGAGTCCGGGTCCGCCGACGCGTCGAGGAGCGACGAGAGGAGCATTCCGTTCGTCGATTCTGGGTCAGTGGGGAGACCGTCGAGAAACGTCTTCAGATGGGCACGGGACGTGCGATGCTCACGCTGTGACAGCCTCGGGACCCAGTCGGGCAGTACCTCGTGGATCGCCACGTTCTTCGGCGAGAACCGTTGGCTAAACCCGTCCACCATCTCCGAATACTGTGAGCCGGTGAGTGGACTCTCTACGTCGAGAAAGAGCTCACACGCGAGCCGAAGGCACAGCTCCCGAAACTCCTCGTGGACGTTTCGGACGGTTCCGGTGTCCCATCCGGAGAGAAGCTCGTCGACGAGCCCCGTCAGCGTCTTTGCATACGCCTGGACGCCGTCGCTCGACATGACAGGCTCCCACGCAGAACGGGTCTGTGACACCACCGACGGGTCGATTTCGCCGCCGAAGTTGTCGATCCCGTAGCGAATGTGCTCTGGCTTTCGGTAGCGGCCGTCACGTGAGTTGAGGACGTCCCTGACGAGTCGTGGCTGGACGACGACGTACAGCGTCTTCGGTCCAGCGTGTGCACGCACGACTGGTGACGGGTGGTCTCGACACTGCTCTACGAAGTCCAGCGGGTTGATCGCCTGATGTGCGTTTCCGAGAATCGGAACGCCATCGAGACGAGACGGTGTCTGGCTCATTGGAGATGTCAGGTGGTGGCTGTCGTGGATCTGGCTCGTCGATCACGTCCGGGGACTTATGCGACCGCGACGTGGTCGAGTTCGATCATGAGGCCGATTGCCATGAAGACGAAGGAAGCGATGTTGAGCACCTGGCTGTTGAGCGAGCGTCGCTTCATCCGGTCGACGTCCGTCGGCGTCGCTCGGTCGTATTTGATCCCCTTCATCTCGTAGAGCGTGTCTTTCATGTCTTCCTCGATCCACCCCATCGTTCCCTTCACGAGCATGGGACCGATAGCGAACACGACGATCCCCAGGCTCACGTTCTGGGCGAGGAGCATGTAGCCACACACTGCCGGCGCCCATCCCAGACAAAACGCCAGATTACCCCACCCAGTGACGTACTGCCGGTCGTGGAAGACGCCGCCGAACCACTCGAGGTTGTATGCAAGTCCCAACGAAGTCAGGAATAGCACGAACGGAACGTACCAGATGGTCGTCCAGGAGGCGAGTACGACTGCCAAACTGAAACCGATCAGTATCATCAGTGCCCCGATGGCGAACTGTATGTCCGAGTTGACGTCGAGATTGATGTCGTCTGCCGAGAGGTCGACGGACTTCATCCCCTCGTCGTAGAACCACATATGTGCCATCGCCACCACCCAGATCGTCCAGTCCCAGCCGTGGTGCAGTGACGCGATGAGGAGCCCGAGCGTCATCGAGGACATCGGGTACAACGTGTACGTGACGTATGGGTTTATGATGGATTTGTAGACGCTGTACAGGGCACTTCTATCCGATTCAAAAATACTTTCATACAATGATGTAGTTGACATAAAAGAACCGAACGAGCGACTGCTATTGAATGTTGTGTCGATATATTCCAACAGTCCGGATCGGTGCTCGACGGCCTCCGAAAAGCCCGCGTGTGTATCGGTCGTTCATCTGCGTAGCCAGACGGGAAACTGCGTGACAGCAGCGTCGTTTCCGTACTGGGGACTGGATCGTTCGCAGATCGCTCAGTAGTTTTATACTCCTGAAGAATTAGCTTAAACTAATGGGAATACTCGAAAATAAGGCACGGGCGCGGTTGTTCTATAAGTATCTCTCGAAGGTGTACGACACGGTCAACACGCTGTTTTGGACCGAGGAGATGCGCGGGGAGGCAGTCGATTTGGTGGAGATAGAACCGGACGACTGCGTTCTGGACGTCGGCTGTGGTACGGGCTTTGCGACTGAGGAACTGCTCCGGCACACAGAAGACGTCCATGGGCTGGATCAGAGCGCCCACCAGTTGGAGAAGGCCAGGGAGAAGTTCGGCACAGACGGCCCCGTTCAGTTCTACCGGGGGGACGCCGAACGGCTCCCGTTCGCGGATGACTCGTTCGATCTGGTCTGGTCGTCCGGTTCGATCGAGTACTGGCCGAACCCTGTCACCGCGCTCAGGGAGTGTCGCCGGGTCGTGAAACCGACTGGGGCTGTACTCATCGTTGGTCCGAACTATCCCGAGTCGTTCATCTTCCAGAAGCTCGCCGACGCGATCATGCTGTTCTATGACGAGCAGGAGGTAGACCGGATGTTCGATGACGCAGGCTTCGCATCGTTCGAGCATCACCACATGGGACCGTCGTACAGCCCCGAGATTGCGCTAACGACGCTCGCATACCCAGACTGATAGACCCTCGTCCCACAGCCGCGACCCGCTCTCAGATCGACTCGGCAGTGCGTCCCGTTCGTGCCTAGAGTGGGGATCCGTCCAGTAGATTTATCAGTTTAAAATACGATAAGTTGCTTTGAGAAACAAATGAGACGGCGATCGAAACTTCTCGTCACTGGTGTTGCTCTCGCTATCGGGAGCGCGGTTGCATTCGTACTCAAGAAGCGAAACGATCCAGCCCCGCTTCCGTATGAACAGCGGCACGTGCTCGACCTGCCACGTCTCCTGAAACGATCACAGTTACAGGAGGTGCTTGCCCCGGAATCCAGCGAACACATTCTCGAAGTCGGCCCTGGAACAGGCCGCTACAGCCTCCCCGTCGCGAGAGAACTCGATCAGGACGGCTCGTTACACGTCCTCGATGTGCAAGAGCCAATGCTCGATCACACGGTAGAGCGAGCCCGAGAGCAGGGTGTCGACGGAATCACTGTGACCCATGCGGACGCACAGGAGCCACCGTATCCGGACGAGAATTTCGACGCTGCGTATATGGTGTCGACGATCGGTGAGATCCCGGACCAGGAGCAGGCGCTCGAAGAACTGTACCGTGTCCTTCGACCGGGCGGGCGGCTCGTCGTGGGCGAATCGATCGCGGATCCGGATATGGTCCGGTTCGGCACGCTCCGTGACCGATGTGAATCGGTCGGCTTTCGATTCGAACGGCGGGTGGGGAGACGGATCAGTTACTTCGCCCGCTTTCGAAAGCCAGCACCGTAGGAGGCCGGAACACGTCAGTTCCCATGGAACTTACCGGTCGACTTCGCCGAGGATCACGTCGAGACTCCCGAGAGTCGCAATCAGGTCGGGGACGTGAGCGTCTTCGACCATTTCGGGAAGCGCGTGGAGGTTCGAGAAGCAGGGGCTTCGGATCTTGAACCGCGCGGGCTTGTCGGTGCCGTTGGTACGGATATAGATACCGAGTTCCCCCTTCGCACCCTCGACTGCGCGGTAGATCTCGCGGTCGCTCTCTGGTTTGATCGTCCGCGGAACGTTGCTCTGGATTTCGCGGTCGTCTTCGGGCCAATCCCTGAGGAGGTCGACGCACTGGGCGATGATCTTCGCTGACTCTTCGACCTCACGGAGGCGCACGAGGACGCGTGAGTAGTTATCACACCCGTCGTCTGTCACGACGTTCCAGTCGAGTTGGTCGTAGTATCCATAGGGGTCGTCACGCCGAAGGTCGTAGTCGATACCCGACCCGCGGGCGACCGGGCCCGTACAGCCGTAGCTCTTCGCGACCGCCGGATCGAGATTGCCGACGTCGATACACCGGATCTGAAGGATCTCGTTTCCGGTGACGAGGTCGTGGTACTCCTCGAGTTTGTGTGGCAGTTCGTTGAGGAAGTGCTCTATTTTCTCGAAGAACTCCTCTCTCGGTTCGGGGAGGTCCCACGCCACACCACCGAGTCGAAGATAGTTGAACATCAACCGCTGCCCAGTGAGATCCTCCAGAATATCCAGCACCGTCTCACGGTCGCTAAACGCATACTGGAACACGGCGGTAAATTCGCCGATGAGGTCGAGACCGAACGTCCCCAGTGCGAGGAGGTGTGCGGCGATCCGACAGAGTTCTGCGCCCATCGTGCGGATGACCTGTGCGTACTTGGGTACGTCGAGGCCGACGAGGTCTTCGACCGTACGCGCGTAGGCCCACTCGTTCAGGATGCCCGCCGACCCGTAGTCCCACCGGTCGGGATACGGCATGATCTGGTGCCGGTAGGTTCCCTGCTGACATATCTGCTCCTCACAGCGGTGGAGGTAGCCGATGTCGGATTCGACGTCGATGACCTGTTCGCCGTCGAGCGTCGTTTTGAGATGGAGCACGCCGTGTGTGGCGGGATGATTCGGGCCGATGTTGAGAAACATCGTGTCGCTCTCGCCGCGACTGTCTCCCTCGAGTGCGTTTTCGTGCTCGCGGAGGGTAACGATCTGGGGTTTGTCCTGATTGTAGTCCAGGCTGAGCGGATGGCCCTGCCACGTCTCGGGCAGAAGGATCCGACGCAGGTCGGGATGCTCGTCGTACTCAATGCCGATGAGGTCGTAGGCCTCTCTCTCGTGCCAGTCCGCGGTTCGGTAAACGGATTCAGCGCTCTGGCTTACTGGATCCGTGGTACTCGTCGGAACGACGATAGCGAGCTCCTGTGTCGGGTCCTCGTACTTCTTCAGATGATAGATGCTCTCGTAGCGGTCTTCGTACTGCTGTGCCGTCACACACGAGCAGTGGTCGAACCCAGCCTCCTCTTTCAGCACCGACAACGCGTCGGCGACCCGGTCCGCTCGGACGACGAAGGCCTCGGTGGTAGCGTGAGATTCGCGACCGGTTACCGCCTCACCCAGCAGCGATTCGAGCGCGTCGTAATCGAGTCCGTCCTCGGTCACGCCGACGTCGTCGTATGTACTCGGTTCAGGCACCTCCAGGCTCATGCTGACTCACTCCAGTTGTACCGCATGACGAGGTCATCCTCGTCGATCTCGTCCGCGAGGTGCTGTACGAGTTCGTCCTGTTCGAGGTCGCCGAACCGTTCGAGTTCGTACGGTTTGGCCGTCACCGGCGATGACTCGCCGTTGGCGGTCCGTTCCTGAAGCTTGGCGACCCCGTAGAGAAGCGCCTCGGGACGGGGGGGACACCCCGGGACGTGGATGTCCACGGGGATGATCTCCTCCGCTCCCCGGACGACGTTGTACCCCTCCTGGAAGGGGCCGCCCGAAATGGTGCACGAACCCATACTGACGACGAACTTCGGCTCGGGCATCTGGTCGTAGAGCCGCCGCATCCGAGGGGCGAACTTCGAGACGATGGTGCCCGGAACGACCAGTAAATCTGCTTGCCGTGGTGAGGAGCGGGGAACACCGGCCCCAAACCGGTCGATGTCGTGCTTAACAGCGAGGCCTCCCATCATCTCGATGGTGCAGCAAGCGATTCCGAACTGGAACATAAACATCGAGGAGGACCGGGCCCAGTCCATGAACGTATCCAGTTTGGTCGCTATGAACGGTGTGGAGCCGAGTACCTCTACCAGTTTAGAGTTGAACCTGGCATTATCGTCTCGTTCTCTAGAATACTCGTCCCGTGAGTGGTTCGTACTATCTGTCGACATTATTTGTCTTTTCGACAGAGTTATTTAAATATCTAACTGTTACTCTGTGTTATTAATGTCGGATTGGTGCATTATAAAACAAGTCCGCTACCGCTGTCTAAGTGGGGCCGTCGAGTGATCACCGCCACGGCGTCTTCGCCGTTGAGACGACCCCCGGATGGCTATTGCCGGCCGTTACGGTTCCATCCGCACTCGGAGGGAACCAGCGACACACTGGGACGCTGCTCTCTCCGTAGAGCTGTGGCCCGGTCACGAGGGTCCGTCTCTACTCGTCCTCGATTCGGACATCGTCTATACACTAGTCTCACGCGTACGTCTGAAAGGCGATTCCGCCGAGAAAAGACATAACGGGTGGGTCGATAGGGTGTTTCCCCCTCATGCTTGTAATATTCCAAAGTTGTTTATTTATATTTGGTTGATCTATCAATAATTGTTGCACATCATGCCAGCGAAACAGTGCTGGCTCGACTCGACTGTCGTGGACGAAACCAGTCAGTTCGAGCTTTACGAAGCGTTCGATCTCTCGTTTGACGCTATCGTGTTGTCCGCCGATACCGTCGACACGTACGAACTGCCTGCAAGCATCTCTCGAGTCGTCCCGTACGACTCCGACCGCCCTGACTGTCTCGACGCGGCGGATATCGCGATCGTCTCCGACGAGGGCCAGATAGGCACTGCACTGAGCCACGGCTGTTCGATCGCCTATCGACTCGATCAGGACGCCGTCTCGAGTGCGTCCCCCGAGATGTTCGTCGAGCAGATCCCGGACCAGGCCCGGTATCTCGTGGTGCCCGACGCGTCTCAGGTAGAGCGGTTCGAATCACTGCTCGAGACAGTCGGAGAGACGGAACTGTCCGTTATCAGTGGCGTTCGATCCCCGTCGGAGGCGGAGTCCGTCGTCAACACGATGAATGGCTCCTCCGGCGGTGTCATGATTTCGTCTCCGGAGACAGCGGCGTTCTCGGAGTACGTGAACATCACCAAAGAACCGTCCGACACTGCGATCCCACTCAAGGCCTTCGAGATCGAGACGATCGAACAGCTCGGGACCGGCATCCGGTGCTGTATCGACACGACGACACTGATGGGCAAAGCGGAGGGGATGATCGTCGGATCGACGAACGCTGGCGGACTGTTCGTGAATGCGGAGGCAAGAGCGCCCCCGGAAGCGTCCCCCGCCCCTTTCGTGTCAACGCTGGCGCCATCCACTCGTACGTCTGGACGGACGAAGCGAGCTGGAACTACCTGGCAGACCTGGGGATGGGCGACACCGTGGCGTGTCTCAACGTGGACGGCTCGATCCGGGAGGTCACCGTCGGCAGGATTCTATTGGAGAAGCGCCCGCTGACGCAGCTCATCGCCACGTGCGAAACCCGGACGGTCGCGGCGATCGTCCAGGACCACAGTCACGTCCGGTTGCTGCGACAGAGTGGCGAGTCAGTCTCGGTACCGCATCTCGAGGAAGGAGATCAAGTGCTCGGCTACGCGACGGACGAACCACAGCCAGTGTTGGACCGGCCCACTGCTGGCGTAGAACGGCGGGATATCGACGACCCGAACAGCCACGCTGAAAACACCATCTGAGCCGACCATGACCTTCGAACCTGGAACGGAGACACCGACGACGGTGACAGTTTGGAACGAGTACAGGTACGAGCGCGAGGACGAATCCGTCGCAGAACGGTATCCCGATGGGATCCACGGGACGATCGCGAGCATCTTCGAAACAGCCGACTACGAAGTGACGACGACCACGCTTCTGCAGGAAGAGCAGGGGGTTCCACGATCTCTCCTATAGTAACAATTGAAACGATTCACACACTGACCGCACCGCCGTCGTGCGGTCAGGTGTGCATTGATTTTCAATGGCTACTATAGATCGTACCGATGTCCTGATCTGGTGGGAGCACGTGGCACACGACGAGATTACCGACGAAACGGTGCATCGTATCGAGGAACGGGTTCGCGACGGGATGGGGATCATCCTTCTTCACTCCGCCAAGGACTCGCCCGTCTTCTCGTCACTGCTCGGGACGACGGGCGAATCGAAGTGGGACAACAACGGGAGTCGCGAGTACCTCTGGGCCGTTGATCCGAGCCACCCGATCGCGCGGGGATTAGACGAGTGCATCGAAATTCCCGACGCGGCGACGTACGGCGAACCGTTCGACATTCCCGAACCGGACAGCCTCGTCTTTACGAGTTGGTTCGAAGGTGGTGACGTGTTCCGGAGCGGCGTCTGCTTCCGCCATGGCGCGGGGAAGATCTTCTATTTCCGACCTGGCGACGAGGAGTATCCCATCTACCATCACGACGAGGTCAGACAGATACTTCGGAACGCAGTCGACTGGGCTTCCCCGGTGGAATCGGCCTGAGACGTGTTCGATTTCGAGTGACGGTTGTAGATCGAGGACGACCTGTAGCGGTCCGCCCTGCTCGTCTCGGGGCTGTCTCTCGAATGCGGTGGGGAGGTCGAACGCGTCGAAAAACCCTTCCCAGACGCTGACGGCGAGAATGACTATCTCACCCACACGGCGCCCGGCGTGGCGTCGGGGAGTTCCTGTACCGAAACGTCTTCGAGGCCGCCCAACGCACACTCAGACACCAGGGCCTGTCGTCGACGGGACAGATGTGCTCGCATATCGAAGCGGGTGAATTGGCCGACGCCGCGGCCGAGACGTTCGAGAACGAGTGGTCAGTCGGCGGTGGCGTGTTCCACACGCCACCTAGAGAGTTCGAAACTACAGATCGACTAGACACACTCCTGTCGAGGATGCGACCATGCCCGCGCTTACGAATTGAAAGGGCTTACTCGATCTCAAACACTGTGAGCTGTCGAACGCCGCCGATCGTGGACTCAGTGACCGCCGATTGTCTCTGACACACCTTCGATTCACGTCAGTTCTGGCTCTTCGTGTACCAACCTCCGAAGTAGTGGCGACATTTGCGTGGATGATCGGTAAGGCGACGTTGCAACTACGGAGTCCGTAGCGAAGCGACCCGGGTGCTGCAGCTATCCGGCCTAATTTGCGGCCGGACGCGGGAGGGGTTCAAAATACGGACGACCGAACAGTCGCGGGGTCATATGCCGCTCGGTTGGATTTTCTATGCAATTACCACCTATCGGTTCGGTCGCACAGTATCGGAGAATATCCGGTAACTCCTCTGTGCGCCCTCACGAGAGTTCAGCCGCTGCTTCTTCAGACAGCACTCCCGTTGCTATTGGGGAGACTCAGGGAGCGTCGGCCACGTCGTCGCTACTGTTTCCTCTATGAGTTGTGTTTGAGCACGGCGCAACCGCTCTGTTACCGACGAGGCAGTGATATCTAACTCCGTAGCGATCGCCTCGAGTGAGACCTGTCTCGGAATCTCGAAATACCCCCGCTCGTAAGCGATCCGGAGGGCCTCGTATTGCCGATTAGTTAGCCCTTCTCCTGGCGGTTCTGGCGTCTCGACCCGATTGAGACGGTCGAGTCGAAAGTCAGCATTGTGCTGCCAGAACGACGAGAATTTGCTGAACTCTTCTCGGTCGGCGAACCAGCCCGTTTGTCGCCAGCCATCCGGTTCGACCGTAATCCGGTCGATAAACGCATCTGCTGTGGCCAGCTCCTCGAGTCCAGCGAGATCGTCGATATCGTCTCCGAGTTGCTCTTCGAAACTGAGCGCCGGTTGGATTTGATACCGGCGGGTATCACCGGCCTGTCCGATTTGAGTCCAGCCCCCTACGTCATACGCATCAGTGAGTGCAGTCTCGAGTGTTTGTTCAGATCCGCCATTCACAGTGATGAGGAACAATGGTCGCTTCCCGTGGTTGTATTGGAGATCGAGAAGTACCCTTGCGTCGGGTACTGCTGCGACTACGTCGACGAGCGGGAGCGAATCGCAATAGATCTTGAATTCAGCGACAAGTCTCATACCAACAGGTTTCTATTAACGATAATGGGGGTGGCGGTTGAGAAATTCATCGATACCCGCTGCGAGGGCGGGGTTATAAAGAGCACCGCCAATTCGAGAAGGCGCTACCCAGTCCCGGCGCAAACGATTCAGTGCGATGACGAGCCGACAAACATACTCTCAACAGAATGCCGCCAACCAGTCTCAGGAAACAGACCTCGCGATTGACGCGCAGAACGTCACCGTCACTTACGAAGACGGAACCGAGGCAGTTCGTGGCGTCTCCTTACGCATCGAGAAAGGCGAGTTCTTCGGTTTCCTCGGGCCGAACGGAGCCGGAAAGACGACCACTATTAAATCGCTCGTCACACTCCTACATCCGACGGAAGGGTCGGTACGAATCAATGGCTATGACACCGTGACGGAGCCAGAGAAGGTCCGGCATTCTATCGGGTACATGGCCCAGGAAACGAGTATCGACAGAGAGCTGACGCCGCGAGAGAACCTCCAGCTGGCCTGTAAACTGTACGGCGTCCCGGTAGATCAGCGTGAGGATCGCATCGAGGCGCTGCTCGATCTGGTGGATCTGCAGGACGTCGCTGACACCCGGTCGGAGAAGTTCTCCGGCGGGATGAAAAAGCGATTGGACGCCGCGAGTGTTCTGGTGCATCGCCCGCCAGTGGTCTTTCTCGACGAGCCAACGACCGGTCTCGATCCAGAAGCGCGATTGCGCCTCTGGAACTACTTCGAACGGATCAACGAGCAAGGGACGACAGTGTTTCTGACGACGCAGTACCTAGAAGAAGCCGACCAACTGTGTGACCGACTCTCCCTGCTCCAAGACGGGCAGATCATCGCAACCGGATCGCCGGGGACACTCAAGTCCGAATTTGGGACAGATATCTTCGAGATAACGCTCGAGAATCCCGTCGAAGAACGAATCGAGCGCGCCGTGCAGGCCGTTCGTCGCATCGGAACACTCGACGAGCCGACGATACGAACGACCGAGGACGGATTCACCGTCAGATCGGCGCGTGCCCGCGAGGCTGCGAGTGATCTTTTCGCCGCCCTCGATGGCACAGGCGTTTCGGTCAGCGACTTCGACGTTCGCTCGCCCACGCTCGACGATGTCTTCCTCGCGCTGACGGACGGCTCGTCCGACACCGCTGGCAGGGCAGACACAGGTATGGCGTCGCTCTCCGCTCAGGAGGTGTCGACATGAGCAGTCACTCGACCGACAAAGGCCCCGTCGTGGACGACACCGCACAGGAAGCCTCAGGCAACAGCGTAGCTGCTGACATTCGCATCAGTTTCAAGCGGTGGCTGGTCAAGAATTTGCGCAATCCCTACGTCATATTCACGTCACTGGTACAACCGATCATCTTCTTCGTCTTGTTCGTCGAGGTATTCGGTGCGATCGCCGGCAGCGCGCTCTCGGCGGCGCTCGGCCCCGACATCAGCTACGTCACGTATCTGTCGCCAGCTATCATCATCATGTCGACACTCTCCTCGGCAGCCACCTCCGGCATCGGACTCGTAGACGACATGGAGGAGGGGATGTTCGAGAAGATGCTCGTCTCACCGATGAACCGGTCGGCCATGTTCTTCGGCAAAGTCCTGTCCGAAGTGGCTCGAATCGTCGTCCAGACGGTGATCGTTCTCCTCCTTGGATATCTCCTATTGGTTCTGAAAAACGGCGCAGCGTTCGATCAGTACCTCCGTACGGGCGCCGCTGGTATCGTTGGCGTCGTTCTCGTCACAGTGATCTTCGGCGGCGTGTTCATAGCGTACTCGAACATCGTTGCCTTAGTTTCCCGTGATCAGGAGGCGACAATCATGTTCGCGAACCTGCTCACGTTCCCGCTGGTATTCGTTTCGAGCGCCTTCCTCCCCCTCAGCGTACTCCCGGGATGGATCAGGACTGTCGCCGTGTTCAACCCCATCACGTACGGTGTCGACAGCGTCCGTGCTATCATGCTGGGACAGGACGTGATGACGGTCTTCGAGATGACGGCATTCGGTGGAATCTGGAACACGGTCGTGCCCGCAGTAGTCATTCTCGTTGGATTCAACGTTCTATTAGGTTCGATCGCAATCCGTCTACTGCGTCGCGCTGCCAGCATCAAAGTACAGTAGTCCGAGACACCATCCAGTCATGGGAAGTCGATCTAACGGGACCCACTAAACGAAACTACGAAGGCCCACAGCATATGCATTGAGACGGCCAGTCTCAACGTATCACGACCTCGGAGGCTAAACATGATGTGTGGCTTCTATCCAAGAACGGACCTCACGAGTATAAATTCGACTTACCAGAGTTCACTTCTTGAACTACTGATTCGCGTCTGCGGCGTCAAGTTCACGGGCGAGTTTGTAAATCAACTCGTCGGCGGCGTGATCAAGTAGCCCTCTGTTTGTGCGTCGGCTCGACGTTCAACTTCAGCTTTCTCACGGAGTGCTGAGTCACCCTCGTGCGCGCTGCGTTCTCACTGACTAGTGTCCACCAATCGGTTCTCAGCCAGCGGATTCGAGACGGTCCCGTGGCCGCGGACCTTCGGACGCGTACTGAAGTCGTCGTAGCCGTAGTCGACGATGCGGTTGCGGTTCAGGCAGTGCTTCGTGAATCGGGGCCTAGTGAGGTCGAAAAGCTCGAAGCGGTCTTCGAGTTCTGGAAACTGCGCCTGATACGTGTTGAGCGCCGTCCGCACCTGCGCCCAGAACGTCTCCTCATCGTAGCCGCAGTGACGTGCCAGGAGGTCTGCGACGTATCGGAACACGCCGACGCACAGCGTGCCGAAGATGTGCTGACAAAGCGGCTCAGGCGCAATCTGGTGGAGGATGTGGTGCTTGTACCGCTTGTCGTCCCGCAGGTCCGCCGGAAGCACCTCGTTGAGTTCTGGGAGTTCGCGGTCAGTGATAGCGACCTCGTCGACGAAGTCCTTGACCGCGATGCGCGAAGGGACCCCCTCTTCGAGGATCAAGACGACGTTCGTCCCGTGTGGCATAAACACCGTGCCGTACTTGTAGAGGAAGTGCAACAGCGGCTCGAGTAGCACCTCGAACAGTTCGTCGAGCCACGCCTCCAGCGATAGCCCGGTACGGTCGGCCAGTTTTGAGACCACCGGCGTCCCGTCGAAGTCCTCGTGGAGCAGCGCCGCCAGCGTAAGCGGTCGCTCGCCGCTGTCGATGAGCGACACGACGCTCTCGCGCCAGACACAACCCAGCAGCTCGTGGAACTGGTACGGCGCCTCGTCGAACCGGGAGAACTTCGAGTGCTCGTAGTTGACACTGGCGACTTCACCGGGCAGGAGGAGTCGCCGCTCGTCACGCAAGAACGCGTCCCCGTCTCTGATGGACTTGATGAACTCGGTGACGCGAGGGGCGGCCTCCGCTTGTTCGCCGAGGATACCGCGGTAGACGTTCGTGTTCAGCACGCGAACGGGGAGCTTGACGTGACGCTTCTCGGGGTTCGAGACGTTCGAGAAGGTCCGGATCGACTGCTGCGGGAGGTATTCGTCCGGTGCCTCACCGAGCGGCACGATGGCGTCGGTGGCGATGTCTTCGGCGAACAGTTGGACGATATTGTCGGACCACTGCCAGTCGTGAACCGGCAAGAAGTAGTAGTTCGCCGGATCGAGACCGTCATCTTCGAGAGTTGCCCGGAACGCTTCGGCGGCGTCACCGAGTTCCTCGTCGATGAGGCCGGCGTGGTCGAGCCCATCGACCGCCGCGAACGTCGCTCTGTTCCGTCTCGCCGCGATCCACGAGAGCCCCTGCCGACGCTTCGATTCGGGTGCGTACTGGCGATAGTCGTCGTATCCGAAGCCGACGCGCCCCTTGTTGTACGTGAACCACGGGTGACCCTCCATCTCGCCCTCGATCCCGGCGTAGGGAAGGTCTAGCAGCGAGCCCTCGCGGTCTTCCTTCCGTGCCCGAATGTGCGCGTCGGCGACGAGCGTGTTGTTGTACTCTCGGACCAGATGGGCCGCCGTCGTCGGATCGATCCCGATGTACTCGCGCGCATCGAGGACGAACGCGACTGGGTCGGTAGCCGGTTTCCACTCGCCCCCACGCTCTCGACGCTCGATCGAACCCGCTCGGATTCGGTAGCTGTCGAGCGGTCGCTCCTGTGCGTCGAAGCGGTACTCGAGGCCGTCTGTCAGAGCGAGTACGTATCGCGTCCACCGAGCGTCGTCGCCCGCTGCACCGGGCACTCGCACGGTCTCCGTCGGCGTCGGTGTGATTAGTTCTTCGTACATGAACTCCGCCAACACCTCTCGGAACAATTCCCGGTTGACTGTCGTCCAGACGTCCGCCCGCAGTGACGCCTGAAGGGTCTCGACGCCATTCATTGCTGGCCTCTCTCGATTGCGAGAACTCGGTTCTGCCACTGTGCAACCGACAGATCGATCTGTCTACGCATATTTTTTAGGCCGGCCTAAAATTTTATAAGCGTTTCCGTTTACGAAGTAACCGTGGACGCCGTACCCTCGGTCCGGAGCCAATTTGGACCGGCGCCGTTTTGCGGTTCCGACGGTACTCCGTTAATGTTTAGGCAAGCCTAAAATAATGGTGGGTACGGAACTACCGATGACGACAGAACACACGGCGGTCGAACGGTGTCGGAATGGGAACTGCGCTATAGTGCGACTGCTATTCGTCACCCAGAGCGGGGTCGTGCGGACACACGCGGTCGATGCCTCGAAGGTGGAGTCCGCCGTTGCGGACGGAGTGATGCTCTCGCAGCTCGTCCAGACGTACAACGCGCTCGGAATCCGCGACAAAAGCGGGCGTTTCGACGCCGCCGGGGAGGTACGGCTCTGTCCCGACCCGGATACGTTTCGAGAGGTTCCCTACGCCGAACGAGCCGGTGCGATGCTCTGTGACATCGAGACCGTCGACGGCGAGCCGTGGGCCGTTGACCCGCGATCGTCGCTGCGGTCGTTCGTCGACGAGATGCGAGACGCGGGGTTCGCCCCGGAGGTGGCGTTCGAGAGCGAGTTTCACCTGTTCGAGCGTGACGCCGACGGGTCCGTTCGCAGGGTCGACGAACGCGGTGCCTACGTGACCGAGAGCACCCGCGAAACCCACGAGGTAATCTTGGCGATGACGGACGCGCTGAAGGCCCAAGAGGTGCCGGTCGAGAAGTACTATCCCGAGTACGCCGCCGGGAAACACGAGATCGTCACTGGACACGCCCCGGGGGTGCGCTCGGCCGACGAGCACGTCCTCTTTCGCGAGACGGTCGAGAGCGTCGCGCACGAGCACGGGTACGAAGCGACGTTTCTACCCAAACCGTTCGACCACTCAACGAACGGGTGTCACATTCACCTGTCGCTGTGGGACGACGACAACCGGTTCCACGACGCCGAGGGCGACCGCCTGAGCCGGACGGCGCGACAGTTCGTCGCTGGCGTTCTCGACCACGCTGACGCGCTCGTCGCGCTGACGGCGCCGACGGCCAACTCGTACACCCGACTGCGCCCCCAACTCGGTGCGACCGCATTTCGCTGCTGGGGGCACGGGAACCGCGAAGCGCTGGTCCGGGTGCCGGCGGTCGGTCAGTCGGACCCGGCGACGGCGACCCGGGTCGAGTTTCGAGCCGCCGACTGCACGGCGAACCCGTATATCGCTCTCTTGGGTCTACTCGCCGCCGGATACGACGGTATCGAGCGCGCACTCGACCCGCCGAAGCCGGTTTCGGTCGACCCGGGAACGCTCTCGGAGACCGAGTGTGAGGCCCGCGACGTCGAGCGGCTCCCCCGGACACTGGGGGTTGCCCTCGACGCGCTCGCGGACAACAGCGTCATGCGCGAGGCGATGGGGTCGACGCTGTTCGAGACGTACCTCGATGTCAAGCGGAGCCACTGGGCGCAGTTCACCGATAGCGCGGTCTCCTGGGAGCGAGAGCGGCTCCGGAGCGTCTACTGATGACGACGCGGCGACTCGGCGTGCTGGGGGTTCAGCCCGCCGTTGTAGCGGTCCTCGTCAGCACGTTCTTTCTCGGGTTCGGGGGCGGGGTCATCTTCCCCATCCTGCCCAATCTCGGCGCGGTCGTCGGCATCGCGCCTGTCGTCGTCGGGGTCATCCTGAGCGCGAACCGGGTCGTCAGACTCCTCGCGAACGCTCCTGTGGGGACTGTCGTGGACCGCGTCGGTACGCGGACCCCGTTTGTCGCCGGCGTCGTCTTAGAAACCGTCGCGACCGTCGGCTATCTGGTCGCCCTCCGGAGCGCCGTGCCGGCGGCGTGGTTCCTCGGCGCGCGCGTGCTATGGGGACTCGGGAGCGCGTTCGTCTTGGCGACCGCGTACACCATCGCGGCCGATGTCTGCGAGCCCGAATCGAGAGGTCGGACAATGAGTATCGTCCGCGGCGGGACGTCGCTCGGATTCCCCGCTGGCATGGCTATCGGTGGGATCATCGGTGAGGTGTACAGCGCCAACGCGGCGTTCGCAACCGCGACCGGTCTGTCGGTTGTGGCCTGTTGCGTCACGTACCTTGCGGTTCCCGAGACGCACGCCGCCGACCGGTCGGGCGGTGTCGGACTCCGCGATCTGGATTTCAGCTCACCCGCACTGATCACCGGCGGCGCCAACTTCGCGCTCCTTTTGACCTATAACGGCGTCGTGTTCGCGACGCTCGTCTCGTTTCTCGATACCGTCCCGGCGGGCGGCGTCGCCGTCGGGGCGCAGGGCACCTCCGGCGTACTCATCGGCGCCAGCGTTCTCACCGGTTCGGTGTTCTCGGTAGCCGGTGGGAAGGTGAGCGATGTTATGGGACACCGACTTCCCGTGATACTGGCTTGCTTCGGTGGGCTGTCCGCGGGAATGGTACTCCTGGCAGTGGGAACGACGTTCCCGGTCCTCCTCACGGCCGTCCTCTTGTTGGGGGCCGGACAGGGTGGGGTCGGAGGCCCGCTCGTTTCGCTCCTCGGCGACCTGACGGCCGACAGCCGGATGGGTCGTGCTACGGGGACCTACAACGCGTTGGGTGACTTGGGCGCCTCGGTCGGGCTACTCGTCTCGCTCCCGCTCGCGGGACTCATCGGGTTCCCGTCCCTGTACCGACTAACGGCGTTCGTTCCGGTCGTCGCCGCCACCGCGGTCATGGCCGGTCTCTACACCACGTACGACGAGATCCCGGACGTGACGAGTGGCTGAGACGCCAATTGCGGGCGAGCCAGAGCGCCAGGGAATCGAGTGTACGGACGTATCCCCGCTCACTCCCGTTCGCGATCGCACACGCACAGGGGCTCGATGTCGCCGACGCCGACGGCAACGGTACCTGGACTGCCTCGCTGGCGCGGGGACCCTCGCACTCGGTCACAATCACCATCAAGTGACCGAAGAACTGGAGCGGCTCCTCGCGGCGGACCGACCGCGCGAACGCCTCGACGAGGACACGGTATCTCGGGACTTCTCGCCCACGTCGTTCGTCAGCGACGCGCCGGGCCGAGCGTCGTCCGACCCGGACGAAGTCGACCACACCGTGGACGACTGATACTGGTGGCTGTAAGTTCGCAAAGATATTCGCCACCCCGGGGTGGCGAATTACTGCAGTTTGTTACAGCCACCAGTATGACGACCCCGGACACCCTCACACCGCGATCGAAAAGACGCACCCAGATGTCAGAGCGTGTGCCGAAGTGGCTCGTAGGGCTCTTCGAGGTACGCAACGTCAGAGTCCGACAGCGAAATCTCCAACGCCTCGACGGCCTCCTCCAGATGTTCGACGCTCGTCGTACCGACGACAGGCGCGTCGACGACGTCTTTCTGGAGGAGCCAAGCGAGCGCTATTTGTGCCATTGTCACGCCCTTTTCGGCAGCGATCTCTTGGACCCGCTCGTTTATTTCGCGGCCGTTACCCTCCAGATACGGATACAGGTCGGTGTAATCGTTCTGTTGCCCTCTCGCAGTATCGGTCAGCTCTTCGTGGGGTCTCGCCAGATACCCCTTCGCTAGTGGACTCCACGGAAGCACCCCTACGCCGTTCTCGCGACAGTACGGGAGCATCTCGCGTTCTTCCTCCCGGTATAGGAGGTTGTAGTGGTTCTGCATCGAGACGAACGGCTCGAGCCCACGGTCCTCGCTCAACCGGCGTGCTTCGGCGAGTTGGTAAGCCAGCGTCGTACTGGCGCCGACGTAGCGGATCGAACCACGATGGACGGCGTCGTCGAACGTCCGGAGCGTCTCCTCGATCGGCGCCTCGTCGTCCCACCGGTGGGTCTGGTACAGGTCAATCGTGTCAACTCCAAGACGGTCTAAGCTATTTTCGAGCTCCTGTTCAATAGCCTTACGCGAGAGTCCGCGTGCATTCGGGTTCGACTCATCCATCTCGCCGAATACCTTCGTTGCGATTACCAGACTATCGCGGTCATAGTCGCTGATAGCTTCTCCCAGTGTCTCCTCGCTACCGCCGTCCGAGTAGACGTTGGCGGTGTCGAAGAAGTTGATCCCGAGGTCGATTGCCCGGTCGATGATCGCCTGGCTCTCGTCGGCGTCGAGCATCCACTCCTTCCCGCCGCCGAATCCCAGGCAGCCGAGACAGATACGGCTCACGGAGAGCCCGGTGTTTCCGAGCGAGGTGTACTCCATTGTTAGACGTTGCCGCTTCGGATGTCCGCTATGCGCTGACGATCGTAGAGTCGTTCGTCTCGGGCGAATTCGTCGGGGAATAGTTGTTTTGCGGCGCGCTCAGTCTTCGAGAGGTTGATAATCGGGCCCTGATACATCCCCCCCGCTGGGTAGACATCGCCATTCTGGACCGCCGTGAGTTGGCTTGCCGTGTCGTGGTCCTGTAAGAACGCGAGATACGTGTCGCGGAAATCCGAGCGCGTCCAGTGCTTGTCGGTGTAGAACATCAGGACTTCCGGGTCGATCTCCAGAAGCGGTTCGTAGTCGATCGAGCCGCGATCCGACGTGAAACTCTTGATATTCGAGCCCTCGAAGGCGTCGCTCACCCCGAGGTCGTGCCAGTGTTTGTATGCCGTCATGTCACCGATTCGATACGGATAAAACTTATCTGGCTCGGTCGAGCCAGGGGACAGCAGCCCGATTTCCGGACGATCGCTCTCGGGTGGCAGTCGGTCTTGTATACCTGAGATGGTCTCGTCGTGAAGCGTTCGGAGCGCCTCGAAACGGTCCGTTCGTTGGAACACCTCGGCGACCTTCTCGGTCGCCTCGTACAGTGAGTAGTACGGATAGCTCTCGTGCCAGGGGTAGGCTGAGAAGCTCGTGTTCCCGCAGAACGGCGCGACCCGCTCGCTCATCTCGTCGACGTCCGAACGCTCCCAGTTCGGAATGAGGTTGATCATATAGTTCGGATCGATGAAGTGGACCCCCGCATCGATCTCCAGGAAGAGTTCCTTCGAGATGCCGTCCTGCCAGAGGGAGACCATGTCCCCTTTGCTCGTCGTGAGGCCGGGGATATCCTCGTAGTGCCACGTTCGGTACTCGCCGGTGAGAACGACGGCGCTTGGCTTGTCCAACCCGAGGGCGACACCCATATCGCCCCAGCTCGCGTTCTCGGCGACCCACGTTTCCGGGACCGCGTCGAACGATATCTCGCCTGCCGGCTCAATCGTCACTGAGTAGGCGTTGTCTTCGGTCGTCGTGGTCTCCGTCGTACCAGCTGTAGCCTCCGTTGTCGTCTCTGTCGAGCTGTCCGCCCCAGAGCCACCGTCGCTGTCACCAGTACAGCCGGCGAGTAGCCCTCCACCGATGACTGCGCCGCCATACTTTATGTAGTCACGCCGCGTCGGTGCCTCGTGTTCTCTGGATTCGTCCGCCATACGTTTTAGGCCAGCCTAAAGATACAAAACAGTTCCGAATTTTAGGCCAACCGAATCCATCAGCAGGGGGCTTCACAGCGTGGATAATCGGACTCTGTCAGGGAGCGTGAGCCCGCAGTGCGGACACTCCCCGTCGTCGGCCAGGCGGTCGGCGAGCGTGTCGACAGCGGGCAAGACGGCCGCCAGTTCCGACTGAGCCAGCGTGACGAACCGTTTCGCGGTCGTCAGCCTGACCGCGCGGTCCTCGTCGGCCAGGAACATCGAAAGGGGAGTAGTGAGTTCCTCGAAGATCTTCGGTCGCTCTTGGACTACGTTTCGGACCGCCTGTAGTGTAGGCTTACGGGCCTCAGCATCAGCCGCGCCGTCGAGGCACGCCACTGCCACCTCGTGCGTGCCTTCGCGGAAGAGATCGATCAGGTGGTCTGGCGCTGGCCTGCGAACCCTCCACCGAACATCTCTATCGACGAACGATGATGGTACAGACGAGACCGCGGCCACTTCTGTTCCGCCGGTGCAACCGAAAATCGATGCCAGATACGTTGGACCCGCTCTCGGACCGTGCCTGCCGGATGACCGACGCCTACAAGACCGGAATCGAGGTCAGCAAAACGTTGCGAGATGGAGTGTGTCTCTGGGCTGCGGTGAGCGAGGCCACCATTTACACGGAGCATCTCGAAGGCGGCTATCCGAACTGGCACCCGGCACCCGATTCGTTCCAGGGGGTGGTCCGCCTGTTCATCTATCGGGAGATCACGGGCGACAGTTACCGGACACTCGAAACGTATCAGGAACCCGCCTCACACTTCCGAAACAAACCGCTCCCCATGGAATCGGAAATACGATACGGTGAGGACTATCATGAGACAGCCAACAATCATGTAGTCGGTCCCACTGGGAACCGGGATCGAAAACTCGAGTACAGCGCCGGCACCGAACAGTATTGCGAGGAGGAATTCCGCGGCGAAGAACCCGATGAGCGCACGTCCCATTCGATCCAGTTGACTGGTGAAGAGGGCGTGTCCGATCAAACACCCGCCCACAACTACCGGTATTACCGGCGCCGGACTGGTCGGATCGCTTACTAGGAGATAGCTCCCCATAGCCAAGGCTAGTACGTACAGGACAACTGTAAGTACGATTCTCACTCCCATATTCTCAGTATCCATGAAGGAGTAAAACAGCTATTGCAAATCGATTTCTTTCACTGAGATTAACCGGTACTTATATTCTCCGTGCAAAAACCATTCCTGGCTACTTCAGACCAGCTTAGAAGTCCCTATAGAGTGTATTCTCCAAATTCACCGCCGACATAGATCTTTCTTGGATGAACTCATAAGCCGCTCAAATGAGATGCCGCCATACTAGCACGCGAACCTATTGAATAACGCGACTGCGAGAATGAATTCGGGCTACGGTTCTTCTACTTCACATTCGCCTGTTTGTTGTACTCGATCTGGCGAGCTGTAGACTTGCTCGTGCAGGTCAAGTTGACTGGTGAGTACGAGCACGCACCGATTGTGACGGCCGACAATACGCTCACACCGCTGAAGAAGGAGACCGGAGTCGGGTAGATAGCCGCTCAGGCCGGGCTAATGCCGATTTTCTGAGTGGCAACGCTGCCGGTAATCTCCGAAAGTCACAGATATAGTTGATAGTACGACAGGAAGGTGCGTTCGAGAGTCGATTTGAAGCAGTTTCTCGTCGCTGATTCGTCGGAAATCGCGCATTACAGCCCCGCTATACCCACTGTAGTCTCAACTTCAGAGCCACAACGCATTTGAGGTCTTTGGAGCAATTATCGTTCTCACTCTAGTTGCGTTATTGATCACTGTACTTGAATTGATTGCCGGCGCGGCCGGTATAGGTTCCGGTGTCTGAACACAGCCCAACTAGGTGAAGAGTCTGCAATCTCTATTGATTTTTGACTCTGCCGATAGAATATTAGCATAGTTTCGGGGGTCGGGATAGAGCGCCCGTGTCGGGGTCAGACAAAAACACATACTCAGAAGGGTGAAAAGAACGGGCGTAATGAAGCAATCAAATTCATCGGTAATACAGCTACTCGGGTTCGGAGCGGCATTCTTGATTTTTGCGTTCACGGTAGGGCTATTGATCATGACATACCAGCTTTCTCAATCACCACCACCATTCTTGACACAGGGAACGCGACCCTCCGTCGTTGACATCTCGTTTCTTGTTGCCGGCCTGATTCAAGCTGTTGTTGGCGTATATATCACACGTAACGTGTTCAAGTGGTCCAGAGCACAATAGCCGCTGGGACCTATGGTTGGGCCTCATCGTCCCGATCGTCATTGAGAGCCCAACCGATAGTATCTACTCGTTCCTGTAGACTGCGATTGTCCAGAGGCGACCGAGAAGAAATCCAGTTATGAAGACAATGCCGACCCCGGGAGCAACAATCACGAGTCCGAGAAAGAGACCAAATGTAGTTCCAACCCTCGCGATAGTACCAACGGGGGAGGCTGCCATCTTCTGCAGGACAGGTTGACGGTTGAGGAGGACAACTGTTCCGCTACCGAGTCCAATTCCAGTCACGAGTCCCACGATGAAGCTGGTCCTCAAAATAGTGGTTGGGTCTCGAAATAGTTGATAAAGGCCCTTTGGTTCTCCAAAATAGGCGAATAGAGAACCAAAAATGAGCAGGCGACTACCAAGACGGAACAGTGCGATAGCCTGTGTGCTACGGGCAGTGGGTGTGAATTCTTCAATTGCGTTCCAATGCCGGTCGACTATGACGATAATTGCGCCACCGAGTACTGCTGTCGGGATGCCGATTAAAACGAATGGCCGTGGTGAATCGCCAGATGTAGCGTGATTTCATTGGTTCACAGCCTGCTTGATGTTGTAAACTGCACACATCAAAACGAGTTCTCGAAATTCACCGTACCAAGTTCGCGCACGCCCTGCTCCACTTCGACGTCGACGACACCGAGCGGGCGAAACGCGAAGTCGAGGCCGAGGCGGTCGCCTACGTCATCGGGCGGTACTGTGGACCGGATACCAGCGGGTCGGCGTTCTACCCTTCAGATCGCATGAGGGCTGAGACTACATCGGGTTTAGCGGGGCTGTGGTGCGTGACTTCGGCCGAATCGGTGGGTGGAAACTGATTCAGGTTGCTCTCCAAACGACCATTCTTGTTGAAGCTCCTACTATATGAGCGATTTTCTGCAACTTTCGGTAGCGTTGCCACTTAGACACCGCTCTATCACGGGTAGAGCACCGTACTACCCGATCCGGTCTCCTTCTTCAACAGCGTGAGCGTATTATCGGCCGTCACCATCGGTGCGTGTTCGTATTCACCGGTCAACTCGACCTGTAGCCACTCTCGATTTCCCACCGGTAGCCGTACTCCGCGGGGTGTCCACTGGCTCCATTCGTCATGAACACCGAGTACTGCCGATGATCGTCGTGTTCAGAGTTCCCTTTGCGTCGGTAGATCAGCGTCTTTTCGTGCCACTCGTTCTTCCCGAGATGTAGTTTGCGGTCAGTCTCGTACCGTTCTTGACCGCGCTAGAGCAACCGCTTCGCCTGCGCTTTCTCGCTGGTCTGCATCCGCTTCGGCACGACGTACGACAGCCCACGTCGGCTGATCATCTCCAGAACGTGCTGGCGATCGAACTCCCGGTCCACCAGGACGTTATCGACGTGAACGAGTTCTTCAGCCGAATCTAGCAAGTCCTCGACGATCTCCTTGCGCGACTCGCCTTTCCGTACCGGGCGGGCATCGAGGACGAGTGGGACAGCGTTACCGACCAGCTGGACCGTCGCCCACTGGTAGGCGTACTCGTCGTTCCTCTCTTTCGTCCCGATTATTTCGTCCTCGTGGCCCGTGCGGTCGCCGGTACAGGGGTCGGCCTCAGTGATATCGATAGCGACGATGCCTGCGCGGAAGAACTCCTCCGTCTCGGCGACCTCGTCGATGAGGCGCCGGATTGCCTGTCGGTACATCTCTCGAATTACCGGTATCGAAAGGTCTCGAATGTGCTCGCGATGGGCGTGTCCAAGTGGTGTTCGCTTCCGTGTTGACTCGTGGACGAAACTGCGAGCACCCTCGTTAGCAGCGAGGTTCTCGCGTAACACTACTGAAGCGCATGTGCCAACTGCGCCAGAGTGTCGATTGATCGGGGATAGTACCCAATTCGAGACGCTCACAGAGGTCGGGATGGTTTTCGAGGTACTTGAGGAGTGCTGTCTCATGCTCCCAACTGTGAAGCTCCCTCATCATCAGTACTAATATGTGAATTAAATCAGGAATTCACGATGACTCTATCTGGTTGACTTCGTACAGGTGGTAATCCGCGTCTGCGATGGCCTGGATCTCGGTCATATGTGACTCGACATCATCGTCTTCGAAGATGGCCTCGAAGTCCTCCCGACTCTCCCACTGGGCGTAGTTGACTACGCGTTTGCCGTCGAAGCTGGCGTGAATGTTTGCCGATATGAAGCCAGGTCGGTGCCGCATTACCTCCTCGGTGGCGGTCACCAGCAAGTCGACAAGTCGCTGCTGATCGCTTGGTTCCACAGTGAAAACGTTAATCAGAGTTACTACGTCGTCGTTTTCAGAGATAGTAGTCACAAGTTCCCACCCCCGTTCGTAATATTGGTTCTTGACTGGACGATGCGACTTTCGGTTCTCCATACTCGACATGTCATAGTATTTTACTCCGGAAGTTACTTGCCAAATGGCAAGTACGTATGTAGAAGGCATAGTCATAAATCCGGCGATTATTCAGTATCCCCTGACGTCTCCGACCCGGAGTGCCCCATCTATTGAATACCCTTATTGGAGCGCGTCGAGAACTGGCCATCCGATGAGCGAGACAAGCAATGGGCCACCACCGGAAACTCACGAAGCGCTGATGCGGGCTACGTACACGGCGCTGTGCGAGCACGGGTACGCGGATCTCACACTCCGGAAAATCGCTGCTGATTTCGAGAAGAGTCGCGGACTCGTCCACTACCATTACGACTCGAAGGACCACCTCATCGTCGCGCTGCTTGAATACCTTTCTGACCGGTTCTCCGATCGGATCCAAGCAACTGCCGACGAATCGCCGAGTGATCGCCTCGACACGCTGATCGAGTGGCTCGCCGTCGGCCCATCACTCGACGGCGTCGACGGTGAGGCCTATCATATGGCCATCTTTGAACTGCGGGCACAAGCGCCCTACAACGAGGCGTTGCGTTCGAGACTCCAAGAGAACTTCAGTTTCCTCAAGACCACCTGTGAAGAGATTATTCGCGATGGAATCCGACAGGGGCAATTTCGGCCGGTCGACGTCGAAATGACGACGATTCTATTGCTCAGTGCAGTCGCCAATGCACGTGACCTCGAGCTTGCGCTCGGCGAAGAGAACGCAATCGAAACCGTACTAGCTGCACTTGACCACTTCATATTCCCACAGCTGTATGCCACATTAGGGTCCGACAGCTAGGATACTGGCCAACCGGCCAGTTTATGTGTGGGCCGTCGTATATTATACGTGATGTCGGACCAGTTTCCCGTGTCACTCACAGTCGATGTCTCAGCACCGTACGACTTCGCTCAATCGCGCCGGTTCCTGGATGGGTTCACCCCGTGTTCCAGTGATCATCACTGTGAGCTTGCTCGACTCACGACCGGCGGATTTGCGGACGGAAGGGCGTTTCTCGCTCGACTTGAGGCTCCTGAGACGCCACCAGCCGAAACGACGGAATTAGAAGTACAAGTCGAATGGGTCGACGAACCGGGCGACCCAGCGGTGGCGGATTCGTGGGTTACGGCGTTTCTTTCACTGCAGGACGACCTGGGGCCGTTATACGACGCCGCTGAGGGTGACGACGTGTTCCAAGCTGTCGTCGAGGATCTGTACGGGCTCCACCACGTTCGATTTCCGACGCCATTCGAATGTGCGTGTTGGGCTGCGCTCTCCCAGCAGACGCCGATGAGTCTGGCGAAATCGCAGAAACGCTCGCTCGTGGAGGTGGCTGGTCGGGAGATCGAACGCGACGGAGTGACTCACCGACTCTTCCCGACGCCCGAGATGATACTTGCCCGTCAACCCGAAATCGAGACGGCTCTCAACAACAATCGGAAGTCAAAGACAGTGCTGGGCGCAGCGGAACTATTCGCGGATACTGCCCTCCACGGACTTCCGGACGAGGAACTAGTAGCACAACTCGAGTCAGTGTGGGGCTTTGGCGAGTGGTCATCGGAGTTCGTGTTTCTCCGGGGGTTCGGCCGACTCAGTCGTGTCCCGTCCTCGGAGCGGCGGCTCCGTTCAGTCGTGGCGGAACTGTATGATCTCGGTGTGGGTGAAGCGAGTAAAGACGACCTCGCCCGAATTGGAGAAAGGTACGGAGCAATGCGAGGGTACTGGGCGCACTACCTCCGCGTCTGGGCATTTCAGAGGGACGAGTAGCTGCGTGGTATGTGCACAGTACTGTTTCGTGTATTGAGGGCGCTAGTCTCAACTTCCCATCGCACGCCTCAGTATAGCGGGATATGATTTATAACTACCAAACTGTACCGCAGTCTGGTAATTAGCGCCGGCATAGTCCTACTATGCATTATTCCGCAATGGACACTGGCTTTAGGGGCCCCACGCCGTACGGTGGCCACGGATGGTATCGACAGAAGGCTCCCCTTCGACTGACCCTCTCAGCGGCCATCGAACACTTCGTCTCGGACATGGAGAAACTCGACGGTTCGGGGAAGTACGCCGATATGGCCGGTCACATCGTGCGACGGTGGGCCGATGTCGACCTCGCCGACACCGGACTCAGGTCCTCGGAAGACCAGCAACGTGACCACGTGCAGCTTCCCGACTAGGCACACCCGTCCATCGAACAGTGGGAGCGAACTCGCGACCCTCCGGTCGACGCGTGGCCCGCGTTTCCAGCGCTCCACGCCCCCCACGCGCGGATTCCGGACGACGTGGCGGTCGATGTGGGCGTCCTCGATGTCGTGCGTGAGGCGGGAATCGACACTGTCGATATCGGTCACCGGCGTCCGGAGCGTCCTCAAACGGCTCTGTGAGGCCGGAATATCCATGTCGAGGGAGACGAGGAGTACCTGACTCCACACGGTGCCCGCCGAGGCGTGGGGTGGGTATCTCCATCCGATCGTTGGCTTCGAGGCCGCACAGCGGGCGCTCAGACAGTGCCCCCGGGTATCTCCTCGCAGCTGGATTCGCATACCGAGACCAGCGAACTCGCAGACGTGATCGGCGACGGGTTCGAAAGCTACGACAGTTGTCCCGACGGATGACACCGTAGGAGGCGGCCGCCGTTGCGTTGCTGATCGGTAGCTGTTCTTTCCGCCATGGAAGATGCTCGTTTGTGGGGTAGCGTGGTAATTTGTGCCGCTCAGGCGGGAGTGACCGGTCCGACGTACTGGCTCTTCACTGCATCTCCCTCTCGCCACTGCAGGTAGTAGTAGTCGCGGTCGTCGATCGTTTTCGTCGTGATCGTCCCCGTCGAACGGTCGATTCCCGCCTTCTCGTACGCCGAATCGAGCGCTTCTTCCCAGTCTTTGTCGTCTCCCCAGTTATCCGGTGTTTCGGCGGGCGATTCGCTCCGCTCGCGTCCTGTTGTGGCCTCCGATAATTGATCTATCAGCGCTTCGACCGCCGTGAGTGCCTGTCGATAGCTGTCTCGCACTTCCTCGTTCTCGTGCTTCCCGGTGGCCATTTCGTGTAGGTAGGTTCGCGCTTTGATTGCCCGCTCTCTATCCTCCATCCCTAGAAACCGATTCTTGCACTCACTTAGTGATTTAGGCACCCTTCGTTCAGCGCCCTCGTTTCGAACCATCGCTCGATGCGGTCGACCCTCGTGCCGCCGTCGTCGGTGTCTAGCTGTCAGCTCCGGTCGACGTCAGTCTCCTACCGTCCAGTTGGCTCTTCGAAGTCGAATGTCTAACTGGACGTCTCAGACATACGGTCTGGCTATTCTGTTTGGATATGCCTGCCAGCGATACGATACAGCCGAGCCGTTCAGCGAGATAGTATATGCGTTCATTCTGGCTGGGCTGGTTGGCCAGACTATTCAGCTACCTCATTCGGCTATATTGTTCAGATATACAGCTCAGCTATACTGACCAGATATACTATCTTGCTATACCGTCTGACTGAGTTTTATAGTCCCCTGGTACAACGATACTGGTATGCTGGCCTTTACGACGTATTCCGAAGCTGGCGGCGTCGGAAAATCGACACTTGCGGCGAGTCTCGCCGTCGCCGCTGCTCGTGACGGGCGCGACGTTTTAGTCATCGACCTCGACCCACAGGAAGCCTCGATCTCGTACCTGCTTGACGTCGATGACGAGCGAGACGATAGCTCGGCTGATTCGCTGGTCCGTCACCTCGTCGAACGTCCGCGTGGGGAGTTCGACGACCTCATCAGGCCGAGCGAGGGCGTCGACGTGATTCCCGCCCACAACAGCCTCTCGATGCTGGGTAAACACCTCCAGCGACGGGAGGAGGAAGCAAACGATTTCGGTGAGAACTGGAACCGAAACGTCCAGTTACTGCGCGTGCTCCGGGAGAACGACGTCCAAGACCGCTACGACACGCTCATCATCGATCCACCGGCGACGGCCGACGTCAAACTCTACAACGCGATTCACGCCACGCGCTCGCTGGTCGTCCCGTTCGAGCCCAGCGGGAAGGGTTTCAAGAGCGTCGACGGTCTCGAAGACCTGGTTCCCGGGCTCGAAGAGAACCTCGGTATCAACGTCGGCGTACTGGCCATCGTCCCGAACAACTTCTCGGGGACGAACGACCAGCAGGATATGCTCGAAGAGATTCAGAACAAGGGATACGACGTCCCGGTGGTCTTGAACGAGCGCGGGTCGCTGTTCGAGGGATGCTGGCGCCAGCAGTGTTCGGCGTTCAAGTACATCGAGGAGCACCGAGACCGTGAACGGGACTACGAACTCGAAACGCTAGAGCGGCTGCGGTCTCTGAGTCGGCAGCTACACGGAACCGTGGAGGCGACAGCATGAAGTCGGGCACCGGTGACGATCCGTTCGCCGACGACCCCGTCGAAGACGACGGGTCAGCAGAGAAACAGGCCGAGTCGTCGGCAGTTGGGACCGACAGAGACGACGATCGCCGACCGTCGCGCACCACTGAACGGGCCGAGACGACCACTACAGACAGGCGTGGGGCCGGGTCGGTGGACACAGTCTCCGAACTGCCCTACAAGTATCGCCGTGACAGCGTCAAGGAGTTACGAACCCAACAGCCGATGTTCCTGCAGGACACCACCGAGGAACTCATCGACGACACTGTCGACGAGATGGAGATCGAATTCGACGAAGACGTCTACAAGACAGACGTCGTCGAAGCGATGCTCGTCGCCGGAGCCGAAGGGTCGACGCCCGCAGCCGTGCTTCGCCGGTGGGGATACGGCATGAAGAACAAATGAGTCGCTCTCTGGGCAGCTCACCGTCAGGCAGCTACTAGAAGGATGTCTTCACCCTCTGTAAACTGCTGAACGCTATATCTATCGTGACAGCGTGGGAATCGTTTCGGAACGTAGGCAGGTTTCGGGTCAAATATCGCTCATTCGGGGTCAATCTCCCAATGAGATGCCCGATTTCTGCCCATTCTGGACGAGGGAATTGAGCGGACATGGAGATCGTGTTGACTTTGGTGCCCCTACAGAGCGTTGCCACTCTCGATCGGCGAGCCCAAACGGGGCATTCGTCGCTCAGTCAGACGGTATCAATGCCGAGACGACGACTTCGACACACTCATCCGCGGTCAACACGGGCGCGTAGTCGATCTCGCCGTCAACGCCAGCTTTCAACAGGAACTCCGTGAGCGACAGACGTAGAGAGCAAGACCGCGAACACGAAACTCAACGCCCCTGTACTCGCCCTGCTCATCGTCTTCGGCCAACTCCGGTTTCGAGTCGGTGACTCCCTCCTTGGGACGAACGGCGGAGACGGTAGGTCCGTAGCCGTGGGTCGCTTTGACGACGAAGTGGGCGGCGACGGTCACGAACGCACGAACAGCGATCCTCGTTCGTCGAGACAGATGCTCAGGAGAGAGTTCACAAGCCAGGTCGGAACCACCGGATTGAAGCGACTGGTAGTGGGTGCGATCCACATACGCAACCAAACCGATGAGTGACCCAGACCAGCCGCCAGCGCCAGACCACCTACCCGAACTCCTCAACGAAGGAGCGCACGAGGTGGCAGTGGGGTGTCTCGACCGCCTCGGCGCGGCTGATGCTGAGACTCGCAAGCGTGCGCTGCGAGCGGTTCGGGCTGTCGCTGCGGGGCCGTCACGCTCCTTCGAAGAGCTCGTTGGTCCGCTTTCGACGTTCTTGACCGACGAGGACCGTGCTGTCAGATTGACGACCGCGAAACTGTTCGTCGCGCTGGCTCAGTCCGAGCCTGCGACCGTCCTGCTCGTCGGTGACGCACTCGCCGAGCGGGTAGCCGACGACGAGGAGTTCTACTACGTTCGAGCCCGCTGTGCCGAGGCGCTGGGGTACGTCGCGGTCGACTCACCTGCGGAGGTTACCGACCCGGGAACGCTGGCCGATCTCCGCATCGGGCTGTCGTTCGACGAACCTGAGGTCAAAGAGAAACTCGCGAAGGCGCTGGCGTACGTCGCACTCGGCGATCCGGATCGGCTTCGCCACCAAGTCGACTCGCTGGCCGAACACCTCAACGACGAGAATAAACTCGTCCGATATCACCTCTGTACGGCGCTGGTGGTCGTCGGCTGTGCACACCCGGCGAAGCTGGCCGACGCCGAGGACATGCTCCGTGAGCGACTGACCGACGAGAGCCCGTACGTTCGGGGACGGGCGGCCGAGGCACTCGGAGTACTCACAGCGTCGGGCGTCGAGATTGAGTCGACTCCTGCTCTCGACGACACCGACGCCGAGGGCGGCGAGACGCCGCCCTTCCTGACCGACCGCGTGCGATTCTGCCGGCGACGGGTGGCCGACGAGTACTCCGAGTCACCTCCAGCGGGCGTCGGCACGATCGAATCGATTCGGGAGGGAACCGACGCCGTGGTCGAGGAGATGCTATCACCCGACGGGGGAGGGTGTCCGCACTGCGGGCTCGCGCTCCCGGAGGGCGGTCCGCCAATGTGTCCACGCTGTGGAGTCCCTCGGTGAGAGTTTTGGCTGGCCTAAAGTCCGGAACTGTTTTGTATATTTAGGCAGGCCTAAACCGTATGGCAGACGATTCCAACGCGACCGAGGCACCGACGCGACGAGAGTACGTGAAGTACGGCGGCGCAGTCATCGGCGGTGGACTGATCGCTGGGTGTTCGAGCCAGTCCGAGTCCGGAGCGACGCCGGAAACGACGAACACAGCGACCGCGACTGCCACCGAGACTGAGACGGCGACCGACACCGCAACCGAGGCTGCGGTCGACGACGGCTACTCGGTGTCGATGGCCCCGATGGGTACGGTCGAGTTCGAGTCCGTCCCGGAATCGGTCTACACCGGGCTCCCGTACGGCGCGGATATGGCCATCGCGTCCGGGGCGGCCGACGCGATCAACTCGATCTACTACCCGACCTACCACGGGACGCTGATGAACCACTTCTACGACCGGCTGGACGGTGTCAGCTTCGAGTACGAGGGGCTGAACGACTCGTGGAACCTCGGCAAAGAGGGGTTCTACGAACTCGACAGTGACGTGCACCTCTCGGACCCGGCGTACGCGTCGACCCTTGAGAACCTCGACCGGGACGACGTGACGGAGATCCGGAACCAGATCGGGCCGTGGTTCAACAACTACTACAGCGACCGCCGGCGCGACCCGCCTGAAGCATGGGCCGAGGACTACGAGTACTTCTCGCTGTGGGAGATATACGAGCGCGTCGCACAGGTGTTCCGTGCCGGTGACCGTGCGAGTGCTCTCCGAGAGGTCCACTCGTCGATACGGTCCGAGATCGAGTCGGGACTGCCGCCGGAAAGCGAACGCCCCTCGGTCGCGTTCACGTTCAAGGGGGAGGACGACACGTTCTGGGTGTACCACCTGAACGCCGACGGGTTCCTGAACGCCCACACCCGGCCGCTTGGGGCCATCGACGCCTTCGACGACACCGAGTTCGATGGGCCACAGACCCAGGTCGACTACGAGGCGATGCTCGACGCCGACCCGGACGTAATCCTCGTGCTGTTCACGATGGCGTCGAGCCACAGCATCGCAGACATCCGTACGGGACTGGAAGACGACGCCGTCGCATCGGAGATAAGTGCGGTCCAGAACGGGGAGGTGTACGCCCAGGGCGCACGCTATCAGGGGCCGATCATGAACTTGTTCCAGCTTGAGATGACGGCCAAACAGCTCTACCCGGACCAGTTCGGCGAATGGCCCGGGTACGTCGACGGGGAGCCGTACCCCGAGATTCCCGAAGACGACCAGCTGTTCGACCGCCAGCGCGTCGCGAATATCGTCAACGGCGACATCTGAACATGACCGGCACGAAACTCGAAGCGACACACGGGCACGACCACGACGTCGTCGTTATCGGCGGCGGCCCGGCAGGCTGCTCGGCAGGCGTCTTCACTGCCCGGTACGGCCTCGACACGGCCGTCTTCGACCGCGGGCGTTCCTCGATCCAGCGGTGTGCGCACCTCGAAAACTACCTCGGCTTTCCGGCGGGCATCGACGTCGAAACGTTGTACGAGTTGATGCACGACCACGCCGAGGAGGCGGGCTGTGAGATCGTCACCGACCTCGTCGAGTCGGTCGACCGGGCCGTCGATGGCGACGGGTTCGTCGTCGAGCCCCAGGAGGGCGACCCTGTCTCCGCGCAGCGAGTCGTCGCCGCGACCCGCTACGACGGCGAGTACATGCGCGGACTCGACGACTGTTCGGCGATGTTCGAAGCATACGAACACGACGGGGAGACACACGAGACCTTCGACAGCGAGTACGCAGACCACGACGGCACGACTCCGGTCGACGGATTATACGTCGCCTCACCGTCAGCGGAAGCCGACAGACAGGCAATCATGGCCGCCGGACGCGGGGGACGCGTCGGGCTCCGCGTCGTCGCGGATGCCCGCGAGGAACGCGGCTACCCGGAGGCGGTCGCCGACCACTACGACTGGATGCGAGAGGAGTCCACGCTCGACGGTGAGTGGAGCGACCGTGACCGCTGGCGCGACTGGTTCGACGAGCAGCTCCCCGACGACCACGACTTAGAGGAGGACCATCGCGTCAAGTTACGCGAGCAGGACATCGACCGGTCGTTCGAGACGTACCTCTCCGACGACGAAATCGAGCAGCGCGGCGTGCGCGGACAAAAGCGCCTGCTAGACCACGTCGACGACGACCTCATCCTCGATGCGGCGCGCGAGATCGAGGCCGAACGCCACCCGAGCGAGGTGAGCAACTGACCATGGCCGGAGAATCAGTCACCGACACCTCGACCACCTCGCGTCGCGAGCGCTGGTTCTCGCGGTTCGACGGCTCGCTATTCACGCTCATCGTCGGCAGTCTCGCGGTCGTGATCGGCGGCGGGCTCGTTCAGGTGAGCTTCGGCGCGTTCTCGATGAGTATCGTTGAAGCGTGGCAGGCCGTGTTCAACCCGGACGTCGTCCTCAACATCCGAGCCTGGGAAGCGTGGCTCCTCGGCGGGGAAATCCCCGAGATGAACAAGCGGAGCCTCATCGTCTGGAACATCCGGCTGCCGCGCGTGTTCGTCGGGATGCTCGTCGGGATGAACCTCGCCGTTTCAGGGGCGATCTTCCAGGCAGTCACCCGGAACGAACTCGCGAGTCCGTTCATTCTCGGCGTCTCCTCCGGGGCGGGGTTGATGATCCTGCTGACGCTGGTCGTGTTCTCGGGACTGGCCGCGTTCCTGCCGCTCATCGCCTCCATCGGTGGCGCGGTCGCGTTCCTGATCGTGTATGCCATCGCGTGGAAGAACGGCACCTCGCCCGTCCGGCTGGTGTTGGCAGGCGTCATCGTCGGGACGGCCTTCGGGAGCCTCCAGACGGCCTTATTCTTTTTTGCCGACGACATCGGCGTCGTCCAATCCGCGATAGCGTGGACCACCGGTTCGCTCACAGGTACAGATTGGAAACAAGTGCGGATGGCGTTGCCCTGGACTGCCGTGGCAATGCTGCTCGCGCTCGTCAGCTCTCGACAGCTGAACGTCCTGCTGCTCGGCGAGCGGACTGCCAGTTCGCTCGGGATGAGCGTCGAGAAGGTCCGGTTCGCCCTCTCGGGCGTCGCAGTGCTCGCGGCCGCTGCGAGTATCGCCGTCGCGGGCATTGTCGGCTTCGTCGGCCTCATCGTCCCGCACATGGTGCGCAACGTCGTCGGGAGCGACTACAAGAAACTCGTCGTCGGCTGTGTGTTCGCCGGTCCCGCGCTGATGGTCGCCGCCGACGTCGGCGCGCGACTCGGCATGGCCGTGATCGTCGGCTCCGACACTCAGATTCCCGTCGGCATCGTCACCGGACTCGTCGGCGGCCCGTACTTCCTCTATCTGATGCGCAAGCAGGAGCAGATGGGCGAAATCTGATGTCACAGGAGCGAACCGTCGATCCACGGACGAACGGCAGCAGTTCAGCAGAGACTGACGACGAGCGTCCAGGCGGCCAGACCGACGGCAGTCGTCGCCGCCGCACTGTTGGGCGGCGCGGTGCTCCAGTGGGTTCGCGGCGTCGCGATCAACGACTTCGCTCACGGCGTGATGTACGCGACCCTCTGGGGCGTACAGGCCGGCGAGATCGAGTCACCACCAGAGGCACTCTCGCGCGGACGAAGCGGCCGTCCGCCGAACATTGGTTTTCGGCTGGCCTAAAAACCGGAATCACTATGTTGCTTTAGGCGGGCCTAAAACGTATGGCAGACGACGCCACGGAACACGAGGCACCGACGCGACGAGAGTACGTGAAGTACGGCGGGGCAGTCATCACTGGCGGGGCACTTGCCGGGTGTACCGGGCGATCGGATTCCCGGTCGACACCGACCGAGAACGAGAGCTATTCGGTGACGATGTCGCCAGTCGGCACCGTCGAGTTCGAGGAGGTGCCCGAGCGAATTTTCACCCGGCTCTCACATCACGCCGGAATGGCGTTCGCGCTCGGCCGTGGCGACGACGTCAACGCAGTCAACGGTCCGGCGTACTACGACGCGACGTGGGCGCAGTTCACCGAGCGACTCCCCGGCATCTCGGTCGACTGGGCAGATGCGTACGCGTCTTGGAAGCCAAGCAAGGAGCAGCTCTACGAACTCGAGAGCGACGTCCACCTCGCGGACCCCGCGTGGGTCGTCCAACTCGACCAGTGGGACATGGGCGACATCGAAGAGGTGACCGACAACGTCGCGCCGTGGTTCGGGAACTCGCTGAGCGATCGTCATCAGGAGCCGACCGGCGAGTGGGCCAGCGACTACGAGTACTACGGGCTGTGGGAGCAGTTCGAGACGGTTGCCGAGGTGTTCCAAGAGGAGGCGCGGTACGAAGCCCTCGCCAGCATCCACGCAGACGTCATCGGAGCTATCGAGGCCGACCTTCCGCCGGAGAGTGAGCGGCCGTCCGTGGCGATGATCACCGCCGCCGACGTCGAAAAGCAAATATGGGCGTACAGGGTGGATAATCCGGGGTTCCTGACGGCACACACACGCCCGCTCGGCCCGCGTGACCCGTTCGGACGCTCGTTCGAGTCCGGCTCCACCATCGACTTCGAAGCGCTACTGGAGGCCGACCCGGACGTGATTCTGTACCTCAGCGGGATGCAGCCGAACGTGAGTATGACTGACCTCCGGTCGACGCTGGAGTCACACTCCGTCGCCTCAGAAGTCACCGCAGTCCAGGACGGCCGCGTCTTCCCGCAGGGCGCACGCTATCAGGGACCGATCCTGAACCTCTTCCAGTTGGAGATGAGCGCGAAGCAGTTCTACCCCGAGACGTTCGGCGAGTGGCCGAAATCAGATGGCGGGCCGTACCCCGAGATCCCCGAAGAAGAACAGCTGTTCGACCGCCAGCGGGTGGCGGACATCATCGACGGAGACGTCTACCGATGAGTGGTAACGATACTAACACGAGTCGAGCACCGACGCGCAGAGAGTATGTCAAGTACGGCGGCGCAGTCGTCGGTGGTAGCCTGCTCGCCGGCTGTGCCAGTCAGTCGGACTCCGGATCGACGCCGGAGTCCACAAGCACGCCCACAGATGAAAAGTCCTACACAGCGACGATGCCGCCGGTTGGTGAACTCACCCTCGATGAACCACCGTCCTCGTGGGTTGGTGGTCTTGGGTTCACTGCGGACGTGTTGACCGCTCTCGGCCAAGCGGACGGTGCTGTCGGTATGGCTGACCCTCGATTCTGGTATCAAGGATTCTATGACTTTCTCGACGGTGTGATGGTACCCGCGAAAGAAGACCTCGCCCAATTCACGACAGAGGAACGTGATACCGATCTTGAGGTGTTGTACGAACTCGACCCAGATCTGATGGCCGTCGACCCGAACCCCATCATCGCGATTTACGGCCTCGATAAAGGAGAGGCGGAGGAGGTTCGCGAGAACGTCGCACCCTGGTTCGGGAACGAGAGTCGACGAAAGCGCTTCGACGGGTGGACCTACTGGCCGGTCGGCGAACCGTATCCATATTTATCTCTGTCCGAATACATCCCGAAGTACGCCGCTCTATTTGGTGAAGAGGAACGCGGCGACGCGTTGCTTGACCTCTACGAGCCGTTCATCGAAGACGTTCGGTCGCGTGTGCCGCCGGAGAGCGAACGTCGGTCCTTGGCGCTGGTGAACGGACGGTACAACCCCGAAAACCGGGACGGGTGGGTCATCTACAACCCGAAGTCGGAGGTCGAAAAGACGTGGGGAAAGAAACAATACCGCGATTTGAACGTCGTCGACGCCTTCGAAGGCGCATACAGCGGTCAATCCTCCGTCAAGGTGGATTTCGAGGGACTGTTGGAGTACGACCCGGACGTCATCATCTTCAACTTTGGACTCACGTATCGTGACTTCCAGGGAGAGAACTTGATCCAAAGGCAGCGGGAGGTCCTTCAGGACCATCCAGTCGGAAGTGAGGTGACCGCCGTCCAGAACGACGATCTCTACGTCGGCGGCACTCCGTATCAGGGCCCGATTATCAACATGTTCCAGACAGAAATGGCTGCAAAGCAGCTGTACCCCGACGAATTCGGATCGTATCCTGGTTATGGTCAAATCTCGGAGAGTGAACAGTTGTTCGACCGGCAGCGGCTCGCAGACATCATCAACGGGGACAACTGACCACTGAGTACAACCAGCCCATCGGAAGTCGCAGGTATCGGCGGCGGCGTCGCTGGCCTCTCGGTAGCCGTCTTCACGGCTCGCCATGGGCTGGACACGCTCGTCGTCGACGCAGGCGAGCCCACCCTCCGACGGAACGCCCACCTCGAGAACTTCCCGGGCTTCCCTGCCGGCGTCAACGGCCGGCAATTGCTCGACCTGCTCGAAGAGCACGCCGATCATCGACTGACGTGTCGGAGATACGGGCCCCACCGGAGGTCGGTGTGGAAAGCCCAGTCAGGAGTCGCATCGTCGTCGTCTTTCCGGCGCCGTTCGGACCGAGAAAGCCATCGATTGTTCCGGTGGGATGGTTAGCGAACCCCCATCGAGCGCAGTTTCAGCGCCAGACGTCTTCTTCAGATCGATCGCTTCGATGGCAACGTCGTCATTTGCGGAGGGCATGGGGACTACAGAACAGGTCCGTGAAACGACTCCTATCCGTTTCGGACGCTGAAAGGGGAGCCGCTTCGGTTGGGCATCGTCGTGCCCACGATCACTGTGGACGCGGTGTACGTCGGTTCCCGAACTGGAAGCTGGTTAATTTCGTGTTATCTGCCGAAATATCTCACGTGAGTAGTCAGTATTATACGCAACTGATTCGGAGGACGATATGAGATATGCGCGATAGCCCTCCATTAGATATTGGTGGACTTGCTACGTCCGCCACGGTAATCGGTCTCGTTTTGATACTCCTCGTCTCGATGGTCGGCGGTGTGATGGCCTTCGAAGGCGTCAACGAGGGGAACGTGAAGGTCGTCAAGAACCAGGGTGCAGTGACGGGTAAGATTCTCGAACCAGGCTGGCACTTCATCACACCGGTCGTCGAGGGAACCGTCAGTATTCCGACGCGGCCGCAAACCTACACGATGAGTCATCAGAGCGGTGAGGGCGACAACGCGAACCAGGATGATTCGGTCCGCGTTCTCACCCAAGACGGCCTGCACGTCGACGTCGACGTGACTGTCCGCTACCGCGTCACGCCTCGCGACGCACCACGCTTTCACGAAGAGTATCGGAACCTCCCGACCGCGGAAACACGTCTTATCCGCCCAACAGTCCGCTCGGTACTGCGAACGGAGGGAGGGAACATCGACGTGACGGACATCTACACCGGTGAGGGACAGACGCGACTCAAACTCGCCGTCGAGGGTGCTCTCAAGAACGAGACCGAGGGAAGCGGTATCGTCATCGAGAGCGTCCAGGTTCGGAACGTTCGACTCCCGACCGAGTATGCGAAGTCCATCGAACAGAAGAAGGTCAAACAACAGAAAATCGAGGAAGCGGAGTACGAGATTCAGGTCGCCGAGAAGAACAAGGAGCGCCAAGTGATCGAAGCCGAGGCCGAGGCCGAACAGATTCGCATCAAGGGAGAAGCGCTCCGACAGAATCCCGAAGTGCTCGACCTGCGCTACATCGAGGCGCTACGAGAGAACGAAAACACCATCTACGTCCCCGCAGACGGTGGCGTCACTCTCACGCGCGACGTGACCGACGACCGTGAGACGACCGCCAACCGGAACGACGACGGAGCGACCACAAACCAGACCAGCGTCTCCACGAACGAAAGCGAGAGCTAACGTTCAGACTACCGCAGGAAAGTCAAGATACGACGCTACGTTACGGTCGCGACGGCCATCGTCGTTGTGTTCGTGACGTGGTGGCGATGGCTCGGACGTCAGGATTTCTCTGCTATCGCCGGTACTCGGTCTGCGTCTGGGACTCGGAGACGTCGTTGGCCAGATCGTGACCGGTCCTCCTCACCGTCTCCACGGCTCGCGTCGGGGACGTTCGAACGGACCGAGTCCACAGCAGTTCAGCTCTCGAAGACGAGCCCCCGTGAATCAGGTACAGATCGGGAGGGGCGGGTGAGCGCCGCGATATCCATCGAGAACTCCGCGTCCTCGTTTTCGGAAGAATACATCTCGCCAGAGGTGGGGTCGATTCGACTGTGGCAGTCGGGTAGACGAAACGAAAACGTTCGGGTTTCGGAGCAGGCCCTGTATCGAGGTGCCACTCCTACATCGGCAATCGTCGTTTTTCTTCGATACTGAGACGGATCTGGTACTCGAGCGTTTCCCAGTCGTCATCCCTCGAGTACCGTGAGGCTCGTCCATCGAACTTCTCCACGATGTAGTGTGTCCCTGTGCTTGGGAGGTCGTCGCCGCGAAGTTCGTATCGTCTGCTGACACTCTCGCCGGGATCGAGCGGCCGGGTTATCGGCTCCCCATCCAACGACATCGACGACCCGCCACGGTCGACTTCTACGCGGTCGGTTGTTTCGTATGATGGAGAGAACAGGGTCGTCTTCCACGTGTCTTCGCCGGGCGTCGGCGACAGGGCGAGTGCGAGGACGCCGAAGGGCCAGACGCCGTAGCTACGGATTCGAATCGGGTCGTCGGCCGTGTTCTCCAGTGTGAGCGTGAGTGCGGCCGGCTGTTCGATCGTCGCGTCAGCGACTGCGAGGCGTACTGACAGCGAGAGCGGGTCCAGAGACGTCTCCGTCGCCGTGTTGGAGATTCGATATTCAGTATCACCGACACACCCGGAGAGACCAGCGATGGACAGCGTACTCGCCGTCAAGAACGTTCGGCGCTTCATCGCCGCTCGCCCTCGTCGTCGATACGAGCGTCGGTGAGTTCGACGAACACGTCTTCCATCGTCGCGTCGTCGGGTGACGCAGTCCGATTTCGGAGTTCGTCGAGCGTTCCCTCGGCAACCAACTGCCCCTCGTGGAGGACACCGATCCGGTCACAGACCAGTTCGACCTGCCCGAGAACGTGACTGGAGAAGAACACCGTTGCACCACGCTGGTTCTCCTCGTGGACGATTTCCCGTACCCGTCGGACGCCGTGTGGATCGAGGCCGCTGAACGGTTCGTCCAGGACGAGCAGTTCGGGGTCGCCGACGAGTGCCATCGCGAGCGCCAACCGTTGCTCCATTCCACGTGAGAAGTCACCCGCATCGTCGTCGACGGCATCTCCGAGTCCAACGCGTTCGAGGAGTACTGCCGGATCGTCGTCGTCGCGTTTCGTCTCTGCGACGAACGCGACGTGCTGACGTGCGGATCGCCCCTCGTAGAGGCCAAATCGATCCGGAAGCACCCCGACTCGGTCGTGAACCTCGACGATGTCACGTCGTGGATCGCGACCGAGGACGCGGACCGTTCCTGAAGTCGGTCGCAGGTAATCGAGCAACAGTCCGATCGTCGTCGATTTGCCAGCGCCGTTCGGGCCGAGAAACCCGTACGTTTCGCCGCGCTCGACTGTCAGATCGAGGTTATCGACGGCGTGGACGTCGTCGTACTCCTTGGTCACCGCGTTGGCTTCGATTGCGGGCTCTGACGAGCTCATAATGCGTCACCTCTGTTGAAGACACGGCGAGCGAGAGCTACCGGCACCACCACCCAGACGAGTAGGACGACCAGGCTCAGTGCGGGGTGGAGGTACCATGGACCGCCGCCGTCGAATGCTGCCTCGACGACGAAAGCGTTCACAGAGACACCTGGAGCGAGTTTGGTGTAGACGATGTGAAACAGCTCTGTCGAGTTGCCGACGTCGAGAAACCAGTTCGTTAGGACGTTGTACGCGCCATCGGGGGTCAATCTAAGCGCGAGAAAGAGCGGCCCACTCGCCGGCGCATCGTATGGGTTGACCGGAATGCCGGTGACGGCAGTATAGAGCGACGTGACGATCCGACTCCAGAACAGCGTCACGAAGAAGTATGCGAATACCCCTGTCGCGGCAGTCACGGTTCGTCGAGTGACCGTCGAGACGAACACGCCGACAGCGACCATCGCGCTGGCAAGTAACAGCGTCGCGACGAGCGTCCCGAGGAAGGGAAGCAGACCGAACGTGCCGTGTTCGAGTAGGCCGATGCCGGCGAGAACGAGCGTTGCCGCGACGATCGCCGTCCCGACGCCCACGAACCGCCCAGTCGTCTTCCCGAAGAGGACCTGCGTCCGCGTCAGTGGCAACCCGAGGAGGAACTTGAGACTGCCAGTGGTTCGCTCACCGATGAGTGACTGATACGACAGGAGGAGGGCACCGATCGGGAGGAACAGGTCGACGCCGATCTGGATGTATCCGATGGTGATATTTCGTCCGACCGCGTCCCACCCGGCGTAGGTCGGTCGGAACCCCCAAAGAACGACGAGGAGAGCGAGTATCCACGCTCCCTTTGAGGTGAGCACTGTCCGGTATTCGCTGCGTGCAAGCGGGGACCACCGCATGGCAGAACAGACAAATAGCCGTCACAAAAGCCTACCTCTTGTACGCGGTGTCCGCTCTCCCGTCTTGCGTTCTATCTGAATGAAACTCGACCCTCTGCCATCAACCGACATCGTCGCCACGGTTAAACAACTGTCACGGACGGTCGGGGTTCCTCAAATGATAGAGCGGTTCGATGTCTGTCCGGTTGCTCCCGAGCGGTCACTTCGCTCAACAGTCGTTTGAACTGCTGATTGAGGTCGTGCGTAGATGCCTCGAACGCTTCTGCGGGCGGGATCCATAGCTGTGAGTTAGTCTGCGCCCGTCGCGGCCGTGTCGCGTGTCTGGCTCCGGCTCCGCCAGTAGCCCTGGAGGTACGCGCCGACGAACATGCCGGCGAGCGCCCAGAGGATGGTGACGTTGCCGACGCCGAGGCTGGCGTAGGCCGCGCCCGGGCAGATGCCCGAGAGCCCCCAGCCGACGCCGAAGACGGCGCCGCCGACGAGGACGTTCCGGTCGAACGGCTTCAGGCGCCGTTCGTACCGGTCGCCGGTCAGCGGTGCGGTGTCTCGAATCCTGGGCATCACCGCGAAGGCGATGCCGGAGACGATGGCCGCGCCGAACATGACGAACAGCAGGCCGAAATCCTCGAACTGGAGGAAGTTCAGCACGACCTCCGGACGCGCCATGTGGCTGAAGCCGAGCCCGAACCCGAAGATCAGGCCGCCGACGAAGATCAGCGGCTTGAACAGCGGGTGTCGATTGCTCATGGGCTCACCCCCAGCGCAGCGACGACCTGTGCGGTGCCGATAGCCACGGTCAGGAACGTCGCCACGCCGACGATGGACGTCTTCGACGCCGAACCGACGCCACAGACGCCGTGGCCGGACGTACAGCCCTTCCCGATTCGGGTCCCGATCCCGACGAGAATGCCACCGAAGAACAGCCGCCACGGCTGGACGTCAGTCGTCCAGAGCGTCACGCCGGCGATCTCATACAGTTGGCCGGTCGTTCCGGGCTCGTAGAGCGACGTCGTGATGACGCCGGATTGGACCGTCGCCGCGAACGCTGCCGCACCGAGGACGATGCCGAGCGTGAACACGACGCGCCAGTCACGTGAGCTGACGTACTGCTGGAACCGCGACTGGTCTGAAACGTACGACAGCGTCGACTCGAGGAACGTGCTCGCGCCCGCCGGGATGCCCGTTCCGACGTAGATCACGACTGCACCGAGCCCGACCAGCAGGCCGCCGATAGCGTAGCGACTGATCCCGTTGGGGAACAGCTCGGCGGCCAGCTGTAGGACGAGTAGCTCAGTCTCCATCGGCGATGTCAGTCACCCGCGAGCGAGTCCTGGCTCGCGGCGCAGTTGTTCGGCCCGAGTTCGAGGGTGAACGCCTCGTCGTCGTCGACGGCGTTCTGCCCGAGGTTCGTCGCGATGATGTCCTCGTAGTTGGCTGGCCGCGGCGGCATGTCCGAGAGGATCAGGTCGACGAACGCCTGTTCGTCCATCGTGAGCGCGTCCATCTCCTCGACGAGCCGGCCGATGGGTGCCGTGTAGGTGCCGTCGGCGGCGGGCTCGGCGGCGTCGCTGAAGTGGGCACCTCCGATCAGCGTGTCGTCGGGCAGCGTCAGCACACGCTCCTGCAGGGACTCGTAGAGCATGCGCGCGGCATCCGGCGCACCGTCGTCGCCCTCTTCGAGGTCGGGGCGGGCGACGCTCTCGACGAACAGCCCGTCGCCGGTCGCCAGCAGGCTGTCGCCGATGAGGTACGACGTCATACCCGTGGTGTGACCGGGCGTGTAGACGGTCTCGACGGTAACGTCGCCGACCTGGAACGTGTCGCCGTCTTCCGCGGACGCCAGTTCGTCGGCGTAGGTGACGCCGCGGTCGACCGCGGCCTCGGGGATGACACCCTCGACGCCCTCGTCGTCGAGGTCGCGCACACCCGAGATGTGGTCGGCGTGGATGTGGGTGTCTAGCGCGTATTTCAGGTCGACGCCGAGGTCCTCGGCGTCCTCGAGGTAGCGGTCGGTGAAGGCACGCAGCGGGTCGATGACCGCGGCTTCCCCGTCGTCGTAGACGAGGTAGCCGAGACAGCCCGAGGACGGTCGCTGATACTGGAGGAGCGTGCCGGCGCCGTCGTAGTCAGTTACTTCGACGGTCTCGTAGATGCTCGCCCAGCCGTTCATGCCGTCTTCGAGGTGATTGACGTCGTAACCGCGCTCTGCGAGCGTGCCCGCGACGTACTCGCTGGCACCGCCTTTCGCACACAGGACGGTCACTTCGCGGTCGTCGGGGATGCGATCGAGGACGTCCTCGCCGATGTCGTCGTCGAGGAACTCGAAGTACGGGACGTTGATCGAGGTGACGGTCTCGCCGTCGATACGCCACTCCTCGTAGTCGGACTGCATGCGCGCGTCGAGGAGCACGATCTCCTCGCCCGCGTCGATGCGGTCTTTCAACCGTTCGGGAGCGATCGTTTCGACTTCGACATCTGGTGTCGGGAAGTCTTCAGCGTTCATATCGTACACTCCCTCCTACCGGACTGACGTACAAAAGGGTTTGCATAGAAAATCACAATACACACAATATTCTGCGCCCGAGAGACACTGAATATGATGCTCACCCACCGGAAACGGTCTGAAGCGCGCTTTATGGGTGGTGGCGGAGAGCCAAGTGTTCGTAGTATATACAAGAACCAACATTCTTTTAACCACTCGGACGGTATTGTGTGATAGCTCCAATACAGATGGACGGAGCGATCAAAACTATGAGTGCAGAATTCGATATCACGGAGACGCTCGACGTGAAAGGTGCATCGTGCCCAATGCCGGTAGTCAAGACCAAGGCCGCCGTTGACGATCTCGATGCGGGTGCAGTTCTGGAAGTGCTCGCGACGGACTCCGGTAGCATGAGTGACATCGACGGTTGGGCTGCTGGTACCAGCGGCGTCGAACTGCTCGAACAAGCGGAAGGTGACGGCGTCTACAAGCACTACGTCCGCGTGACGGAGTGATTCGACACCGATGAGTACCGACACACAGGACGCAGCCGTCGACGACGCGCCGTCACGCGCGGAGTTGGCTACGCGCGTCGAGCAACTAGAGGAACAGCTAGCCGAGGCCCGGACCGAGAGCGAGGACGACACACAGAAGATGTCGATCATCGCGACGAAGGGGACGCTGGATATGGCGTATCCCCCACTCATCCTCGCGAGTACGGCCGCAGCCTTCGGCTACGAGGTGACCGTCTTCCACACGTTCTGGGGACTGGACATTCTCCACGAAGAGCGGTCGAAGCACCTCAAACTGAGTTCGGTCGGCAACCCCAACATGCCCATCCCGAATGCACTGGCCGCTCTTCCCGGGATGGACCGGATGACGACGAAGATGATGGCGAAGCGAATCGACGACAACGACACGGCGACCATCGAGGAACTCATCGAGACGAGCCTCGACATGGGAGTCGAGTTCCAGGCCTGTCAGATGACCATCGAACTGATGGACTACGACGAGGACGACTTCTACGACGGCGTCACTACCGGCGTCGGTGCGGCGACCGCGATACAGGACATGGCTGAAGCCGATATTCAACTCCTCGTCTGACCCGATGACCACGAGAGCGCCCACGAACTGAACACAACCCATAAGACCTTCCAAGAGAATTGTACAGTATGCCCTATACCATAGACAAGGCCGTGGCCGGCGAGTTCGACGACGTCGTCGACCAGACGACTGCGGCCCTCGAAGACGAAGGATTCGGCGTCTTGTGCGATATCGACGTGCGAGCGACGTTCGCGGAGAAACTCGATCTGGACGACCAGTTCCGGCGCTATCGCATTCTCGGTGCCTGCAACCCCTCGCTGGCACACGAGGGACTCGAAACGGAACTGCGTCTCGGCGCGCTCTTGCCGTGTAACGTCATCGTCTACGAGGAGGACGACGGAACGGTCGGCGTCAGCGCCGTCGACCCGCACGTGCTCCTCGGCGCCGTCGAGGGGGCGGCCCTCGACGCGGTTGCGGACGAGGTTCGTGCACGCTTCGAGCGGGTTCTAGATGCCCTTCCGGCGGCCGATGACGAATAGCGCTACAGGGAACCAAGGATGACTGCATCTTCGACTGACGAGACAGACGGTGAGCAAGCCGCGGCGGCGTCACCACACGTCGGTGCCGGGATGCTCGACGAGGATATGGGGCCGAGTTCTGCGATGGCCCACCTCTATCGTGGCGAAATCCATCGGATGAAACTCTGGCGTGAACGCCTCGACCGCACCACCAACTGGGCGGTCATCGTCATCGCGGCGCTCATCACGTGGGCGTTCTCCAGTCCCGACAACCCCCACTACATCATCCTCGTGGGTATCGCGACGCTCACGGTCTTCCTCGTCATCGAGTCACGCCGCTACCGTGGGTACGATATCTGGCGGACGCGGGTTCGAACGATTCAGGAAAACGTCTGGGCGTATGGCCTCGATCCCGCGAGCGGCGTCGAAGACGAAGACTGGCGTGCGTCTCTCGGCGAAGACTACCGGACGCCAACCCTGAAGATAACGGCGGAAGAGGCCATAGCGCACCGACTGCGGCGTGTGTACCTCCCGCTGTTCGCCGTCCTGCTGGTCGCCTGGCTGATTCGGATCACGGCCTTCTCGACCGAGTCGTGGATCTCGTCTGCGGCTATCGGGATGATCCCGGGCAGCGCTATCATCGGTGTCGTCGCGGTGTTCTATGGCACCGCACTCGTCGTGGCGTGTCGCCCCCGCACGTGGCACGCGAAGGGGGAACTCCGGGCAGAGGAGCTACGGAAGAAACGGAAGTAATCGACGCCGCCGCCGACGCCTATCGCTTCTTCGAGGGTCTAGACGAGGCCGTCGGAGATCTCTCGCCGAGGAGTAACCGAAATCTGTAGCACCGACCGCGAAACCGGCGAGACCGGTTGTCACTCGGTCTGGGACCGGCCGATCGACCGCGCTATCGCAAGCAGATAGCCGAGGCCGCGCTGGACGTCCGGATCACGTGACGCTTTGAGCAGTCCGACGGGACCGACCCGCTCGGGCGTCTCCCGCTCGGCCGCACTGACACTTTCCAACATGGTCTCGATACCGTTTCGTGCGTCGTCCTCCCCAGCGGTCTGGGCGACTTCGCCGAGGGCGGACCCAGTCCCAGCCAGCGACCGGACCATCTCGTCGTCGAGTGCCGCCGTCACTAGTGACACCACTTCGGCCATCTCGACTACCGTCTCCAGCGTTCCGCTCTGCTGTAGGACGACGAGCGACTCTATCGCCGCCCGGAGTTCCCCACCGTTTTCCCCGATCGTCTCGGCCAGTGCAACGGTCTCGTCGGTGGCGAGTCCGTCGGCCGATTCGGCAAGCGTAGAGCCCGTGTCAGCGAGTTCCCGAACCATCTCGTCGCTGAGGGCGCTCTCACCGAGAGCGAGTACGTCCAGTCGTTCGTTGACTGCGTCGAGTCGTCGGACGAGGTCCGCGACCGCTTCGGGGTTCTCCTCGATGGCCGCCTCGAGTTCCGGCTGCCCCGACGGAATCTCCTCGGACATGGTCAGAGGAGCCCCCGCGCGGTGAGCCAGTAGGACTCGTTGTACGCCAGTTTCGACCAGTGGAGTTTCTCGGACGGCGGTGCCGGCGACGGCGGACTCTCGTAGTCGAACTCGACGAACGACGCCGCGTCCATCCCCGTCTCGATGAAACACAGCGTCTTCCCGTCGTACGTGGCCGTCGCCGGGCGTCCCCGGATCTCGCTTGCGATCCGCTGGCCGACGACGCCGGCCTGGTAGTGGGCGACGCTTCCGGCGTTCGGGACGCCGGTGTCGGCCGTGTCTCCGAGTGCGTAGACGTTTTCGGCGGCCTCGGCTTCGAGCGTGTGCTTGTCGACGTCGACCCAACCGTCGTCGCCGAGTCCTGCCTTCTCGATCAGGTCGATACCACGATGGGGCGGAATGGACACGAGCAGATCGTAGTCGAGGTCGACCCCCTCCATCGACGTGATCGTCCCGTCCGGATCGACCGACTCGGCGTTGAAGAACGTCTCAACCGAGATGTCGCGTTCGTCCATCAGCGGACGGGCCCACTCGGCGATGTGGGGGTTGCCGTGGACGCGCTGGATGGGATACGTGTACGTGATGTCGACCTCGTCCCGGAGCCCGCGCTCGCGGAACCAGTCGTCGGCCATGAACACGAACTCAAGCGGTGCCGCCGGGCACATGTGTGGCGTCCCGACGACGCTCAGGACGAGGTCGCCCTCGGTGAACGACAGCAGTTCCTCCCGGAGCGCTTTGGCCCCCGACTCGCTGTAATAGTCGTACCCGCCCGCTTCGAGGCCGGGAACCGTTTCGGGTGCGAGCGTCGATCCGGTCGCGAGTACGAGGTAGTCGTAGTCGACCGGAACCGCGGCGTCGCGGTAGCGGAGGCGCTCGGCGTCGGTGTCGATTTCCGTGACGCGATCGATCCGGACCTCGATCCGGTCGTCGACGAGTTCCCGCAGTCGCCGGCGTCCGTCTTCGGGCTCACGCTGGCCGAAGGGGACGTACAGCCACACCGGCTTGTACACGTGGTCCGGGTCGTCGTTCACCAACGTTACCTCGACGTCGCCCGCGTCGATCACCGCGCCGAGTCGGTCCGCGAGGTCGTTTGCGAGGACAGTGCCGCCGGTGCCGCCGCCGACGATGACGATGCGCTCGGTCATGCCTTCTCCACGTAGAACTCGTAGTGGTCGTCGCGCTCCTCGGTCGCGAGCAGTTCGTACCCGGCCTCGTCGGTCCACTCGGGCACGTCCGTCAGCGACTGTTCGGTGTCGCTCAGCAGGCACACGACGGCACCTGACTCGGCGCTCCGTATCGCACCGATCAGGTCCATCAGCGGTCCCGGGCACGCTGCCCCGCGCGCGTCGACGGTCTCAGCGGGCTCGATGTCTATCTCAGTCATCGTCACACGTATACCGCCGAGCCGGGTCGCATTAATATTGTATGTGTGTTCCAATACTATGAGAAAAGCGCTCGGGTTTATCCCGGTGGTGGGTCTTCGAACCACGTACCGCACATTTCACGACAGGAGCGCCACGGCAGCCTACCGTTCGAAGGGGGAACCGGTCGGGGAGCAACGCGTGGTGTTCCACGAGTGAGACTCTCCGCCCCGCTCGTGACGGTGTCGTCGGTTTCGGAAGGCGACGACCGTCGGGGGACACGGGGCTCACCGCTGACGGTCGTCGCCGAAGACTATAGTAGCCATTGAAAGTCAATGCACACCCGACCGCACGACGGCGGTGCGGTCGGTGTGTGAATCGTTTCAATTGTCACTATAGAACGATACTGTCGGTCTGTGCGCCTCCGAGCAGGAGTTCTCCGTCAGACGCGAGACACTAGCTGTAGGCAGCCGTTAGCTGTACGCTTCGACGAGCGCGCGGAGCTGTGATTTCTGTTGCATCCCCACGAGGCGTTCGACGGGCTCTCCGTCGACGAACAGCAGGAGCGTCGGAACGCCCTGGACGCCGAACTCCGATGCGAGCGCCTGATTCGCGTCGACGTCTACTTTTGTGACTGTCGCCCGGGTGTCTGCGGCGATGGATTCGACCACCGGTTCGAGCATTTGACACGGCCCGCACCAGTCCGCGTAGAAGTCGACCAACACGACGTCGTGCGAATCGACGGCCGCCGAGAACTCGGCCCGGCTATCCACCGCCACCGGTTCGGACGGTGACTCCTGTGTCTCGGTTTCGACGCGTTCACGGATCTGCTCGCGCTTTCGCTCACGGATCGCTTCGAGGGTATCGTCCTCGCTCATCGGTCGACGGCACGGCGTCCTGATACGTAGTTGTTTTGTCTCTCAAGCACAATACTACCGCCGCCTTTCGGAGTACTCTGACGACCGCAGTGACGCTGTCGCCGCTCGTGTGGTACATCGCGGGCTGGTGGGGTGATTCGAGCGATACGAGGCACGGCGATGGGACTCCCTGAGCGGGCTGTTCGTGCCGTCACCCGACGAACCGCGCCCAGACGACGATGACGCTCGGCGTGACGACCATCGCGGTGAGGTACGAGTAGAGAATCGACAGGGCCGTGAGAACGCCGAACTGGCCGAGTATCGGCGTGATTGCCAGCACGAGGACGCCGATACCGCTCACGGTCGTTATCATGCTTCCGGTGAGCGCACCGCCAGTGCCGGTGACGGTGGCCGTCAGCGCCGGGAAGACGGCGGTCATCGGCGCCTCGGTCCCGGCTTCACCGTCTGCACGGTCGAGACGGAGTTCGTATTCGTCGGCGAACCGGTGGACGAAGTGCGCGGAGTAGTCGATACCGAGGCCGAGCGAGATAGAGAGTATCGTCGCGGTGAGTGCGTTGAACGGGAGGTCGAAGTACCGCATCGACCCGGCGAGCAGGGCAATGGTCACGAGGATGGGGACGAGGTTGACAAGCCCGAGCGAGACCCGGTCGACGAGAACGTGATAGATAAAGAGGAGAAAGAGCGCGGTCAGGACCAACGCGATGAGGAGGCTCTGGACCGCCGAGGCGAGTATCGCGTCCGCCACGTCCTGAAAGACGACGGCTGCGCCGGTAGCGGTGGCCTCGAATCGGTAGCGGTCCGCGACGGTGCGCGCGTCGCGGGTGATCGCCCCCTGTTCGGCGTCTCCTTTCGTCGTGTAGACGACTCGGGTACTGCGAAGGTCCTCGGTGATGAACCGGAGCGCGCGGTCGCGGGCCGACGACGAGAGGAGGGCGTCGTATATCGCTTCGAGGTTGTCGTCGGGGATGCCGTCGTCGTCCACGTCGCTCCGGTCGACGAGGCGAGCGAACGAAGGCGAGTCGTTCGTGTGGGACCGGACGACCCCGATGATACTCTGCGAGTCCGCCTCGCGGTCCGACGCGACGAACGTCTCGGGTGGGTGCTGGCTCGCTCGCTGGATGGACTCTAGCGCGTCGTCCTGTCGCATCGGCCCCTGTACGTAGACGACGACGGTGTCGCCCTGTGCGGCCTCGAAGTTCGCTTCGAGGAAGTTCGTCCGCTCCGTGACGGTGTACTCGCCCGGTCGGAAGGGTTCGGGCAACTCTTCGAGGTAGTCGGGGTTGTCCTCGGGCGGGAGGAAGTCGTCCTGTGAGAACGCCGTGTCGACGCCGGTGCCGTAGTACCCCGCCCCCACGGATCCGAGGAGGACGAGGACGACGAACGCGGTCGGTGCCCGTCGGGCGATACCGACGCCGACCGGCAGGACGCGACCGAGGGGCGTCCCCTCGCTGCCGAGCGGCCGCTGGAACGGCATCGGGATCCCCAGTGAGTCGAACAGTTCGTCGACGGTGACCTTCGCCGCCGGGAGGAAGATGCCGAAGATGAGGAACGTAAAGACGATGCCGAAGGCGGCGACGATGCCGAACTCCCGAATCGGGCCGAGGTCACTGACCGTGTTGGCGCTGAAGCCGATGACCGTCGTCCCGGTGACGATGAAAAACGCGACGAGCAACTGTCTGTTTGCCAGCGCCATCGACTGCCGGATGTCGGCCCCCGTCGCTCGTTCCTCGCGGTACCGATTGATCGCGTGGAGGCCGAAGTCGATACCGACCGCGAGCAACAGCGGCGGCACTGCGATGAGCAGTTGCGTGAACGGGATGCCGACCAGTCCGAGAAAGCCCATCGTCCAGACGACGGTCATGACCAGCGAGAGCAGTCCCAACACGAGGTCGACCGGATTCCGGTACGCGTACACGAGGAAGACGAAGATGAGCGTCACCGCCGCGGGCACGACGATGAACAGCGAGTCGAAGATGATGGCCGAGAACTCCCGAGCGACGAGTCCCGACCCGAACACGACGATGTCGCCGTCCGTGGCCGCGACGACGCGCTGTGCCCTGAGCTGAATCGAGGTGAGCGGGCTGTCGGTCCCCATCCCAGCCGTCTCGTCGACGCCGCCGGGGATGCGGTGCTGGACGACGGCGATGGTCGCCGACGCTGCGGCCGATTCGGGGTTGAAGTCGTCGCTCAGTTGCGTTCGGAAGTCCGGCCGGTCGGCGGCGGCCCGGACCGCGCGGTCGATTTCACCCGGCGAGGCGGACTCTATCGCCCGAATCTGGGCGTCGAGCGTCGTCGCCGACGGATCGAGCGTGCGGGCGACCGTGCTCGCGGCACTGCTCGTCGATTCGACCCGCAGTTCCTCGCGGGAGTCGAGGCGTTCGAGGACCCGGAGCATCCGCAGCAGTTCGGGTTTCGAGAGGACGTTTCGCCCCCGGTGAATCAACTGCGTACTGCCTCCCTCGGAGTCGAACGTCGGCCCGAAATCCTCGTTCACCCGGTCGAGCGCGGTCTGGGCGGGGCTTTCCTGCGTGAACTGCTCGGTCCCAGCCTCGGTCGAGATGGTCGCTAGTCCGGGGGCAAACAGCGCCGTGACGAGGAGGAAGGCCACGACGACGCCGGTGGGTCGCCTGACGATCAGGTCGTTGACCCGGCCGAGGATGCGGTCCTGTAGCGCCACGGGTCACCCCGCGGGCGTGTCGGACTCGTCGTCGGCCGATTCGGTCACCGCTTCGTCGTCGGGCCCCGCCACACGTCTGCGGCGACGGTAGCGGACCACCGCGGCGGCAATCACGAGCAAGAGCGCGAGGAGGGCGAGCAACAGGAGCCACGGAATCCCGTCACCGGCCGGTTCCTGCACCGTGACGGGGACGCGGTACGTGTCCGAGAGTTTCGTCTCCTCGTCCGGTTCCTGATACTGGAAGTCGATGGACAGCGGGTAGTCTTTCGGGGTCGCGCCCCCGGCCGCACTCATCGCGAACGCGAGTCTGACGGTCTCGTTCGGGTCGATGCGCCCGACGAATGCCTGATCGTCGTCGGTACTCAGCGGGTCGTTGACGAACACTTTGGCGTCCACGTCGGTGAGCGGCACGTCGACGTTGTTCGTGACCACGAGCGTGATGACGTCGCTCTCCCCGACGTCGACCGACGTGTTCGCCGCGCGAACCACGAACACCGGTCGCCGACCGTCGACGGCGACGAATCCGGGGAGCGAATCGCTCTGTCGTGCCTCGTCTTCGGCGTTCGTATACTCCACGACGAAGGAGACGCGTCGGTCGCCGGGTTCGGTCTCGTCAAGCACCTCGACGGGGAACGAGACGGTGGCTGTCTCGCCCGCCCGGAACCGGCCGATAGCGGACTCGTTTTCCTGTACCTTCAGGTTCTCGCTCCCGACCGAGAGGGTAACGAACGCGTCGCTGACGGCCAGCGGTCCGCGGTTGCGTATGCTGGCCCGGACGGTTCCCTCAGCGCCCACTCTGAGGGGCCCGGACACGTTCACGACCGTGAACGACTGCTCCGGCGTGGTCGTCACCCCGAGGAGCCTCGTCTCCGCGGGTTGACTGTCCCCGGTCCTGTCCTCGTAGTCGACGCGGAGGCGAAGCGGAAATCGCTGGCTGCCCGCGTCCTCGGGCGCGGCGACGCGGAAGGAGACGGTCCGTCGCTCGCCGGGTCGCAACTCGTCGACGAACCGCGACGCGTTCGCCGCGTCCCCGACGTCCAGTTCGCCGCTCTGTGAGCGCAACGAGACGAGCACCTGCCGCACCCGCGTGGTACCCGCGTTTTCGAGCGTCAGCGTGACGTTGCCGTCGTCACCGGCCTGTACGGACTCCCGCAGCGCGACGACTCGGAACGTCTCCCGCTCTCTGTCGACCGAGAGGCGCGACGAGAGGCGCTTGCTCTCGCGGCGGTCCCCGTCGGCGTTGGTGTAGCGAACGACGAACTGGACCTGTCTCGGGATAGCCTCGGCGTCCGACGGGATGCGGACCGGGAGTCGGAACTCGGCGGCCTCGTCGGCCGACAGGTTGCCGACGGCGTACTCGGTCTCCTGTGGCACCAGCGACTCCGTCGTCGACGTGACCTCGACGACCACGTCCTCGACGTCGCGGGGGCCGTCGTTGACGACACGTCCCGTGAGGTCTCGCTCGGCACCGACCTCGAGGTCGCCGGTGACGTCTCGGACAGCGAACGCCTGTTCGGGCGCCGGTGTGAGCGCCAGAGCGATGGGGTCCGACCGCTGTCGGTCGCCGTCTTCGTCCTCGTAGGCGACGCGCACGTCGAACGGGTACTCCTGCGGGGCCGCGTCGGTGGGTGCGGAGACCTGAAACCGGACTGTCCGTCGCTCGCCGGCGTCCCACCGGCCGACGGCGCGACTCCCGTTCCGCCCGCCCGCTGCACCCACCGTCAGGTCCCCGCTGACCGACTCTAACTGAACCACGGCGTTCGTGATGTCCTCTGTGCCGACGTTGCGCATCCTGAGCGCGACCGTCCCGTCCTCGCCGACCTGCACGTCTGTGTCGACGTCGAGAATCTGGAACTGCCCCGCCTCGGCGACGACGTCGTACCGTGCCGGGAGGCGCTTACTCTCGACGACGTCGCCGTCCTGATTGCGGTACTCGACCACGAACTCGAACTGCTTGCGGCCCGGCCGCGCGCTGTCGAGGACGCGGATCGGGAACTGGAAGAACGCCCGGTCGCCGCTATCGAAGTTCCCGAGGACGTACTCCGATTCGAGCGCGACGATGTCCTCGTTCGGCGTGATGACCCGGAGGACAGCCGAGTTAGCGCCCTGCGGGCCGTCGTTTTCCACGACGCCCTTGATGCTCCCGTCGCGCCCGACGCGGAGGTCCGCCGCTCGCGCGTCGACGTCGAACCGCTGTTCGGCCGCTGGTGTGACCCCGAACTGTACGTCGTCGGCGACTCGCTCGTCGCCGTCTTCGTCGGTGTATCTGGTCGTGACCAGCACTGGATACTCGTCCGTCGCGGCGTCCGCGCCGAACCGCGCCGTCAGGTCGAAGGTCCGCTCCTCGCCGGCGTCCCACTCGGCGACGAACCGCGTGGCGTTCGAGGCGTTCCCGAACCTGAACGCGCGGTCCGTAGCGGTGAACGTCACCCGGGCGTCCGTCAGGTCCTCCTCGCCGTCGTTGACCAGCGTCACCGTCACCGTCCCTCTGTCACCGACCTGTGCGTTCGAGTCGACGTCGACGACTTCGACGACGTCGACTTCCTCGCGAATCGAGGCCGTCGCGAACAGCGGGTCGCTCGTCCGTCGTTCGCCCTCCGCGTTCGTATAGCGCACGGCGAACTCGAACTGCCGCTCGGTCGGTTCGACGGTGTCCGCGATGCGGAACGGGAACTCGAAGTCGACCGATTCGCCGTCTTCGAAGTCGCCCAGCGGGACCTGCGTCTTCAGCGGGGTCACGCCGTCCTCGGGCGACCGGACGACCAACACTGCGTCCTCGACGTCTCTCGGCCCGTCGTTCTCGACGGTCCCCTCGAGCGTTCCGTCGTCTCCGACCCTGAGGTCGCCCTCGACGTCGTCGACCTCGAACGACTGCTCGTCGTCGGGTTCGACGCCGAACTGCACGTCGTCGGCGACTCGCTCGTCGCCGTCTTCGTCGGTGTATCTGGTCGTGACCGACACGGGGTACTCGTCGGTCACCGTGTCGTTCGCGAACCGCGCCGTCAGTTCGAAGGTCCGCTCCTCGCCGCCGTCCCACTCGGCGACGAACCGCGACGTGTTGCGCGCGGTCCCGAAGCGGAACCCGGGGTCCAGCGACGAGAACGTCACTCTGGCGTCGGTCAACTCGTCGTCGCCCTCGTTTTCTAGCGTCACCTCGACCGTCCCCCTCGCTCCGACCTGTGCGTTCGAGTCGACGTCCTCGACGGCGACGACGTCCTGCCGGTCCCGTATCTTGACTCGGGCGAACAGCGGCCCGCTATCCCGTCGGTTGCCGTCCGCCGTCGTGTACAGCACCGCGAACTCGAACTGCCGCTTGGTCGGCTTGGCCGTCCTCGCGACCCGGAACGGTAGCTCGACGGTCTCCGACTCGTCGTCGTCGAACTCGCCGAGGGCGACTTCGGACTTGAGGGCGGTGACGCCCGCCGCCGTCTCGCGGACGACGAGTACGGCGTTCTCGACGTCGCGAGGACCGTCGTTCTCGACGGTGACCTCGATGTCGCCGTCGTCGCCGGCCCGCAGTGACCCGTCCACGTCGTCTATCGAGAACCGCTGTGCCCTGTCGGGCCTGATACCGACGGACAGCGGGGCCGACCGTGTGGCGTTCCCGCTCGGGTCGGTGTACCGGACGGTCACCGTGAGCGGATACTTCTGGGACCGGGCGGCCGCTGTCGCGGTGACGCCGAACTCGACTCGCTGCTTCTCGCCGTCCTCCCAGTCGCCGACGAACCGGCTTCCGTTGGGACCGGTACCGACCCGAATCTCCGGGTTCGACGACTGCAAGACGACCGTCGCGTCCGTGAGGTCACCGGGACCCTCGTTTTCCAGTTTCACCGACACGGTTCCGTTCTCGCCGACCTGCAGGTCCCTGTCGACGTCGACCAGACGGAACCTCGCTGTCTCGGCCGTCTCGTCGGTGTCGCGGCCGTTACCGCCGTCGTGGTCGTCGTCCCCGTCGTCGTCTCCGTCGTGGTCGTGGTCGTCGTCCCCGCCGTCGTCTCCGTCGTCGTACCCGTCGTCACCGCCGTCCGTTCCGGCCGACACCGATGCGGCGGTAGTCGAGGCGGTCGCCAGTGCCGCTGGGGCCGACACCAGCGAAACGACGAGCGCCAAGACGAGGACGCGCCTCATCGTCCCGAGAACGGACCGCCGAACGCTCTCTGCAGCGCACACGGTCTTTGTCGACGTCGAGATGTGCGTGCCATCGACTGGGATGACCAATCGCGACAGCACACTTTGTATTACGTCCTTTATTTGACCAGACAACCCGTAAGCCGCGCCATCGAACCGTGAGCGACCCGGTAAGACGGAATTACCGGATTCGACAGCGGCGCGAGAGAGCCTCGGTTCCCGACCCCGGCTTCGACCGGCGACCGGTCCGCCGACCGGCAGTTACTCACGAGGGAAACTGTAATTCGCGCCGAGCTACCGATCCGAGTGTGCTGTTGGCACGGCGTCTCACGTGGTCGAGAAACTTCGTGTTACTCCGAACTACCGGGCGGTCGTTTCGTGACCGCGCCGCGGACAAATTTTAGCCGCGGGTGTTGTCAGCGAGTAGAGACCCCGAGGCGACGACAAGCCGACGATACTCTCTACCGGTGAGGCTGCTCGACCGCGGAGGTCGGTCACGCTATACGTTCCGAGGTCCGGTGTGAGAAAACACTACGGTGGCAGTCGCCGTTCCTTCGGGTATGACTCGGCGAAGCGTGACGGCCACGACCGACCGCGACCGTCAGTGGTGGAAGGAAGCGGTCGTCTATCAGGTGTATCCGCGGAGCTTCTACGACAGCGACGGCGACGGTGTCGGTGACCTGCCCGGAGTCACCGCGAAAGTCGAGTACCTCGACGACCTCGGTGTCGACGTCGTCTGGTTGTGTCCGGTGTACGAGTCGCCGAACGCCGACAACGGCTACGACATCAGCGACTACCGAGCCATCATGGACGAGTTCGGAACGATGGCCGACTGGGAGACACTGCTCGACGCCCTCCACGAGCGAGAGATGCGCCTGCTCATGGACCTCGTGGTCAACCACACCTCCGACGAACACGAGTGGTTCCAGCGGTCCCGACGGCGCGAAGACGGTTACGAGGACTACTACTACTGGCGTGACGGCTCGCCGGACGAGCCGCCGAACAACTGGGGGTCGTTCATGGGCGGGTCGGCGTGGACCTACGACGAGGTTCGAGAGCAGTGGTACCTCCACCTCTTCGACGAGAAGCAACCGGACCTGAACTGGCGCAACGCCGACGTTCGGGACGAGATCGCGTCGCTCGTCGAGTGGTGGCTAGAGAAGGGCATCGACGGCTTCCGCATCGACGCCAGCAACTACATCTCGAAGCCAGAGGGCCTGCCGGACGGCGCGTCTGGGCGGTCGCCGACCGGCGTCGAGCAGTTCAGCCACGGCCCACGCGTACACGAGTATCTACGCGAACTCTACGAGCGAACGTTCTCGAACTACGACGTGATGACCGTCGCCGAGATGAACGATACGAGCGTCGAACTGGCCCGAGAGTATCTCGGCGAGAGCGGCGACGGGCTAGACATGATCGTCCACTTCGAACACATGGGCGTCGACGCCGGCCCCGGCGGTCGGTGGGACCCGGAGGGCTGGGGCGAGTGGAGCCTCCCAGCGTTCAAGGAGATCATGTCCCGCTGGCAACGGGACCTCGGTGACGGCTGGAACGCGCCGTATCTGGGCAACCACGACCAGCCTCGAATCGTCTCGCGGTTCGGCGACGACGGCGAGTACCGTACCGAGAGCGCGAAACTCCTCGCGACGTTCCTGCTGACCTCGCGTGGCACCCCGTTCGTCTATCAGGGCGAGGAAATCGGGATGACGAACGCCGAGTTCGACGGTCTGGCCGACCTCGACGACCCACAGACGGTCGGCGCTATCGAGGACCTCCTCGCTGCCGGCACCGTCGACTCCTACGCGGAGGTCCGTGAGTTCGTAAACTACGTGAGTCGCGACCACGCGCGGACGCCGATGCAGTGGGACGACACCGAGAACGCCGGCTTCACCGACGGCGACCCGTGGTTCGCCGTCAACGACGATTACACCGAGGTCAACGTCGCGGACGCGATCGCCGACGAGGACTCTATTTGGCACTACTACCGCCGACTCATCGACCGCAGACACGACGCCGACGTACTCGTCTACGGCGACTACGACCTGTTGTGTCCCGACGACGAGCAACTGTACGCCTACACCCGGACGCGCGACGACGAGGCGGTCCTCGTGGTGCTCAATTGGTCGGCAGATCCGGCGGCGTTCGAACCCGAGGATATCGACGTCTCGGCGTCCAGCGTGCTGATTTCGAACTACGACGACGCGTCGGCCCGCGGCGTTCGACGCGACTACCGCCCGTACGAGGCCGTCGTGGTCGAACTCTAAGCGGTTCACCCACCGCGGACACGACCGCTCGTGTCCTCGCCGGGCGCGAACGGAGCCGCGACTGTGATCGGTCGCAGGTGATACTGGGGTACGCCGCTCTTAGCGCCCGAGCGACCCACTATGTACCGACTGTTAACGTGGCTGGAGGCGAATGTCTAACGGCGTTCTGCGTGGTGTCGTCGGTGTCGTCGGCGGCGTCGGAAGGACGCGAGGACCCTATGCCAACCTACATCACACTCTGGGACTACACCCAGCACGGCATCGAGAACATCGACGATAGCCCGGACCGCCTCGACAGCGCCATCGAACTCGTCGACTCCGTGGGGGGCGAACTGCAGGCGTTCTACCTCACGATGGGAGCACACGACCTCGTCACCGTCGCGGAGTTCCCGGACGACGACGCCGCGGCCAAGGCGCTCCTCCGAATCGGGCAGTCCGGCGCGGTCAGTTCGGAGACGCTGAAAGCCTGGCCGGAAGACGACTACCGCGACCTCGTCGCGAACCTGCCTTGAGCCGTCGACGCTCGGTCCCCGTTTTTCGCGTCTATCGAACCCTACTCCTCCCCAGATTCGGATACCCTGTAAATACCTAACATGGTAGCTGCCGACGATGGGGACGAACGTTCTGTACTGTCGAGGGACGTGGGACGCGGATGGGTGAACGTTCACGGGGGAGAGACAATGCCAGAAGTAACAGCAGAAGTCGAGAACCTAATACGAGATTACGAGCGCCTGTGGAACGAGGGCAACTACGCGGAGATACCGACGCTCGCCGCCGACTCGTTCGTGCTCCACGACCCGGGCTATCCGGAGACCGTCCGTGGTCGAGACGCCTTCGAGACGTACCTCCGAGAGCTACGCGAGGGGTTTCCGGACTTCCACGTGGAGATAGAGGACATGGCCACGAGCGGCGGGACGGTCATGGCGAAGTGGACGATGACCGGCACCCACGAGGGCGAGTTCGCCGAGATACCACCGACCGGGAACAGCGTCGAACTCGAAGGCATGGATACGGTCGAGATAGCCGACGGAACGGTACAGGAACACCGGATATACTACGACAGTCGAGCGCTGTTCGAGCAGGTTGGTCTCACCGACGAGTGAGACCACAGCCGTCTCGGGCGTCGGGGTCTGGGGATGTGGCTTTCGACGAGTTTACCGCCAGTCAGGGGCGGATCGCGTTCTACCCGCTGTCCCCGCTGTTTCAGACGACCAGACGGGGACCCACGGTCAGCAGTGGACGACACAGGCGCCGTCTCAGCGAGACTGTCGGCGCGTTGCGAGCAGTGCGGCAGCGAGCAGTACGAACAGGGTGAGCGGTATCGTAAGGCCCGGTCCACTGCCGTCGGTCGGGGGCGCGATGGTAGTCGACTGGTCCACCGTTCGGGTCGACGCCATTGGCGTCGTCGGTTCCGAACGCGTCGGCGGCCGCGTCGCTGTCGCGCTGACTGTCGACGACGTGGTCTGTGACGACGACCGGTCTGTCGTGGTCGCGGTAGCGGTCCGTGTCGGTCTCGTCGTCGGCGCCTGTGTGGGGACCGGCGTCGAGGCGGCCGTCTGTTCAGGCGACGGGTCCGGGGCTGGCGCCTGCCGGGGTTCGGGCGCTGGAGCGGGGACCGGTGTTGGCGTCGCGGTCGGCGTGTCGGTGGGCGTCGCGGTCTGCGTCGCCGTGTCGGTGAGTGTCGCGGTCTGCGTCGCAGTGGGCGTATCGGTGGGCGTCGCCGACGGTGACGGAGTGGACGACTCCGTCGGTGCTTCGGTAGCCGTCGCTGTCGGTGGTTCAGAGAACTGGGCGGTGATACGGCGCGTCGCCACTGACCCACCGCCTCGAAGCGTGACGTCGAGTTCGAGACGGCCTTCGTACGCGCCGTCGATTCGCGTCTGGAGCAGGACGTAGTTCGTCTGCGGGGCCCGCAGTTCGTACCGCTCCCCGAACCGGAGCCGCGAGTGGACGTACAACTCCCCGACCGGGTCGCCGTCGTACGCTATCTCGACGGTGACGCTCTCGGACGGAACCGTGTTGTTCGCGCCTGCGTCGACGCGAACCGACTCCAGTTCCGACACCACCAGCCGCGTCGTTCCGACGTCGTCGGCGGTGAAGTCCGTCGGGTACGTGTCGTTCCAGCGCTCCACGAGGCCCGCCCGGTCGAGCCGTATCGTCCGGTTCAGGTAGCGACCCGGCGGCACGTCGACGGCGACGGTCTTCGGTCGGTAGCCCGGCGCGTCGACGGTCACCGTCTGTCGCCCCGCATCGGTCGAGAGCGCGTACGAGCCCCCGTGAGAGGAGTAGTACGAGCAGTCGCTGACCGAGACGGACGCGGGAGCGATGCGGGTGCCGTCGGCCGTAACGATCTGCCCGCGGATCCCCTGTCCGTCCACGACTCGGTCGGTCGCGGCGCGGGCGTCGACGATTCCGCCGCCGTAGCGAACCGGGGCCGTGGACGCCGCGTCCGCCGGCGGCGTCGCCGAGCAGCGAAGCGCCGTCTTGAGGACGCCCGGGTGGACCTCCCGGCCTGCGGCGCTTTCCATCAGTGCGAGCGTCCCTGCCGTCAGGGGTGCGGCACCGCTCGTTCCGCCGAACGACCCGACGGAACTGGTTCCCCGCGGCACCACGAGGTCCTGGCCCGGAGCGACGACGTCCGGCTTCGAGTACGCGAGTGGCCAACTTCGGGGGTACCGGACCGTCCGCGTCCGGTCACGGTTGTACGGCCCTTCGAAGAGCGCGCGTCGGTTGGACGACGAGAACGCCAGCACGTTGCCGTCGGCGTCGGTGGCCCCGACGCCGACCGTCTCGTAGACGGTGGCCGGCGAACGGACGTAGCCGGGCCCGTCGTTGCCCGCGGCCGCGACGACGACCGTCCCCAGCCGTTCCGCACGCCAGATAGCCCGAACGAGCGGTGCGTAGCGAGCCGTCGAACTGTCCACGACGCTGCTGATACTGACGACGTCGGCGTCGTTCTCTAGCGCCCACTGGATGCCAGCGACGACCGATTCGCGCTCGTCGACGAGGCCGTGGAGTAACTCCGTCTCCGGGGCGACGCCCATCCGCTCGTACCCGCTTACGTTCCCGGCCGCGACGAGTCCGCTGGTCGCCTGTCCGTGTGCCGCTTCGAGATGTGGTTTAGAGTCGTCGACGCGCCGTCCATCCGCGTCGAACTCGGCCCAGCCCCCGGGATACGTCGGGTCGCTCGCGTCGGTCGTGTACAGGTCCAGCGTGGGGTGAGCGGGGTCGACGCCGCTGTCGAGGACTGCGACGCGGGTCCCGTTTCCCCGCGTGTCGTACGCCGACCAGACGCGCGTGGCGTTCGTCGCTGTGACTTGCCAGGCGGTGCCTGCCGTGACGTCGGTCGGTGACGCCTGCGAGTCCGCTCTCTCGCGGGCCGCCGTCGTCACCGACTGCGGTGCCTGACGGTCGGCGGTCGACGACCCCGGTGCTGTGGTGGCATCGGCTGACGCCCCACGGTCCGGGTCTGGTCGCCGACGGTAGATTCCGACGACGCCCCTCACCGCGGCGAGACGCGGGAGGTCGACACGTGTGAGGTCGGCCCGAAGGAGGACGCTGTTGACGATCCAGAACCGGTTCTCGACTGTCAGCCCCTCGTGGGCGCGGGCGTACGCGACGACGGGTCGCTGTGTACGCTCTCTCGTGCGTTTCAGTCTCGCGATGGCGGCGTCGCCAGTCCCCGTCGGCGCGGCGCCATCGTCTGCGACGCGGACCCGAACGTCGACGACGCCAGTCGCGGTCCGAAGCGACGGGTCGATAGCTGCGTGACGCACAGCGGACGTGCCCTGTACCGGCGCGTCCGTCGTCGCCGCGCCACCGGCCGTCTCACCTACGGTGTCCGAGACGGGGGCCGAGGTTCCAGACAGCACTGGCGCGACCATCGCGAGACAGACTACGAGCACTCCGACGGCCCGAACCGCGCTCACGAGCGGGTCACCTGCCGTCCTCGCGGGCGTCGTCGGCCGACCTGCGGCGGCGACGCAACCATGCGCATGGGCCGGTAGCCGGCTACAATAGTACGGGCTCTGATACCACCGCTAAACCATCCGTTATCTGTTCAGGCGATGCCTACCCGGTAGAGCGGTCACAACGGCACGCCACAGCGGCGGCACTGACCGACGACTGGCACGCTCGTGTCCAGACGGCCTCCGACGGCGGCACGTCGTTCTCAAAACCGCGCCGAGTCGTCGGTCCAACGACGTTCGACGGTTCCGTCGACGACGATGTCGCCGTCGCTCGTGAGCGTCACCTCGTGGTCGGGTACCTCGAACGAGAGTCGCCAAGCCCCTTCGGAATGTTTCGTCAGCGTCGTAATCGCATCACAGGCGACGTAGTTTTCGAGCGTCAGTTCGAGGTCGCTCGGCTCGACGCCTCTCGCCGTCGCGATAGCCGTCAGCACGTCTTCGACCGGCGTAGATGACACACTCTGAGTGACACTTCCCCATCGGCAAAAATCCACTGCAAGGGTGGAGCGTAGTGTTTCGGTTAGCGGTGTCAGCGGGCCAGAACGCCCCGGTGTTCTTCGCTGCCGCGACTCGCTGTTCGCTTTGCGTGGGCCGTCGTCGAGGGTCGCCGAGTACGGCCTCACTCACCCGGCACTGGATGCAGACCAGACCGTGACGAGCGGTGCAGTATCCCCCGCCTAGTCGAACACGCTTCTCACCGCTGCCACCGAGGAGCGGTGTTCGAAATTTCGACTATCTCATACTATCGGGAAGGCCACATCCGCCCTGAATAATCCGGTATACTCGTTGTCGAAGGCCTACATAGACCAGTCAACCGAGAGTTATTCCTATAATGAAATATTAGAAACGACTACCTCTGGCGACTATCGACTCCCACGTGGATGGACACCCACAATCCACCCACGCCTGACCCGGACGCACACAGTCGCCGCCGCTTCCTCCAGCGGACCGGTGGTGCAACAGCCCTCGCAATCGTCGGTGGTTCGGGGACCGCCACGGCCGTCGACGACGACGGTCGGTTCACGAGCGACCCGTTCTCTCTCGGCATCGCCTCCGGTGACCCGCTCCCGGAGTCCGTGATTCTCTGGACTCGCCTCGCGCCGTCGCCGCTCGAACGCGGTGGCGGGATGCCGGAGAAGAAGGTCCCCGTCACGTGGACCGTCGCAGAAGCAGCAGACATGCGCCCGGTCGTGCAGACGGGGACGGTCTTTGCCCGGCCCGAGAACGCCCACGCCGTCCACGTCGACGTTCGCGATCTCGACCCGGACACCGAGTACTACTACCAGTTCAGCGCCGGTGGCCACCGTAGCACCGTCGGGCGGACGAAGACCGCCCCTGCCCCCGGAGCCATACCCGACGAGTTCCGGTTCGCGTTCGCGTCCTGTCAGGCGTGGTACGACGGGTTCTACACGCCGTATTCGCACATGGCCGAGGACGAACTCGACCTCGTCGTCCACCTCGGTGACTACATCTACGAGTACGGCATCGGCCCGGACGGCGGCGTCCGGAACACGTCTGTCCCGCAGGCGTACCGGGCCGAACCGACGACACTCGATCGCTACCGACTGCAGTACGGTCTGTACAAGTCCGACCCCGACCTGCGGGCCGCACACGCCTCCGCACCGTGGCTCGTCACCCGCGACGACCACGAAGTCGACAACAACTGGGCGGGCGACACGCCACAGGACCCCGACGAACAGACCGTCAGAGACCTCCTCGAACGCCGTGCCGCGGCGTTCAAAGCCTACTACGAGCACATGCCGTTCCGGATGGCCCAGAAACCGGACGGTCCGGACCAGAAGCTCTATCGAAACTACGCCTTCGGCGATCTCGTCGAGTTCGACGTCCTCGACACACGCCTCTATCGAAGTGATCAGGCCTGTGGCGACGCCTTCAACGTCGACGAGTGTCAGGCCCGGTTCAGCGAGGACCGCACCATCCTCGGCGACCGACAGGAGGCGTGGTTGGTCGAGACCCTCGAAGCGTCGACGGCGACGTGGGACGTCCTCGCGAATCAGGTCCCCTTCGCGGAGATGGACTTCCTCGAAGGTGCGGAAGACGGCTACCGGATGGACCAGTGGGACGGCTACGCCGCGGACCAGCGGACGGTCAAGCACGCCTTCGAGGACCACGTCAGGAACCCGGTGGTCGTGACGGGCGATTTCCACTCGAACTGGGCGAACGAGATTACGAGCGCACGGCGGGACGGCGAAACCATCGGGACCGAGTTCGTCGGGACGTCCATCTCCTCGGGCGGCGACGGGGCCGAGTACACCGACTTCGACAGCGACGAGGCGGGCGCGCTCGGCCGATACGTCGTCGAAGAGAACGAGAACGTCGCGTACAACAACGGCCGGCGCGGCTACACTCGCTGTACGCTGACGCCGGACCGCTGGGTCACCGAATTCCGGGTCGTCGACTACGTGACCGACAGGGGCGCACCCATTCGGACGGACGCGACGTTCGTCGTCGAGGACGGGGCCCCCGGCCTCGGCGAACGGTGTAACTGACCCCTGCGAGCGACCGCGGGACCGTTCGTCTCCCGAACACCGGCCGCAGGTCGAAAAGTGCGGCTTACGCTGACAGTTCGTGGCCACACGGCGACGAACGCCGCTCGGACCGAGTCGGACCGACGCTCAGTCGGCGCTGTGCGGAGGCAGGAATCCGCAGTCCGGACAGCCGGTGTGTTTCGTGGTCTGATAGCTCAGCTTACTGCTGCAGCGGATACAGTCGTAGCGGACGTGTTTCATCAGCATACAATCACGCTCGATTACATATAGTCGTTGCGTGAGCGGCGTTCACATCCGGTCCGACAGCGACCGGCGGAACGTATTAGCGTGCGAATATCTATCACGACTGGACGCGTAGCACCGAACATGCCCGTGAGGTGTGCTAACTGTGATGAAGACCTGCCGACACAGCGGTACCACGTCCACCTCGCGACTGGCGAGGTCATGGAGATGGAACTCTGTGAGGGCTGTCGGCACAAGTTCGTCACGGCCGATTGGGTCGCGGCCGTCGTCTAACACCGCTCTGTCCGGTCACAGCCGAGTCGCTGGGAGAGACTTGGCGGAGACCGTCTCCGTCGCGCTCTCGATACGGTCGAAACGACGCCGTCCCGAACGTCGGGGCGCTCGGTCAGCGTGCCAGCCCACCCACACGATTATGCTGAATGTCAACGATTGATGTGGTACTATGCGCGCAGCAGTGTTTACTGGGCACGGACGACCACTGGCGGTCAGGGATATCGACGCACCCGAACCGGATCCCGAGGGAGTCGTCGTCGAAACCGAGGTGTGTGGCATCTGCCGGAGCGACTGGCACGCGTGGCAGGGCGACCCGCTCTGGGAGTCGAGGGGGTTAGAAGACGGCCACGTACTGGGACACGAACCCGCGGGTGTGGTCGTCGACGTCGGCGAAGACGTCGAACAAGTACGCGAGGGCGACCGCGTCACCGTTCCGTTCAACCTCGGCGACGGGACGTGTCCCTCGTGTCGTAACGGCCACTCGAACCTCTGTGACAACCGCCTTCCACTGGGTCTGGCCCCCGAATCGCCGGGCGCGTTCGGTGAACAGTTCCACGTCCCGTGGGCCGACTTCAACGTCGTCCGCCTCCCGGACGGCGTCGCCCCCATTGATATGGCCGGTCTCGGTTGTCGGTTCATGACCGCCTTTCACGCGCTCGTCCACCGAGCGGACGTCACCGCCGGCGACTGGGTCGCTGTCCACGGGTGTGGCGGGGTCGGTCTGTCTGCCGTCCACATCGCCGATGCGGTGGGCGCAAACGTCGTCGCCGTCGATCTGTTCGACGAGAAACTGGACGTCGCCGCCGGACTGGGCGCCGTCGAAACGGTGAACGCGAACGCGGTCGAAGACGTGCCCGAGGAAGTGGCGGCGATTACGGACGGCGGCGCCGATATCTCCGTCGACGCACTCGGCATCGCCGAGACGTGTCGGAACTCGGTCCGGTGCCTTCGGAAACGCGGCCAGCACCTCCAGATCGGGCTCACGTCGAGCGAGGAGGGCGGCGAAGTCTCGCTTCCCACCGACCTGATGGTCGCCAACGAACTCCAGTTTATCGGGACCATCGGGATGCCGCGCCCCCGCTACGACGAGATCTTCCGGATGCTGGCACACGGGAAAATCGACCCGGCGGCGATGGTCTCCGAGACGGTGTCGCTCGACCAGACCGGCGAGAAACTCGCGTCGATGACGGAGTTCGAAACCGTCGGCATCCCCGTCATCGACGAGTTCTGACGACCGGGTCCGCCGGCACTGCTCACCGGTAGCGTTCCGTTCGGGCGTGCCTTGGGCGACCAAATCCATAATCTTTTTTGATTAAGGATTCGATTGGTCAGTACCGATGCGTTACTCCGAAACCCTCCAACTGTTCGAGCAAGCGTTTGATTTCCCCACCGACCGGACGACCGTAGTCGGGCAGTTAGGTGACGTGGAGTTGTCGACGCCCGCGGGCGACGTGGCCACTGTCAGAGACATCCTGAATCGCACCGACGAAGACACCTACCACTCGCCGGACGAACTCTATACGTCGCTCGTCGGGAACCTCGAAGACGGGTTCATCGGCCGGAAGTACTACGACGACAGAGCGGGTATCGAGTCCGGCGTCACGGACGCTCGCAGCGAAGACGTCTCGCTCTGATCCAGTAGCCGATACGACGGGTCCCAGCGCTACGTGACGGCTCCCCCGAGTTATGCCGGGCCGCCGGTCACCGGAAGTCGTCGAGTCGCAACTGGTCGGGGTGGAGTCCGTCGGGGTCGTCCGCGCCGAGGAGCCGGGGGAGTGCCGTGTTGGCGAAGGTCAGTCCGACGACGAGCAGTATCGGCGCGAAAAAGAGCCCGTAGAACCCGAGGACGACGGGGCCAAGCGTGTACGCCAGCATCAAGAGGCCGACGTGGGTGTTCTCGCCGCTCAGCAACGGCCGCAACAGCAGGTCGGGGATGGTGTCGACGACGATCACCGCGACCCCGAGGAAGGTCAGCACGTACACCAGCAGCGAGGAGTCGCTCCCGAGGACCACCGGAAGGGCGGTGATGGCCGTAAGCGGCAGATAGACGATTTTCATCCCGACGACGGGAATGAGGCTCGCGATTCCGGTCAGGGCACCGGCCAGCGCCGGGTAGGGGACTTCGGCGGCCGCCGGGACCAGCGCGTTGTACCCCGAGAAGGCGGCGATAGCGATGAGCGAAATCGCGAGGACGTTCAGGAGGTTCCCGAACAGGACCGCTTCGAGTTCCTCGTCGACGGCTTCGAGGTACTCGCGGATGATCGCACCGTCGTCGAACCGCAAGAGCCACTCCCGGATGCGTCGGCCGTCGAGCAGGAGGTAGTAGGTGACGATGACGGTGACAAAGAGGTTGAGAAAGAAGTTCGAGACGACCGATGTCAACAGCGTCGCGTGGTCGCCGAGGAACTCGACCAGCGGCGACAACTGACCGGACTGATAGGCCTCGTAGAGGCCCTGGACAGTGAGGTCGGGTATCGACTCGAACTGTCCGAGCCAGTCGACGTGCGTCGCGGCCACGCTGACGAGTTCGTACTGCTCGACGAACTGCCGGGCTTCGAGGACGAGGAGGACCACGGCATAACTCACGAGCAGGAGCAAGGGGAGGGCGAGCGACGCCATGACGACGACGGCGCGGACTCTCGCCGGCAGTCTGAGTCGGCGGAGTGATTTATGAAAGCGGCGCGTCGAGTAGTAGAGGAAGACAGAGACCGTAAGCGGTGCGATGAACTGGTACGCGAGGAGGCCGACGACGACGGTGACGAGGAGGCCAAACAGGGCGACAACGAGACGTTTCTCGTCCATACGAACTACCATCAGGGAACGACACATAAATCTGCGGACAGGTATCCGAGTAGTTGCCACTGGGTTCTCTCGGCCGGGGCCGAGGGCGAGACGTGCCGACTCGACGTCGACAGAACAGGGGCGTTCGGGGGACAATCTTTTCACCGACTGGATCGATTGTTCGAACGGATTATGCCACTGAACCGTCGGTCCCTGCTCGGATCCCTCGCCGCGACGACGCTCACAGTCGCGTCGGGATGCTCCGCCCTCGACGCCAACGGAACCACCGGAACCAACGAGTCGAACGCTTCGAGTCGCGGAGCGGCAGACATCTACCTCCACAACCTCCGGGACGGTGCCGCCACCATCTCGGTTCGCGTCGCGGCGGCGGACGCCGACGGTGACGAGGCACGGATAGAGACGACGGTCGACCTCGCGTCCGCCGAAACGAAGCGATTCAACAACGAGGTCGTGTTCGACGCCGACTACGACGTCTCGGTCTCCGTAGACGGCGGGCCGTCCGAAACGGCGACGTGGACCGCCGATAGCGACGGCGGCCTCCACGTCCTGTACAACGCCGCCGAAAACATCGTCTTCGCCGACGAGTTCGCCTGACCGCTGCGACGACCCCTCCTGAACGTCTGCTAGGGCCGCTCTGGCTAGGTCGTGACCTTCGTGATGCAGACGTCGCCCCAGGCGCCGTGGGTGACGAGGTCCGGGCTGTCGTCGTAGCCGTTGTGGACCTTGTAGTACATGTCACTGCAGAACCAGCCACAGGATTCTTCCCGGTAGCCGATACCACAGACGGAGTGGCCCTCGCCCTTGTCGGTGTAGGGACCGTTCTCCATGTTGAGCATGAAGGGGTTGTCGTTCGAGATCTGCGTCTTGACGTTCCCCTTGAACCCGGAGTGGATGTTCTCCGCGCTGTAGGAGTGTGACCCGCTGGAGTAGTTCTCTATCCCGCTCGGGATGTTACTCCAGTACGTGCAGTACGAACAGAGGCTCCCGTCGCCCGTGTCCATCTCCATGTGCAGTCGGTCGATGAGCGATTCGCGAGCGTCGTCGTCGCTGTCGTCTAGGTTCTCGTGGAAGCCCAGAACCATCGAGGCTGCTATCGGAACGCAGCCGTCCCAGGAGTCCCAACTGTCGTCACCGCTGCCGATGCTCGTCGAGTTCGCGTTCCCGGCGTCGTGTTCCGTCCAGTTCGGCACGCCGTACACCTCGTCGTCGGTATCGCCGGACCAGTCTTCTTGACTGGTCTGTTCCTTTGCGCCACTGTCGTTTCGCTTCCCCGTGGGCAGCAGTGTCTCGAGGTCGGCGACTGGCTTCGATTGCTTTGGCTTCCCGCTTCGGAGGTCCACGGCACCCACGTCCGTCGATTCGACCAAGTACTCGACGCCGCCGCGGTAGAGGAACCGACCGGTGATGGATTTCGGGCTCGCGGGCGTCTTGCGTTTCGCGTCTGCGAGTCGCCGCTGTGGGGCCCGATTCGCACCGAACGTCAGTATCGGTTGCTCCGTCTGTCGGGCACTGACGTTGATGTACCCCACGTCCTCGCCACGGTTCTCGATGGGGAACACCCACGACCGGGGGACGTGCGTCGTCGACCCGCCGTCCTGAACGTCCGTGTAGAACAGCGTCGGGGCTTTGACCCCGCTTGCACGCCACTCGCCGAACTCCTCGGTGTCGCCGTAGTAGTCCGCCGCAGCACGGGCGGTCTTGCGAGCAGTCGCCTTCTTGACTGGTGCCTTCCCCTGTGCCGCCGCCGACCCGACGGCAGTGAGTGCCGCTCCCGTGAGTCCGACGCCACCGATACCCCGCAGAACGTCTCGTCGACTTGTATGTTTTTCGTCCATACGTGGCGACAGATAACGGTGCGAGGCTTAATATTTTTGGTCAAGAATAAATATTTTTATTTATTTTGGCGCTGTTATATCGTGTCCTCGTGGCGGTTCGACCTGCCGGCCGTTGCCGACTCGTTCGTCTCGGGGACGCCGTCGACGACAGCGTGAGACGCGGGTCGGACCCGGTCCGGTTCTGAGAGCGACGTCGTGCGAACGCCGCTGGTGGGTCTCGGCGACAGACTATAGTAGCCATTGAAAATCAATGCACACCCGACCGCACGACGGCAGTGCGGTCGGTGTGTGAATCGTTTCAATTGTTACTATAGCAGCGCCTGCCTCCCGCGGCCGAAACCGACGGTGAATCGCCTATCGGATACGCCCGAAACGAGGGGCTCGTCGTCCGCGTCTCCGACGGTCGGGAGGCCATCGTCTGTACGGTCGAGGAAGTCACGGACTCCGAATCGCGACCCCGGCCGTCTCCGACGACTCGGTCGCCCAGTGGCTGACCGCGAGCAGCGTAAACACCATCGCGACGACGACGCCGACGTTCGCCCCCGACAACAGGGAGTCTGACAGCGGTCCGTTCGACACCGCTGCAATCGTCAGGAAGCACCCACCGGCGGCGAAGAGATATCGCAGGTGCCAGTCGGTGGCCGTCTCGGCCTGCGAACGGGCCGTACCGCTCGTCTTGTCCGACTGTCCCGTGGCCGCGGTCAGTACTCCTTGTATCCTCGTTCGAGTTGTTTGATCGTCGGCCTGTCCCCTTCGACGGTCTCGATGTGGTCGAGCAGTCGTCGCTGCAGTCGGTCGGCCACGTCGCGGTAGTTCGGTCGGCCGGCGAGATTGATTCGCTCTATCGGGTCCCGACGGAGGTCATAGAGGTACCGCTCGACGTAGCAATCGCTGGCGGGTTCACCGTTGCCGCCGCGCCAGCCGGTCTCTTTCGACGCGGCGACGGCGTACTTCCATCGGTCCGTCCGCAGGGCACGGCCCATCTGTGATTCGCTTATCTGGACGAACGCCTCCCCGCCCTCGTCGGGTTCGGCGCCGCGAATCACCGGGAGGAGGCTATCCCCCTGGAACTCGTCTGGAACGTCTATCCCGGCGGCATCGAGCAGCGTCGGCGGGAGGTCGATAGCGCTGACCACCCGTTCGATTCGGCCACCGCCCTCGAAGCCGGGGCCGCTGAACAGCAGCGGCACGCGGACGGCCGAGTCGTGTGGCGACCGCTTGTACTCGCCCGGGCGCGTACGGAAGTGGTTCCCGTGGTCGGACGTGTACGCGAAGACGGTGTCGTCGCGGATGCCGAGGTCACGAAGTCGCTGGATGAGCCGCCCCATCGCCTCGTCCACCCGTCTTACCATCCCGTAGTAGTCGGGCAGTTCGCTGTACCAGTCCCCCGGGCAGTTCTGGAGGTCGGCCGGTACGTGGGGGTTCTTGTCGTAGCGCTCGGCGTACCCCTCGGGCGCGACGAAGGTCCACATGTCGTTCTGATGGTGGGGTTCGACCAGCGAGACGACGAGGAAGAACGGCTCTGAGAGCGCGTCCAGCGCGTCCAGCGCGAAGTCGACGAAGGCGTCGGTGCGGTAGGTGTCGAACGGGGCCTCCGCTCCGTCCTCGTCGTACAGGTATCCTTCGGTCGGTCGTGAGGTGAACTCCGGGACGTCTGCTGCCCGCCAGAAGTCCTCGTAGCCGCCGCGCATCTCGTCGGGGACGGGTACGTCGAAGGTGCCCCCGACGTGCCAGTTGCCGACGAACCCGACGTCGTAGCCGGCGTCCGCGAACCAGTTGGCGAGCGTCGTCTCGTCGGGGTCGATAGCCAACCCCTCGCGCCAGACGCCCGCCTCCGTCGCGAACTTCCCGGTGTGGAAGGCCGCTCTGTACGGCGCACAGACCGGTTGCGGGGTAATCGCGCACTCGACGATGGTGCCGTCACGGGCGAGGCTGTCGAGGGTCGGCGTCAGGTCGTGGGGGCACCCGTACGCACCCAGCGTGTCCCACCGCTGCTGGTCCGACATCACGACGAGGACGTTGGGTGGCGTGTCGGTGGTCATGCGTGTACCTGTATCATCCACGGTTTATCTATTCGGGTCCGCACTCGCCTGCCGCTTCGACTGCTCGTTTGCGACACGGTTCTTGATCGACGTCGCCGTGCTCCCGAGGATGCTCGGGAAGTCTTGCCGGATGGACTTCTCGCGCATCCGCTCGGCCGGGCCCGAGACGGAGACGGCCGCGATGGCGGTGTTGTCCGCGTCGGTGATCGGCGACGCAACGCAGTGGCGGTCTGCCTCCAGTTCGCCCCTGTCGTGTGCGGTCCTGTCGTCGTGTATCGTCTGGAGTTCTTCGAGCATCGTCTCGCGGTCGGTGATGGTGTTGTCCGTGAGTTTCGGCAGTCCCGACTCGTCGAGAATCCGGTCGCGCTCGTCCGCCGGGAGGTACGCGAGAATCGCCTTTCCGGCGGCCGTGGCGGTCAGTGGCACCCGTTTGCCCTCGTACAGCTCCGCCGGCGGCTCAGTGCCCGTGGTCACGCGAGCGAGGTAGATGCCCGACGTGTGTTCCGGAATCAACACGCTCGCGGCCTCGCCGGTCGACTCCGCCAGGTTCTCCAGTGGTTGCTGGATGACTCGGTAGATGGGCATCCGCGTGCGGACGCTGGCACCGAGCCCGAGAAACCCCAGACTGAGGCGATACTTCCCCCTTTCCTTGACCACGTACTCCATCTCGTGGAGCGTGTTCAGGTGCTTGTGGACCGTTCCTTTACCGAGCGACAACTCGTCTGCGAGTTCGGTGACGCCGACGGCGTCGCGGTCCCGAAGCGCGTCGACGATGCGGAAACTGGTGACCGTCGTCCGGGCGACTCTGCCGTCCATCTCCGCTGGATCCGAGATAGTCGGACGGGACATACCGGAATAGCAGGCGTAGCTAGGGCATAAATGTTCACGAAACGTGAACGAGATGTGCGTCGGTGCTATCCCGCCGACGAACGGGATCCGCGCTGGGGCGCACACCGAGACACCGAGCGGCGAGAGCGAAGTGGACGACGCCGAACGACTGCTCCAGCAGCTAGACGACTTCTCGAAACCGTTGCCGACCTTCTACAGACGGTGCGAGAGATTGCTGACGCGACTGGAGCGACCGGCGACGACTGACCGCCGCCGCACGGCCGGCACGGCCACCCGTCCGACGCGTCTGGAGACACGTGTAACATGTCAGACGCGATTCGGACCGACGGCACGTAGTGTTTTATTCGAGAGGGACAAACGCGCTGACAGATGTCGCTCCTGTTCGATCACATCATCGGGCGCTTCGCGCTCGAGGATGCGACCCTCCACGCGGCCACGGACGCCGACCTCGCCGACGGCGGTCCGGCCGTTCCAGCCAGACCGATCGCCGAGTTCGCCGGCCACCACGACGACCTCTCACATCCGGCGGAAGACTGGACGTGTATCCCGCTCCACGGAGCGGACTCGGCGGACCACACCGACACGTTCGTCGCGTTCACCGACCACTCCCTCCACGGACCGATTTTCGTCTTCGAGCGCGACGGCGACAGGGACTTCCTCGACGCCGACGCCTTCGGCGAGACCCGACTCGCGAACCGCATCCGGTTCTGGCACTCCGACTACGTCCCGGAGACGTATCCGCCCACGTACGACTCGCCGATCGACGACAGCGAACCGGCCCGGAACCCGCTCGACCTCGATTCGCTCGTAAACGGTCTCCGGTCGTTCGTCGAGAGCGAGCGAGCGGCGACGCGCGAAGCGAACCGCGAGCGTGCACTCGGGCAGTCGCCGCTGGCGCTGTACGAGGGCGGCGGTGACGCGATCCCACGGCTCCACACAGTCGGGTCCGAGGGCGGCGGGCAGTACCGGTTCCGCGTCGACTTGCCGGCACATCTCGAATCCCGGCGCGACGGCGACTGGGCGTTCTTCGTCGAGTCCGAGTTCGGGATTCACGAGGGCAACGAGGTGCTGGTCCACGCCGTCGAGGGGCGCAGTCCCGACCAGTTCCCCGTCGAGGCGACGGTCGAACGCATTCGCGGGCTGAACGTCTGGCTCAGAGTCGACTGGAGTGCCGTCTCCGGGGCGACGACGCTCGACACCGTACTCGCTGGCAGGGACACGACGGTCGGACTCACGGCGCTGTTGAATCCCGTGCCCTTCGACAGAGAGCGGGCCGCAATCGAGGCGGTACGCGACCACCGCCTCGGCGAGGTACTCGCGGGGACGCGCCCAATCACGTTCTCGAACGGCGCCGCTGCACAGAGCGAGCAGCGCGACGCGGCGCTGAACCAAGAGCAGCAACTCGCGGTCGAACACGCACTGCTGGCCGACGACCTGTTTTGTATCCACGGGCCGCCGGGCACCGGGAAGACCCGGACGCTCGTCGAAGTCGTCCGGCGGGCGGCGGCCGCCGGCGAGAGCGTCCTCGTCTGTGCGGACTCCAATCAGGCCGTCGACAACCTCGTGGCTGGCGCCTCGACGGCTGATAGCCCGGACCGTCGGTCGCTGCACGCGTACGGACAGCACGGCGAGGAGGAGTTCGCGCTCGACCGCGTGAACGCCGGGAACTCGGCGAGCGACGTCGTCGCTCGCGCGTATAGCGACGTGTCCGGCCGGGCCGACGTGGTCGCGGCGACGAACAACAGCGCCGCGACGCTGGCTCGGGAGTTCGACCTCCTGGTCCTCGACGAAGCGACCCAGTCGACCTGTCCGGCCTCGTGTATCCCCCTCGTGCGCGCCGAGCGCGCGGTGCTGGCCGGTGACCACCGACAGCTCCCGCCCTACAGCGCGGGCGAGGCCCCACCCGAATCGAGTTACGGCCACTCGCTGTTCGAGCACGTCTACGCCGACGGCGGCGTCTACGAGGGCGTCGGCCTCCAACTCCAGACCCAGTACCGGATGCATCGGGACATCGCGTACTTCTCGAACAGGACGTTCTACGACGGGACGCTACGGAACGGCCGCGCGGTCGAGCCGCTTCCCGACAGGCCCGCTATCGAGGGGTACAACGTCGGCGGATCGGTCGAGACGGTCGAGCACTCGAAGGCCAACCCGACGGAGGCGCGTCTGGTCACCCACATCGTCGACGGGTTGCTGGCGGACGTCCCGCCCGAGGAGATCGGCGTCATCACGCCCTACACGGCACAACTCGCGTGTATCCGCGACACGCTCGCCGACAACCTCGACTGTGCCGACCGCGTCACGGTCGACACTATCGACTCGTTTCAGGGCGGCGAGCGGACCGCTATCGTCCTCTCGCTGGTCCGGAGCAACGGCGACGGCGATATCGGCTTTCTCGGTCGGCCCGTCGACGGTCCACGCCGGCTGAACGTCGCGCTCACGCGCGCACAGCGGTACTGCGCCATCGTCGCCGACTGGCATACGCTCCGGTACGACGCCGACGGCAAGTGTACGGACTGCTACGAGTCGTTCTATCAGTTCTTCGAAAACACCAACCGACTGAGCGCAGTCGACCCGGATTTCATTCCGGTGTGACGAGCGGACGCTACTAGTGGGACGGCATCGATAGACACCAGCATGGACCCACACGACTTTCTGGAGGGCGCCACAGTCAGCGTCGACGATGGCGCGTACGCCGTCTGCCGCACCGACCGACCGGACCCGAACGCGTTCGCGACCGTGCAGGACGAGACAGAGACCACGGTCGTCGTCGACGAGGCCAGTCCCACCGTGGCGGCGGCCACCGACGTGGAACGTGGCTGGAAGCGACTGACCTTCGACGTCGAGCTCCCGTTCGAACTCGTCGGGTTTCTGGCGGTGGTCGCGTCGGCGCTGGCCGACGCCGACGTGTCGGTGTTCGTCCTCTCGGCGTTCTCCACGGACCACGTTCTGATCAAAGAGTCGGACCTCGATACGGCCCTCCAGACGCTCGACGGACTGGGCTGTGACGTTCGACGCGGGTAGCGGCCGGTCACAGAACGCTTTACTGCCTGTGCGGCCAGCACTCGACAATGACCGAGTTCGACCCGGACAAGTTCGAGGAGAAGTACCGGTACTACTTCGAGGAACTGGAGACGGCGTACTCGAACGCCTATCAGAACCTCCACGGCCAGTACGACTCCGAGGTACTCCGGGCGATAGACCGACAGGTCCTCAGCGAGAGCGAACCAGTGTACCAAGGGGACGGGGAGTTCAGTATCGCGCTCCCGGACGACGCCGACGCGCGTGCGGCGTCGCTTCCGGGCAGCGAAGAGACGTTCGAGACCGTCCTCGCGGCATTTACGGCCAATATCGAGAGCGAACTGCGTCGTATCTTCGAGTTCGAAACGTAACCGTCCGTCAGCAGCCACGCGCTGGCAAATCTGTCTGTCGACGGCGCGAATCTGTCAGTAGCAATCGGCGTTCCACACAGAGACGTCACGCGGTCTCGGCCACACGACGAGTACGCCGTCGACGCCGGTCTCGAATCGGAGTTCGGAGTGGTATAGCTAGATAGTAGATCTGCCCAGCTATACTGCACGAGTCGGCCGCGTTCGGCGTTCGACGGCCGGTAGCGGCGGTATCCCGTGATACCGACAGCGGTCGGGGACGGTTCAATCGCGGAACGCCCGAGCGAGGACGCCCAGTACCATCCCTGCGACGGCCGCAGTGAGGCCCATCCCCGGTCCAGACCCACCCACTGTGGCCGTCGGTGACGTGGTGGCTGTCGGCGACGGGGTTTCGGTGGCCGTCGGGTCGCTCTCGGTCGGCGACGCGGGCGGGTCCGCCGTCGGTTCGGGTGTGGCCGTCGGCGTCGTCGTCGGAAGTTCGAACGTCGCGGCCACGCCGGCGTGGTCCGAGGGCCACACAGTGATGGTCTCTCCGTGGGCTCTGGCTTCGACTCGGGAACTGGGTTCGTGGCCGACTCGCCGGACCGTCGTCGGTCGGAGCCCGCCGCGGTAGAGGACGGCGTCGATTCGACGGGTCAACTGTGACTCGTCGTTCCGCACGTCCGACGCCTGACAGCAGGTGTACCCCTCCGAGTCGGGACGACGGACCGCGTAGGCGTCGTCGAAGGACGCGGTCAGGCGGTCGTACGTCTGCCCGCCCGGACCGCTGTTGAAGTCGCCACAGAGGACGACTGGCTGGGCCGTGGGCACGCGGTCGAGTAGCTCTTTCGCCTGTGAGAGGCGGAACAGCTCTGTCACCGATTCGAGATGCGTCGAGACGGCAGTAAACGTCCCCTCGCCCATCTGTACTGTCGCAGAACAGAACCCGCGCTGGAGGACGGCCGTCTTGCTACTGTCCGGAATCTGGAGTTCGAGCGCGGCATCGAACGTGTCGGTCACGACCGACCCGACGTCTACGTCGCTGCGGACGAGCAACACGTCTCTGTCGGTGATGCGGACGTCGACGGTCCCGTCGTCGGTGGCCGCGGGAAGTTCGAGGTCGGTCGTGACGGTTTCGGCGGCTACGGTGTAGTCCAGACCACGGGCAGCGAGCGCCGACGTTATCTCAGCCAGCATGTCGACGAGGACCGCTGTGGCCGACGCCTCGCTCTCGGACCCGTAGTCGCTCGGTCGTTGACTCCGGAACGTTGCCGCCTCCTGCAGGGCGACGACGTCCGCGTCCGTCGCGGCTATCTCTCCCGCGATAGCCTCGGCCCGAGCCTCGTACACCGACGGGTCGATTTCGTCGAGAAACTGCCCTGCGATGCGCTTTACGTCCCCGAGAGACTCCGCTCGAAAGAGTCGAGTCAGGTCGAGTCCGAGATACACGTTGCGTGTCAGGACAGTCGGCGTCGCCACGGCCGCCGAGCGACCCGAGACGGCCCCCGTTGACGCGAGACCGACGCCGAGGCCAGCCATAGTGTGCAGTACGGTCCGACGAGTGAGTCGCGACTGACTACCTTCGGAGGGCATCATTCACTTTCTCGTGTTGACTGGCTGGTGGCAAAGTACTATCCCACTGCTCGCGGTGGCGTGTTGGTCGTGGACGTGACCGACGGCCACAGCACGATCCGACGGGTACTGCCGGGATTCTGTCGGCGAACTCGACGGCGGATTCGCCACCACGCAGACCGACACGACGAACGGCATCGAGCATCGTCGTCACGCCTCGATCCGCCACGTCGTCGACGTCGAGTACCCCCACTTCTCGACCGTGACACCGTAGTCACCCGTCTCGAGGACGGTCATGTTCGTCCCGACCTCCTTCGCGGACAACCCGAGTTCCCGGCCGATGAGTCTGGACTTAAAGTACGTTTGCGTGTCGGCGTTCGCTTTCAGGTAGTCGAGGATGCGCCGCTGTTTCTCGGTGAGCGCCTCGTCGCCCCCGTCGACGGTCGCGTTCATTGCTCGGTCGAGAAGTCGGGAGACCGACCATTAGTTACGCACCGTATAGGGTAGCAGTAGGGACTTACGGAGACCCTGCGAACGGATCGAAGCCGGTGTCGTGGCCGTTCGAGCGCGGGGTGCGGTCGCCGTATTCACTCACACCGATGGAGCGACAGCGGCACGTGCTGACACAGGGCGAACGAACGTGTTCGGAACTGGGTTTTTATTGCTGCTCGCAAAATTCTCCACCGCGACAATGGAACGAAGCATCTACGACGAGATCGGTGGTCGCGAAGCAGTCGAGGCAGTCGTCTCGGACTTCTACGATGCGGTGCTCGACGACGAACGACTCGTCGGCTACTTCGAGGACCAGAACATGGCGGATCTGCGCGCACACCAGATTCAGTTCATCAGTTCGGTCACGGGCGGTCCGGTCGAGTACACCGGTGCGGATATGCGGGAGGCACACGCACATCTCGACCTCGACGAGCGCGACTTTCAGGCGGTGGCCCAACACTTAGAGGCGGCGCTGCGAGCGAACGGGGTCGACGAGGCGTCAGTCGAACAGATTCTCGCGGACGTCGCCGACCTGAAAGCGCCGGTCCTCGGCCAGTAGTCCGGGCCGGCGCCGGTTGCCGTCGGTCCTCGGTGCATCGGTGGAGGCCACATAGCCAGCGTGTACCACGACCGAGAGCTGTCACAGCGGTCGGTTTGGACCGTCTCGACGCTGTCGGGGTGGCGGTCGGTCTCACGTGGAGGCACCGCAGCTGAACGCGATGGTCTACGTCGATGGCCGCTGAGACACGAACTTTCGGCCGTCAGTATCAGCAGGGTGTGAGGTGAGCGCAACGAGCGCGCCCAGTCAGTACCGAGGTACCACTGCTCGCCGCCCACTCACTGACGAGTACCTACACTGAGGGCCCCTCGTCTGTCTCCGCTATCCACTCTGTACTCCACTGATCGATTGCGTCGAACACCGGCTCGAGCGCTTCTCCCTTCTGGGTCAGGCTGTAGTGTGTCTCGACGGGTGGACCCGGTTCGACACGACGGTCGACGATACCGTCTTCTTCGAGCGATTCGAGGACTCGTGAGAGCGTATACGAACTCGCCCCCGACGCTCGTTTCAGTTCGTTGAACCTGTGGTCACCTTCGAACAGATTGTAGAGGATTCGAAGCCGCCACTTCGTTCCGAACTGGTCGAGCGATCGGACGCCCGCACACGCCGTCGGTGTGCGTTCTCGAACCGCGTTGTGGTTCTCGTCGATTTCCTCGTCGGGCTCTGGGACCATACCAGTCGTTCGGAGTCGTCATGTAATAGTTTGCCTAGGGCCCCTCGCACCGTCCTGTCTGCCGTGCGTGCCGGCGTCGAACCCGCTGCGTGTCGTCACCCTCGACCGTGAGGGGCCGTAAAGTCGATATCCGGCCCCACGGGGACGAAGCCGGTCGGGTTGATAGCTGTGTGACTCTGGTAGTAGTGCTCCTTGATGTGGTCGAGGTTGACAGTCGCCGGAACGCCATCGTGTTGATAGATGTCTCGCGTGTACCCCCAGAGATTCGGATACTCGACGAGTCGCTGGAGCGTACATTTGAAATGGGTGTGATAGACGGGGTCGAACCGGACCAACGCGGGGAACAATCGGAGGTCCGCCAGGGTCAGCGCGTCGCCAACCAGAAACCGTTGGTCAGCGAGGACCTCCTCCCAGTAGTCGAGGGCGTCGAACAGGTTCCGGACGGCCTCCTCGTACACCGCTTGTGAGTCGGCGAATCCAGCGGTGTACACACCTTGATTGATCGGTTCGTACAGTTCCTCGACGACGGCGTCGATTCGGTCGCGCTTCCCCTCCGGGTACAGGTCAGCACCATCGCTGTGGCCACCGAAGGCCGTCGAAAGCGTCTCCATGATCTCGATAGATTCGTTGTTGACGATGGTCCCTTCGACGCGATCCCAGAGGACGGGCGTGGTGACGCGCCCAGTAAACTCCGGGTCGGCTTCCGTGTACACTTCGTGGAGGAAGTCCGACCCGTGGAGTGAATCCGGCGTACACCCGGATTTCTCGGGGCTGAACTGCCAGCCATTCGCTCCACGGTACGGGTCGACGACGTCCATCGAGAGCGCGTCTTCGAGCCCGAGCAGTGCCCGGACCAAGACGGCGCCGTGTGCCCATGGACAGGCCCGGGCGATGTACAGGTGATAGCGCCCCGGCTCCGGCGGAAATCGGGACCCAGAGTGGATCCGCTCTCGGAAGGTATCCTGTCGTTGCTTCCGGTCGTTCTCGGTCAGTTCGGCGTCAGTCTTCCAATCGCCATCGATGAGTCGTCCCATATATAATCGTGTAGTGTAATGTCGGGCGTTTCTGCTCGTTCTAGTCGACTATGCTGTCTCCACGGGCTCTTTGAGTTCGATGAGATACCCGAACGGGTCCCGAACGTAGATAGCGGGGGCCTCGCCTGTCGCTCCGTCTGGTGTCCCTTCCCGCTCGATGATCACACCGGCATCCTCCAGTTCCTGTTTGACGTCTTCGATATCCGCCTCGAGTATGATCGCGAGGTGGTCGAAGTTCTGACGCGCAGGGTGTACGAAGTCGTCTGTCGGTCTGATGTGGATGATCGTCTCTGGCGCGAGACGGACGTGGAAAATCGGCGTTTCGCCCCGTTCGTACTCGTCGAATCCCCCGATCTGGAACCCGAGGAGTCCCTGATAGAATTCGATCGCGTGCTCGAGTTCGTCCTCCGGGATTCGCAGGTGAACGTGGTCGATACGTGCTGCTTTCATCGGTTCGTCTCATCAGTGACGGGCTGTCGGGATATAGTTCAGGCAATCTACGATTGAGCAGGTCACATCCGGATAACTACCCCAGTCGATGGCCCAGTGACCGTCTGGAGAGACCGTCGGATCGTCTGAACCTACTCACCCATGCTGATCGATTCGGGACGGGACAACCCGGAGAGCATCTGCTGTGAGTCCCTCGTCGGGTCGATTCTGTATCGTTTCATCACTTACCACCATGATTAAGGTTCGAAGAGTCCGGATACAACTGGTGTGTCACACTGTACGTTGTCTGACGAGCGGCAGGCCCTCCGTGACTCGGTCAGGTCTTTCGCCGAGCGACACGTTCGGCCGGCAGCAGCGAAACACGACCGCGACGAGAGCTATCCGGCGGCGATTCGCCGGAAGGCGGCTGAACAGGGGTTCGTGGCACCGACGGTTCCGACAGCGTTCGACGGCCCGGGCAGGGACGTCCGTGACGCACAGCTCATCGCGGAGGAACTGTGGCGGGCCGACCCCGGAATCGGGACGGCACTGATCAGCGCCGACGCCGGCACTCGGCTCATCGACCGCTACGGGACACGACAGCAGAAGTCCCGATGGTTACCCCGTATCGCCGCTGGGGAAGCCGTCTCCGCGATCACCATCACGGAACCGGACCACGGCTCCGACGTGGCCAGCATAGAGACGACGGCGCGTCGCGACGGTAGCGAGTGGGTCCTCGACGGAACGAAGACGTGGGTCACGAACGGGAGCGTCGCCGACGTACTCGTGGTACTCGCAAAGACCAACACCGGCGCCGGACACGCCGGTATCAGTACGTTCTTGGTCCCGAGTGACCGACCCGGTATCGAGACCGAGACGCTGGCAGGGACGCTCGGCCTGCGTGCGGCCGACTTCGCCGCCGTCGAGTTCGACGCTGTCCGGGTCCCCGCGACGAACCTCGTCGGCGAGGTCGACGACGGGTTCGCCCAGCTACTCACGTTCTTAGCCGCGGGGCGGGCGACAGTCGCCGCCGAGGCGCTCGGTGCCGCAAGCGCCGTCGTCGAGAGGGTCGGAGAACAGATCGCGGCCGAGGACTGTCCGCCGTCCCACCGGTCACAGCCGCGTGGCGACGCGTGCTACCTCGACCTGAGGTCGTCAGTCGCTGCCGCGCGGTCGCTGACCTACCGTGCCGGGCACGCACTGTCCGAACGACCCGGCGAGGCACGGTCGGAGCGACTCGCGAATATGGCGAAACTGTACGCTTCTGAGACGGCGATCGACGTCGTCGACAGGGGGCTCGAACTGTGTGGCCCCGACACCGGGTCGACGGGCCCGTCGCTCGAGAAGTACTACCGGGACCTGCGTGCGACGACGATTATCGAAGGGACGAGCGAGTCGATACGGTCCGCCATCGCGAGACAGCTTCTAGAGGAGTGAATCCGGCCCGGAAGCGGATCGCGAGATGTGTCGAAAATATACGCTAGCTAGTTATATTAAAATATATCTATCTGAAGTAAAATGATACGGCAGGGATGGTCAAATGGACCGAATCGCGGCCGGACATGGATTTCTATCGGATACTGGACCCCGAGGGCGATATCGTCGACGAGATGCCGGCCTTGGGTCCGGACGAACTCGAATCGTTCTACCGCTGTATCGTGTTGACACGGGCCTTCGAGGAGAAGTGTATCAGCCTCCAGCGACGCGGCGACATCAGCATCACCTCGCGGTCGCTGGGCGAGGAGGCGGTGGCGCTTGGGTCGGCGGCCGCGCTCCGTCCCGACGACTGGGTGTTTATGACCTACCGGCAGACGGCAGCGGCGCTGTACTGGGACGCACCACTCGACGCCCAGTTTGCGAGGCTGATGGGCCGGGCCCCCGAAACTGTCGCTGACCACCTCCCGGGGGACGGCGCCGACGGCGTCAACTTCGTGCCGATGTACGCGCCGCTGGCGGTCAACGTGACCAACGCCGTCGGGTCGGCGATGGCGGACTCGCTCGCCGACCGGGACCACGTCTCGCTTGCCTACATCGGCGACGGGTCGACCAGCGAGGGCGACTTCCACGAGGCGCTCAACTTCGCCGGCGTGTTCGACGCGCCAGCGGTCGTCGTCTGTCAGAACAACCAGTGGGCGACCTCCGTCCCGTCGCACACCCAGTCGGCCGCAGAGACGTACGCACAGAAGGCCGTCGCACACGGCGTCCCGCACGAACGCGTCGACGGGAACGACCCGCTCGCGGTGTACGAGGTGACCCGAGAGGCCGTCGAACGGGCCGCCGATGGGGGCGGTGCCACTTTCATCGAGTGTGTCACCTACCGGCGGAGCAACCACAACACCGCCGACGAGGCGAGTATCTACCGGGACGACCGCGAGGCCGATTTCTGGGCCGAGCGCGACCCGAAGACTCGCCTCGAAGCCCACCTGCTGGACACCGGTGTCCTCACGCCGGCGGCCGTGACCGACATCGAGCGGGCGGCGACTGAGCGCGTCGAGGCGGCCCTCGATCGGGCGCGCTCGGTCCCAACGACGGACCCAGAGCGGATGTTCGACAACCACCTCCACGGGGACTCGTGGACGGAACGGCGACAGCGGGCCGCCCTCCAAGCCGAACAACGGGGTGGAAACCCGTTCGACGCCGCGACGGACGTGGCCGCGGCCGTCGACGACGTCTCGCTGTCTGCGACCCGGGAGCGCCTCCCCGACGGCGAGACGAGCGAGACGACGCTCATCGACGGCATCAACGACGCGCTGGGACAGGAGATGCGCCGTGACGACAGTGTCGTGTTACTGGGGTACGATATCGGGCCGATGGGTGGGGTCTTCCGGGCGACGGAGTCGCTGTACGAGGAGTTCGGGCCCGAGCGCGTCATCGAGACGCCGCTGTCGGAGAACGGAATCGTCGGGACGGCTGTCGGGATGGCGATGCGTGGCTACCGCGTGGTGCCGGAGATACAGTTTCTGGGCTTTTTTTACCCCGCTTTCGGCCAGTTCATGTACACGCTGGCGAAACTGCACAAGCGGTCGGGCGGGGCCATCGACGTCCCCGTCACAGTCCGGATTCCCTACGGCGGCGGCGTCGAGGCCGCCGAGTACCACTCCGAGTCCACGGAATCGTTTCTGGTCCACACCCCTGGCGTCCGTGTCGTCTGCCCGAGTTCACCGGTCGACGCGAAGGGGCTCATGGCCGCGAGCATCAGACATCCCGATCCGGTCGTGTTCCTCGAACCCAAGCGGCTCTATCGGAGCCAGACCGAGGCCGTTCCCGAGACGCCTTACACAGTCGATCTCGGGAGTGCACGCGTCGTCGAGACCGGCCGCGACGTGACAGTCCTGACGTGGGGTGGGATGGTACCGGAGGCGGTGCGGGCGGCGACCCGCGTCAGCGCCGATGTGGAGGTACTCGACCTGCGGTCGCTGTCACCGCTAGACGTCGAGACGATCCTCGCGTCGGTCAAGAAGACCGGCCGCTGTGTCATCGCCCACGAGGCCCGGCGAACGATGGGTCTGGGCGCAGAACTCTCGGCGCTCGTCAACGAACACCTCGTCGAGCACCTCCTGGCGCCGGTCAGACGTGCCACCGGATACGACGTCCACTTTCCCGGCCACGACGTGGAAGCGGACTACCTCCCGGACGCACGACGAATCGCACACGCGGTGGACAGCGTCGTCGAACACACCTACTGACCAATGGCAACCTACGAATTCCGTCTCCCCGACATCGGTGAAGGACTGCACGAAGCGACGGTACTCGAGTGGTACGTCGACCCGGACGGCACGGTCACGGAGGACGAACCGCTGTGTGACGTCGAGACAGAGAAGGCCGTCGTCGAGATACCCGCCCCCTGTGACGGAACGGTGACGGACCTCCGTGTGGACGCCGGGGGCCGTGTCGAAGTGGGCGACGTCATCGCGGTCTTCGAGACGGACGAGGTCCCGACGGGTGAGACAGACGGGTCCGAGGCGACGACCGACCCGCCTGCGGACACACCGGTACCGGGCGCGAACGGCGGCGGCCAGACCCACTCTGCGACCGAACGGGTCGTCGCGATGCCGAGTACGCGGCGCTACGCACGCCGCCACGACGTCGACATCACTGCCATCGACACCGAACACGGCAGAGTGACCAGAAACGACGTCGACCGAGTGCGAACCGACACGGGGCGAGATTCGTCGACGCGGAAGGCGATACGGCACCCGACCACGGAGGTGACGCCACACTCGGTCGAGGACCCGGCGGGACCGACCACGCGGGAACCGTTGACCGGTATTCGAAAGCGCATTTCCGAGCGGATGGTCGAGTCGAAGACCATCGTCCCACACGTCTCCTCGGGGTACGAGTCCGACGCCGGCGCGTTCCTCGCGGTCAAGAACCGACTCGACGAGCGGTACGACACCGACGTGGGCCACACGGCCCTGCTGATGAAGGCCGTTGTCCCGGCCCTCGAAGCCCACCCAATGATGAACGCCGCCGTCGACGACCGGGCCGACGAACTCGTCAAAAAGGAGTTCTACAACATCGGGTTCGCGACCGACACCGACGACGGACTGGTGGTGCCGGTCGTCGACGACGTCGACGAGAAGTCCATCGTCGAGGTCGCCAGAACGGTCCGGCGTCACGCCGAGGCCGCACGCGAGGGGACACTCGCACCGTCGGCCCTTCGGGGCGGGACGTTCACCGTTTCGAACCTCGGTGGCTACGACGAGTATGGTCGCTATGGCACCCCGATAATCAATTACCCACAGGTCGCCATCCTCGCGTTGGGCCCGATAACGAACAGACCGGTGGCGATAAACGACAGTGACATCGGCGTCCGCAAGCGCATGACGACGTCGCTGTCGTTCGATCACCGCGTCGTCGACGGGACGGGCGCGACCGAGTTCATGACGACGCTGCTCTCGTTGCTCGAAGACCGGGACGAACTGTTGCTGACCGTCACGCCCTGACTCAGTCGCCGGTCCCGTCGCTTGGCAACACGTCGGCACACGTCTCGCGCTCGCGGACGACCTCGTACCCACCGTCGGCGTCTACGACCACGACCGGGACCATCGGCATGCCGTTGAAGTGCGTCTCCCGACCGATGGCGTAGGCGCCGACCCTGTCCAGCGCGACGACGTCGCCGGGGTCCAACGCCGGGAGTAGCACCCCGTCTGCGAACACGTCGCCGGAGTAACAGAGGGGGCCGGCGACGCTGTACTCCCGGGACGGCCCGTCAGTGAAGGGGGCGTAAATCGGAACCGACTGCTGGGCCAGCACGGTGTTCTTGCCCGTATCGAGGACGGCGTAGGTCGCCGAGGAAGTCTCCTTGAGGAGGCCGACCGAACAGAGGAGCGCCCCGCTCGGAGCAAAGAGGTACCGCCCCGGTTCGAGACACAGTTCCGGCGGGTCGATGCCGAAGTCCGTACAGGCACTGTGAACCGTCTCGGCGATGACCGACACGTACTCCTCGATCGGCGGAACCTGTTCGTCGTACGCCACCGGAAACCCACCCCCTACGTCGATGGTGTCGACAGCGACGCCCGTCTCGCGTTCGACGTCGGCGGCCAGTTCCACGAGTGCCCGCGTCGCCGTCTGGTAGGGCGTCGGACTGTCGATCTGGCTGCCAAGATGGGTCTGCAGGCCGTGCAGACGGAGGTGGTCGTCGCCGGCGACCGTGCGTGCGGCCGCCATCACGTCGCCACCCGATAGCTCCATCCCGAACTTGCTCCCGGGCGTCCCGGTCGCGATGTCCGGGTGGGTCGGGACGTCCAGTTCCGGGTTGACCCGAAGCAGTACGTCACAGCGGCGGTCGGCCTCGACTGCGACCGACCGTAGCGTCGCGAGGTCCGAACGATTGTCGACGAGAAACGTATCGACACCGCTCGCGAGCGCGCGGTCGATCCTGTCGGCGTCCCAGTTCATCCCGGTCACGAGGACGTCGCCCGGGTCGAAACCGGCCCGCATCGCGGCCTCGATCTCACAGTTGGCGAACGCCTCGGCCCGCGCCCCCCACTCCGAGAACAGGCCCAACACGTCCGGTAGGAAGTTCGCCTTCACCGCGACGTAGACGCTCGACTCCGGGTACTGGTCGTCGAGTGCCGACCGTAGTCGGTCGTAGCTCTCGCGCATATCCGCCTCGAAGAAGACCAACACAGGCGTCCCGACGTCCGCGAGGACCCGGCCGACCTGCTCGGTCAATCGTTTCCGCCGATCGTTGCGGGAGTGTCGCATGGTGGTCCCTGAAACGCCCATTTATTTAGTACTTTCACAGTTGTACGAAACGTCTGGCGTCGCCCGATATGTGGCTCGGCCGGCTACCGGCACAGCTTCCTCGGCAAAATGCATTCATTTTAGATTCGAATCCACAAAAATATATGGGTGCGTCCACTATTGGGGCGTATATGCCAGGTGCGCCACACGTTTACGGTGACGACGTCACGCTCCGACCGGTCGAGCCAGCGGACCACGAGTTTCTGGCCAAACACTGGAACCACCCGGACGTTCGCCACGGGACGAACAAACACGAACCGGTGACCGTCCAGAGTCTGGTCGAGGGAAAGAAAGACGACTGCCTGTATTTTCTCATCTGCCACGACGGAGAACCGGTCGGGATGGAGTGGCTAGAACTGGCCGGTGACGTCCATAGACGCGCGGAACTCGGTGGCTGGGTCGTTCCCGAGGAGTCCGGACAGGGATTCGCGACGGCGGCAGCGCGACTGTCCGTCGAGTACGGCTTCGACGAACTGAACCTCCACAAGGTGTATGCCCGCGTGTTCGACTACAACGAGGCCTCGAAACGCCTGCTCCGGAAAGTCGGGTTCGAGGAGGAAGGCCGGGTCCGCGAACACTTCTACGTCGACGGCGAGTACGTCGACGCCGTGTTCTACGGCGTGTTAGAGCCCGAGTACGAACGCGAACGCTGATGCTGGCCGACTGAACGCGATACCCCACCGTTCGCGACGCTTCGGCCCGTGGAGGCCCACGTGTCCAGACGGACCGCCGTCGGCACGAGGAGTGTTATATCAGAAAAACTTTGTCGCCATAATATTAATAGCCGTTTACTGTGGAAGAAATATGCTTCCTGTCAGCGGTGGAGTTGCGCGAACGGATCGCTGACGGCGAGTTGCGCGCCCGCGAGGTAGTCGACGCACACATCGCTCGGATCGAGCGTGTCGAAGGAGACGTCAACGCGTTCCTCGCGACGGCACCCGAACTCGCCCGGGAACGGGCCGACCGTATCGACCGGGGCGATACAGGGGGCGGTCCCCTGACGGGAGTCCCGGTCGGTATCAAGGACCTGACCGGGCAGGTCGCCGGCGTGCCACACACCTCTGGGTCGAGCGTGTTCGCCGAGGCGGACGTGGTCCCCGAGTCCAACTCGGTGAGCGTCGACCGTCTCGAGGCGGCCGGGACCGTCGTCCTCGGCACCACGAACACACCGGAACTGGGTCACAAGGCGATGACCGACAACGAGGTCGTCGGACCGACGGCAAACCCACACGACCCCGGCCGGAACGCCGGCGGGTCCTCCGGTGGCTCCGCGGCCGCCGTCGCCGCAGGAATGGTGCCGCTGGCGACCGGTAGCGACTCCGGTGGTTCGATCCGTATCCCAGCGGCGCTGTGTGGCGTCTATGGCCTGAAACCCTCCTACCGAGTGATTCCGTGGGACGAGTTTCAGGACGTCCTCGGCAACCGCATCCACCACGCCGTCGTCGGACCGATAACGCGGTCGGTCGAGGACGCGGCCGAGATGCTGTCGGCGATGGCCGGCCATCTCCCGGGCGACCCCGCGAGTCGACCCGTCGACATGGATTTCCGAGGGGCAGTCGAAGCCCCGGCCGCCGACCTCGACATCGCATACAGTCCCGACCTCGGCCTGTTCGACGTCGACGAGGCGATCCGGGAGACGGTCGCGGACTCTCTAGACGCCTTCAGGGCAGCGGGTGCCTCCGTCGAGACTGTCGAGGTGGAGTTCCCGTTCTCCCATGCGGACCTCACCGAGGCCTTCGAGACGACGTTTTCGACATTCATGGCTTCGACGGTGACGACCATCGACGTCAGGGAGGACCTCGACCTGCGGGCCCATCCTGCGGGCCTCTCCCGGAGTCTGCAGACGGTTCTCGACACCGCCGAGACGGTCTCGACGGCCGACCTCGCGGCGACTGCATCGATCCGGACGGATTTGTTCCAGCGGGTCCAATCACTGTTCAAGGAGTACGACCTCCTGGTCACGCCGACGGTAGGGAACAACGACATCGACCTCACGCAGGACTTCGAGCAGCACGTCGAGTGGTGGACGGACCACGTCCCGGTGTGGCCGTTCAACTACACCGGCCACCCGGCGGCATCCGTACCGGCGGGTACCGACGACGACGGCATCCCGGTCGGTCTGCAAGTGGTCGGCCCCCGGTTCGGCGACGAGACAGTGTTGACCGCCAGTGCGGCATTCGAGCGCGAGCAACCGTGGCAGTGTCTCTACGGGGGGTAAGACGATGGAGCGAAACCACACGAAGGGCGTCGACGTACCGCCCCAAACCGACGACCCAACCGAGACGGACCTCGAACAGGTTCGAGCGAGTATCGCAGATATCGACCGGCAGATAACCGAGTTACTCGAGACGCGAACGAAACTGGCAAAACGAGCCGGGGAGCTGAAACTCCAGTCCGACGACCACGACTTCGTCGACGAAGCGCAATCTGACAGGGTCGTCGAGCGCGCCCGGGAGTACGCCGTCGACCGCGATGTCGACGAGAACGTCGTCTCGGCAGCGTTCAGGCTGTTCGTCCATATGGGGATGACCGCCGAGTGGAGAGACCGGACCGCCCGGGAGACAACTGGCGACGCCCCGGACCGCCTCTAGGGTCGACCCGGAGAGGGACAGCCCAGAGCAGTGCCAGTGGATACCGAGACGCGACGAGAAGGTACCCGAGGGAGCGCCAGCGGGACAGCCGCACGTTATTTTAATAAATATAGGACAAAACTTAAGTAGAAACTACTACTGTATAAAACCACTAAATGAAACTGTCCTGGGGTGTGCCGACCAATGCAACCTGAGTCGACCGTGACCACGACACAGAGTGAGTTCACGTCGGTCGCATCGACGCTCTCGGAACCGGCCCGGATTCCCATCGAAGCAACCACGGTGGTCGCTGACCCGTTCACCGCCTACAAGCGCATCAGAGGCGATACGAACGGGGTATATTTGGAGACGACGGGTGGACAGGCGGGCCACGGGTACTTCGGTGTCGAACCGGCGTACATCGTCGATGGCTCCGAGGGCGAGAGCGACAGCTTCGACCAACTAGAGGACATCGTAGACGACGAACGCCTCGTCCGGGGGAACTGTACGGTTCCGTATCCGTGTGGCGCGTTCGGGTGGCTGTCCTACGACATCGCCAGAGAACTGGAGGACCTACCGAACACGACCGACGACCAGCGGGAGTTACCCCGGTTACAGTTCGGCGTGTTCGACTGCATCGCTTCTTGGCAGGAGCCCACCGACGAGGGACGGACGGAACTCGTCGTCACCTGTTGTCCGACCGTCGCCCCCGAAGCGGACTTCGAAGCGGTCTACGAGGCCGGCCGCAAGCGACTCCGCACACACGTCGAAGCGATACAGGAAGGAAGTAAAACGGTGCCAGAGCCGCCGGTCGACAGCGACATCACGTTCACCAACGAGACCGGAAAAGCGGAGTACGTCGACCGGATAGAGACAGTCAAGGAGTACATCCGCGACGGTGATACGTTCCAGGCGAACATCTCACAGCGGCTCACTTCCGACGCCGGCGTCCACCCGGTCGCGGTGTTCGACGCGCTCAGGGACGTCAATCCTGCCCCATACTCCGGACTGCTTGAGTTCCCCGGGGTCGACATCATCTCCGCGAGCCCGGAACTGTTGTTACACTGTGACGGTGACCGCCTCGTGACAGAGCCCATCGCCGGGACCCGTCCCCGCGGGGACGACCAGACACACGACGAGGCGCTCGAATCGGAGTTGCTCGAAAGCGAGAAAGAACACGCCGAACACGCGATGCTCGTCGACCTCGAACGGAACGACCTCGGGAAGGTCTCCGAGTACGGGTCTGTCGAGGTGACCGACTACCGGCGCATCGACCGCTACTCCGAGGTGATGCACACCGTCTCGGTCGTCGAGGGGACCCGTCGGGACGATAAGTCTATTCCCGACTCGATAGCGGCGGTGTTCCCCGGGGGCACCATCACCGGCGCGCCGAAGCCACGGACCATGGAGATAATCGACGAGGTGGAGACGACACGCCGTGGCCCGTACACCGGAAGCATCGGCGTCCTCGGGTTCGACGAGCGAGCCACGTTCAACATGACGATACGGACGCTGGTCCGCCGAGCCGAGAAGTACTATCTGCGGGTCGGGGCCGGCATCGTCGACGACTCGGACCCCGAAGCGGAGTTCTACGAGACACTCGACAAGGGCCGAGCACTGGTCACGGCCGTTGGCGAGGCACTGGACTGTGAGAGCGACTTCACCGTCGAGGTGACCGACTGATGATTCTCGTCATCGACAACTACGACTCCTTCGCGTACAATCTGGTCCAGTACGTCGGCGAGTACACCGCCGACATCGAGGTCCGGCGGAACGACCAGATAACCGTCGACGAGATAGTGGAGTTAGACCCCGATGGCATCGTCGTCTCGCCGGGGCCGGGCACACCGCAGGATGCGGGGGTCTCCATCCCGGTGTTCGAACAGACCGAGATTCCGACGCTGGGAATCTGTCTGGGCCATCAGGCACTGTGTGCCGCCGAAGGGGCGACTGTGGGTCACGCACCGGAGGTCGTCCACGGAAAGTCCTCGACGATACGCCACGACGGTCGAGGGATCTACGAGGAGGTGTCGAACCCGTTGCGGGTCGGCCGGTACCACTCGCTGGCCGTCGACCCGGCGACGCTCCCGGAGTGCATCGAGGTCACCGGGAGCGCCGAGGAGGGCGACCACGGCGACGTCGTAATGAGCGTCAGGCACACGCGGAAACCCCACATCGGTATCCAGTACCACCCAGAGAGCATCCTCACCGACGCCGGGAAGACGCTGGTCAAGACCTTCTGCCGGAAGTCACTGCGCAACCCCGTCGGCCCACTGTAGGGGTCCGTGCCGATTCGTCGAGGCCCGATAGCGGGCCCATCCCGCCGTGAGACGGGCGAATCTCGCTGCACCGCCAGATTTTAAGTCCTGAAGTATTACTTTAAAGTATGAATACTGTGAAAAAATACGACGCGCTCGGAAACGACTTCTTCGTCCTGTCCGCAGCAGAGACGACCGACTCGCCGTCGGCGTTGGCACGGGAGTGGTGTGACTCCGACTCCGGGCTGACGGTCCGCGGCGGCGAGACTGGGGCCGACGGTCTGCTCCGCGTCGAACCGCTTTCGGAGCGGACACTCGAGATGGAGCTTTTCGAACCGGACGGCACCACGTCGCCGATGTGTGGCAACGGCGTCAGATGCGTGGCGAAGTGGGCACACAACGTACTGGGGTACACTGACGTGACCGTCGAGACGGAGGCTCGGACCTGCGCGGCGACCATCGACGCAGACGGCGGCGTGACGGTGGAACTTGGCTCACCGAGCTACGTCGACGGCGTCGACGAGACCGGTCTCCGCGAGACGCTGTCGGTCGAGACGGCACTTGGCGACGTCTCGCTCGTCGACTCCGGCGTCTATCACCTCCTCGTTCAGGTCGGGGACGTCGCCAAAGAGAACCTCGAAGCGCTGACCGAGCAGGTCCGGCGGACCGTCGAACCGCCCCAGCGGATCAACGTGACGCTGTGGGCGCCGGCGGCCGGCGGCGTCGACCAGCGGACCTACGAGGTCGGCGTCGAGGACGAGACCGACGCCTGCGGGACCGGCGCGCTGGCCATCGGGTACCACACCGATCGGACGGGCGTCGCCGACGGAACGGTCTCCGTCCGCCCGCCGGGCGGCGAACTACAGGTTGCGGTGCGGGCCGAGGACGCGGTTCTCAGCGGACCCGCAGAGGAGGTCGGACAGGTCGATGTCCCGCTGTAGCGGCCCCTAAGCGACGTGTGAGGGGGCTGGGATGGATGGAGAAACACCCCCGTGGACGGGGGCGCGTCGGCCGGGGTTATTCGAAGGCCGACTGCATGGCACCGATGTTCTCTTCGAGTGTCACGGGGTCCGCAAGGAGAGCGGTGAACGCGTACGTGTCTTCGAGGAAGGCGAGGTCGAAGACGTGCCGGGGGGACAGGACCACGCTGTGACCGGTGGGCGGCGACGTTATTCGGAGCCCGTCAGCCGCCGAAGTGAGGACGGCCTCCGAGTACTCGTTGACGATGCGGATGGTGTCTTCGGCTATCGACAGCGTCGGCTCCGCGTCGGTCCCGGGATCCTCTATCCGGGGACGGAGCGCCTCGATGGGGTCTGTGGCTTCGTCTTGGTCGGTGAGGCTCTCGAGCGCAATGGCGTCGAGCGACACTGACTGGTCGAAGGCCGGGACCGACACCGAGGCGCGCTTACCGCGGCGTGTCACCAGCCGCGAGACGGTGACTGTCGGGGCGTCGGTTCGGGGGCCGCCGTCGGTCACCAGACCGCGGTCGTCGGGACGACGCCGCTGTTCGGTGGGGGCTGTTCGGTCGCTAGTCATAGCAGTGGGAGCGTGAGGTTACGGCTCGGGACGATCGTGTGGTCGATGAACACGTCCCGATCAGCGAGTGCGAATCCCTCGTCAGTCTCCCGAAGGTGGCTCCGGCGGCGGGCCGAGATCGTGTCGGACTCGCCGTCGGTCCCGCGCTCGCGGTAGACGACCTGGTTGTTGAACACCTCGACGGTGTCCGCCGTGACCTCGCCCAACTGGACGTTCCCGATGGTGTGGCGGACGCGCGAGCGGGGGTTTTCCGCCCAGGCGTACTCCTTCTCCAGACGGGCCACACGCTCTAGGAGGTCCCTGTGGCCGACCACGAGGTGGTGGTTCGAATCGCTGTACTCCGGTCGGTCCGACCCCGCATCGCGGGCCACGCGGACCGGGACGCGGATCTCGACGTCTTCCGTGAGGTGGTCGGCCCACCGTTCGAGTTCGAACTGATCAAGTAGGTTCGCCTCGCGAAGCAGGAACTCTCGGACCTCGAAGAACCGCTGCATCCGTTCGGGGGTCCACTCGTCGCCGGTCTCGTCCAACTGGGAGTGTGTACCTGATTGCATGGGAGTCACCGTTGCTCGCTCATGAACTCGTGCCAGGAGTTGAACAGGGTCCGGGCGTACACCTCGTCGAGGTACGGACCGGCCCGGATGACCTCCCCGGGGCCGTGGGAGCCGTCGGTGATCGGCACGGCGTCGCTTTCCTCGAGACCGCCGCTGATGTCGGCCCGGACGTCCCGCTCGATGGCGGTGGCACTGTTGGAACTCTCGGAGATGCCGCTCCAGACCTCCGTGTCGTCTGCTTCGAGCACGCCACCCGGCGAGAGGCTCTGGTAGCCGGCCTTCGCCCGTTCGAGGAACTCCTCGTCGTCTTCGAGTTCCTTCGGGACGAGCAGCCAGCTAACGATCTCGGATTCGCCGGGGCCGACGGGCCGCCAGAGACGAATGCTGGCCCACGGCCCGCCGATGGGGTTGAACCCGTGCCAGATGGAGGCGTTCGGGAAGATAGTCCCCGTGATGAACATCGACTTGCTGAACATCTCCCGCTGGCGCTCCGAGAGGTCCGAGTTCATGTGGTCTTCGATCTTCTCGGGGTAGTCCATGTAGATCGGCTCCTCGTCGAAGAGGTAGTACTCCCCGGCGTGCGTATCGGTCATCACCGAGTACGACTGGGAGAGTGGGCCGGCGGCGTCGAACCGCTCCCAAATCGAGGAGGAGTACTCCAGTTCGAAACTGGACCCGTGCGTGTGCGCGAGGTGGTAGGAATCACCGGCGAAGTTCTCGCCGGGGACCTTCCAGTCGACCTCCGCTCGCACGCGTCGCGGTTCGCCGACGACGGTCAGCCCCTCCTCGGTGGGGTCGAGTGCGATGTCGAGGTACCACTTGAACTCTTCTAGGTACTCGTCGAGGCTCGGGCCGTCCTCGACGACGCGCGCGAAGACGAATCCCTTGTACGTCTCGACCTCGGCCTCGACGAGGCTGGCGGCCTCCTTATCGAGGTCGTCGTACCGTTCGTCTTCGTAGGGGACGACCGTCAACTCGCCGTCGTTCCGGTAGGTCCAACCGTGATAGGGGCATTGGAAGTGGGACGTGTTGCCCTGCTCGGCCCGGACGAACTGTGCACCGCGGTGACAGCAGCTATCGTAGAAGGCGTGGAGTTCGCCTTCCTCGTCGCGGACGAAGATGTAGGGGTCTTCACCGATGTATCGTCGCGCGTAGTCGCCCGGCTCCTCGAGTTCCGACTCGTGGCCGATGAAATTCCACGTTTTTGCGAAGATGCGCTGGAGTTCACGCTCGTAGATCCCGTCGTCGTTGAAGATACGCATGGGATGTTTCCCGTCGTCTAACGCCTCTCCTGTCTGTTCGATGAGCTCCTCGGCACGTTCTGCTCGGTTTCCTGCCTTCGACATTCGGTTCAGACATAGTATCAAAGACATAAATTTATTACTATACAAAATGCAATATAGGGCCACCGGTCGGCGAAACCCGGATTCACGAGGAGACGGACTCCGAGCAGTCTCGCAAGATCGTTAATACGAACAGTAAGTATTATAACCGCGAATGATTAAAATATAGGACACATGGTAGAATACGAATCCGCGGCTACGGGATTGCTACCACTCCCGGACTGGGCCAAAGAAGAGCTCAGCGAACTGAAGGGCCATCAGAAACAGGACCTGATCACGGGGACGGCGAACGACGACGTAGAGGACGCCTACGACCGTGCCAGGGCCGATGTGCTGGCGACCCAGACCGAATCCGGGCTGGACCTCGTGACCGAGGGGCAACTCAGGTGGGACGATATGCTCTCACACGTCCTCTCGGTCAACGATAACGTCGATACCAGAGGTATCGTCCGCTACTACGACAACAACAACTTTTATCGAGAGCCCGTGGTGACGGGTGCGCTCGAACCGACCGGCGACGTGGCTCGGGACCTCGAACGGGCCGCTGATACGACCGACGGTACTCTCTGCGGCGTCCTGCCGGGCCCGTATTCGCTCGCGGAACTGGCGACCGACGAGTTCTACGGCGAGGACCGATTCCTCGAGGCGCTGGCGACGTACCTCGCGGGAGAAGCCACGGAGTGTCCCGATCTCGACACGCTGTTCCTCCTCGAACCGTCGCTGGCCGTACACGACACCGAGGAACCCGTCCGCGTCCGCGAGGCCATCGACACCGTCGCCGACGCCGTCGACGCGTCGGTGCTCGTCCACACCTACTGGGGGACTATCCCAGAGAACGTGTACGGACACCTGCTCGACGCCGCCATCGAAGGCGTGGGCTATGACCTCGTCACCTCGCGTGTCGGGTCGACGTCACTCGCAGACGAGTACGGCACCCCCGAGGAGGTCGTGCTCGGTGTCGTGAACGGACAGAACACGATCCTAGAGGACGCCACAGACGTGCGACGCGACATCGACGAGTTCGTAGACCGGGCCGACGCGACGCTGGAACGAGTGTACGCGGCCCCCAACACCGAACTGTTCTATCTCCCGACGAACCGCTGTGAGGCCAAACTGGAGACGTTGGCACGGGCCGTCGACTCCGTGGAGGTGTCCGCATGACGTCTCTGAGAGACCAGTTCCGGCCGGCGGACCACCCGAACGACCACTTCCTGCTGACGACTATCGTCGGGGCCTATCCGAAACCGAAATGGCACGACCGTGCCCGCGAGATGTACGAGAATCCCGACGCGGATTTCGGCGATTCCGAGTGGCAGGAAGCGAAAAACGACGCCGCACGACTCGTCACGGGCGAACACGAGCGGGCCGGTATCGACGTCGTTACCGACGGCGAGATGCGACGCAACGAGATGGTCGAGTACTTCGCCGACCGCATCGAGGGCTACGAGTTCAACGGCCTCGTCAAGGTCTGGGGTCACAACTACTTCAACAAACCCAGCGTCCGGACGGAGGTCGAATACGACGATACGTGGCTCGTCGAGGAGTACGAGTTCACCAGTTCCGTGGCGGATCGACCGGTGAAAGTCCCCATCACCGGTCCGTACACGCTCGCGAAGTGGTGCTTCAACGAGGTCTACGAGGACGACGCGACACTGGCCTTCGAAGTGGCAGAACTGGTCAACGACGAGATCCAAAAGCTCGTCGACGCGGGCGCTCGCTACATCCAGATCGACGAGGCCGCGCTGGCGACGACGCCCGACGACTACGCCATCGTCGAGGAGTGTCTGGAGCGGATCGTAAGCGACCTCCCGGACGACGTCTACGTCGGTCTACACGTCTGTTACGGTGACTACTCGCGTATCTACCCGGAGATGCTGGAGTTCCCCGTCGACGAGTTCGACCTCGAACTGGTCAACGGGAACTACGAGCAACTGGACGTCTTCAAAGACCCGGCGTTCACCAAGAACATCGGCTTCGGCGTCGTCGACGCCCACCGGTCCGAGGTCGAGTCCGTCGAAGAGATCAAGGCAAATATCAAGCGCGGGCTAGAGGTCGTCCCGCCAGAGCAACTGACGATAAGCCCGGACTGCGGGGTGAAACTGCTCCCGCGTGCGGCCGCCTACCAGAAGATGGCGAACATGGTCGAGGCCGCCCGAGAGGTCGAGGCCGAACTGGACGAGGGCATCGTCGACGTCGCGCGGTCCTCGGCCAGCGCCGACTGATCGCGAACGTCCGATAGACGGCCTGCGTCAGAACCGGTCGGGACAGAACAGCGACCGCTGGGGGTAGAGCGTCGCCAGCGTCTCGACCACGCCGTCAGTGTGGGCCTGGAAAGTCCCGGTCAGCATGGCTCGCTCGACGCCGCCATAGCCCACGAACAGCTGCGTGAAGGTCCCGATGTCCAGTCGGACGTCGGGCCGCTCGGTGCTCTCGGTGACCGTCGCGTCTCCGTCGCGAACGGTCACCTCGAAGGTCCCGTCGTTCCACGTGGCCACGTCGTCCTCGACGGCGACGGTGAGTGTCGCGTCGGTCGTCCCGTAGTCGAGTCGCTCCACGGCCGTCGGGAACTCCAGCACGCGACCGACCGGCCCGAGGACTACCTCGTAGTCGACGGCGGCGGGGTCCGAGAGTAGTGCCAGCAGTTCGACGTCCGTCGGGAGCGTGAGGTGGAAGGACGTCGCCTGGGACGCGTGGCGCCGGATGTAGTTCAGCAGGTCGATCCAGGCACATTCGGAGGCGAAGGCAACGTCGTCGACGACGAACGTGTGGTCGACGATACGGTAGACCAGATACCCCACCGGGTCGGTCGCACCGAGGAGTACGGCGTGGGTCTCCTCGTCCTCGAACAGCCCCGCAGTCCACCACTCGGCAGTCCGATCAGGGGTGAAACCGTAGTCGGAAATGAACGTACGGTACACCGTATCGAGTTGCTCGTAGTCCGTCTCCGAGACCAGTTCCAGATCACGCTCTATCGGCCGGGCCGGCAGCGAGGAGATGGGGCCGTCGACGCGGGCAAAGCGGGCGAGCGTGGCAGAGTGGTACTGCCGATAGAACTCCCTGTCGAAGGGCCACCCGGCCGCGAGGACGATGCCTCGGTCACGAAACTCGCGGTAGGTCTCCCGGAGCATCGTCTCTGTCAGCCCTCGCTCGCGTTCGGTCGGGTCGACGGCTACGAGCGACCCGACGGTGTCTAGCCACTGCTCACGGACCTTGAGGTCGAATCGCTCGTGGCCGATAGCGGCCCGCATCTCGTCGTCGAACAGCCCCCACTTCTCCATCATGTCGACCCGTGTCGAGTAGTGTTCGGGTCCGTCGAGATACTCCAGTACGGGGGGCATAGAGTACTCGACGAGTTCTTTGAACGTCGATTCTTCGTGCGGATCGAGTTGTCTGTATTCGAGATCCATAGCGTGTGGTGAGTGTACGACCGAACGGGGACAGTCTCCTGCTCTCGGACACTCTGTGTGGCGGTGTCGGTACACGAGGCAGTGTCGAAGTGGTCGGTCGGAGCGTCAGGCGGCGACGGTCACGTCCGCTGTTCGAACGCGATGGGGAGAGACGTGGTGCCATAGAGGAAGGCGCTGTCGACGGGTTCGAGTTGGTCGTGCGTCAGTTGGATGGACTCGAAGCGTCCCAGCAGCTTTTTCAGGGCGACCTTCGCTTCGAGGCGAGCGAGCGACGCCCCCTGACAGAAGTGGATGCCGTGACCGAACGCGAGGTGGTTGTTCGGTGAGCGGTCGAGGTTGAACGTCTCCGGGTCCTCGAACTGCGCCTCGTCCCGGTTGGCGGATCCGAGCCAGGTGATGACGAACTCACCCGGTTCGATGGTGTGGCCGTTCACCTCGGCTTTGCGAGTGGCCACGCGGGTCAGCGCCTGTGAAGGCGACCGGTACCTGAGGACCTCCTCGATAGCCGCATCGAGTAGCTCGTCGTCGTTCCGGAGTTGCTCGATGAGACCCTTCTCCTTGAAGGTGCGCAGCGAGTTCCCGATGAGGTTCGTCGTCGTGATGTTGCCCGCGATGAGCAGGATCATGCAGTACCCCACGGCGTCCTCATCAGCGAGGTACTCGCCGTCGGGTTGGGCGGTAGCGATGACCGACACCAGATCCTTCGAGGGGTCCGCTCGCCGCTCCTCGATGAGGTCGAGGAAGTACGCCCGCATATCCGTGAGCGCGTCCCGCTGGGCTTTTAGCACGGCCTCCGGGTCGTCGGCGGACCCGGCGTCGGCAAGCAGCAGGTCCGACCACTGCTTGAACTGATCGCTGTCGGACGGCGGGATGTCGAGGAGTTGCGCGATGACCGTCACCGGAAGCGGATACGCGAGATCCTCGATGACGTCCATCTCGCCGTCGTCGGCGACGGCGTCGAGGAGTTCGTCCGTGTGGGCCGCTATCTGTGGCGTGAGTTTCTGAATCACGCCGGGGAGGAACTCGTCGTCGGCGACGCCCCGTAGCGCCGTGTGTTTCGGCGGGTCCATCCGGAGGACGCTGTTGCGGATGGGCGACCCCTCCTCCGGGGCCGGGAAATCGAATGCTGTCGCCTGTGTGAGGTCCGAGGTGAACGTCTCGTGGTCTTCGAGGATTTCCTTCGTCTCCTCGTACGTGAAGACGTCCCAGACCTGCCGTTCGGGGTCGAACCGTACGGGGTTCTCGGCGCGTTGCTCTCGGTACCAGTCTGATGGGTCGAGCCAGGCCCGGTCGGTCTGCAGCGGTTTCGGCATCGGGATGTACTCTCGTTGGTTCGCTGTCGCCATGTTGTACACCTCGTATGGAGAACGATGCCCTAATAATAATTCCGATAAATAGTATAAAAAATAAAGTTACAAAGAGCGTACTAATTTTGGCCGGGCACGCCCGTAGACGAATCGATAGGGGGACGTAGCCATGCTATTTTCGATTCGAATAGTATTAATATTATTTCTCCTTCGCGTATCGTATGGAGATAACCGACGTGCGGACGGTAAAGCTCGGTGCCGAGATGGAGCGGCCGATTCAGAACGCGCGGGCGACCATGGAAGTCCGTGCGAGCGCGTTCGTCCTCGTCGAGACGGACGTGGGACTGACAGGCATCGGGGAGGGGTACGGTCCGAATCCGGCCGTGGTCGAAACAGTCGTCGAAGAGATACTTCGCCCGGTGTTGCTCGGCGAAGATCCGCTGGACATCGAGCACCTCTGGCAGCGAATGCTCACCGACGGCGGCTACTTCGACCAGAAGGGCCACGTGATCGCCGCCATCAGCGGCGTCGACTTGGCACTGTGGGACCTCGCGGGGAAGTATCACGACGCGCCGGTGTACGAACTCCTCGGCGGTGCGACGCGGGACGACCCGAGCGTGCGAGCCTACGCCAACGACCTCTACTGGGACGACCCCGAGAAAATGGCCGACCGGGCGGCCGAGTACGCCGACCGAGGGTTCCAGGGTGTCAAGATCCACATCGGTCGGAGTCGCGAGGCGGACGAACGCCGGGTGCGGGCAATCACCGACCGTGTCGAGGAGTGTGCGCTGATGGTCGACGCCAACTGCGGCTACGACGAGGCCGAGGCCGTGCAGGTCGGTGATATGCTCGAATCGTACGACGTACACTGGTACGAGGAACCCGTCCGCCCCCACGCCCACGATGCCTACAGTGCGCTCGCCGCTGAACTACGGGTCCCGATAGCCGGTGGGGAAAACGAGTACACGAAGTGGGGCTTCAGGCAGTTGCTCCAGCCCACGCCGGTTGACCAGTTACTACCCAACGTCACTCGATGTGGGGGGTTGACCGAAGCCCGTAAGATCGTCGCCCTCGCGGAGACGTTCGGTGTCGGTGTTTCGCCACACTCGTTCTCGACGGGCGTCAACCTGGCTGCGTCGTTGCACCTGCTGGGCTGTTCGCCGGCCTGCGAGTGGATCGAATGGGACGTGACTCCGTACCCACTCATCGACGAACTGCTGGTGAGTGACGTCGACGTCGACGCCGACGGATACGTGGCCCCGCCGTCAGATCCGGGCCTGGGGGTCGAGCTTCCCGACCGGGTTCTCGACCGCTATGACTTGTCGTCGGTCAGTTCGTAGTCGGTACGTCGCTGGGACTCCGGGACTGACTCTCGATGTCGTCGTCCGGGCCGTCGTCGAGGACCATCCGATTGAACGCCTCCGTCTCCCCGTCGACCTCGATCGTCATCGGGTGGCGTTCGAAGCCGCATTTCTCGTAGAACGGGACCAACCCGTCACGGGCAATCAGCGTTATCTGTGTGACGTCTTCGAGCGGTGGGTGGTCTGTGACCGCTTCGACGACGGCCCGTCCGACACCCGTCCCGCGGTACTCCTCGTGGACGATGACATCGTAGACGACGCCGTAGTAGCAGTAGTCGGTGAGTACACGCGCCGAGGCGACGACCTCGTCGCTCCCGAGGTCCAGTGCGTAGAGGTGTTCGTCGCTGTGTTCGATCGCGGTCTCGACCTGCTCTCGGTCCCGGTCCGCCCAGGATGCGTACGTTCTGTAACACTCCGTGACGCCTCGGACGACGTCGTCAGTGACACCCGATTTTATTTTGATATTCATAGAGCAAAATTATAGTGGAATAAGTTAAGATTTGTGCCAGTCACGCGCTGTCCCACTCGGACGAGAGGAGGCCGTAGATGAGCAGATCACGGTACTCGCCGTCTGTGTAGTGGTACTCGCGGAGACGCCCCTCCTCTCGGAAGTCGAACCGCTCGACGACTCGCCGGGAGGGGCCGTTCGCCGCGAAGATTCTGGCGATGACCTTGTGCAGTCGCTGGTCACCGAACGCGAACTGCAGGCAGCGGTCGACGGCTTCGGTGGCGTAGCCCTGTCCCTGGGCCTCCGGCACGAGCCAATAGCCGAGTTCCGCGTGGCCGCTCCGGGGCGCGATGTCGAAGAGGTAGACGAGGCCCAGAGGCGTCTCCGGGTCGTCGTCCGAACACACGAGCAGGTGCATCGTCTCGTCGGCCTCGACCCACTCGGCGATTCCGTCCCTCGAGAGCGCCTCGTTGATCGGCATCCGTCGCCACACGTGCGGGTTGTTCCAGTTCGATCGGACGAACTCGTAATCGCCCTCGTCGACGAGCCTGTACGTCAACCGCTCGCTGTGACAGAATACGGGTCCTGGCATCGGTGCGTACTCCGGGTATTCAGGGGATGAGAAGTAGCTTCCCAGTACTCTCGCGGTTCTGGAGGGCGCTGTGGGCAGTCCCGGCTTCCGAGAGGGGGTACCGGTCGCCGACGTGGACCGCCGCATCGCCGGACTCGAACAACGAGTGCAGTTTGGGGACGGCCTCTTTGACCCGTTCGGGCTGGGTTTCGAGTGCGTGTCCGAGGTGGTATCCCAGTACCGATTGGTTCTCGAAGAGCAATCGAGGGAGCGAGACCGACGGCACAGTACCGCTTGCCATGCCGTAAGAGACGATGCGGCCGCAGGACGCGAGGGCATCGAGCGCCTCGTAGAACGCTTCACCGCCGACCCCGTCGAGGACGAGGTCGATCCCGTCCCCGTCGGTGAGTTCCGCTAGTCGATCGGCGACGCTGGCCTCGGTGTAATCGATGGTGTCGTCGGCGCCCAGTGAGGCGGCCAGGTCGCGTTTCTCCGCCGTACTCGCCGTCCCGATCACCGTCACGTCTGACCGGGCGGAGGCTATCTGGACCGCCGCCGTGCCGACACCTCCCGCGGCGGCGTTGACGAGGACGTTCTCGCCGGCCTCCAGACCGCCCCACTCGACGAGCGCGTTGTGGGCGGTGAGAAACTGGACCGGCATCCCCGCGGCGGCCGGCGTGGAGACGGCGTCCGGGACCTCGAAAACGGTCTCTTCGTGGGCCAGCACGCGCTCCGCGTAACCGCCCCCGTCGACGAAGGCCGCGACCGTATCGCCCGTCTCGACGGACGTCTCGGGGCCCGTCGCAACGACGCGCCCGCTGACCTCGATCCCCGGGGTGTAGGGTGGCTGCGGGCCGTCTGGGTAGCGTCCGCGCCGTTTCTCGACGTCGGCGAAGTTCAGGCCGGCAGCGGCGACGTCGATACAGACTTGCCCTCGGTCTGGGGTCGGCGTTTCCCTCTCGACAAGTTCCAGGACCTCCGGTGCTCCGTGTGCCTGCGCTTGGATAGTACGCATAGTGGCGAGTTCTCTTTCAAATAACTATCTTATAAAATTTATTTTGCTGTCATCTGATACTGAAAGTTCTTTATTCAGGATGGTTGGTGAAATTGAGGCACTCCCCTCGATAAGTACGGCTGCGTATCTCTCACGCGAAGGAATGCAAATGGACATTATACGTCAATATGTCTTAATGTTCGCATCCGCCGTTTGGACCATTGGCGATTCGAAATGGCAACCACCGAAGAACGGATAGTCAATGGTGTCAACGTCTCGGGACTTGAAGATGCGGTCGAAGCGATCAGTGACGATCCCGGTGTTGGGATGTTCACGTTCCGGGCCGAAACAGAGTGGGAGAACGCGCTCAAGTCCGTGACGACGATCGACGAGTTCGACCAATCGGGGGAGACGATTCACACTCGGGAGTTCACGCTTCAGGGGGATGAACCCGAGCAGATCCTTGGCGAGCGCACCGGGCCGAATGCTGTCGAACTTCTGCTCGGCGCGCTCGGATCGTGCCTGAGCGTCGGCTACGCGGCGAACGCCGCGCATATGGGCATCGAACTCGACGATCTTCGATTCGAGATGGAAGGTGATGTCGATCTCAGAGGGTTCCTCGGTATCTCCGAGGACATCCGTCCCGGCTACGAGTCGATCACCTGCACGGTCTACGTGAACGCCGACGCGACCGAGAAGGAACTCGCCGAACTCCGCGAGCGCGTCGAGGCGACCTCGCCACTGGTGGACGCGATCACGAACGAAGTCCCGCTCGAAACCCACATCGTCGTAGAATAACGCCGATCGGTTCCTTGCGGTGTTTTTCTGTTCGCTCCGGCAGATTCTGAACTGTACGAAACGTGAGTTGCACAGCGTTTTCTGAATAAAGAAATCGTGCGACTATCTACTGCTATAGGAATCAGTATACATGAGGGGGACGTCTCCTGGAACCCACCCATAGGCTCGGTGAGTGCCCGAACGCCGGTTTATTGCATACCAAAAACCTTTAATTAGTATACAGTGATCGGAAATATATGCAGTCGACCGCAGCAGACCAAATCGAATCGATAATCTCGAACCGTCTGCACGTCGAGGAATCTGGCTTCGACGACGAGACCGTGATTACCGGAGAGAAACTGGACGCGGAGTCGCTCGACATCGTCGAGATCGCCGAGGCTATCGACGGCGAACTCGGGGTGTACCTCACCGTCGACGACATCGAGGAGATGCAGACGGTGGGTGACCTCAAGTCGTTCGTCGCGTCGGAACTCGAGGGGAACTAAGCGATGGCGGGGGATGTCGTCGTAACGGGCTTGGGTGCCGTCACGCCACTCGGGACGACGGCCGACGAAAGTTGGGACGCCCTTATGGCCACAGAGAGCGGTGCCGGTCCGATAACGCGATTCGACCCCGCCGACGCGAACTGTCGGTCCCACATCGCCTGCGAGGCGACGCTACCTGACGAGACACCGGTCGAGTCGGACCGAGTCGGCCGGTACGCGGAACTCGCGGTCACGGCTGCCGACGAGGCCATCGCGGACGCAGGTTTCGACCCCGCGGACCCCGACTGGGTGTCAGCGCAGGTCGGAACGAGCATCGCGTCTAGTATCGGCGGACTCCCAGAGGTCGAGGACACCATCGAAGACCGCGTCTCACCCCGGTTCGTCGTCAGGTACCTCTCGAATCTCGCGTCGAGTCAGGTGAGTATCGTCTTCGGCGCGGAGGGGCCCAACCGGGCCGCGTCGACGGCGTGTGCGGCCGGCGTCCATGCGATGGCAGACGCCATGCGGGAGGTCCGACGTGGCACGGCCGACGTGATGCTCGCCGGGGGGAGTGAGTCGATACTCAGCCCCCACGGCATCCGCGGGTTCGACGCGATGCGTGCGCTCAGCACGCGAAACGACCAGCCCGAACGCGCGAGTCGCCCATTCGACGCCGACCGCGACGGGTTCGTGATCGCCGAGGGGGCGGCCGTCCTCGTCCTCGAATCGCGTGCGCACGCCGAGAACCGTGGCGTGACGCCCATCGCCACCGTCGAGGGGGCCGGCCGGAGCGCCGACGGCGTCCACCCCACACGACCGCCGGACGACGCCGACGGTCTCGTCCGCTGTATCGAGCGAGCGCTGACCGACGCCGACGTAGACCCCGGCGCGGTCGACCACGTCAATGCCCACGCGACCAGCACCCCACGGGGAGACCAGCACGAGGCGACGGCACTGAACAGGGTCTTCGACGAGTGTCCGCCGGTGACGGGGACGAAAAGCCTCACCGGACACACCTTAGGTGCTAGCGGTGCCATCGAGAGCGTGTTCACGGCACAGACACTCCGCGACGGGCGGCTCCCCCCGACGGCGAACCACGAGACGCCGGATCCTGACTGTGACGTCCCCGTCGTCACAGAACCGCAGACGGCCGACGTCGACGTCGCGCTCAACGTCGCGGCTGGGTTCGGAGGGACGAACGGGGCCGTCGTCTTCACCGGGGCCAAATGACCGACGCCAACCCGACGCCGTTCGTCAGTAGCGGGCTGGACGTCGTCGCTATCGACCGGTTCGAGTCACTCCGTGCGGAGTTCGGCGAGTCGTTTACCCGTCGTCTCTTTACCGACGCCGAGCGCGCCTACTGCGAGGGGACCCGAGTCCCGTCCGAACACTACGCCGCCCGCTGGGCGGCCAAAGAGTCGTTCCGCAAGGCTCTCTCGGCATCCGTAGAGATGCCCCCCTTCGACGAAGTGGCAGTCGAACGAACCGGCGACGGGCCAGAATTGCGGCTCGGTGAGCGCGCGACGACGGCGCTCGCGGACTCGCTACGGGCCAACTCGGTGGCCCCAGAACGGGCAAGCGTCAGCGTCAGCCTGAGTCACGACCGCGCGTCCGGCATCGCCAGCGCGCACGTAACCGTGCTGGGACTCCAGAGAGATGCTTGAGGAAATCCAATCACACGACACCACGGGCGCAAAGCACGAAGAGGGCCCCACGACCGCCGTCCTGTTTCCGGGACAGGGGAGCCAGCAACCCGGGATGGGCCGGGCGTTCTACGAGGCGTGGCCGACCACGCGCGAGTGGTTCGAGACCCTGTCGGACGCCGTCGACGTCGACGTCACCGACCTGTGTTTCGACGGCGACGCGGCGACGCTCTCGACGACGGAGTACACACAGCCGTGCGTGTACACTGTGAGTGTCGCCACGTTCGCGGGGCTGGCCAGTCGCTACGGGGTCGTCCCCGACTACGTCGCTGGCCACAGCCTCGGACACGTCGGTGCGCTCACGAGCGCCGGCTGTCTCGACCCGACAGAGGGAGTCGAACTCGTCCGCAAACGCGGGCGGCATATGCAGCGGGCCGCCGAACGCGGCGGCGACGGCGTGATGCTGGCGGTCATCTGCCGGGACCCCGCCGTGGTCGAGCGGGCCTGTGACCACATAGAGGGCGTGAGTCTCGCCGCCCGGAACACGGACAGCCAGACGGTCGTAGCCGGTCCTGCCCCGTCGGTCGAGCAGGTACGGGACCGCATCGCCGACAACGCACGGGCTCGGTTCGCCGAACTCGACGTGGGGGCCGCGTTCCACTCGGCGGCGATGGAGCCCGCCGCGACGGCCTTCGAGGAGGATCTAGCCGCGATGACGTTCCAGACAACCGCCGTTCCTGTCGTCTCGGACGTCTCCGGCGAGGTGTACGGCGGGGGCGAGCGGGCCGCCGACGAACTCGGCACGCAAGTCGTCGAGACCGTCGACTGGCGTGCCGTCGTCGAGACGCTCAGGGACCGGGGAGTCGAACGGTTCGTCGAGGTACCCCCCGCCGGCACTCTCTCGAGGTTCGTCGACACACGCTGCCCGGACCTCGAAACGATACCGCTGGAGTCGCCCGCGGACGCGGCGGAGGTGTTCACGGCGTGACGTCGATGGCCGACGAGGTGGTCGTCATCACCGGCGGGACACGTGGTATCGGCAGGGCGACGGCCGAGGCGTTCGCCGACCGACAGGCGACGGTCGTCGCGACGTACCACAGCGACGAGACGGCGGCGGCCGAGACGCGGGCCGCGCTGGCCGAGCGCGCCGACCACGACGACGTCGGCACCCGTCAGTTCGATGTCGGCGATCACGAGGCGGTCACAGACGCCATCGCCGACGTTGCCGACGAGTACGGCCAGCCGACGGTACTCGTCAACAACGCAGGGATCATGTCCAACGGTCTGCTCGTCCGGATGGACCCGGAGCAGTGGGAGCAGGTACTGCGGACGAACGTGACTGGGACGTTCAACTGCACGCGAGCGGTGGCCCGCCGGATGCTCAGGGGCGACGGCGGGCGTATCGTCAACGTCGCCTCCGTCGCCGCACAGCAGGGCTGGGCCGGCCAATCCAACTACGCTGCGAGTAAGGCCGCAATCGTCGGGTTCACGCGTTCTATCGCGAGCGAACTCGGGGGGAAGTCTATCCGAGTGAACGCCGTCGCGCCGGGGTACACACGGACGGATATGTACGAGGAAGAGCTCTCGGACGCCACAGCGGAGGTCGTGGCCACAGAGACCGCCACGGGCGAACCGGCCTCCCCAGAGGACGTCGCCGAGGCGATCCTGTTTCTCGCGAGCGAGCGGTCGTCGTACGTCCACGGCGAGGTCCTCAGAGTCGACGACGGCCTCGTCGGCTAGCCGTCGAACGGCGTGTCTGTCTCGCCGACAGCGTACTCCTCGAACACTGACTCTGGATCACAGTCCCGCTCGGTGGTCGACCTCGCGATGGTCGTCACGTCGAGGAAGGTACGGTAGGTCAGGTTGCCATCGGACTGGTTACCGGCCCAGCTCCCCCCGCCCAGCGAGAGGGTGAACGGCAGGCGGTTGTGCTTGCCGCCGGCCAGTGCGATGCTCGGCTGGTTGACGATGAGACGGCCGACCGGGAGCCGTTCGGCGGCGGCCCGTATGTGGTCGTCCCGGGTCGTGTAGACGCCACAGGAGTGGCCCCGTCCCTCGTAGGCTAGAATCGCATCCGTGACGTCCAGTCCCGTCTCGAAGTCGGGGACGACCGTCGTGGTCAGAACCGGCGAAAGCGTCTCCCCGAACAGTGAGTGGGGAACCGAGAGGTCATCACCGTCGACGACCAGTAGGTCGGTCCCAGCGGATACCGAGAACCCGGCAGCGTCGGCGATGGCCGCCGCGTCGGACCCGACTAAGTCGCGGTTGACAGAACCGTTCTCGTCGAACAGACACGCTGTGACCGCATCGCGCTCGGCCTTCGAACAGCGGTAGGCACCGGTCTCCTCGAGGGCCGTCAGTACGTCCTCCGCGACCGCCCGGTGTAAGACGGCCGTGTTGGCATTGACACAGGTCGCTCCGTGGTCCAGCGTAGCGCTGGTCGCTATCTCGGTGGCCGTCGTGGCGACTTCGACAGACTGGTCGACGACGGTGACGACGTTGCCCACGGCCACGGCGTGGTTGGGAGTCCCGGACTGCTGGACGATATCAACGACGCTCTGTGAGGCCGTCGCCTGTGCGAAGTCGACCGCCGCGGCGAGTTCCACGACGTTGTCCCGCGTCGCGCGGTCGGAGACGACCTGTACCAAGTCACGCGGCGCGTCGGCGCGTGCGAGTTCCGCACGGATGAGCGAGACCGCGTGCTGGCAGGCGTCTCTGGTCCCGGGCGCTGGCGAGAAGACGACGGCGTTGCGCCCCTTCACCGCGAGCATCGCCAGATGGGGGATGGTGGCAACCGGGTTCGTCGCCGGGAGGAACGCCCCGATGACGCCGACGGGCTTTGCGATGTCGACGAGCCCTTCGCGCTGGCGGATGGTCCCGACCGAGGGTGCACCGCGCATATCCTCCAAGGCGCCGACTATCTGTCGCTTCGTCTTGAATACCTTGTCGTCGACGTTGCCGACGCCGGTCCGCGAAACCGCCTTCGCTGCCACGTCGCGGGCAGCGCCCTCACGGTACAGTGCCCACCCGACCGCTTGGGTCAGTTCGTCAACGCGGGACTGTCCCACGGCGTCGATTGTTGCCTGTGCGTCCCGTGCACGTTCGACCTGCGTTGCGATGGTTTCCTTCGATTCCGATTCGGAGCCAGTCACTGTAACCGCCTTCTCTACGATTCATTTTAACACTTTCTAATAGAAATATATGCCATCCGGCCCGTGCTGAAGAACGGTGCGGCGACCCGCGCCGACATCCACTCCGAATAATTACTATGAAGGTAGTAAATAGAAGAGAGAATATTTACAGCTACAGATCGTTGCGCCTAACCAAATGTGTGTAGACACCAGAAGCCCGAGTGTTCGGCCACTCGATACCGTGGTGCTCGCCGTCGGTAACCGCGATGACACTCGTGTTACGGCGCTTATCGAGACAGTGTGTGAGATCGCGTCCCCGGAGAACACGCGGGTCATCATCGCCCACGTGTTCGATGCACAGTCCTACAAGGAAGTCGTCGAACAGATGTTGGACACGCCCACAGCGGAGGTCAAACCCGACGAGTTGGCTGCACGGATGGCGATCACACAGGAAATAACGGACCAATTCGAACAGCGTGCAATCGAGTGTGAACCGCGTGCCACGACCGGGACCAGCGGTGAAGGGGTCGTCTCGATCGCCAAAGATGTCGATGCCGATCGGGTGGTCATCGGTGGGCGACAGCGCTCTCCGGCGGGGAAGGCTATCTTCGGGAGCACTGCACAGGAAGTGATGTTGAACGCACCGTGTCCAGTGACGTTCGTTCGTGACCGTCCAGACGAATGACAGCGACAGGCAGTAGCACACCGTCTCAGTCAGCAGCACGCAGCGTGGTGTGGTTGGAGCACGGACAACCGCATCGCAACGTATCGACGCGGGACTGACCGCGCCGGGACCCGTATCACAACAGTTTCCATACGGGACGTCCCCCGAGGCGATGGTGGCCGACTCGTCTACATCGTCTCGGCCTCGACTGGACTGAACGGATCGCCGTTCGGGTTCGGTGGCCGTCGACGTCGTCGTGTGTCGGCCATCTTTGACAATCTGATGGTATTTCAACCGTACCTCTGTTAGTGTTGGACGTTCCGAGCGTCAATCGCGTCGTCCCGAGACGGGACTGAGTACGACTGCACCACCCACGGCAAACCCGCTATCTGCCTCGACCACCGCATTCAGACGAGTCGATGGCGTTCCCACACCGGCTCGCTGTCCGGGAATACAGCCGCCGTCGGCCGCGTCGCTAATTCGACACACCGTGGAACCGCCTCCAGTCAGCATGGAAACCGCCGGTCGGGTTCTCGCACCGAGTACGCCGCAGTCTGTCTCGACGGTATCGGCGACGAGTTCTTTCGAGACGGTCTGATAGAAGGAGTCGTCTCGTTCCGTCCCAGCGGGCTCGGCCGACTGGTTCGGTTCGTAGACCGACCGGGGCCCGCGCTGTTGGAGCAACCCGCCGTCGCTTCGCAAACTCGCCGAGTTAGACAGCTCCTACGGCCGTTTCTTTCACTGTGGGACGACTTCGAATACGCCGCATAACAATCGTAGCACTTCGTCACACCACGGCTATGGTTGGCATCGTCGTCGCCAGCGGGCCCACTGCAACCGCCGAATCACTCGTCGAATCACTCCATCAGGAACCGTGGTACGAGGTCGAAACGGTCACGGCAGGGGGGACCGAACTGGGACTGGTCCACCACGGGGCGAAGGACCCCGAAGGCCACACAGTCTTGCGAGCGGACGGTCGAGCGGGCGTCGTCCACGGTGTCGTCTCGAACCGAGCGGACCTCGGATACGGGACCGATCAGGCCCTGCTCAGCGCGCTCTTAGAGCGACCACGCGAGGTTCTGCCCGAATTGAACGGGCCGTTCCTGGTGGCGTGTGTCGACGCCGACGGGCGCGTGCTGGTCGCCAGCGACCTGCTGTGCTCGCGGCCCTGTTTCTACGCCGAGACGGATGACGGACTGGTGGTGGCCTCGCAAGTCGGGGCCGTCGCCGACCACCTCGATACCCTCTCTGTGGACCCGCGTGCGGTCGGTGACATGCTCTCCTTTGGCGGCGTTCTCGGCGAGAAGACGCTGCTAGAAGAAGTGTCGGCGCTCCGCCCGGCGACCCTGCTGACGGACGACGGGACGGTCACGACCGAGCGGTACTGGCAACCGGACTACGGGACGAAACCCGTCGAGGGGTACGTCGAGGAGACCGTCGAGCGGTACCGCGAGGCGGTCGGCAACGTGGCCGACACGCTGACGGGTGACGTGAGCCTGTGGCTCTCGGGCGGCCTGGACAGCCGGACGCTGGCGGCGGCACTAGCCGAGCAGGACGTCGAGTTCGACACGTTGACGTATGACAGCAACCCACGGGACGGGAGCAACGTCAAAATCGCCCGGCAGGTTGCGGACCATCTGGACGCGGACAACGAGCGGGTCGTCTTCGAACCCGGCGACTTCGCAAAGCAGGTCAAACGCGGTATCAGGGTCACCAGCGGGCTCAAGCCGTGGACGGTGTATCTCCACCCCGACTACATCATGGACCGACTCCACGACAGGACCGACATCGTGATGGAGGCGGCCCCGCAGGGAGAACTGTTCGGCGAGCAGCCCTGGCTCTACCACTTGACTGGCGTCGACTCGGCCTTCGAGGGCATCAGGCGTCTCGGTGGAAGTGTCGGGAGAGACACCATCAGGAACCTCGTGGCCGGCGACGCCGACCCGCACGACACTATCGAAACCGAACTCACCGAGAGCGAAGGGGACTCACAAACCGAGACCGTGATGGACGTGTGGTACCGCAACTTCTGTTCGAACACGCACTTCCGGTCGAGCGAACTCTACCGGAGTCAGGTCGGGATGCGACTCCCCTGGATCGACCGGTCGCTGTTAGACCACCTGGCGAAGATGCCGCACAGACAGTTCCGCATCGGGTACGTGCCGGGCACGAACGGGCGCATCCCGCGTTCGATGGCACCGTTGAAACAGGACGTGATCAACGAGATGGACCCCGGACAGGCCGGGATTCCCTACGAGCGGACGCGCCTGCCACTGACCCGGCCGATGTGGCAACACGACGTTACGTTCGTCGCTAAGCGCGTCGGCTGGAAGCTACTGGGCGATGGTCGTCCAGAGGGACACCTCGGGGCCTGGTACCGGGAAAACGAGGCGGTCCGGCAGATCATCGACGGCTGGATAGACGACGCCTGCGACCGAGACGTGTTCGACGAGACCACACTCCGGAGACTTCAGCGAGAACACAAGCAGGGGCAGGCCGGTCACCTGCACGCGCTCTCGGTGGTGACGACCGTCGAGTGCTGGCTGCAGGAGTACGCCGACACCGTCGGCGTCGCCGAGATCGCCGACGCGGAGGCGACCACCCCGCGTGCCACGGACTGACGCCGAAGCGGCGTGGACTGCTCGACCCGGTTGCTGGCCGCCGGAGAGTGGTGTCGTCGGCGCCTGTCTGAGCGGAGTTGGCGCTCTATAACAATGGGGGCACCGACGAACACCGGAGACGATGACACTCCGGACAGCAGTGGTCGGCGGCGGCGTCGTGTCGGAAACGCACCTCGATGGAATCGTCGCCTGTCCCCAGACAGCGCTGGTCGCGGTCTGTGACATCGAGGAACGGCGGGCCCGTGCGATGGCGGCCGACAACGACGCGGCCGTCTACACCGACTACGAGCGGATGCTGGACGAGGCCGACGTTGAGTGGGTCCACCTGTGTACGCCGGTCCAGACCCACCTCGAACTCGCGCTCGGGGCGGTCGAGCGCGGGATTCCCGTGTTAATCGAGAAGCCGATCACGGAGACCGTCGACGAGTACGAGCGTCTAGCGAGTGCGGCCCGCGAGTACGACGTGCGCGTGAGCGCGGTCCACAACCACAACCTGACGCCCGTAATGCGGGCACTGACCCGGCGGGTCGAACGCGGCGACGTCGGTCAGGTCCGGGCCGTCGACCACATCCACACCGGAGACACCCCGCCGGACGCGGTCATGCGCGGCGAGTGGGCCTTCGAACTGCTGGGCGGCGAGTTCGAGGAGGGACTCCCGCACCCGCTTTACATCCTCCTGCGTGCCGGTGGCTACCCTCGCGACGAGTCAGCGATACAGGTCCAGACCAGTTGCCACCGCGAGTACGACCGCGATTTCGGCTACGATACCGTCCAGTTGCAGTACGTCAGTCAGGACGACGTGCAGTGCAGCGCGACCCTCATGGGCGGGGGCATCCCGAACAAGGTGGTCTACGTCCACGGCGAGGAGGGGACGCTCGTCGCCGACATCGTCTCACAGACGCTCGTCTCGCTAGACCGGGACTACAGCGGGTCGTCGATAGGGCGGGCGCTGAACAACCTCGACCGCGCGGGCGACCGCGTGTGGGGAACCGCCCAGAACGCCCGTGCCGTCGCCGAGCGGGCAGCGTTCGGCGAGTGGCCGATTCAAAAAGAGCTGAACGAACACTACTACCAGTTCGACGAGGAGGCAAGCGCCATCCTGAACGACGACCCGATGCCGATTCCGCTGACCGAGGCCGGGTGGACGATGCGACTGCTCGAATCCATCCGCGATGCGGCCACCGAGGGACCGGCCGTCGCCACCCCGACCCCGGAGGATTGAGTCGCTTCGCACTCGCCCGGGGTAGCGGCGTTCGACCGCCCAGAGACGGCCATTTGGCGAGTGGTACTGAACGTCTCGCTGGCAGATTTGCCAGTCAACGGTGTCACCGGCATCGATGTGTCCGGGTTTGAACGAGCCCATACCGCAACCCGCGACACGAAACGGACACATCTCACGAGACAACAGTTACGACGTCGGTTGGCTCTTCGCGCCTCGTCACCTCGAAGTCGGACGCGGCGTAGCCACTCTGCTCGTGTGCCTCCTGGGTATAGATCTCGCGCTGTCCGAAGTAGAACTCGCGGTCGGCCTCCGGGAGCCACAGGTGGGTAACTGTTCCACAGGGTAATCTTACAGAGTTGGGGAGAGTCGGCTGACGGGTGGCCCGCCTTCCTGACTGGAGTGGTACCGCCCAGATGAACGGTGGAGTGGACTGTCCTTACGCACTCTCTTCCATTTTGTTCCGAATGTGAGCGATGACCTCCCCGTGTTCGTGTTGTGGACTAAATAAAACGAAGTCGGTATCTTCGCCGGCTCGGAGCGTATGCCCCGGCGGCCAATAGAACATATCGCCGCCTCTGTCTACTTCTTCACTGCCGTCGGTATAAGTGACAGTCAGTTCGCCGCTTACGACATATCCCCAGTGAGGACACTGGCAAAGGTCGTTTTCCAGTCCGTCAAGGAGTGTGGAGATATCGGTCCCTTCTGTGAGCGTGAAATATTCTGCGGCGATGTGACCATAGTCGGTTGCATCACCGAAATCCGGTTGGTGGCGAGCGATAGCGGCTGGGGTGTCGATTCTGGCCGGGATATCTTCTTTCGCTACTTTCATTGGTTTCAGCTCCCCTCGCCCTGCTCAACCTCGAAGATCTCGTCTGCGGTGAGACCGTGTGCTTCTTGGTGAACTTTCTCACCCGCTTCTTTGCTTGGGCCTTCGAACAGACAGAAGACGGCACCTTCGTCCTCGTCGACCCAGTAGTTCAGGTATTTCACCCCGTGTTTCTCCTGGGCCTCGACGTCTTTCTTGTGAGCCTCTACAACGTCTTCGACACTGGCGTCCACATCTCTGTGGACGTCCATGAATAGTGGCATGGCACATAGCGATACAGTGGTAAAATCATTAACTTCCCAACAATTTCACGCAAAGTCGACTATTGACTAAGCGAGTGACACCCCACAGTCACGACGCTCAATACGGATTGGTAGATTGGAGTCCGCAGTGATACATCATTGCCCTGTACCGAACGATAACTACCCCTTCTAACTGAACGCCAGCTGAATCTACGTACGCGCGATGTATTCAGCAAGACTGTTGAAACCGATCACCGCTTGAGGGTTTCAACAGGGCCGTATACTCGTATCCGTCGTCGGTCGGAGCACTCGCGGGGCCCGTCGAAAACGGCGAAAACGTGTGCCGCCGTCAGCCGACGGTGGGGTGCGGAGTCGAGCGCGTCTCAGTTCCCCCCGGTCCGTTCGAGACACTCGCGGACGATCTCCGGATCGATCCCGTTCTCGTGGAAGTACTCTTCGAGGGCATCGTTGCGGATCAGACAGGGCAGCAGTTCCGACAGCGTGTCGCCGCCGCCCGTTCCCTTCCTGCTCGGGAGCGGGTCGTCGCCACCGGTCCAGACCGACCCCGTCGCGAGCGATTCGCGGGTGAAGGGGTCGCCGCTCAGCGTGGTTCCCTCGACCTGCACTCGGAAGGCGTGGCGCCCTTCGGCGGCGTCGTCGACGTTCGCTGCGAAGGTCCCGGGTTCTGTGCGTGCCAGCCGGACCGTCTGGCGAGTGCCGTCGGGACGGACGTGGTCGGCGGTGACCGTCGCATCCGACAGCGGCAGTCCCGATTCGTCCAGTGCGGCGGTCAGTGCTAGCGAACTGCCCGGCTCGAAACTCGACTGCTGGACCGAGGCGTCGAGCGACAGGTTGCTCCGGGCGTTGACCGACAGATTGTACGGGACTCCGCTGGCGATGGTCCGTTCGTACTCGTCGATGTTCGTCTCCTCGAGTTGACCGAGATACCGGTCGAACCCCTTCTCGTTGATCCGCAGGTGGACTGTCCACTCGCCAGCACGGGCCTGTCCTTCGCCGGTGTCGTAGGGCAACTGGAGCCTGAAGGCGTCGACCCGCTCGCCGTCGACGAACTGGCCGCCTGAGCCCGTCATGTCGCCGGGTTCGAGAACGACGCCGTCGGGCGTCTCGACCGCCACGTCGAAGACGTGTTCGCCCGGCGATAGCACCACCACGTCGACGCCGAGGTCGGCGCTCGATACGTCGAATGGCATACTGAGGACGCTGTCGCTCGTCTCGGACTCGGGTCGGAGACGGCCCTGCGGGTCGACGACCACCTCGCGGTTGGTGATGCCGGCGAGCACCTGCAGGAAGTACTTATCGAGCAGGAACCGGTCGTCGTCAGAGAGCTGCCCGCTGACGAGCACGTACCCTTCGTCGGGGCCGCCGGCGTTCGTGAGCCGCTGGAGCGCGTTCGGACGCACCTGCGAGGGCGTGCCGAGACCGACCGCGAACGTCTGGTCGTCCGTCCCACTGGGTTCGAGGTCGGCGATGTACTCTGGCCGGTTCTCGCGACCGTCCGTGAACACCACCATGGCCCGCTCGTCGACGTCCGAAGCCGCCGAGAGGAGCGACCGGCCGGTGATGACGCCGTCACCTATCGAGGTGTATCCGGCGTCGGTCGCGGGGTCGGGTTCCGTCGGTGAGAGTGCCCTGATCGTCGTCCGCGCGTCCGAGCGGGCCGACGAGCCTTGTCCGCCGAGTTGCCGCATCGACAGCGCCGGCGACGCGTCGGAGTGAAACGTCGCGATGCCGAGGCTGTTGCCCGCTGGCAGCAGGTCGAGGAACACCTCGGCGGCGTCCCGGAGCACCTGTACCCGGGTGCGGTTGCCGTCGCCCGACGCCGAGGCCATGCTCCCGGACTCGTCCAGCACTACCGCGACTCCCGCGGTCGGTTCGGAGATGGTGTTGGCCGTCAGCTGGACCGTCCAGCGCTCGTCGGTCTCGGGGCAGTAGATCGTCGCCGACCCCGAGGCGTTCGTCCCCGGCGACTGTCCGGTGTAGGTGAGCCAGACGTTCGCCTCCGTCTGGGCCGTCTCCGCGTCGGTCGAGTGTGTCCTGGTCTTCATAGCCGGTTTGACCGAGAAGGGGGCGGTCACGTCCTCGACTTCGAGGGTGACGGACGTCTCGCAGCCGACGACCTCGAAGACCGCCGCTCGCGAGGTTTCGCGACCTTCAGGGACGTCGTTGAAAGCGAGCGTGGTGGGCGACCCGGCCGGTCGCGTCAGTTCGACCCGCGGCGGCGACTCGTCGTAGACGTATCCCATCGAACGGTAGTCGATCGTCGTTCCAGGGTCGATGTTCCACGGCGGCATCTGGGTCCCGAGCTTGTGGCCGTCGGGCGCGTTGCTGTTGGTCGGCGGGAACTGCTCGGCGTCGGGGTGACGCGCCTGCCAGTCCGCCCAGAGTTTGTCGATGAAACAGTGGTGCAGGAAGAATATCGGGTCGTTCGGCGAGGTCATCGGACCCATGTCGCCGCCGATCCAGACGTGGCCCTGGTTGTGCAGGTACGCGCTGCTGGATGGCTGGTCCGACGGCGAGTCGAAGTTATCGGCGGGCGGCGGCTGCCAGCCCTCGAGGACGTTCCGGAACGACTGGGTTCCCCAGTCGAATCCTTCCTCGTAGAAGTTCTCGATCTGCAGTGCCGCCTCGACCGTCTCGGCGTCGGGCAGATCGTCGACCGGGTCGAGACTCCGCCGGAGCCGCACCTCGTCCGAGGAGTCGTACTCCACGAGGGAGACCTCACCGAGCGGCGTTCTCTCGTGACGGTATTTGATCCACCAGTCGTACGAATCTGACGGGTCCAGCCCGTCCTCGACCGGTCCGACCGAGTGGTTCGACGCGTCCTGATCGTCGTCGATCGACAGCTCCGTTATCCCACCGAGCAGTCCGTCCGTCGGGTCGTTCGGGTCGCCGCTCAGTACCGGTATCTCCTCGGGCTGGCCGAACGAACCCGACTTCTCCGCGTCCGCTGTCCAGTCCCAGTACGGCAGCGTGACACCCGGGACCTGCTCTTGGAGTTTCTTCTCGAACTCGCGGATGTACTTCCTGTGCCACGGGAGAAACGCCGGTCCCCCGTGGGCGTCGTTCCGTGGCCCCTGTCCCTTGGAACGCCAGGACCCCGACTGTTGCTCGTAGGCCGTCTCGAAGTGCGTCTTGACGAACCTGTCGTACTCGCCGCTGTCTTTCAGTTTCCGGACCGCGGTGACGAAATCGCGCCGCTCGTCCTCCGTGAGATCACGAACACGCTTACGACAATCCATCTACCACACCTCCGGATCGTCGTCGATCAGTGTCTTCGCTATCTCCTCCAGCGAGAGGTACTGCTCGTACGGCCGCTCCGGCGTCCAGTACGTGCCGTCACTGTCCGAGACCGCTATCTCCGTCCCGTCTATCGCCAACTCGGGACCCTCTTCGTTCAGTACAATTTCGTGTCTCCCGTACTGCTTTGTTTTCTCTGCCATGGTGACCCATCACCAAGTTTCCAGTTACTTTCCAGTTACATAATAATTATTCAAGGTTTGTGATACACAATATATGTAAATCGTGGGACGGCGCTCCGGTATTCAGTAGAGCGGCGAGTCGAGTGCGCACGTCGGGCGGATGACCGTTCGATCGACGTTTCAACGGGGCACAGTCGTTATTAATTATTCATGTGTACTAGTACCATGGGGCAATATAGCAGTGAGACGCCAATCGACGATATAGCATACCTCACCCGATCCGAACACCGCGCGCCAACGCTTATCGCGCTCACGGTTCGTCCCCGGAGTCGCTCCGAACTCTGGGAGATGACCGGCGTTTCGGAGTCCACGATCAGACGTACGCTTAGCGAGTTCGAGGAACGCGATTGGGTTCAAAGGGACGGGTATCAGTACGAAGTGACACAGCTGGGCGCTTTCATTGCTTCAGCGATGGCGGAGTTGATCGACCGAGTGGAAACCGAACGGAAGCTACGCGACGTTTGGCGATTACTACCGGGCGAAGACAGCGGTTTCACCATCGATATGTGTTCGGATGCAACCGTAACGGTGGCCGAACCCGAGAATCCATCCCGTCCAATCGCTCGTTTCTGTTCGCTACTCGAGGACACAGAGCGGTTGCGATTTACCGGACTCGACGTTGCCATGCTTGATTCGTGTAAGCAGGAACTCTGTGAGCGAATCGTCGACGGCATGGAAACAGAGCTGATTAACCCGCCGAGAGTGGCCAATTACATTCGCTCGGACTGCCCGGGGCTGTTCTCGGAGGCACTAGAGAGTGGCAATCTCGACGTCCGACTACACGATGCGTTACCGCCGTTTGGGGTCAGTATCTTCGACGACCGAATCGCAGTAACTGGGTACGACCGCGAGGCTGTTACGGTTCGGGTTCTGGTCGATACTGACGACGCGGACGCACGTGATTGGGCGGAGTCGACGTTCACGTCCCACCGACGAAAGACTCCGATCCTCCCCATCGAGGACGACCTTTGAGGCGGTACTCGAACACCTCGACCACGACCGGACTGTTTGACGTTCGTCATATCCGACTCTGTTGAAACCCTCCATCGCTGAGGGTTCGCTGCGGTGGTGCTGAATACAGAGCCGTCGCTGTCACTCCGAAATCAACTCGCTTAGTTACCGGTAGACTCGCTCGAGAGCCCAATCGATGTCCAGCGGGACCTCCTCGCCGCTCACATCGAACCGTTTGAACCAACTCTCCGCCATGTCTCGTTTGAGCGCCGCTCTGATCCCCGCGTGTGGATCGCTCTCCACGAATCGTTGGAGCGATTCGCCGCTTTCCCAGGCAGCGACCGCCCAGAACTTCTTCTGGGTCAGTTTGGCGCGCAGGGCATAGCCGACCAGCCCAGCCGACTCGGCGAGTTGCGCTTCTATCTCCCGGGTATGCCAGAGAACTTTCGGCACGGTCCGGTACCCCGAGGGGTGCAGATACCCGACGACTCCTGTGAGTTCGGATTCCGGGTCAGGTTCATCGAAGGATTGCCAGGCAAACTCCATGGTTCCTGTTAACATACAACTATATCCGAGATAACCGTTCCGTCACTGCACCCCTGACAGCGGTCACGAGGGACCGACAGTCGTCGGTGGTGCCGACGACAATTCGTGGGAGTGCTTGCTGTAGTCATGCGCTGTATTCGGCACGCGGAGTCTGTCAACTGCTGAGAGCGTCAGCGGAGTCTCGTATCCCCGCTCTCGGAGAGTTCACTGGCCGGAGTAGACGATGGGAGCGATATCGATCCCGGGGGTGGCCACGGCGTTCGCACTCGACTCCACGCGGGACGGTTGGGCCTTCTGAGGGCGGTAAAAAGCGTTCGTAACGGAAAAGAGAGAGTGGTGATCGACGGTGTGTCGCCGTCCAACCAACTCGTATGCGATGACGACAGGTTTGCATCACCTGCGCGATCGTCAACGACTGCCAACCCCGCAGGCATTACGGAGGGCGGTACCGGCTGCGCGACCATTACTAGTTAGTTATCTAACCCTTCGAGATCATACTACATCTTGCCGCAAGGCAACGGAAACGACAATGGCTGACGCATACAAGCTCGACTGTGAATCGGAAGCGGGCGATTGCCGATTCATCGTTCAGTCGGAAGACGAAACCGAAGCGATCGAACTGGCCAAGAAACACATGCGAGAGGGTCACGGACAGGACTACTCGGACGACGAACTCCGGGAAGAACACCTTCAGGTGGTCTAACCCATGGTATCCGAGCGGCAGGTCAACCACGGCGTCGATACCGAGGAACTCGCCGCGTTCGCGGAACACGCCGCCGAGAATCCCGAGGAGGTCCAACTCGGACTGAGCGCCCGATCGACTTACGAAGGAACGTGCGCCCACAGTCTGGCGACGATAGACTCGTACGTCCTCGGTGGCGAGACGATCCGGCGCGACACCCGCGAGTACACCATCCCGTACGGGGGGTGGAAGGAAGTGTTGGCGGCCGGCGGCTGGGTCGGGGCAACGGATCGAATGGAACCGATCGAGGTCGCGCTCTCCGCGCTCGTCTCGTGCATCAACGTCGGCATCACCATCAACGCCGTCGCAAACGGCGTCGATATCGACCACCTCGAGACGCGCGTGCGCACCGACTTCGACCCGAGTGTCCTCTTCAGTGTGGACGATCTCGGGAACGCCGATACGGTGTTCGAGAACCTGACCGCCGAGGTCGAGATCGAGAGCCCGGACCTCGATAAGGACGAAGTCGACGAGTGGGCCCGACGGGCGCCAGTCTACACGCTCGTCTCGCTCGAACAGGACGTCAACCTCAACGTGAATACACCTGCCGAGGTGGAAGCCGACGACTGAGAGGACAGGCAAATGGCAAACTCACTCGACGTCGACAAACTCGAACAAGCGGTGAAATCGGTCTACCAAGACGTCGCTGAGGACCCCGGCGAGGAGTATCACTTCGAGATGGGGCGACCGCTGGCGGAACGCCTCGGCTATCCGCCGGAACAGCTCGATCAGATTCCCGCGGCGGCGATGGAATCGTTCGCCGGTGTGGGGTACCATTTCGACCTCGCTGCCATCGAGGACGGAGACGACGTGCTAGACCTCGGCAGTGGATCGGGCACGGACGTCTTCGTCGCCGCACTTCACGCAGGAGATTCCGGAAGCGTGACCGGGTTGGACATGACGGACGAACAACTCGAGAAGGCCCGCGCGTTGCGCGACGAGGCGGGAATGGAGACCGTCTCCTTCGAGCAGGGGTACATCGAGGATATTCCCTTCGACGACGGGACCTTCGACGTCGTCATCTCGAACGGGGTCATCAACCTCTCACCGGACAAGGAGCGGGTGTTCGCGGAATCCCAGCGGGTACTCGTTCCCGGCGGCCGGTTCGCCATCTCCGACATCATCAGCGAGGAGGTGATGCCGGAGAGCATCAAGAACGACGAGGACCTCTGGGCGGCCTGTATCGGCGGCGCCGAACAGATCGACCGGTACACGGCGGCCATAGAGGACGCTGGCTTCTCGGTGACGGACGTCCGAGAGAACACGCAGTACGAATTCATCTCGGAGCGGGCGGCGAACGCGTGCGAGAAGTACGGCGTCAAGAGCATCTCGTTAGGGGCAACCAAGTGATTACCATGGCGACAAACCAATCGGTCGCGGACGAACAGGGAGAACAGGTCCAGTACGAGTCACAGGTCCGGAACGGAGCCGCGTTGATGGCACTCGCCGGTATCGCGTTCGTCGGGTACGGAGTCGTGTTTCTCGTGTTGAACTTCGTGGGGAGTGGCTTCGAACTCGGCGTCAGTACGCTGGCTGGGATGACGAGCGCCGATCTCGATCCGGCGGTAGCGTACTACATCAGTCACCTCCACGTCGCCACCGCTGCGTTCATCATCTCGACGGGCATCGCCATCGCGGGCCTTTCGTGGTACGGCGTCCGCCAGCGGCTCACGTGGGCGTGGGCGACTGCGATCGTCGCCGCCGTTGTCGGCCTAGTGCTCGCCTTACCGATGCACTGGACGGGGGATGCGTTCGCTCATGACTGGGTGACGCATCTCGGACCGATCTACCTCGCGACGATCGTTTTCGTCGTCGGGGTCGTGTTGTCGTACCGCGGACTGCGGACCGCCTAGCCGATCGTACCGCACTTTCTCTTCACGGACGATCTCACTATCCGTTCTCGTACTGCAGACAGGGCATACCCCCGAACGAGTCCCTGTTTCGGGACCTCGTTGCCGCCGAGTGTCCCGTTCTGTCGACCTCGACCTCGCCGTCGAGGCCGGGTCGTCGCCGAGATGTTCCGACCCGGTACTGGTGGATCAGCTACCGGGTCGCCGGACTGCCAATACTGCCGCCCCGAGTACGGCAAGCAGCGCGACTACGGCGGTAAAGCCCGGCCCACTGTCACCGGTCGTCGTAGTGGCTGTCGTTTGTGCTGCTGTTTGCGTGGCAGTAGTCGGTGTGACGTCAGTCGCTGTGGCCGTCGCCACTGGCGTCGCCGTCGGCGACGGTGTCGGCGTCGACGTATCCGCAGTGACGCCAACTGGCAGCGGGCGACCGATCGCGAACGCCGAGAACCCCGGCGTCTGGGCTTCGAAGACGCCACCACCGAGATGCACCGTCTCCAGTGCCTGCCACCGTCCGCCGTGGTGACGGTAGATGGTCACGTTCGAGGGGTCCGTCTCGTTCGAGAGAGTCGAAAGCGGCACCGAGACCCGCACCGACGCGGTACTGATCTCCGAATCCGAGAGTCCGCTGACGGTGGCCCAGAAGACCGCTTCCGTCGTCGCCGTCTCGACTGGCGGCACCCCGGATGCGTCGGTCGACGGCGCGGTAACCGAGACGGTGAATCGCGATGTCGCGGCGTTCGGTGTCAACGAAACCCGTGTGACAGCGCCTGCAGTCGAGTTGGTCGTGTTCTCGAAGTCGACGTCGACGGTCGAGTTTGCCCGGACGTTCGTCACGGTCGCGTTGGCACCAGTCCCGGTGTCTACGAGTTCACTCTCGACGGGTGTCGGTGTGGGCGTCGGCGTCGGGGTTGGTGTTGTCTCGGGCGCCGGCGCCGGTGCCGGTGCTGGAGCGCTCGAGCCACCGCCGTCGCCGTCGTCAGCGCTGGCAACGGAGAGCGTATTCGATGTGGCCGTGGTCTCGATGCCAGCCGCGTCGATGGCTGTTACGGACACCGAGTGCGACCCATCGGACACGGTAGGGCCCCGATCGACCGAAACACGCCCCGTGTAGGTACCGTCCCCATCAGCATCTGTCAGCGAGACAGTGCCGGCGCCGAACGCTGCAGCGTCGGCCGTTACCGTCGTGATGCTGGAGTCGGCATCAGAGACGGTCGCCGAGACGTCGATCGTGTCGCCGTCGCTGACCGTACCATCGCCGTCGGTGGCGTCGGTAATCGTCACGGAGTCGACTGTCGGCGGTGTCGTGTCGGCGGGTGCGAGCGCAACGTCGCCCTCGGAGTAGTGGATCGGAACCGTAAGTCGGACGCCCTCGGCCGTCACCGTCGTGGACGCAGGCTTGGTCGCGTTGCCCATCGACGTGACGGTGATATTCTGTGCGTCGTCAATTCCCCACCGGGTGAGAAGAGAAGTGGGGAGGAACGCATCGAAGAACCCCCGGTTCTGCGTGTCGTTGACGTTGTAGTGTGGTGCGCCGACGTGGAGGCTGAGTGCGTCCGTCTGGGCATCGTACCGAGGCATCCCGAACGTCTGTGCGTCGGTCAGCAACATCGTCCCGGTGAACTGGTTCCGGCGGCTCTCGGTGAAGGTTCCTACGTCACTGATCGCCATATCGACGGTGGCGTTGGCGGCCACGTCGGCGTGTTCGCTCTCGTTCCAGTCGCCGCCGTTCTGTAGCTTCGATTCGTTGTACTGGACGGTGGCTGGTCGAGTGGTGACGTTGATCGCGGTCCTGTTGGGACCGAGCGACGTCGTCGTCCAGGTCGCGCTGCGGCCAGCCCCCAGAATCAACCGCGGCGTCCAGTCCTGGACCGTGATGTTGATCGCGAGCGTCGTGTTCGAAGCGACGCCCAGATCCGACAGGTCGGTTCTGTCGGTGAGGGCTGTCGCCGTTCCATCACGCAACTGGATCTGGAGCAGGCCATCAGGACCCTGCGTCAGGTAGACGTTACTCGTCAGGTTCGCCATATCGGACGGTCTGGTACCGTTGACGTGTTCGACGGACACCGTCTTCGTGACGAGTGTCACCGTCTCGTTCTGGTCGGTGGCCCCGTTGTTGCCCGAGGAGTCGTTGGCGGCGACCAGACTGACGGTGTACTGGCCAGGGGTACCGAGGTCGGTCGTGTTGAAATACGACCCCTGTGCGGTCCCGAACGCTGGGTCACGAAGCGTCCGGACGGTCTGGCCGCTCGCGTTCGTGATCTGGACTTCGACAGCCGAGAGACTCTCGTTGCTGTCGAAAGTTGTGTAGAGCGAGCGTGTGTCGACGACCTGCACTGAGAAGCCGGAGATCGCGGGCGGCGCTCGGTCGCTGATGGCCACGTCGAGTCGGTTCGTGTCCAGCGTCCCGGTGTTGCCGGCGTCGTCAGTCGCTGCAACCGTGACGGCGTAGCTACCGTTGGCAGCGGCCTCGGATGCGTCGACACCGAATGTCGTATTGTAGACGCCGTCGTCGTTGCTGTCCGAGAGTGTGACGTTCCCGGCACCGAACGAGGAGGCGTTGGCCGTGACGTGCCGAATCTCGGAGTCGTCGTCGCTGACGCCCACGGTTAGCCGGACCGTATCGGTACCCGCGACTTCCGCATCGCCGTCGGTCACGTCGACTGCTGACGCATCGGAGAGCGTGGGGGCAGTCCGGTCCGTGAGTGCCAGTTCGACGGTGCCGGTCTGTGCCGTCGCCGTCGCCCCGACAGCGTCGGTTACCGTCACAGGTACCGTGTACGTCCCGTTGTCCGCCGCTGCAGACGCATCGACGGTGACCGTCGCGTTGTAGACCGTGTCGTTGTCGCCGTCGGTCAGCGTCACGTTGCCGGCACCGAGGACCGAGGCGTTCGCCACGACCGACTGCACGCCACTCTCTGAGTCCGTCGCGGTCACGTTGATCGTCGCGACGTCACCACCATCGAGGGTCCCATTTCCGTCTGTCTCGTCGACGACCGTTGCCGAACGCACACTCGGTGGGGTGACGTCGGTTCCAGTGGCGGCGTCGACCACCGCCCAGCCATCGACCATTCCGTATCCAGTGCGATTGTTCGGTTCGCTGCGTTGTACTGTCGTGGTCTGGTTGGTAAGCGCCTGCGTGAGCCGAGACGCCGTGACCGACTCGTTTGTGCCAGCTACCAACGCAGCGACGCCGGCGACGTGCGGTGCCGATGCGGACGTCCCGGAAAACGTCCCGTACACGTCGGAGTTCACGCTACTCGGTGCGACAACGTCTGGTTTGCGGCGGCCGTCGATAGTCGGTCCACGAGAGGAGTACGCTGCCAGCGTGTCGTCGGATTCCGCCGTCGCCCCGACGGCGATCGCGTTCGAACCCGCCGCTGGCACCGTAACGCTCATCTCCGAGGTCCAGTACTCGGGCGTCGACCCACCACGGAAGAACGTGTTGAACGTCGCGTCGCCGTTTGCATTCACCTTCCTGATGTCCAGATAGAGGTCCCGAGTCCCGGACAGCGAGCTGTTCTGGATGATCTCACGCGGCGGGTACGTCCCGTCTTGACGATTCGTGGAACTGTCGACGACTGCACCCGAGGTATCGATCAGATACAGATCGTAGTCTTCGGTTCCGCGCTCCCAGTCGTCCCACGTCGTCCAAATGTCGACCGACGACGGCGTGCCCAGATAGAGCGCTTCGTCGGTCCCGGCGAAGTTGTGGTAGCTATCGGCATCGCCATCTTGGAAGGTCCCGTTCCAGTGATCTCGATTGCCGTCGTTCCCGGCCGAGTTGATCCAGACCGTTCCGTTCTCGACCGTCCGATTCACGTCTCGGTCCATCGCGGACTGGCCGTCGAGTGGCAACCCGTAGTAGCTCATCGACATGGTGACGACGTCGGCCGAAGTGTTCTGGTTGATGTAATCGACCGCTTTCTGCCACTCAGTGTACGTATCGGCTTCGATGGCGATCAGCGAGGCGTTCGGTGCCGTATCGACGACGAGTTCGCTGACGGCTGTCCCGTGTTGGTCGCTCTCGTTGGTGAACGTGCCTCCGGGGTCGTAGTAGTCGGCGACGTGGCCCCGTATCTCTGGGTGTGTGAGATCGAAGCCGCCGTCGATGACGACAACCGTGGCGTTCTCGCCGGTGACGCCGCGGTCGTGGACCTGCGTCACGTTCATGTTGTCGAGGCCGTCGCTGACGACGTGTCCCTGATCACCGGCGGTCTGTGGACGAATGGGGCGTCGAACACGAACGACCGCCTCACTGTCTGTGAGTGCCTGTACTGCCGCTTTCGGAACCATCGCCTGTACGGAGTCACCAGCCCGAACCTGTATCCGACCACCATGGTTCTCGATCACTTCGGTAACGGCCGGTCCGCTGCCGTCGGTGGCGCGAACGACGACCTGGACGTATTCGACGTCGGCAGTCGTCACAGTGCCGTCCGGACCGTCGGTGGCGAGGTCGTCCGCCAGTCGTGATCCGATTTTTTTGCTCCGGGTCGAGTCTGTGGTCGGACTGGCCGGTGTTGGCTCGTTTGGATGGCCCCCCTGATTGCCGGCTGTGCGTAGCACCGGTTCCCCGGCGGTCGTCTCAACTGGCTGTGTCGTCGACGGCGTACTGACTGCCGTGCCCACGGTCGGCGTGACCACCGACCCAAGCACGAGGAGAACCAGCGCGAGTGTGAGTACCCGACGCATCTCAGGCACTTCCCGGGCGAAGCGGTGGTTCGACCCTGTTCACGTTGCGGTCCTGAGTGACGTCGACGAGCGAATCGACAGGTACCCACCCTTGGACACGGTCGTCCGAGCGGATGTCGACCGTGATACCATAGCCCTGTGGCAGCGTGCTGTTCGCCGTGAGTATCACGACGGCCTGCACAGAGCCGTTCTGCAATCGGAGCCCGTGTGACTCGGCGTAGCGGGTCCGATTGTCCGCACGCGTCAGCTCGTAGAGTCGGTCGTCCAGTCCCGCCGGCTGTGCCGGTGTGGTCTGGCGCGGTGCTGTCGTTTCAGTCGCTGAAACCGTAGTATTCCCCTGATTCGGTGTACTGACACAGCCGGATACCGCAAGAAGTGCTGTCAGTAGACCGCAAATCCCCACTACTCTCCATGCAGCTATCACGTATTAGCCAGATCGAGTATCTTAGTAAAGTATTTTGATTCTAGATATCTCACGTTAGTATATCAGCTGCTGCAGAGGCAATTGCCATCGCAGGCACACCTACTGTGCGATAGCGAAGCGCTATCGCGATTGAGCGGGCGACAGTACTGCGACGTAGCCGTCCACTTCGGAGAGTACCGGTTCTGATACCGAACGGACGCGATCCGACGTCCCGTCGAGACCGGCGTTCGCGAGAGCGAGGCGGTCGAATCTGGAACAGCAACGCCGGCGTCGACACGCGATGGAGCAGTAGCGCGACGCCGAAGACGCTCACTGGGCCCAGGACTATAGTAGCCATTGAAAATCAATGCACACCCGACCGCACGACGGTGGTGCGGTCGGTGTGTGAATCGTTTCAATTGTTACTATAGAGAGACACCGCTCTCTGAGGACGAGCTGGGTCGAAGCAGTACGGCTGCCAACAATTCCAGACGACAGTCTTCCACGGTGACCACGCAGTAAGTGGCTTTCTTGTCAGTAGTCTATACCGAGTGGGTTAAGTTGTCGTAGCAAGTGACGCTGATATGGTTTCGAACCTCCCGAATGGAGGTCCTCCGCGACAATTTTTGGGTTCTGCTATCGAGATGGCCCCGAATAGCGCCGCTATCCTCGACGCCGACGGGACGATTCTCGCGACGAACTCTGCGTGGCAAGACAGCGCCGAAACGACCGATAGTTGGTTGCATCCTATTGGGGATGGAACAGATTATCTAAAGGCCCTCGACACAGCCGAATCGACGTCAGCGAACCGCGTGGCTGCCGGAGTCCGGGAACTGTTAGCGGGGGACCGCGAACAGTTCGAAATCGAGTACGCCTGTGAATCCCCTGACGGACCGCGATGGTTCGCGACGCAGGCGACCACCGTCGTGCACGACGGCACAAAGCACGTTACGATCACTCACTGTGAGACCACCGCCCGGAAGGACGGTCAGCGGGTCTTACGCGAGGCGTGTGAAATCAGCACAGCGCCCGACCGCTCGTTCGACGAACAGATTGCCGAACTCTTAGAACTCGGGCGTACCGCCATCGGAATCGACTATGCAACCCTCTCACGTGTACAAGACGAGAAGTACGTATTCGAATCGGTCGCGACACCAGCAGCCGACGACCTTCGGGGGACAACAGCCCCGCTCTCGGCGTTCCCGAATTGCGAGCGCGTCGTCGAGCAAACCCAGACACTAGTCCATAGGGACGTTACAGAGCAAGCCCCTGAACTGGCGGATCCCGAGTGGGGAATCGAGAGTTACATCGGCGCACCAGTCACTGTCGACGGGGAGGTGTACGGCACCTTCTGCTTCTATAGCATGGACCCACGTGCCGAAGCGTTCCCTGACTGGGCGGTGACGTTCGTAGAGTGTCTCAGCAACTGGGTGGGACACGAACTCGAACGCAGAGAACGCGAGGAACAACTCCAGCAGATCAAGACGACCGTCTCTGACGTCGTCTGGGTAAGCAGCCCAGAGAAAGACGAGATCGAGTTTGTCAGCGACTCGTACGAAGACGTCTGGGGCCGCCCGCCCGAAACACTGCGTACCGACGCCACGTCGTTCGTCGACGCCATCCATCCCGACGACCGGAAGCGAGTACAAGAAGCGCTCGTCGCCCAGCGGACCGACCCTGACGCATACGAGGAGACATACCGCGTCGTCCAGCCAGACGGAGAGATACGGTGGATTCACGACCGGTCGTCCGGCATCTACGACGACAACGGGACGCTCCGAGCCATCGTCGGCATCGCCAGTGACATCACTGAACGCAAAGAGCGCGAGCAAAAGTACCGGCGGCTGACCGAGCGGATTACTGACGCCTACTACGCCTTCGACGCCGATTGGAACGTCACCTACTGGAACGACACCGTCGCGGACCGTGGCGATATGCCAGCGGCGGATATCCTCGGCAAGCATTTTTGGGACGTGTATCCCGAACTCGAAGGGACCGTCTACGAGGAGACGGTCCGGAACGCCATGGAATCACAGGAGCCGAAGTCGTGTGAGTTCTATTACGAGAGCGACGACTACTGGATCGAACTGCAGGCGTATCCCGATAAAGGAGGGGTCAGCGTCATCTCACAGCAGATTACCGAGCGGAAAAAGCGCGAGCAGACGCTCGCACAGCAGCGGGACGAACTCACCCAGCTAAAACGGCTCAATACGCTCGTTCGGAACCTCACACAGGCACTCCAGAACACGACCACGCGAGACGGCATCGAGACTGCCGTCTGTGACCGTCTGACCGACTCCGACCTGTACCAGACGGTCTGGATCGGCACGCGGAGCCAGTCGGACTCGAACGACTCGACCGTCGTCCCACAGACGAGTGCCGGCGTCGGCGACGACTATCTCGGCGGGATTCCGGGCGGCGAACCGGGCCCTGCACTCGTCGCAGTCCAGACAGGTGAGATACAGGTCATCGACGATATCGCCACTGCGGATCGATTCCCGGACTACCGACGAGAGATAGCGCTCGAAAACGGGCATCACTCGCTTGCGGCGGTCCCCATCGCCACTGACGAAACGACGTACGGCGTGCTGGTCGTCTACACGCCACAAAAGCACACGATCAGTGAGGCCGAGCAGAAAGTACTCGTCGATCTCGGGCGGAGTATCGCACTCGCCATTCAGCGAGTGCACAGCCAGCGCTCGCTTACAGCCGAGACCGCTGTTGCTCTCGAATTTCGGATTGCCGATTCCGCGATTGCTTTCGCCGAAGTAACGGTCGAGCTAGGATGCGAACTCGAACTCGAACAGCGTGTTCCGACCAGCGGTGGCGGCTACATCTATTATCTCACGGTTCTGGGAGGTGATTCAGCACGGGTATGTGACCATCTGGAGGAGGGATGTCTGGTGAGAGACAGTCGCGTGGTGCGTGCCACGACGGACGACGAGCCGGGACTCGTCGAGACCCGTCTCGAGGAGACACCTCGGCTGCCGCTCGACGTCCTCACTGACTATGGCGCGTCCATGACGAGAGCGCGCGCAGACGACGGTGACATCTCACTCAGCGTCGAACTGCCACCGGAAGTGGCTGTCGGCTCCCTGCTTACTGATCTCCGTGAGATTGTCCCCACGATCGAGGTCGTCAGTAAACGGCACGTCGACCGGCCGACGAGGACAGTAACCGCCCTGCGAGAGCAGGTGAACGATCTGCTGACACCGAAACAGGGGGCTGCGATCAAGGCGGCCTACTCGCGAGGATACTACCGCTGGCCACGCGATACGACAGTAGAGGAACTCGCCGAAACGTTCGACATCTCTTCGCCAGCGCTGCACTACCGACTCCGGAAAGCACACCACACCGTGATTTCGTCCCTTTTAGACGAGTAGCTGGCAGAATAGCACATCCGGTCGTACTGTGCAGGTCGCGGGTGTACAGCCACGAGACGGGCAGGACGGCGAACTGGGTTGTGCCGTGTGACAGCGCGTCGTCGATGGGCAGTCCGCCGTCGCGGAGTCGATGGTCACCGGCGAGCGTCGCCAGCGATTGAAATCCCTCGTCAGAGTGTGAGACCGAGAACTGCTCCAGCACCTCCGACGCTATCGGTGGCGAGTCCGAGAAGGAGCCGATACGACGCCGTCCAGTGGACGGGTCGGTTACGGACTCCCAGTTCTCCTCGGGGGACGCGTCGATGACGATGCCGGCTCTGTCGGTGACGTATTACCTTCGAATACAAGCTCTACTCCGCCCACTGCCCCAGTTTCGTAAGAACAAACACCAAAACAGATGCCCGTGATGGTATAGGTATGCAAGCCGTCCTCGTCGACGGAATCCTCGAATCCGTACGAATAGGTGTCGGATTCCTCTGGACGGCGGCGTGGGCGATCATCATGGGCCTGGTGATCACGAGTCTCGTTCAAGTCTACGTCTCGAAAGAGCGGATGGCCAACGTACTCGGAGAGGGGAACCTGAGTGGCCTCACGAAAGCAACCGTATTCGGCGCCGCGAGTAGTGGTTGTAGCTTCGGCGCGGTCGCCATCGGGAAGGGGCTGTTCAAGAAGGGAGCGCACACGGTGAACTTCTTCGCGTTCATGTTCGCCTCGACGAACCTCATCGTCGAACTCGGGCTGATGATCCTCATCCTCCTCGGCTGGGAGTTTCTGGTTGCAGAACTCCTTGGCGGCGTCGTCCTCATCGCCGTGATGGCGATCCTCGTCCATCTGACGCTCCCCGAGAACCTCTTCGAGCAAGTACGACAGGAACTGAATCAACGCGACCACGAACAGGGGATCACCGAGGATCCGACCTGCGGGATGGAGGGCAAAGACGAGTACTCGATCACGACCGACGGCGGCGAGACGCTGAAGTTCTGTTCAGAAGGTTGCATGGAGACATACCAGCAGGAGGCCGCAAGTAGCGGCGGATGGCGCGACGAACTCCTCTCGTGGGGCGGCTGGTACAAAGTCGGGAATCAGTATCGCAAGGAGTGGTCGATGATCTGGACGGACGTCGTTGCGGGCTTTCTCATCTCGGGATTCGTCATCGTCTTCGTCCCGCAGTGGGTGTGGAACACGCTCTTCCTCCAGGGTGATGGACTCCTCGTCAGTGCCGAGAACGCGATCATGGGCGTCGCCATCGCCGTAATCAGCTTCGTCGGCAGCATGGGCAACGTCCCGTTCGCTGTCGCGCTTTGGGGTGGCGGCATCAGCTTCGCGGGTGTCATCGCGTTCGTCTACGCCGACCTCATCACGATTCCCGTCCTGAACGTCTATCGGAAGTACTACGGCTGGAAGGTGATGCTGTACATACTCGGTATCTTCTTCGTGACGATGGCGTTCACAGGCTTTCTCATGGAGGAACTGTTCAGCGCTCTCGGTATCGTCCCGAATCTCGCTGGCGGGGAGACAGCCTCCGAACAGACGTACTTCGAACTTAACTACACGTTCTACCTCAACATCGTCGCGTTCGCCCTCTCTGGCTTCCTCCTCTACGTCTACCGACGTGGACTCGGTGCACCCGGCCAGTACCGTGACCCAGTCTGTGGGATGCGAACCGACGACAGCGGGCCGAGCCTCACCCACGACGGCGAGACGTACTACTTCTGCTCGGAGCGGTGCAAGCGATCGTTCGAGAACCGTCCCTCCGAATTTGCACAGCAACACCCGCGAGTCTCAGAGACGGGGTCTTCCCAGAGCCATGAACATCACTGAACGCCACGGCTTGATTCCAAGGGTCGCGGCCAGGCAGTCCCGAGTCTTGTCCCGCCCAATCACAACTGGTACACCGATGTCTCGCCAACTCTCAGGCATGAACAAGCATAACGGCAGGTCGAGGCGGGATGGATGAACCGACAGCGAGCCGATACAGTGGTCGGGCTTCTCGTCGCTGCCGTCCTCATCGTCGGCGGAGCACTCAGCTGGCAAGCGTACCAGCAACAGCAAGCCTTCGAGCAGATGGGCTCGATGATGGGAACATCGATGGGGGCGGTTCACGGAACGAATCAGCTCTGGTACGTCCTCGGAACACTCCTCGTCTCGGCTGTCCTCGGTGGGGGGTATCTCGCGGTGCGGGACGACCTCACTAGCACAGACGTAACCGTCCGCTCACAGAATGAAATGGCGAACCCGACCGACCCCGAGATCGCCGAATCACCGGAGGAGGCCACACAACCAGATGGGGCCATCAATCCAGAGTCTCAGCCACAGGCTCGCGTGTTGGACCTCTTGCCAGATGATGAACGCCGCATCCTCGAACCGGTCCTTTCCTCGCCCGGCATCACGCAGATCGAATTACGGGATCGCTCGGACTTCTCGAAGAGCAAGGTGAGCCAGACGGTTAGTGCCCTCGAGAAACGCGGCCTGCTGTACCGCGAGCGCCAAGGGCGGACGTATCGTATCTATCCGAGTGACGACCTACAAGAGAGAAGTAGGTGAACTAGCGGGCCATTTCCGCCGATACAGAACCATTCACCGGGTGCTGAAATCGAACCGAGCGATGGTCGTATGACCCTCCTTCAGCGCGAGGCCTATACTCGCTGAGTACGAAAACACGGGAAATGACCTCCACAGGATTCTCCCGTCGCAGGCTTCTCCAGTTGACGGGCGCGTCTACTCTCGGAGCGCTCGCGGGCTGTGCCGGTCAGCTACCGGGCACCGGCGATGAGGGTGGTCGTGAGGTAACGCCACGCTCGACAGTCACGTCCGAGCCAGATAGCTCCGTCAGCCTCACCGCGGGGTCCGGGACGATTCGGCCAGCCCCCGAGACTTCGACGACGAACTGGATGTACGAGGGTCAATTTCCGGGACCGGAATTACGCGTTCAGGAGGGTGACGTACTCAGCGTCGAGTTGACCAACGACCTTCAAGAAGAGACGACGGTTCACTGGCACGGGGTTCCCGTTCCGAACCCGGTCGACGGCGTGCCAAACGTGACGCAAGACCCGATCGCACCCGGTGAGACGTTCACGTACACGTTTCGTGCCGAACCCGCTGGCACGTACTTCTATCACAGCCACGTCGGCCTCCAACTCGACCGGGGATTGCTCGGGCCACTGATCGTCGAAGAGCGTGAGCCACACGTCGAGTACGACCGCGAGTACGTCGTCGTCGTCGACGATTACCTCCCTGGAGAGCCGGAACTCCCCTCCGGCGGCGGCAGGGGTGGGGGAGGTGGGATGATGGGTGACGTTCGTCCACCGTACGAGGGTCTCCTGCTAAACGGTTGGCTTCCAGCGGATCCACCGACGTTCGGAGTGGCAGAAGGGGAGCGGGTGCGCCTCCGGTTCGTGAACGCCGGGAGCGCGACAGTCTTCGGTGTACGAATCGCAGGCCACGAGATGACAGTGACCCACGCCGATGGTCGACCTGTCGAACCCGTCGACGTGGACTCGTTCGTCTTTGGGGCCGGTGAGCGCTACGACGTCGTGATTGAGACGACGAACCCGGGCACGTGGGCCGTTCAAGCGGATGCGCTCGATGGAAACGAACCACCAGCCAGGGCTGTCGTCGAGTACGAGTCAGCGGGCGGGGGGAGCCCACAGCGTCCGTCGTCGGCCAGTAACCGACTGCAGTACGGAGACTTGCGGGCGATCTCCTCACTCGACGGGGTGAGTGGAGATCCGGATCGAACGTTCGATCTGACGCTCTCCCGCGGCAGAGGCCAGTCCTACACGTGGACGATAGACGGGCAGGCCTACCCGGACGCCGACCCGCTCCAGGTCCGGCCCGACGAACACGTCCGAATTCGGATGACCAATCAGAGTCCGGTCGTTCACCCGATGCACCTTCACGGCCACTTCTTCCAAGTCGGCAACGCGATCAAAGACACGGTTATCGTGCCCGGGCATAGAGGGCAGGTGACGATTGACTTCCACGCCGACAACCCCGGCCGGTGGTTGTTCCACTGTCACAACCTGTATCATCTCGATGCGGGGATGGCGCGTGTCGTGAAATACGTCGAATGATCTGGTTGAAGAGCCGGTTTCGGATCGTTCATACTATCGTTCGTGTGGTCTTGGCCCTGTCCGGGAGAGGAAGGATTGAGGGGCCACCCCAGCGAATGCGAGCCGGATGAACGATTCTATTCCTGAAAAACGTTTAGAGCGCCCTATACACGTTCTCGAACGATCTCCTGTGTGGATTCACACCCACGTTGATAACTCCCGAGCAGTCCTACGAGTAACCGAGGAGAAAGACAATGACCAACTTCACACTCGGCCGCTGGCTGCTCGTGGCGCTCGCGATCGTCGGACTCGCGTTCGCCGCGCCCGTGGTCAGCGCACACGGCACCGACACGACCGCTGACGACGCGCCCACGGACAATGCCACCGCAGATGGATGGGCCACTTGGATGGAGGCACAGATGACCGAACACATGGGTCCGGGTAGCGTCGAGTGGATGGAGTCACACATGGGTGTGACCGTCGACGAGATGGTCCAAGATATGGCTGGCGAGGAATACCACGACGGGGCTAACGACGACTACAACGGCGGGATGTACGGGCAGGGCCACTGCTGACGGCCCTGACCGTTTCGATCGCTTCAACCGAACACCACGATTCACCAACGCAGGATAATGACGCAACTCACCACTCACATCGGACGCACTGCTCGTCGACTCGCGATACTCGCCGTCCCGCTGCTGGTCGCGGCGACTGGAACGGCTGCTGCCCACGGCGGTGGGAGCTACGGCGGCGGTATGATGGGCGGCGACTGGGGCCTCTTCGGCGGAACGATGGGCCTCTGGGGAGTCCTCTGGATGGGGCTCCTCGTCGCCGTCCCCCTCTACCTCGTCTATGCGCTCCTCGACCGAGGATCCGGTGGGAACGAAGAGCAATCGCTGTCGGTTCTCCGTGAACGCTATGCCCGCGGTGAGATCTCGGACGACGAATTCGATCGACGGCGAACACAGCTCGAACGTACCGGATGACCGCAGCAGTTGCTGTTCCAGCCGATACACCACACCCCAACACCCGCCGTTGCGGCACCAACCGTTAACCCCGTGACGGGGCGTGTATTTTACGAGCTACGCTCATGCGTAGCACATTGTTGATTTCAGAGCGGCGGTCGAACATCGTGTTTGAGTGCGTCTCATCCCGGTTTTCGGTACAGCTTCCGCCGGAGTTGGAACGCTCTGAGATACTGTGTCAGCTTGTCCTTCGAGATACCTTGATGGGGTGAGAGCCACCGTCGCGTCAGCGACACGTGGCTCTCGCAGCTGTTGACGTGCATCTCGGCGTCGGCGTATTCACCGTCACCGTGGACGACGTACTCGCGGGTGAATGCGTCGTCTTCTTCGAGCGGTTCGTACGCTCGAAAGCCGTCGGTATAGACGGTGAACGACTCCTGCTGGCGGTCGACCAACAGGAGTCGAATCGTCGATTCGTCTGCGGCTTTCGCCGGGATCACGTACCGCTGTCCAGTACCTCGGTCAGCGAGAATGAACACGGATGGCTTGTCGCCATCGTAGGAACCACGGCCACGCGCCTGGTTCCGAGAATTCCGCGAACTGGGGCTCACAGTCGCCGTTTACAACCTCGAGCGTTCGATCAAACAGTGACCGCTACACCGGATTCGACAAGGAACTGTCAGACAGGACAGATAGCCTGACGGATTACTCAGCCGTCAAACGGATCTTCAATATCGCCCGAAGCCCGTCGAGTCCGGCGACGACGACTAGTATCTGAATCAGAACGACTACCTGGTCGATGGCTTCGTTAATAACCACGAACAGAAACGATATAATCCCCCAATGGATCAATAGGTTCCCGATTATCTTCTCCTCTCTTTGCTGATCTTTCTCTCCGGTTATGACGGTCCTGTGCGGTACGAATTCGATCTCGAATACCCGGGACGGTACTTTCTGTTCTCTAATTGCGTATCCGAGGACCAGGAACACTACTCCGAAGGCGACGTATCGTAAACTAAAACGACGCTATCGCGTCAAAAACCGAAACCATAACTGTCGGTTCTCGTCACAGACAAGAGAATCTTACTATACCGGATTTACTATTACAATAAATAGTTGCAGAATTGATATTATTTATGGATGGTCTTCAATTGGCAATGTTATTAATTTAAGTAGGTCTGGTTCGAACTCAATGGCCGATCGAAATGGCCCACTGGACAGACGCACAGTCCTCAAGAATGTTGGTGCGGCATCGGCGTTGACTATCCTTCCGCTAACGGTAAGCGCGAAAGAAAGCTACCCAACAGTCGACGAGGGAGACCTAAGTGACGCTCCGCTTTCCGAGATAGTCGTCGATTCGCCCGAATCGGCCTCGGAGCATCCACACCACAATCGGATTGCCTTCTCGACGTCCGTGTTTAGTGACGGACTGGAACTGTACGTTGCAGACGGCGTGGACTCTCTCACGTCGAATCCAGACGCGATATACCAGGTAACGTCGGCCTCGGTAGCGGGCGTTCTTAACGTAACCTGGAAGAAGGGGAACCGGGTCCAGTTCTGGCGAGATGGTCTCGTGTACGAACTGAAAATTCCCCCATCGCACAAAGCGTTCGAACCGAAACAAGTGGACGAACGAACAGTTCCGGAAGACGCCGAAGTCGACGGAGGTGAACACTAATGGCGTACATCGACATCAACTACTGCGAGGCCGTTCCGGACGCAGCTGGTGGTGGAGAATTGTGTGCAGCAATTCAGGACAGACCGACTGAGGAGCGACGCGAGTGCGCTCACGGACGCGAGACTCCCAAGATATTCACTATCGACGGCAACATAGACCTCATCAGCAACGCGCTCTTCGACATCAACGGGATTCTGGGTCGGCGTCAACGACTGGAACCAGCCGTGCATCTACATCGGAAACGAACATGCCCCGGTCTGCGTGGACGGAACGGAGATCGCACAGCCGGTTCTCGCTCTTTGACGACGCCGGCGTCGGAATTCGAGAGCTCAGCTCTCGATGAGCCTATTGCGGCAGCTACCGTCGATGCCGACCAAGCCAACGCCATCACGGCTGCCGCCCACCGGCTGGACACGGTTTCGATTTCGCCCCTGCTCGATGATATCGACGAAGAGGCGGCGACGCTGATCGAGGACCTGCTGGCTACACTGGAGTCGCTCCGAACGGGCGACGTCGAAAATGCGACCGAGACGCTCCGACAGCTGTTAGACGACCGGTTCGACCTGGAGCGGCGACCGAGGATTATGCCAGCGGCGCCGACCGAACCGTCGAACAGCGGGCCTACGACCCCGTGGACGAGGTCCGCTCCTCGTTCGAGGCGCTGGAGGCGGTCAATAGCGACCTCTCTCCGTTGGCACTGTTCACTCGCGCCTTCGATGGTGGGCCGGTTCGAATCCCGCAGAGCGCTGCCGGCAGCCACGTCGAAGTGATGGGCCTGCTCGACGCCCGGATGCAGTCCTTCGAAAGCCGATCGGGGATTCGGTTATATCGAGAGAGTTAAGCAAAGGTTCTCGATCTCAGGAGCAAGCGAGATGACCTGTGCTTTACGTTGTAACTCCTGTCGGCGTCGCTCGATGCGCTCTTCGAGCTTCGAGAGTCGATCCCGCTGTCTTCTAATTGCGATATCCATGTCAGTCCCAGCTTCTGCCTTCCGCTCATAATCGGCGATAAACGTCTCGATCCGTTCCCGTTCGGATTCCGCATATGCTTCAAGATCTGCAAGTTCTTGCTGTGTCTCTTCACGCCTCCGTTTCTGGAGTTCGTCCCGACGTGACTCGACTCGTTGACTAATGTATCGGTCGGCAGACGACCGCATCTCACCCTCGTTTTCTAGCAGGACTCGAATCGGCGCTTCCTCGGGCGAACCTTTGATGCTATCCCCATCGACGACTCGCTGTCCGAGACGCTCTTGGGGATCGTTGTGTGCTGCATCGACGAAGACTGGGAGGATCTCTTCACGAATCACGTCGCCGGTACCGTCCTCAAATCGGACTCGGTAGTTGTAGGTGATCCCTGGGTCGTCGACGAACGGGAGCATCTTGAGACCAACCGCACCCTGTTCGCCGTCGAGGACACACTCCATCAACTCTTGGACCAGCTGTGCATCCGGGGAGATATATTCGATGTCGTCGTGATCCATCGCGAACTCGCGATTGAATGTGAACGGACCATAGGGCTCGCCATCGGTAGTCCGACTGAGCTCATCGGGTAACTCGGCCCGGAACAGATTCGTTCCGGCTTTCTCGACATCGCCACCAAGTGCCCCGATCCCACGTTCGAAGAACTCCCGAATGTCGGCCTCGCTGCCGTAGACGTCCTCGGATTGATCCATCACTTCTTGGATCTTCTCCCGGCTCTCCTGGTCGAAGGTACTCGTGTCGACGAGACTGCGCTCGTACCACTCCTGGAGCGTCCGCTGTCGTTCGTCGATGAGTTCTTCGAGTTCCGCTTTCGTCGCACTCGCTGGTTCGTCATTCCGGATGGACTCCATGATGAGCGAGTCCACGTCGATATCGTCGAGCATCCCGAGGACGTCAGCAGTGTTCCCGAGCTTCCCCCGGATGGTCTCGACTTTGTCCTGGAGCATCTCGAAGATCTCACCTTCGCGAGTATCCTCGAACGTGAAGTTCCACACCTTCACTTCCTTGTCCTGGCCATACCGGTGGAGGCGACCGATCCGCTGTTCGAGCCGGTTCGGATTCCACGGCAACTCGTAGTTGACCATGATGTGGCAACTGTGCTGGAGGTCGATCCCTTCGCTCGCCGCGTCAGTCGCGAACAGTAGTCGAGACTGTCCGTGGTTGAACTCGTCTTCGATCTTCGCCCGGTCCTCTTTGTCGACGTCACCGTGGATGGTTAGAATCTCGTCGGCCCACGGTTCGTCCTTCACGATATCGAGAATGTAATCGAGCGTATCCCGGTACTCGGTGAACAGCAGCACCTTCTCGTTCGGGTTCTCTTCGAGTAGTTGCTGGATGTACCGACGGACTTTCTGGGCCTTCGAATCGACCGGGATTCCTTCGGCGAGGGAGACGAGGTCACGAAGCGTTTCGATCTCCTCTTCGAGTTGGGCGTCACTCTCGGTGATAGTGAGCCCTGCAAGCTCTTCCTCTGCCTTCCGCTTGTCTTCTTCGTCGAGGTCTTCGCCTTCGAGGTAGGCCGTGGCCTCTTCGGAGAGAGAGGTCGCAGTCGATTGTTGGTCGACTAGGTTCGCCAGTCGGCGGCTTAGGGTGGCTTTGATTGCTCCGATACTGCTTACGAGGCGCTTCTGCATCAGCGCCATCGCGAAGCCGACTGCAGGCTCGTTGAGCTGCTCCGAGCGGTTGTAGACGTGTTTGACGTACTCGGTGACTGCTTGGTAGAACTGCCGCTCTTCGTGTGTTCGCTCGACGGGAATCGTCCCTACTTCGCGATTCGGGAAAATCCGTTCACCGTTGTCGTCGTAGATCGTTTGCTTGCCGCGACGCATCATCACGCGGTCGACGGCCTCCTTCGAGAGTTCCTGATCTTCCGCGACGAGGAACGGATCGATATATTCGACGAGTGAGCGGAAGGCGTCTCCCTTGCCGTCGTGTGGGGTCGCACTGAGGAGCAAGAGCGAGTCGGAATTGTCGGCGACACGTTCCACCATCTTCGAGGTCTTGCTCGGGGACTCACCGCGCTTGGCCGCCTTGTGCGCTTCGTCGACGACGACAACGTCCCAGAACGCATTGTCGAGCTCGTCGCGGAACTCTTCCTGACGCAGAAACGCCATGCTCGTGACCATCTGCTGATGGTCCTGATTCCAGACGTTGGCCTCCTCGCCAAGCCGGCGTCGCTCGCCTTCGACCCACTGCCGGTCGCCAGGCGTCAGTGAGAGATCGAAGAAGCGGTCCATATCTCGAACCCACTTCTTCTGGAGATGTGCCGGAACGACGAACAGCACCCGATCTGCCCGGTTGCGTGCAGTGAGTTCTTTGAGGACGAGTCCCGCCTCGATCGTCTTGCCCAGCCCGACGTCGTCGGCGATGAGCGCACGCTGGCGGAGCTTCTGCATCACCCAGTTGACGCAGGCCAGTTGGTACGGCTCCAGGCGAACCAACGAGTTGGAGATGCTGAGCAGTTGCCCTTGCTCGTGGGCGATCTGGAGCTGGAGGGCCTGCGAGCGTAAGTCGAACCACTCCGCAGAGACAGCGCCGTGATCCGGATGCAGTTGCCCGGCAGTTGCGGTATCGAGTGTGCCCAGTTGTTCTCGCTTCGGCTCGATGCTCACGTCGCCGATGCAGACGGTCTTCACACCGACGTCCTCGACGTAGGCTCTGAGATAATCGAGATCGCCGACGGAGTACGTCTTGATGACCTCGGCGGGCTGTTCGTTGAGGAGAATCGTGTCTCCGGGTTCGAGGTCAGCCATCGGTTACGTACCCCCCTCAGTCAGCTCGTTTTCGCGGAGTCGGGAGACAGCACGCTCGAAAGTGTACTCGCCGACGAGTTTGGCCAGGTCCCTGTTGTGTTCGTTCATCTCTTCGCCCGATTTGGCGTTGATCCTGAACTCGGAGCCCACTTCGTCTGCTGTCGCATAAAAGGTCTCACCGGACTCGGGGATGTAGCCCGCAAAGAGGTCGACTTGGCCCTCGTCGTACTGGTCAGTGAACAGGCGATATTTCCATGGCGTGTCGGTATCCCGGTTCGCCTTCTTTACCTGCACCCGAAGTAGTTCGTCGTCCGCGTCCGCGACGAGGTCGTACTTGTACTCGCCATGGGTGTAGGACACGCGGCAGCCGTTCGAAACGAGAGCAGCCGCCACGGCGAACTCGGCTAGTTCGCCGTCGACGTGGCCCTGATTCCGTCCCATTAGATCACCTGCTCGTCGACGACCTTCGGCACGATCTCAGCGTCGGCGAGCGGCCCAGCGTTGATCTCGACACCGTGCTTGTGGTTCGGCTGGTACCCTTCGGTCGTTATCTCTGAGAGCGCGCGGTCAGCCCACTCCGAGGGGATTCGCTTGTCGATGGTCTGGCAGCGGTCGTCGATCTCCGCTGCCAGGGCCTTGAACTCTGCCAGCGGTGGGAGGTCGTCGACGTCCTCGACACCCGCGTCGTCGGCCATCGCTTCGAGGAACCCCTCGTCGACGACCGAGGGGTCGTCGAGGCCGGTTGCGAGCGAGGCGAGCAGGCGTTCGTCATCGGTCAGTGTATCGAACGGTTCCCCGTCCTCGTCGAGGCGGTCTGCCCCTTCGCGCTCGAAGTAGTAAGTCATGAAGAGGATGCCCGTACTGGAGTAGTGATCCGACCCCTTGAGTCGCCAGTTGAAGTAGTCGAACAGGTCGGCCAGGTGCGCCTCGACGGACTCGTCTGCTGGCTTGGCGTACTCCTCGCAAGCGCGTTCGAGTTCGCCGAGGGCGTCGATCCATTCCTCTCGCCACTCGTCGACGGCGTTCCAGAAGTTGTCCGAGAAGGTGTCCTGGAACCACTCTTCGCCGTTGCGCTCGCGTAGTTTCGCCAGCGTATCCACGCGCTCCCGAGTCTCCTCGCGGAAGGTGGCGACTTTCGGCGCGAGTTCCTCGACGAGTTGTCGATCCTCGTCCTCGAAGTCGCGTTCGTCGGTGCTTCCCAGTTCTTGGAGTACGTCCTCGAAGACGCTGATCTGGTTGAGCCCGCTCGCACAGCGCTCGTACTGCTCGGCGGCTTCGGCCTGCTCACTCGTCGAGAGGGATTCGTCGCTCCGGCGTCGATTTGCGGCACTGCGGCGCTCTCGGAGTTCGGCCTTCCGGGGTTCGAGGTACTGATTGGCGAGTCGGTCCAAGAGTCCCGAATCGAGGCTATGGTAATCGACGAAGCATGCAAAGCCCTCACCCATCGAATCGGCAACAAGGCGTTCGGTGGTGAGCTTCCAGAGGATCGGCGTGTTCTGCATCCTGTCGACGTGGTAGTCGAACAGGTCGTTCTCGATGAACGCTCGGAGGTTGGGGTAGGCCTCCTCGGTGGCGGACTTGGCCCCGAGAATTTCGTCGACTTCGACGAGGCGGTCCCCGGCATACTCGCCGTAGGCGTCCTCGAAGCGCTCGATGATCCGGTCGAACATGTCGGCTTCGGTGCTGTGGATGGGAATGATGCCGTCTGACTCCTCGCGAGCGGCTTCCATCGCGAAGTGGTGGACGAGGTCTTTGATTTCACGCTCGATATCGAATCGCGTTTCCGCGACATCACCTGCTTTAGCCTGTGTGCCACGAAGTGTAATCTCTCGCTGAACTGCCTCTCTGGTAGATTCTCCGAAGTCAAGAGCGCTATAGATATGATCGTCCAACTGATCAGCGTATTCCTCTAACTGTTCCGCATGTGACTTTCGGCGCGCAATAACTGCTTGCGAACACGTTTTAAACGAGTCTCCTTCCGCGATACCGCCTTCTGCCTCCGAGGCGGGAGTTTGTTGATCTGTGAACTGATGAGATTGATAAAAGAACCCCTCATTGGACGTAAGTAAAAGCAAGGACGGGCCCACATAGTATGGGCTCGTGGGGTCGTCGTATTGTTGTTTAATCGCAGTATTGTATTGGTTGATGCCAATCTGTTCCAGCGTTTCGTTACGAATTCTTTTGATCCAAGGTAGCCGTCCTACGTCTCCTTGATTCCACTGTCGTTCTGGCGTGAGTGACAGCATAACCATGTGATATAGCTCGGAATTCAGTACAACCATAAGCTCCAAGGGTGGGACAGCTGTTGGAAACACCATCGACCCAGCAACGTCGAACCTGTTCCCAGCCGGCAAGTATCCGAATCTACGTCCGGTGTCCTTTATATAGGTCCAAGTCAGACCCTCTTTACCATAGTAGTCTGAATTTTGGAATCTGGCGCTATCGATTCGCTGTATTTCGCGGGCATCATCGGACCAGTGAACCATTTTTGGTACAGCCGGCGCAATCCAAGCATCACTCCCACCCTTCGCGTACGGTTTGTATGATGCGTCGTCGGGAACCTCCCAGTGCTGCCGGAGAAATCGGTCGTTGTTACCTGTCTGGAGACCGGTCGCGATGTTGGCGATACTGTCGCCAGCGATTTTTGCGACTTCAGCGTCAAGTTTTACATCTGTGTCGTGGAGTCGTCGAATTTCTGGAGGGACATAATAACTGATCGGGTAGCCTGGAATCCTGCGAAAATCAGACATCGGAACACGATATCGTCGCTGGACACCATCGATGGAATCGTTGGACAGGATAGAAGAGAATGTAACTTCCTTTGATTTTGGTTCTAAGTCATGGAGGCGATAGAAAGTCCCAGTCGATCCGTCTGTTGTCGTCCCTGATCTAAGAACGGTCCCCACAGTTCGGACGGTGGCGTTATCCAAGATACCCAGACCGAATTCTGCAAGGAAATCGAACGAACCCGCACGTTCGACGAAATCTTTTCGAAACGCTTCGAACGATTTCTTGAACATGAATGATCTGGGCATTAAGACGCCGATCCGCGCGCCCTCCCGAACAATACCGTTACATTTTTCGACAAACGAAATATAATAGTCTGGGAAATATGTATATCTATTTTCGACATATTTCTGGACAGTATCCGGCATTCGTTTACGCGACCCATACGGCGGATTCATCAGCGCCACGTCGTAGTCCTGGGCCAAAATGTCCAGTAGCCGTACGAAACTCCGAAGGTCCTGCGCCAGGAGCGAATCTTCGTCCCGGTGCTGACCCACGGCCTCCCGCAGACTGTGGAGGACCTGCCCGAGCGTGTGACTTTCCCGAGGGTCGTCACCCAGCGTCAATTGCGTGCCGCCCGTCTCGCTGTCGTCCTCGAACAAGTCACCGAGCGTCCCGCGAACGTCGAGCAGACTCCCGAGTCCGTTGACCTCCTCGAAGGCGTCGAGGATTCGACGGAGGGCGTCCTCGACCTTCGGATCGTCGCCGGCCACCTCGTCGAACACTGCCTCGACGCCCTCGACGTCGGCCACCGTCGCGTCCGCACAGACGATACCGACCTCTGGCATGTCGAACCCGTCAGCACCGTCGGCCTCTGCGCGGGTTCGACCCTTCAGATACAGATTGAACGCCGCGAGCTGGCAGGCCCGCATGTCCAGGTCGACGCCGTAGAGATTGTGCTGGAGAATCTTCCGTGGAATCTCCTCCTCGGAGAGGTCCGTCTCGGCACGCCAGATGCGCTCCAGTACGTCGAACGCGTACAGCAGGAAGTGTCCGCTCCCACAGGCGGGGTCGATGACGCGAAGCTCCTCCGGGTGGTCGAAGTCGGTCGGCTCGCCCTCCTCTTCAGAAGGGACGAGATAGGTACAGAAATCAGCGATGTCGGGTGACTCGTCGGGAGAGAGCGGCCGATTCTTGCGCTCGTCCGGCGAGAGGCGCTCCTGGGTGTCGACGACGTCTTGCAACTCGCCGGTGTGTTCGAGGTAGAGTTTCCCGAGGGAGTTGTCGGTGAGCATCCGGACGACCCAGTGGGGGGTATAGAACTGGTTCGCCGCGGGGACGTCTTCAGGGTCGAGGCCTTCTCGGTCGCCTTTGCGGCGCAGGTCGTCGAGCAGCTTGACGTTGTAGTACTCGTAGACCCATCCGAGTACGTCGTCGGCCCGCCAGACCTCGTCGGGGACGGAGTCGAGCATGTCACAGAGTTCCTCGAACGTATCGTCATCAGGATCGACGAGGCTGTACGCCGACGAGCGATCGAAGAGTAGCTCGATTTCCTCGGCGAGGGCGTCACACTCCCGGTGGTAGGCTTCGAGGATGGCCTCGTCTTCCAGGAGGAACTCCTCGTGGACGAGCGTCTCCGCGGCCGGCGTGAGGCCGTTCTCCTTGAACACGGTGACCTCCTCGTCGACGAAGTCGCGCACCTCCATACATCGCAGTGCGGCGAGTCTGTTGACGATCGTATACCCGACGCCCGTGACGTACTGTTCGTAGCCGTCCGCCCAGTCGTTGCCGTCGACGGCTTCCAGTTCGATCGCCTCTACGAGCGACGCGATGTCCTCGTTCGAGACGTCGCCGGCCGCGGGGCCGTCGTCGAGTCCCTTCTGTGCGAGTTGAAATCGGACGTTGTCTTCGACGCGCTCGCGCATCTCGGTGACGACGGCTTCGAGATGTTCCCGTTCTTCCTTGTCGAGTTGGGCCTTCCGCTGGGAGGAGATAGTGTCCGCCATGAGGTCAATGAATAGTTACTACCATCTTTCCCGGGTATATCAACCTTGGCGAAATTGGTACACAGCGCTACTCTTGCGTGATCGTGACGAAGTTCAGGACGAACTCTTGCGGGAGAACGCCGCCGTGGTAGAAACGGGCATCCGGAAGTCCCTGGTTCCTGAATCGCTGAATCGGGTCGGTCAGGATGCTGATTCTGGTATCGTCGTCGAGATAGCCCAGGTGGGTGTCTTCGTCAAGCAAGACACCAGGGGCGTCGTCGTCCAGATCCGCGCCGGCGACCCACCGACGGGTCACCTTTTCGGCGTTGCTCGGTGGATGCAGGTCGTCGATGTCGACGTGCCGTGGAAGTGAGACGAAGCCGTGATCCGAGAGGATGTACGCACGGTCCCACTCGCCCTTCCGGAGCTTCTCGGTGATGATCCGGGAGATAGCGTCGATACGGTCGCTGAACAGCTCCTCGAAGTCCGTGAGTTCCTTCTCGCCGGTCTCGTCGATGTCGTTCCAGTAGTAGGCGACGCGCGTGTTGCTCCAGCCGACCTCGTCGTCGGCGTCCTGCATGATGTAGCTCCAGCCGTCGTTCTCGAGGAGCGTCTGTCGGCGGTGATTCGTGATCTTGCGTCCGTTCCGTTCAGGAACGAGTTCGCCGTCCTGCAGTTCGATGTTGAAGCTGAACTTGCTGCCGGGGGTGAGCGCGGCCTTCCCGAACTCGGTGTCGGAGGGAAGGGTTCCCACCCACTTGCTCTCGTCAACTTCGAGCTTGGGAAGTTCGCTCCGAATGGACTCTGCGAGTTCGTGTGCGAGGTCGAAGCGCAGGGCGTCGACGATGAACAGCGCGACGCTCTGACCGCTCTGGAGGTGTTCCTGCTCCTCGGCGAAGAACTGGTGGGCGTGATTCTCGCCGACGAACGGCGAACCGGCCTCGATCTGATCCTCGACGAGGTCGCCCAGATCGGTGAGGTACTCCAGATATCTGGATTCGACCAGCGACGAGCGGAGGTCTTCGAGTTTCGCGGTAGCAGGATGCTCCTCTGGAAGGGCGGTTTCCGGCTCGCCGGAGACGATGAGGTTGAACACGGCGTTGTCGATCTGCCACGTTCCCTCCTCTACGTCGCCGTACAGCTCCACGACATCACCAGTGTCGCCGCCCTCCTCCCAGGTTTCGAGTTCGTTCGCGAGCGTCGCGATGTCGATGGCCTGGTCCCAGAGCTGTGTCCACGGAACGTCGCCGTAGGTCGCGTCGAGGCGCTCGTGGCGTTGTTCCGCCTGGGTCGCACACTGCTCGTAGTCGCCGGCGTGGAACGACTGCGTCCACTCGTCCCAGAGACGATGTTCGAGCGAGGCGTCGACGGGACAATCGACGAGCCCCCACGGGTCGTCGTAGGTACGAAGGACGTCGTGCCAGAACCGCTGGTCGGGGTCGAGATAGACACGAGCCAGTTCCTGCTTGCGTTCGGTCTTGCTCAGGACGGAGCGGAGCTCGGGTCTGGAGACGCCGAACCCACTGCTGGATTCGGGCTGGTACTCCCGTGGGAGTCGGGATTTGTCCAGTCCCTCGTCGACGAGCCACTCCGCGACGGCCCAGCGTCGCGTTCGTTCGACGATCGTCTGGGCGTCGCTCACGCCGTCGACGGCGGCCACGCCGTTGTCGACCAGGAGATCCCGAATCTCGATCAGGTCGTCGTCGCCGGGGAGGTTCTCGGTGCCGTGTTCGAGGACGAACTGCACGGGATCGTCGTGTCCGTCGAGGACGATCTGGGTTTGGAGACTCTGGAGGTCGGGTAACCCACCCTCTCCGTCGAGTCCATCTCCGAGGATATCTGCGACCTTGTCCCGTTCGTCCCTCCCTTCGGTTTCGTCGACTTCGGCGTCTTCGAACGCTGTCCGGAGGGTCGCCGCTTGAAGGCGATCGTTCTCGAAACAGCGGGCTGCGAGCTTCCCGATGTGCTGTTCGATTACGTCACCGGTGTGTTCGACGTCTTTGAACCAGTCGACGTCGTCGCTGCGTGCTTGCGGGACGTACCAGACGGTTCGGTCCCGTGGTGCCTCGGCGCGAAGTTCCAGCGGCGTCTGTTCCGCGGCCCGAAACGCACAGCCGAGTTGGTGGCTGGTGTTTCGGACGATATCTCGGAGGTAGCCGCCGTCGTCCCACCAGAGGACGACAGGCTCCTCGTCTGCGGCCTCGTCGATGGCACTCTCGATAGCGTCGTGGGCGCACTGTGGGAGTGTCTTCGTTGCAGGCATTATTCTGAAGCTTTCCGATCGACTGCTTGTAGGAGGTCTTCGCGGGTATCTGTTCCAATTCGGGCGACGCCGACTCTTTGGTAGGTAATCACCGAACAGCCTTTCTTGTCCAGTTTCTCGAAGTCAATGGCGTCGAGCGTACTTCGAGCAGCGCCGATACACCAGACTGAGTCCGGTTTAGCCTCTTCAACGAGTTCTGACCAAATCTCGCCTGCTGTCTTATCAAAAGCGTCCGTAGACAGCAGTATCACCATTACATCAGCCTCCCTCGAAGCAGTGAGGAGTTCCTCTTTAGCGCTTTCCCAGAGGTCAGCAGACCCATCTTGCTCAGACTCGATTGCATCAGCAACCGGCTGGTCACCTCTGAGTACACCGAACTCCTCAGAGAGCACGTGGAGACTAGTATCAGCCGAGTCCGAGAGTTCCTCGCTTAGTCCAGCCACCATTCCGAATAGGCCCTGGAAGTATTCCTTCGCGGGCTTCGTTCGGTCCTCTGCAGTCGTATTGGAACCTTCCGCAAAGACGTGCGCCTTCATCAGAGCACCTCATTATCAACGGTTTTCGGAACGATTTCGGCGTCAGAAAGTGGAGTGATATTGATTTCGACGCCGTGCTTGTGGTTGGGCTGATAACCAGCGGTCGTAATCTCTGAGAGCGCACGGTCAGCCCAATCGGATGAGATATCCGACGAGATCTCCTGGCAGTCCTCAGAAATGGACTTTCCGAGTTCGGTATACGCATCTAGATCACTCGCGAGCTGAGAAATCAACCGTTGTCGCCTTGAGATCCCGGCGTCATCGAGCCGAGCCTGATCGGCCTGTTCGAAGTTGTCGAAATAATAGGTCATGTAGAGGATACCGTTGCTCGCGAAGTGCGAACTCCCGAGGAGGTCGTCCGTGTAGTAGTCGAACAGGTCGTACAGGTGTGCTGCCACGGCCTGATCTGGATCCGCAGCGTATGCGTCAAACGCTGCTTCGAGGTCCTCCAGCGCTCCGATCCACTCCCCACGCTGGTTCTCGATCTTCTCGTAGAAGTTTCCGGTAAACAGTTCACCCATATCGATGTCTTCCATAGAGGCAAGTTCGTCGACGGCTTCAAGTCGCTCCTCGGTCCGCTCACGGAACTCAGCGACGCGACTAGCTGCCGCGTTGGCGGCTTCTTGCTGCTCCGCGGACCACTCCCGATCGTTAGGCTGTGCGAGTTTGCTCAACCGCTCCTCGAATACCTCAATCTGTTCGAGACCGCTCTCACACCGGGCGTACTCCTCGGCGGCTTCAGCTTGTTCGCTAGTCGACAGAGAGTCGTCGCTCCGCCGACGGTTCGCGGCGCTGCGGCGTTCCCGCAGAATGTTCTTCCGCGGTTCGAGATAGTGATTCTGCAGTCGGTCGAAGACGCCGTCGTCCAGCTGGTGGTAGTCCACCAGACAGCCGAACCCTTCGCCCTCTGGATCCGGGACGAGTCGCTCGGTTGTGAACCGCCAGAGGACCGGCGTCCGGTCGAACTTCGAAACGTGGTAGTCGAACAGGTCTTTTTCCAGCCACTCTCTAAGGTTGGGGTAGGCCTCCTCCGCGGCACTCTTGGTCCCGAGAACGTTGTCGACCTCCGCAAGGCGTGCGTCGGCGTGGTCGCCCCAAACGCGCTCGAACTCAGCCTCAATGTGGTCAAGGAGGTCCTTCTCGCCCTCGACATCGGAGACGGGGATGATGCCGTCGTCGGCTTCGTTGACGGCACGGAGTGCGAAATGCAATACGAGGTCCTTGACTTGTTCTGGGAAGTTCTCTCCGGGTTCGGTAATAGATTCAGGGTCGTATTCTTCCTGCTTGCGCGGGTCTTCATTTGTTCGGAGGGCGATCTCTTGGAGAACAGTCTCGCGCTGGTCTTCGGAGATATCGAAGCAATCGAACACTGCTTCGTCCATCTTCTCGGCGCAGGACTGGAGATTTGCCTCGATTCGTTCAAGCTGGGTCGCAGCAGCAGTCCCGAGTTCTGAGAGTGTCGCTTCTGCGTCGGCTGTCGAGGACGGAGAGTCGAGAGTTAGTTCGTCTCGTAGCTCACGGTGGGGGTGTTCGTGGAGGTTGAGTACGTTCTTCTCGCCGAGCACGTCAAGAAGGACTGGTCCTGAGTAGTGCGGCGAGACGAAATCATACTGTCGCTTCGAAACAAGGTGCCCAACGGCTCTTTTTGATAGTCTTTCGAGGGCGTCGATGGATTCGAGTTCCTCACGCCACGGAACCTTCGAAACCTGACCGACTTCCCACATACGCTCGGTCGTTTGTGCGAGCATCAGATAGGTGAATAGTCGGCTATTTGTGTAGGAAATCAGTCTCCAAGAGCTGACCGAAGGGAATATTGTGGGTCCCTTGTCGGCAAAGATTGACCCCTCTTGGAGATAGCCAAACCGCCGCCCGCTCGTTTTAACCCGATTAAAGGTAACTCCTTCTGAAAAATAATAGTCGGTGTTACGCGGGTAGGAATTGACGAATCGGTCAATCTCCGTTCCATCCGAGTTCCAGTATAGCGTCTTAATCACTCTCGGTAGTAGCCAAGAGTCAACTCCACCTTTCGCAAACGGAACCCAAGAATCTGTTTCGGTCGTCTCCCAGAAATTCCTCAGGAATCGCCCATCATCTGCAGTTGCGAGGCCCTGTTTGATATCGCCAATACCATTCCGACTCGGCAACCCAGCGTTGTCCTCATCGAGAACAGAATCTGAATCGTAGAGCTCTCTAAGTTTTCGTGGGACCCAGTATGAGAGTGGTTTTCCGGGAATAAGTCCAAATTCAGAGACATCACGGGTGTACAGTCTCTTAGTCGACTCTTTTTCAGACACACTAAAAGAATGTTTTAAAAATGCGTGTTCCTTGTTCCCCTTCTCAACATCTTCGAGCCTGAGGAATGTCCCCTCGCTATTCCCAGAGACACCAGAACGGACGACCGTCCCAGCAGTCCGAACAGTGGCGTTGTCGAGAATGTCGATGCCATACTCTGCGAGGAAGTCAAACGCACCTTGGCCGCCTATGAAATCCTCTCTGAAGTCCTCAAAGGTTTTGAGGAACATGAACGAACGCGGAACGAGCATTCCTGTGCGGCCATTAGCCCTCGTTCGGCGATCACATGCCTCAAAGAAGTTGATATAGTATTCTTCCTTGTAATTGTAGGTATCTGAAACGTAGTCCTGTACGGCATCCGGCATCCGTCCACCAGACCCGTAGGGTGGATTCATCAGCGAAACTTCGTACTTCTGAGTTAGTACCACCAGCAGATGGAGGAAGCTGCGGAGGTTCTGCTCTCCGAATGAATCACTTGTCTGATCCTCGACGGCTCGGCGGAGTGCCTTCAGGAACGAATTAAGTGACTGGTGGGCATCCCCATTATAATCACTGAGCTCCGTTTGCGTCTTTGTGGCATCGAACGCCTCTTCGAGCGTCCCACTCACGTCGAGCAGGCTCCCAAGGCCTTCGGTGTGCTGGAAGGTCTCAATTACATCGTCGATGGCCTCTCGCAAATCCGACCCCTCACCTGTGATCTCGTCGAGCACCTCGGTACCCTCTTCGACCTCGGCGACGCGGGCGTCCGCACAAACGATGCCAACATTAGGCATTTCGAACTGCCCGTCTTCCGCCTCAGTGCGTGTCCTAGCCTTGAGATAAAGATTAAACGCCGAGAGTTGACAGGAGCGTAGGTCGATATCGACTCCGTAGAGGTTGTGCTCTAATACCTTCGCTGGAATCTTTGATCGGTCCAGGTCCGTCTCGGCCCACCAGATGCGCTCGAGAATGTCGAAGGCGTACAGCAAGAAGTGCCCGCTACCGCAGGCGGGATCTATGACACGAAGCTCTCGCGGGTGATCGAAATCCGGGGCGTCCCCGCCCTCTTCATCCGGGATGAGGTACGTACAGAGTTCCGGAACAGTAGGAGCGTCTGTCGGTGTGACCAAACGATTTTTTCGCTCTTCAGGAGAGAGAGCATCGGGTTCCGGAATAGCGTCTTCTTGATCGGTCGCTTCGAGATATAGCTTCCCGAGCGAGTTGTCGGTCAGCATCCGGACGACCCAGTGAGGCGTGTAGAACTGATTAGCAGGTCCAACGTCCTCCGGTTCGAGAGTGTTCTTCGCGTCGAGTTCCTCGACGACAGGGCGATTGTAGTACTCGTAGACCCAGCCTAGGATATCGTCTGCTCGCCAGACTTCGTCGGGAATTTCGTCGAGCATTCCGCAGAGTTCCTCGAAAGTGTCGTCGTCAGGGTCGATCAGACTGTAGGTCGACGAACGATCGAAGAGAATCTCAATCTCGTCGGCGAGTTCATCACAGGTATTGTGATACGCAGCGAGAATCGCTTCATCTTCCAGCAGGAATTCTTCGTGGACGAGCGTCTCGGCAGCGGGCGTCAGTCCATTCTCTTTGAACACCGTGACTTCCTCGTCGGTGAAGTCACGAACCTCCATACAGCGAAGTGCCGCTAGTCGATTGACGATGGTGTACCCAACACCAGCGATGTACTTCTCGAATGCCTCTTCCCAGGTGTGGCCGTCGACACCCTCTAGATCGATAGCTTCAACGAGTTGTTCGATATCTTCGTCCAGAGAATCCCTGTCCTCCGGCTCATCAGCCAGTCCTTTCTGTGTAAGTTGGAACCGAACGTTGTCCTCGATACGGCTCCGAAGATTCTCGACGACATCTTCAAGATGTTCGCGTTCGGCCTTGTCCAGCTGCGCCTTCTGATGAGAGAGGGAGTTTTTTGCCATATGAGATTAGGGTATGATACGTACGACCAACAGGAGCGTCTTTAATCTTGGCGACTGAGTTACGGCGTCAGCCAAAGTAAGGAACACTCACATTCGATTCCGCGGTTTGATTCTTCTCGCCAGCAGTCACAAACACTACAATAGAGGACATCGAAAATATCCTCGAACGCCTCGATATTCTTCCGTAGTTCTGTCTCGGAGTATGACGCTTTCTCCGGCTGAGAATGATGTACGTTTCTATGCATCCCCCAGAGGTTTTGCTCTTTTATCGATTGCATTTCCCCAAGCGTACTGATGAGATCTTCAAGATCTTCGTCACAATAAACTGTGGGAACGATATCATCTCCCTCTTCGGAGTCGCCTGAAGATTCGCTCGCGGTTTCCCCTCCTTGGGCCAGTTCCGTTAGCTTGGGCATCAGAGATTGGAAGTAGTCTTCGAATCCGAGATGTTCGATGTCCCTGAAACGGACTTCTGTGTCGAACTGTTTGCAGCCTTTCGCGCCGAAGAATTCCGCCGTCTTTCGTGCCCAGGCCGCTGCAGCGGTTATATCGTTGTTTTCAAGATGGAAATCGATGTTTTTCCACGGATTAGTTATATCAATGTGTTGTCGAGTCCCACTCTTGTAATCCCAGTCGCTCAGGTGAACGATGTTCTCGTGGTCAATGTTGGCTGTTTGCCGGAGATGACGACTCCATACTTTGTCGTGTGTCGTCAGAATGAATTGGAACTCGTCTCCATACGCAGAATCTACGATCTCTGCTACCTGTGAACGATGCTCTGCATCTACAGACGATAAAACGTCATCGAGTAGAACGAGACCAACTTCTTCCTTTGTCACACTACGACACATCGCCAGGAAAAGTGAAAGACCCATAATATCTTGCTGTCCATCACTGTAGAACAATTGAGGGCGGCGCGTTTCTCCATCGTGGAATGGCGGCCGAAACTTGATGCCATCATCGTACGATTGGAGCTTGACGTCTGCTGAGCTCACATCAATGTCATTTGTAAGATTAGACAATAAAGATACGAACTCTTCTTTGATTTCATCGAGTGTATCATCGAGAAGCTGCGACCGGACACTCTGGTATTCCGACTCGAGCTGGGCGGAGATCTCCATGTACTGCTTGTGTGAACCGAGCGACATCTCCTGCTCTAGGAACGATTCGAATCGATCCTGAGCAACTGCTAGCGTCCCGTATGCTTCCATCGTGTCGTCTGATTCGGGAGTATCCTTTTCTAACTCTATCAACTCATCAACCGTCGACTGGTACTCTGTGGGGAGGAGATGGGTTTTCAATTCCGAACCTTCTGCTGTCTCTAACGGAATCTCCAAGAGATCGCCTTTTCCGATATCTTTCTCGAATCCGTGAAGCGTAGAATGAAGCTTGTCAAGTGAGTTGGCCCATTCAGCGATGTTGTCTTCAAATTTGGATGGATCAGCACGTTCCAGATCCTCAACGAGGCTTTCCAGTGGAACTAGTACCTTTCGGATTTTTTTGCCGATATCATCTTTTAAAGATCTGATTTTGTCTCTCAATTCGGCTGCTTCCTCTGCATTCTGTTGCCGTTCAGTCAGCAACGATTGAAGCTCTCGATCGGACCAATCATCGAGGCAAAGTGGACATTTATCTCCATCGTCTTCGATAAGTCTCTGACCCTGCGCGATCAAGTCTTGGGAGCGGACATCCCGACGCAATTCTGGATCTGACTCGAACTCCTGGATTTGGTCCTGCAGTTCCTGGTACTTGAGACAGACATCGAGAAGTTCAGTTGAAACCCAATTGTGGACGCGGCTTAGTCGATTTTTCGTGGTGCTTCTGGCAAGCGGATGAACTTGTTCGTTCTCGGGTTCAGAAATCTCTACTGTGAAATCCTTTTCTTCTAGGCTAGAGAGTGGTTCTGCAGCATACTGATTCCGAAGATTATTGACTATCTCCAGTGCGGTCTCGTTTGAGGCTATCTTTGTCGAGCTATCAAGAACATCCTCAGCACCCCCTTGAAGTTCATTATAAAACTCTGCTCGTAGCTCCTCGGTTTTCTCCTTTGCGCGCTGAAAATTGTTTTTAAAGTCCTTTGAAACGGTCTGGACAGTCTTTCTGAAGGAATCAATTTCGTCAAGGCGGAGAATGTTGTTCAATACCTCACTTCTTTCATGATCTGCTACGTCTATGAACCGGAGTAGTTCATCCCGAGTGAGGATGTTTTGTTTACTCTTTACTGCAGTCTGTAGAGCTTGAAATGAATGTGGTATCTGGTCTTGGTCAGATAATATTTGAAGCTCCCCATCAGAAACACACCGACGAACTCGCACCGATTCACCATTCTGCGAAAATTTGGCGGTTACTTGACTTACTTCGGGGCTGGCATCTTTGTGCCACAGATCTCTCTTTTGAGAATGTCTCCCAGTTCCAGATCCTTTGAGATCTTCTACCTCTCCGGTAAGCAGATATTCGATTCCTTGAAGAGTGCTACTCTTTCCGACTCCGTTTGGCCCATATATTAGGATTCCTTCATCCGAGAATTCCAGTTTCAAGTCGCGGATTCCACGAAACTGCTCTATCTTCAGTTCACGCAGTTTCATCTTCCAACCCGTTCTGGATAGCCTGCTTGAGGTCCTCATTTTCTCGAAGAGCAAGACTTTCGAACTCTCTCATCTTTTCAAGAACATCATCGGGTACTTCATCGTTCGCGTCCAGTCGAGATTCAAATTCGTCCAGAATTTCTTGATGCAGGTCGATGAGTTCCTCTGTCATTGTCCCATTCGATTGCAGGTTGATATAAAAATCTATGCCAGATGGTTATTCTAATCACTGATTGGATACCAGAATGAAATGGGGCGAGGTTTAGGCACCATATGGACGATTGGTTATTCATAAACGAAACTTGGTGGAGACTAGACTATTCCTCAAGTAAGACGATACTGCCATTTGCCAATCCATCCAACGTCTCGTTCACGACCCTGATTCGATCCAGTACCGTCTTCGCTTCTGAGAGCAGTTCGGATACGCGATCTTCGGTCGGACGATCATCAGCGTCGACGACGGCAGTCACTTCGTCAGTGATCGTTGCGTTCGGAATCTCCTGACGAAGTTCCTCTGCGACGCGTTGCAAGTCCGCCCATGCACCACCGCCTGTTCTGGGATCGTCCGCTTCATCGATGAGCTGCTGTACTCGCTGGAGTGACGGTGGTCGAGATGAACCGAGCACGGTCTCTACAGCTTCGGTCGTCGGCGAGTCTGGATGCTCCGCACGAAGGGTGTCCCCCGCCGATTCGAGCTGTGCCCACGGACTCGGGTCACCATCGAGGATTTCGTTGACGTTCTCGTATGTTTTGGCCTGCTGTCGGACGCTGGAAGCGACGAGTGCTGCTTCTTCAATCTGGTCGCCAGCCCACGCAGTCTCGAACACCTCCTCGATGCTGTCGAACGAAACGCCACGGAACGTGTCTGTGGCGTCTTCGAGCAGCGCTCGAACCGACGATTCGTGCTCCTGCACCCACGTCGTGAGATCTCCACAGATTGCCGTTGGGTCTGATTTGTCCACCGCCTCAGCAGTGATTCGCCGGTACTGATCTGAGAGGACGTCGACGCGGTGACCGGTCGCGTCGGCGATCCGGGTCGTCAGCGTCTCCTTCGTGGGCACGGAACTACTTTCGGCCGTGGTCTGCATTCGCGACGTGATCGTTGCGCTGGGATACAACGACTCCAGCAACTCCAGCGTCTCCGAGAACTGCGCCCAGAGCGATTTCTCGCCCTCTTCGACGGCGTCCGGCCGAACGTGGTGAGGCCGGGCTTGGGAGTCGAGTGAAACGAGTCTCCCAGTGAACAGTTCACGCGCGTCTGCGAACGTCTCGGCATCCGACTTGACGCCATCCTCGACGAGATCCGAGGTGGTGATCTCGCCACCACTGTACGCCGGCGACAGTGCGCTTTCGAGGGCATCCAGGGAAACGTCGAACTCGCGGGAGACGCCCTTGAACGTCCGTTTGACGAGAACGCTGTGTTCGTCGACCCAGGTAGCGAGTTCGTCGACCCAAGCGTCCGGGTCGTCGCCGTCCGGATCGTGACCGAGGACAGTCGACACGACGGTCCGAATCTCCTTCGGATTGATCGTATCGACGCCGAACCGCACCTGCAACGAGGTGAGACCGCTCTTCGTACGCACCTGGCGTCCGATCGCTGCTGGATCGGTAACGTAGTCGGTGTCCTGTTTGAGAGCAACCTTCTCGTTGGACGTGGCGAGCGTGATGAGCAACGCTGCCATCGACTCCTGGGGCGTCCCTCGATAGTCTCCGTTCGCCGTCCGGGTTTGCTGGAGTAACGTCTCGACGTCGACTGCGCTCTGTTGTTCGTATTCGTCGATGAACTCCCGGCACCACCCACTGCTACCGATAGTTCGATTCGACGTGTCCACGCCCAACATGACTGCATCGCTATCGGCGAGCGGCCAATCGCCGCTCCCTCTGAAGAACTTCGCTAACCCCTTCGCATCGTCGACCTCGACGAGCGGGCGGGACAGTACCTTCCGAGTCGACCCGAACACGGACTGAACTTGGTCTTCGACGGTGTCTTCGAGGACACTCGGTCGCTCTCCACGGTACTCGTGAACCGTATGGACTGCTGCATTCTCGAGGAGATCGCTCACCGAAGACTCCAGTCGACGTTTGTCGGTTCGATGTTCTCGTTCGAGTTCCTCGTGTGTCTCCGTCTCTTCGTCGAGAACCTTCCCCATACCGAGGACGTTCCGTATCCTGTCGAGCGTCGTCTCGGGCACCTCGATTGCGATGAGAATGTGTTCTCCACCGGCTCGGCCGTCGTTTACGTCCTTCCACGTGCCGACCTGATCAGTAACCGTCTCTGGATCGTCGGCCAGCACCCGGATCCGAACGGCATCGAACTCCGTCGTTGGCGCTCGACCAACTGGGTCGAGGATGGAGTACTCGTACCGGAGCGGGACGAGCCGTTCGTCGCCGACGTCCGCTTCGTGAAGGCTGCTATCGCTCCGGAAGAAGCCGTCGTTCTCTCTGAGTCGCGTCTCCAACCAAGCGGATAGCTGATGCGGCGAGATTTGCTCGGCTTTGGTCTGGGCTCGACTGAGAATGCTCTCCTGTTCTTCCGAGACCAGCGTGTATACTTCGTCACCTTTGTCGTTCGTTTCAGTGAGCACCTTTCGCTTGTCGACGAGCGTATTCAGCGCCGACTCGGTCTCTTCGACGCTTTCATCGACAGAGGCGTGGACGTCGTCGAGCATCAGCCGACCCAAGTTCTCCGGCGTCGCTGGAACGGCCGGCGTCTGGTTGAGGAGGTACAGCGCTTTCGATACTCGGACCTCCCAGGCGTTCTCATCGCCGTCGAAGGTCGGGATCAGCGTGTTGTCCAGCATCTCCTGCACCCACAGCGGGACATACGTCGTCTCCTCGACCAGGAGGTCGAACAGTTCGTCCCACGTGACGAGCGCACCCTCCTCGGCTGTTGCCCAGTCGAACTTCGTGAACAGCGACCGAACCAACACGAGCAGCGCTCGTCCCTGGATGTAGTCCCGATCCGTCGCCCTCCCCTGGGTGATCAACTCCTGCATCACCTTTCGGAGCAGCGTGAGATCGTACTCGCGGAAGGGATACGACTCGACCGGATCCGGGTCGGCGCTGCCGACTGGGGAATACGTTTCCAGCGACAGATCGGGCATCGATGAAACGAGTGACGAGACTCGCTCACTGCCCGAACTGTCCTTCTGCAGCCACCGCTTCCGGACGATGATCTCCGTGTCAGCGCCTTCGAGTGGGACCTGCTGGTGTGTCCAGTGGTCGTCCGCCGGCTCACCGATCAGACTCTCACGTGTCGCCGGGAGCGAGTACTGCCCAGTCGTGACGACGACCGGATTCGGGCCGTGTTGAAGCGCTTCCATCGTCTCCTCGAACTCGCGGTAGCGATGCCGACTATCGCCGACGAACAGCGCAACCTCGTCGAGTCCAAGGAGCAACTCGGTCCGGGGACCGCCTTCGTTCAGTGCGTCGGTGACGGTCTCCACTCGCTGTACCAGTTCTGCGGGATCGAACGACTCGGGATCGACATCGTCCTCCGCTCGCTCGATGGATGCTTTGACGCCAGCTTTACTGTCGAGCTCGGTGCCTGCTGTCTCCGTCAACGACGGAAGTGCTTCGTAGAGCCACCGACGTAGGGATGCCCGTTCTTCGAGAACGTCCTCGAACGTCTGGCCGTCGTGCTCGGCGTCGGTGAGCGCGTCCCAGACACCGTCGTATTCCATATCGACGGTCCAGGCCCACTCGAGCAACCAGTTCGGGTCTGTCGGATAGCCGAGTTCGCGACCGATCGCCTCGAAGATGAGGAACGGAAGCGGCGGTTCTTTCGAGGCGTCCCGGTCGAGGAGATTCAGGAAGACCGGCTTGAGTCGATCGACGTGTGAGTCGTCGATCGAGCGGGCAAGGTTGTCGAATCCGGGCCACTGCTGAGCGAGTTCGTCACCCAGATGTGCGAACTCTGATTCGCTGTCTGCGACGAGCCCGATGAGTTTCAGGAGGTGGGTTTTCCCTGATCCGAAGGTCGCGTGGAGATAGAGAAAGCGTGCTGCTTCTCCGGGATGGGTTTGGATGACCTCTCCGAGCTCCGTGAGCACACGCTTTGCACTGTCAGTCTCGTGGAACTCTGCGACGTCGGTCGCTGCGCGCTCTCGCGCATTGACCTTCTGGACTTCTTCGAGTTGGCGTGTCGGATCGCTACGGAATAGCTCATTGATACTCATTGTTGGAGATGCACCTCCTGGACGGGACCCGGAATCTGGTGCGCTGGATAGTAGTGTCGTGGTTCTCCGTCGAAGAAACTCAGCTTCCCGCCGACGTCATCACCGGGGTACATTACACCGATGGTAGACCTGACGTTGCGACGGTCGAGTTCGTCGAGGAGCTCGGACGCACGAGTGAACGGATAGAGGCTCCCGAGGTTGAGAAGCAAGACGACGTGTTGTTGCGTTTCCAGCCGGTCGTCGTCGATCTCGTTCGTGATCATCTCCTCGACGAGCTCCTCCGCCAACCGATCCTGCATCGTCTCTTCAATACGCTCAGCGGTCGTCTCGCCACCCAGTGCCACCGAGAGATTGTAGACCTTCGTCTTCGGGAGGAGTTCGTCGAGCCAAATCGGCTGGACCGTGACCCCTTCATCGACAACTGGCGGTTCTTCTGCGTCCGTCGCCCATCCGCTGAGTCGGTCCGCAACCCGGTGTTCGATTGATGGATCGACCGCTGCGATCACGAATGGATTCCGGATGCCGGCTTGCCCATCAGCGAACGTACACAGCTTCTCTTTGAAGGCGAGATACGGTGAGTCAGTCATCGAATGATCACCCCCGAATCAGCCCGCTCTACATCCAATTCTCTGCTCTCGACGAGACGTTCGAGACGCTGATCGATTCCCCGTCGGTCGTCCGGGAGAACTCCGATTTGATCCACGTCGTTGGGTGACCGGTCGCCGACGATTGCAGAGAGGCGATCGAGTCTGGATTCGAGTACGTCGACGTCGTCTTCGGTAGCGTCTGTCCGAGGTTGCACACCAGCGATGTCATCTGCCACCGATGCCAGCGTATCTTCGTCGTCCGAGTCTAGTGCCGTGACTGCCTCGTCTACGGTTTCGTACCAGCGCCGAAGCTCACGAAGCGGCGTGATGTAGGTCCGCTCGAAGGCGACATGCACACTCGACGGGAGTTCCGTTGCAGGAACGACCCACGGATGTTCCTCCAGCCGCTCCACGAATGTAGCGAGTCCGTGCTCATCGACGTACGCGTTCCAAGAGCGTTGGAATTCGGCGCTACAGTCGGTAGCAGTCTCCCCAACCAGGACTTTCCACCCATCGGTCGTCCACCAGCTCCCATCGAACGCATGGAGCGCATCACGCTGCTCCGCAACCAATGACTGCGCCTTCTCATCGATCCATTCGAACTCACGGTCACCGACGGCCAGTTGTGCATCGAAGCGGTAGAGCGACAGGAGCCGTCGATTCCAGACATCTACGACTTCGTCGAGCCATTCCTGTCCGGCGTTCGTCTGTTCAATCGCATCCCCCAGTCCGTCCCCCTGTGACCTGACGACGGTGAGCCGGTCAGCGGTTGCATCGATACGCTCTGATAACGCTTCGACGAGGCTGTCGAGCAAACCGGCGACAGCGTCCGAACGGATATCCGTGTCTGCGACCAATTGGACGTCCTCTTGGAGACCAGTGAGCGCCGAACGGAGCTGTGTATTCGCGTTCTGGAGGTTAATCAGTCCATCAGCGACAGTCTCTGTAGTCTCCTTGAAGCCGCCCTCTTCGAGGAGGTTCCCGATCGGCTCACGTGGAAGGAGCTTCAGTCTCGTCGTCGATAGCTGGCTCTGATCGAGAACGACTTCGTTTGCGAGGGTGTTGCCGTCTTCGTCGACAGGAACGAGTCGGCCTTCGCGACAGAACCCCCAGATGATGGCACACAATGCAGGGCGGGCCTCGTCGTAGAACGGCTTTTCGTCGGTGATCCCATCGAGGACCGTGTTCATGTTGAGGCCATCGTCCTTGTCCTTCAGCTGCCGGCCAGTGAGCGACAACACGTTTCGCTGAATGCTTTTCTTTCCTTGCCTCGCGGATGGATCCGAGGAGGGGACCTGTATCGTATGTGCCCACGCTGGGAGTGGATCGTCAGTGGAAAGCTCGGCGAGTTCCTGCAGTCGGTCGTCGTCCACCTGGAGCATCATCGGATGGAAGTCGTCCGGATATCCGACGTCGACGGCAGTTTGCACTGCTTTCGTGAGACTCCCGATGTTCGTTCGATCTTTCACCGTGTAGGAACCGCTCTGCATCGCGCTGACGAGTTTGCTTCTGACAGCACTCGCCCGCCGGTCGAGATCGCGTTCAACAGCAGGTGGGACGGTGTGTGTCGAAATCGCGTCTCGAAGCGCCCACCACTCGACGATGTGCTTCCGAAGGTCGTCGAGTCCGTCAGTGTCGATCTCCCAGTACAGCGTTTCTTCATCCCCATCGTCTGGCGAATGAGCGGGATGGACGCCCTGCACTGCAATGGAGACTTCTAACCCTCCCTCGGCTTCCCTGGTCGTCTCGAATCCGACTCCGTCGAGACTAAATTCGTATGCGACGGGATATTCGTCACCAGATTCACTATACGGAACGGATTCCGGGAGGGAAAGATCCTGCATGATCCGTTCCCAGAGATGCTCGTCCAATGCGTGGAGAATAGCATCCCAGTCTGGGTTCTCCTCGTTTGCCTCGGTATCGTCGTAGATGAGGCGCTCTTCCTGTGTGGCGAACCGATATCTCGCACCGGATTCGTCCTCGGTCGGCCGGATGAACTTCTGGAGCCGACCCAGCGACTCCTCGACTCGGTTTTGCGTACTGATCCACGACCGACCGTTGAGATCGGACATCACGGAGACGGCGATGTTCCCCTCGTTCAGTGGGACGATATCGTGGACGTGCTGCAGCAACAAGACCGCTTTCGCCACGTCGAGGTCGAACGCTTCCAGATTGCCATCCGCGACTTCGTCTGCGATACTTCTCCCCCCCTCATGGGACTCATTCGCTCCAGCCTCGTCATCGTCGGGTAGCTCTCCGATAACTCGAACGTCTTTCTCGAGGGTCTCCTCCAGCTCTGGTTTGATCAGTTCATAGAAATCGACCAACGTAACGACGTGGTCAGGTTCTCCGTCTTCAACCCAACTCTGGAGGAGATTGTGCATGAGCGCGAGAATCGCGCGAGCGGTCCCCGAGAAGATCGATTTTGCTGGATCGGGGGCTTCCTGCCTGAGATTGAACAGTATCTCGAGGAACAGCGGAGCGTGATAGGGAAGGAATGGGTAGAACTCGACGAGCTCGTCGTCGTCGATGCTGTCGAGTGGCGGTTTCGTATTCTGCTTGATTTCGTTGTAAACCAGTGATTCGGTCGGTTTCACCGAGGCCTCGTCGAGTACCTCACGAACTCGGGCCTCGCCTCGGTCGGATTTCTCGAACAGACGCCGCTTTGCGATGTCGCCTACGTGTTTACTGGGTAGCTGGTAGCGGTGCGGGAAGCGGTCTTTGACGATACTAAAGTCGGCACCGTGAGCGGCGAACTTCGGCTGGACGTCTTCGATCTTGGCTTGTGCAGTCGCAACGAGCTGGATGTCGCCATCACCGATATCGTCGATGTTCTCCGCGAGCGTCTGGAGTTCAGTCAGGCGCTCGAAGTCCGTCCCGATAAAGAGACTCACCTCGTCGAGAAGCAACACCAACTTCACCGGCTTTCCTAACTCATCCTCCCGCTCTTCACGCAGTTGATTCAGCCGTGTCACCACTTCCTCTGGATCGATATCCGACGGTCTGAGGTCCGTGTACCCATCACGGGTTTCGTTGACCTCCTCGAAGAGTTTGGGTAGAACCACATCTGCGAGCGCACTGTAGTTCTGGATATCCTTCCAGAGATCCTCTGAATCCCAGTCGTATCCACCGCTCTCGGCAGTAACGGTTTCAAGCACCGCTTGTGCACGAGTCTGGCGGTCAGGCCATGCTTCCGTCGTCCGGAACCACTTCTCGAAATACGCGACGTCAAGCTGCGAGGAGAGTCCTGTCGAGATCTCATCGTCGACGCCGGTCAGATCGGGGTCCTGATGGGCGTGTCTGAGAACGATCTCGCTGAAACTTCGCTGCTTTTGCCCCTGGTATTTCAGGAGATTGATCGAGACAGGGATGACGTAATATTCCTCGTGGATATTCTGCCAGTGCGCACGCAGTTGGTCCTCGCTGGCATCTTCTGTTACTTGCGTAAGGTCATCCCAGACCTCGCTATACTGTCCTTCGAGCCAGTCGGTGTCGAGCAGTCCGTCGAGGACGGTCAGAAGATGGCTCTTTCCGCTGCCGTAATAGCCGTAGAGCCAGTAGTTCGACCCGGTACGCATATCGTCCGCCTGTCCGAGCATCCGGTCGACGAAGTCTCGAATAAAGCGTTGGGAGTCCGCCGTTACGTGGTATGACTGGATGGCCCGCTCGCGATGATCGCGTTCATCCCTGTCGATACGGACCGATTCCTCGAAATCGTCTGGAAGGTCTTCAAACCAACTCGCATCGACCATCAACTGTCACCCCCATCCTGTACCCACGAATATGTTTCTTCACTGGGGCGTAGGTCGAGGTCGCCGTGGAGTTCGAGATATTCCCAAGCGGTGGTGGTGGCAGCACGGTCGAACAGTTCTTCCCAGCGCTGCTCCGGTTGGAAGAGGTACAGCAATCCTCGAGGGGCTGTAATCCAATCTTCACCGCCTGTCTCGAACGAATAGTCCAACGCAACGAGAAGTGGTGTGGTTCCTACAGAAGGGAATTCTCCTTCTACTGCTTGTTGTCCCTCGAGAACACCGATTTCACGCATTACGGATCTGATCCCTTCGCACCAGCGTTCCGTCGTCGATTCTGCGTAATCGAAGCTGCTACCATCGGAATAGGTGAGGTTGCCGAGGATCGTTGAAAGAGTCTCGTTCGAGAAGTCCAGTGGGTTCGGTTCGCCTCGAGCTACACGAGCACTGTATTCGTGGACGACGTACCGAACCAAGCTATCGTCAGAAACAAGATACAGATAGAGGATCTGTGCCTTGTCTCGGGACGTGTCACACTGATCAAACACCTGGGGGAGAACACTCGGGTTCGGGAGAGCCGTTGGTGCATTTTTGAACCGCGATGTCAGCACCCGGTAGATTTTCTGAGAACTCCCCCGTGTGCTCCGATTCGAGAGGCGCTCGTCGAACCAGATCTCCTTCACATCGTTCCAGTTCCCCTTGTCTGCGTAGAGCTGAGCCAATTCCTCAGCCCGATCGACGAGGAGACCGCACATCGTGAGATCCATGTTGACTTCATCCGGCGAAAGTTGTCCAGACAAAGATGAGAGAGGAGCGTCACCTCCATCGGATATGAGGGTCATACGTTGGTAGACTAAACCGACCCACTTTATATTTCGTCTATCACCGATGGCCCGATTATTGCCGATGCTGTGGTCAGATTAGCCTATTTGGACTTGGTGAAGATTCCTAAACTGTCTCCAACTGAGCGGTGAATTTGTCTGAGGAACTGGGATACACTGAGAAGGTATCATTCATCTAATTACTGTTACCAAGAGTGAAGTAACAGCCTCGTCATCGTACAGGTTGTTCGATGGATTCCACGCTTCTCACCGGTCCAAAACATTCACTTCTGGAAGAGCAGGCGTTCCAGAAAGCCGACACCGTTGCTGGTGATTCGCTCGGTAGTATTCTCTACATCACGCGAAACGACGCTCGACGAGGTCACGTCGAAGATGCGTGGGCAGATACACACCGTCCACTTCGCCTCCGAGCCGAGACGCTCGACGCAGTCGTCCGTGACTGGTACGAAGCGCTCGACGGCCCAATCGCGAGACTCTCCGGGCAGGTGAACCGTCGTCTCACGGAATACGCTCTCGACCAGGCGACCAAGAGCGAGGGGAGCATTCTTGCAGGCGAGCCAGCATCTGCGGCACTCGCGGACGGTTTCAGTAGTCGCTTCTCGCTGTTCGATGACGCTGGCGTCTCTACGGCTGAGGAACTCGCAACCGAATTCGACGGATCAGAGCTCGACGAACGAATCGCGACGGCGACTGTCGATGCCTATCGATCCTATGGAGTGCTTCATCGCGACCACGTCGACGAATGGACCGCGACACGTGGTGAGATCTTCCAGGCCGTCGCGACTGCCGACGCTGATCTAGCAGACCTCTCGCCAGAACTCGACGCCGTCATACTCTCCGGCTATCACGAGTTCCGACCCGTCGAACGTGCTGTGATCGAGCGGATCGTCGATGCGTTCGATACGATCGCGATTCTCCCGCTCCACCAGCACGGCGACGGGGGCGTCGACAGTGTCACCGTCGATGGACTGGGGGTCTACGAGGAGCTGGGATTCGAGCGGAACGTGGTCGAACCACAGCAGGGTACTGCTGTCGACGTCGCCACAGTCACGAACGCGATGTATCGCCACGACCCCGGTGACGTACCGACGCCAGAGACACTCCGCTGGCGGGAGTTACCGACGCCGGAACGCGAGGTTCGATTCGTCGCTCGCGAACTCCGAGCGGAACTCGCTGACGGTCGCGATCCGGACGACCTCGCGGTCGTGATTCCAGGCACCGAGGCGTATGCGGGGTACGTCGACGATGTCTTCGAGACCTATGGCATTCCCCACGTGACGACCGCTGCATCCCAACTGGATCGGACCTTTGCAGGGAGCGTCGTTCACGATCTGCTTCGTCTTGCCGAGCAGGACCCCCACGCTGAGGATTTGACATCGCTGCTGGCGAATCCACTCGTCGACTTCCTCTCCCGAGAGCACGTTGACGCTATCACGGCAGCTGCTCGACGCCGCGACACTGTCGCGCTCGATCCGCTGCTCGACGACATCGACGACGACGCGAGGAGACATATTGAAGACCTCATCTCGTCGCTCGGTACGCTCCGTACGGGTGACATCGAAACAGCGCTCGACGTTTTCCGTCGAGTGCTGGCTGACGACTTCGAGCTCGAATCTGCAGTCGAGAACTATGCCGGCGGGACGACACAGGCGACGGAGCAGCAAGCATACGCCGTCGTCGACGAGGTTCTCAGTTCATTTGAATCGATGCAATCTGTTTCCAATGATCTCTCGCCACTGGCGTTGCTCACTCGGGCGTTCGATGGCGTTCCGATTCGTGTTCCTCAGGGTGCTGCCAGCGGTCACGTCGAGGTTCTGGGGATGCTCGACCGCGGATGCGCTCGTTCGAGAACGTCTACGTCGTCGGGCTCACGACTGAACAGTTCCCCGTCTCACCGGAACGACCGGCATTTTTCGACGAGATGACCGACGCTCATCCTCGGTTCGACACGGGTGACGAGCGCCTTCGAGGCCGCTATCTCTTCGCGACACTCCTCGCGAACGTCGATGAAGTCACACTCACAACTCCAGCATCGGGCGATGATGCATCGGCAGTCGTCCGCTCACCGGTACTCGATGAACTCCAACGAGTCACCGGTATCGAACCAGTAGACGGTCTTGACGAGCGCATCGGCTCCCGTGAAGACCTCCAGCGTCGCCTCGCCGCTCACGCACGTCGGCGAGTTGCTGTCGATCACGCCGGCGAGCAGGGCGACCTCACACCCGAGCAGACGAAACGAACTGACCGGGGCCTCAGCTGTGCCGAGAATCGAAGCGATCCAGATCTCACATCTCACGATGGCCTTCTCGATGCAGACACTGTCGATGCAGTGTATCCTCCCTCTGAGCGCGAACCCTACAGCGCGAGTCGAATCGAACGGTACGTCGAATGCGGGTTCAAGTTCTACGCGGAGAACGTTCTCGACATCGAGGAGCCGGACGACGTCGAAGTGACGCCGACGCCGCTCGAGACCGGCAGTTACGTTCACGACGTTCTCGAACGCTTCTATGTGGAGCTTGCGGCGGAGTCGACCGAGGAATTCGATGTCAGTGCATACGAGAGAGACGAATTGGAAGGCCGTCTCCTCGATATCGCACTCGACGAACTGGCGGACGCCGACTTCGAGTACGACGGCCTGTTCTATGAACGCTGGCTCACCGAGTTGTTCGCCGGATTGGGCGACTCTGAAACGAACCCGTACGCGGGCAGTTCGATACCGCACGAAGCACCCGAGAAAGGGTTGCTCGCGACGTTCATCGAAGAGGAACTCATGCGAGGCGGCGATACCCGACCGCGCTGGTTCGAAGCCCCATTCGGTGACGGGTTACCTGATTCCGACACTGGACCGTTCGAGGTTGAACATCCTGACGGGTCGACCGTTTCGATCCGTGGGTACATCGACCGCGTCGACGAGGCCGGTACCGACGAACAACCGGAGTTAGCGCTATACGACTACAAGACCGGACGCGCGCCGTATATGACCAAGACGACGGGCGGGACGAAGTTCCAGCTCCCGATCTATCTCCTCGCTGCGGAGGCCGTCTTGAGTGAGGACGATCTCGATGACGCTGCACTGTCCGCGACGTACTACCAAGTCCGGCCGCCAAACGACGTCAAAGTCCCACGCGGTGTGGAATCGAAGTTCGATTCACAGGCAGAGCTACATCGATTCTTGGACGAAGTCGTGCCGGAGTGGCTCGGTCAGATCGACGACGCAATCGCGAACGGGCGGTTCCACACGACGCTGTTGTCGAGTCGGGGAGCGAATTGCAGCTACTGTGACTATCGTCGCGCCTGTGACGTCCGCCACCATCGGAAGCGCGAGCGCGTCGACCACGCACGGGGAGACGAGTCAGCGTATGTTCCGTTACGCGTTCAGGACGATGCGGACCTCGAGGCGGTGATGAGCGATGACTGATGAGGACGATGCAATTCAGCTGACCACTGAACAGGAAGACGCACTCGTTCAGGACCGAAACGTGGCCATCACCGCCGGCGCTGGGACCGGCAAAACGACGACACTGACTGAGCGATACGTCACCATTCTCGAAGAGAATCCGTCACTCACTCCTGAGAACATCGTCACGATCACGTTCACGCGAAAGGCCGCAGCGGAGTTGACCGAACGCGTCCGGACGGAAGTCTACGACCGGCTCGCTGCCGAGGATTCGCCTGATGGATACCATCGGTGGCGGGACGTTCTCGACGAACTCGAAGACGGCTACGTCCACACGATACACGCATTCTGTACCCGACTGTTACGAGAACGTGCCGTCGAAGCGCCAGTCCCACTCGGGTTCGATGTTCTCGACGAGGACGGCGCCGCAACCCTTCAGCGAGAAGTCGTCACGGAGTTCCTCGAAGGAAATCAGAGCGACGAGGACGTCGCGCTGCTCGCCCAGCTCTGGGGACGAAGCCAACTCGTCGACGTATTGACCGGGTTGCTCGACGAGCGCCCACAGAGCGAGGCCGTCCTCGAACGCTGGCGAGATGCTGACGTCGAGGAGTACGTGGACGTCCTCTGGGAGACTGTCTGTGACCTCGACGCCGATGACGCTCGTGAGACGCTCTACACACACGGCGTTCTGGAAACCCTGCGAGAGCTGGCTGACCGGCTCCCCGCGGGTGCCGACGTTCAGGACGAGGACGGCTTGCGAGCGTATCGGACCTTCGAGGACATCGCGACGACGCTTCCGGAGTCTCCTTCGGAGAGTGATCCCCGCAGGTGCCAGCGCGCGATTCTCGACCTCTACGAGGTGTGTGAGAAGAAGAGCGGTGGACTCTACAGTAGTTCAGGCTACGTCGTCGGGTCTCGGGAGGACTGGCACGAACACGGTGACGTCTACGACGATCTGAAAGACGCTGTCGACGTGGTAATCGGGGCTGTCGAATCCCACGAGGACGCTGTCGACACGACGCCGGGCGAACTCGAGGAGAACAGTGCGCACTACGCGCTGGCGCTGATGCGTGTTTTCGATGGCGTTCTGGAACGCTACGAGGCCGGGAAGGACCGTCGAGATGCGCTCGATTTCCCCGACGTGATCGAGACCGCGATTTCGTTCCTCCGTGAGAATGAGGAGGTTCGTCGCCGTCTCCAGGACACGTTCGCGGCGGTAATGGTCGACGAGTTCCAGGACACGGACGACCGGCAGTGGGAGCTCGTGAAGCTCCTCACCGGCGTCGACGAGGAGACGGCGACGAACGTGTTCCTCGTCGGTGACGAGAAACAGAGTATCTACGCCTTCCGCGGCGCTGACGTCACGACGTTCGGCGCAGCACGGGACGAACTGCAATCTGTAAACAGCAGTCTCGGGCTGGACGAGGTTCCCGACAGCGACGTCGAGAGCCCGACCTCCCTCGAACTCTCGGGTAATTTCCGGACGCTCGAAGATCCGCTCACGTTCTTGAACGGACTCTTCGATCAGTTGTTCCAGCCCGAAGACGACGAGCATGCACCGTTCGAAGCGCCGCCGCAACCGCTCACTGCGAGACGAGACCGAGTCGAAGACATCGAGGGACTCGACGGCAGTATCGAATATCTCGTCGTCCCTGACGATGCAGAGACGGCAGCGACGCTCTTCGGTGACGACCACCCCGTCGCTGAGGGAGCGTTGGACCATACAATCGAAGCAGAGGCACAGGCACTCGCAGCCCGACTGACGACCCTCTTTGACGACCCGCCGCTCGTTCAAGACACGGATACTGGTGAGCACCGTTCCGCGACCCCTGACGACGTGGCAATCTTGCTCCGTCGGCGAACACACCTCGACCGGTATCAGCGAGCCCTCGAAGCGTACGACATCCCGTATACGGTCATCGGCGGTGTCGGGTTCTACGATACGCCCGAGGTGCAGGCGCTCACGAATCTCCTCCGGGTACTCGGCGATCCGACGGACGACATCTCTCTGTACGGTGTGCTCCGATCACCCCTATTCGGGTTTACCGACGACCGGCTCGCCCCCGCAATCGCACGTGCAGACTCGATCTGGACGGCCTTGGAAACGACCGATGATCCACAGCTTACGGACGCGTTCGAGCTGCTATCGAACTGGCGTACGCTGAGTGGGTGTGCGGAGCCGGGAGAAGAGGGCGTCCTTTCGTGGAATCGCGTCCTCACGCGCGTCATCGACGATACCGGGTACCTGACGAGTGTCAGTGCCGACGAACGCGGCCAGCAGGCAGTTGCGAACGTCGAGAAGTTCCGTGATCAGGTCCGAACTTGGAGCGAAAACGGCGTTCACACGACTGCTGGGTTGCTACATCGGATCGACCGGCAGGCAGAAATCGATCCACGTGAGGGTGAAGCGGACATTCCTGGCGATGCCGAGGGCGTTCGAATCATGACGATTCACTCCTCGAAGGGACTAGAGTTCCCGATCGTCACGATCCCGGATATCGGAAGCAGTCTGAACTTCGGGCGAAGCGTCGACGACTACGGTTACGTCCGACTGGTGGAGGGAACTACAGATGCGCCACCGCTTCCCGCTGTCGGCGGTCCGCATCCCAGAGACGCCTTCTCGATCGAGAAGACTGCCGTCCACGAGTACGCAGACCGGCTCTCACTGCCACAGGAACGAGCGGAGGCGAAACGCCTCCTCTACGTCGCTTGCACTAGGACTCGCGACCATCTCCTGCTGTGTGGAACACACGACATCGGGCGTAGCGAGTCTGGAGACATAGAACTCGGCGAGCCGGCGGCATTCGACGAGGCTGACCGCTGGCGTGACTGGCTTCAACCCCACCTCCTCGAAGATGGCGAACTCTTAGGCCAGGCTGTCCAGAACGGCGACACTCGTGGTCAACTCGGTCGTGCAGGCTATACGATTCGAACGCCGCCACACCCGACGGACTGGGCATCCGACGAAGACGTCGACGAGACGATGCCTGAAATCTCGATTCCGTCACCTCCCGAGCGCGACGCTGGGATCCGTGTGGCCGCGACGACGCTCGTGAACGAAGTGGCCGACCACTCCGGTGACGGACACACCTACGCAGCGGGTGAAGAATCACCAGGCCTCAGCCCGACCACGTTCGGAACTGTCGTCCATCGACTGAACGAGCTTCGCCCGCCGAGAGACGAGTGGGAACCGTTCGTCGAACGGGTGAGTCAGATGGCCGGTGAGGAACCGACAGCGGACGACATCCACGCGGCCATCGACCACGCAGACGACGCGATTCGGTTCGTCGACGACCTCGAGGCTTCGGGTACTCTCGAAGCAGTCCACGATGAGTACTCGGTGATGGCACGTCTGGACGGATCCAGAATTGTCGGCGATATCGACCGCCTGCTCGTCACGCCAGACCGGTATCACATCATCGATTACAAGACCAACGACCTTTCAGCAACGACATCGGGGAACCTGGCGGCACATTACCGGCCACAGATGCTCTCGTACGCGCTTGCTCTCTTCCAGCACGATCCGAGTCGACGAGTTCGAGCCTCTCTCAGATTCACCGACGCCGGCGTCGAAGAACGATTCGAGTGGGAGTCAGACGAATTGGAGGACATCAAGTCCGAGCTACGTGAGATGGTCGGTCTGATGATGTAGTCGATTGGCTGAGAGTAGAGTCCACGTTTTCATCTCTCAGTCGGATTCTATTTCGAAGGCTTTCTCGAGCAGTTCGATTACTTCTCGGTGCGCTGTGACGACGGATTCATCGGCACTGTCTAGTTCTGGATCTCCTCAGCTGGCGTTCGTCCGTCGAGCGTTTGATTGGGTCGTTCGGGTTGTAGTGGTGTCTGAAGCATCGTAGCCACTGTTTCGCGCTGGATTGACTGCCCCAAAAGGAGTGAAAGCGGTCGATTCGCATGGTCACAGTCTGGATCCATTTTTCGATGTGGTTCCGAGTTCGGTAGTCAAACCGACCGCTCAATTTCTGACGAGCAAGGGCAGTCAGATAGCCACCAGCATCGACGAGAAACTCTGTCTCGTCGACATCGTGTTTCTCGGTGAGCCGATGCAGGAGCGCCGCCACGGGGTCAGTCCCGCGGCGGCTGAACACGTCAATTTCGAGCAGTAACTTCGAGTCGGTGTCGACAGCGGCGTACAACCATTTCTTTTCTCCGTCAACCGTGATTTGTTTCTCGTCGACCGCGACCCGCGACGGCTCCGCCGTCAACGGGTCGCTTTGGGCTTCAGACAGTGTATGAACCCAGTTCCAGACCGCGCTGTGAGAGCGATCGACACTCAATAGGTCTAAGATGGCGACCGTCTCCCTGATCGACAGCCCCGCCGTATGGAGACGAACCACAAACCGCCGGACGGGTGTCGGGGTGCGCTCGTTCTCCCAAACGTCTCCATTGTCCTCGTTCAACGTCTCGCTGAGGTGGTCTGCGAGTGGCATGAATACTTCTCGCTACGACCTCCTCGCTTCTCGAACTCGCTCAACTAGACAGGGCCCGGGTCAGAATATATCACTTGTTGAGGGTTTCAACAGAGCCGATCACGCCACCCCCTTATTCGATCCATCACTTCGGGACGACGGCACGCTTCTGGAGCGGTCCTCCCTTACTCGAGAAGGGGGTCAGCGTCGATCCACAGTCGTTGGAAGCACTGCTCAAATTCTTTGACGACTTGCGAATCTTTGATGCCGAGGACGCCGATTCGATCCGCATCGGATACCGGATGTGGGATATCGATCGTCGTTTCGACGTGATCGATCACATCGAATGAAGGGACGACATCAGGTATCGTCCTGACAGTCACGTCTGCTGATTGGCCCTCGATTAGACGCGGGAATCGGTCGGGAAGTACGGTAACTACTTTTTCACTAATCAGAAGGTCCACAGTGAGATCTGCGCTAGCGCCCTCGAAAAAGGCCTCCACTTCAGTTTGGAGCGTCTCCCACGTCGTATTCTCGTAGGGCGTTCCGACGGTCGCATGGACAACGTTTTCGGCGGTTCGCACGTGTTGCTGTAGCGCTGTACGCATCTCGTCACTCCCGAGTGACCCCAGCCAGAAACTACTCTCCGTAGGTGGTGTCGGCAGAAGGTTTGAACGGATCGTCGCCGCTCTCTCACGGTAACGATCCCACTTCTGTTTCAGTTCGTATGCTCGTTCGGCGAGGAGCCTGTCAACCACAGTGTCTGGCTGTACGGCGACGTACTGGTTCGGGTCATTTGACTGCAGCCGAATCAGTTTGCGAGCTTCAAGGCCGTTGAGCACGTCGTAAATACGGCCTTTTGGAACCCCGCTAATATCGGAGAGTTCAGCCGCAGTTACAGCACCTGTCACGAGGAGCGTCCGATAGACCTTCTCCTCGTAACTTGAGAGACCAAGCTCGCTCAATTCCGTCATGGATTGTCGTTGCACAGCCAAACGAATTGTAAGTGCTGTTTTGTTTCAATAGGCGCATATCGGTGGGTTTCGGACCTATCGATGTGAATCCATACGTACTGCTAGCTGGTGCAATACTTGCTGAACTGCTCGGAACGACCGCGCTTAAACTCTCAGATGGGTTTTCGGAACTCGTTCCCAGTCTTGGCGTCGTTCTCGGATACGGATTGGCCTTCTATCTCGTCTCGCTGACGGTAGAGGAACTACCGATCGGTGTCGTCTATGGGACGTGGGCCGCATTGGGAATCGTCGGGGTGGCAGCGATCGGTGTCGTCGTTTTCGACGAACCCATCGATCTGGCTGGGGTACTTGGTATCTTCCTTATCATCAGTGGCGTGTACTGCATTACCGTCGTGTCACAGACGTCTGCTCACTAACGCATATCGCGAGATGATACACTGAGAGAAAAACAAACCGTAAGTGGTGGTGTGTTTCAATATCTTTTCGCCCTCTTTCGGTTATGTGTGGACTATCCATGTCCGATCAGTATGACGTGATCGTCGCTGGGGCAGGTCCAGCGGGGGCGCAGTGTGCGCGAGATCTCGCTGGGCGTGGCTACGAGGTCGTCGTTCTGGAAACCGAAGCGGAAACCGCGTTCCCAGCACAGAGCAACAAATCCACCGGCGGCACGTTCGCGTCTCTGATGACCGCCTTCGGCATCCCGGACGACGTGGTCATGCACGCGACCGAGTCGGTAGTTCTTGAATCACCAAATGAAAACGTCATCCAGGACCAGCCAGGCTTCGTCTTAGACTTCGGGGCGTTCAAGAAGTTCCTCGTCGAGGACGGTCGGGAAAAAGGTGCTGCGTATCGGTTTGATGCCCGCGTCCGAGAACCAATCGTCGAAGACGGCGCCGTTGTCGGTGTCCGGTATAATCGCGATCAGGAGGTCTACGGCGAGATTGTTATCGATGCCACGGGGCCGGCCGCGCCACTGGCCAAAGACGTAGGGATAGTAACGCTTGAGCGAAAGAACCACGCAATTGGCGTCGAGTACGTGTTTGAGGGCGTCGATCTCACTCATCCCGATTTTGCTGATCTCACTGACGCGATGATGTTGCGGCTGGACCACGAGTACGCCCCCGGTGGGTACTCGTGGATTTTCCACACCGGTGATGACACAGCGAAAGTCGGTATCTGTTACATCCAGAACGAGCGCTATCGAGAACACGCCACGCAAGATCGTACTGTTGATGGCTACCTCGAACACTGGCTTGACACCGACCCGCGTTTCGAGGACGCCAGACGAGTTGCAGATAATCAGGTACGGGGTTCTGCACACGTTCAGGCCCCGGATTCGCTGAGTACCGATTCGTTCATGGCGATTGGTGATACCGTTCCGTCAGTCGACCCTGTGTGGGGCGAGGGGATCTACAAGTGTATGAAATCAGCTCGCGCAGCCGCGATGACAGCCGATCGCTGCCTTACGAGGAAGGTAGACACCTCCGCTGAGGAGATGGCGACCTACGACGACCTCTGGCACGAGCAAGTCGCGCCCAGACGAGACCGTCGCCTGCTGATGACGAAGTTGCTATACCTTGCATCGAATGAACGATACGACCGGCTCATGCGAGATCTAAACGAGCGCAACCGCGATGCTCTGTCGGATATTAACGACGGCAACACGCGTGAGATTGCAAAACTGTTGTATCCGACAGACATATCCTACCTCTGGAAGTACTGGCGAGAAACGTAGTCTGGGGACCGACGCTCGTCTACACCACTACTCTCGCTGGTAAAACCAACCGTCGTCGAGGATCGATCAGCTGGGCATGGCCGGTTCGCTATCGGTACCTACGTGGCTACGACGCCCGAGACGTGGCTTGGGACGGCGTCGAGCATCGGGGCGTCGTACTGATTGGCGGTCGCCGACGGCGTCGACGGCGACGAAGCACGGGAATCGGGTCACTCTTCGCAGGCGGCGTGACCAGTAGCGGTGCCAGTTCGGGCTAAAAGACCGGTCGGAGACCGAACCGACCGAGAGCGTGGTCAAGCCCCACTCTAAGTACGGCTTCGCCGAGCGTAATTGCCAATACGAACCCAAGGAGAATGGGCCAAACCGTCAGATACGACGAGAGCGGATGGGGGTGCGCTCCGTATAGCCATTGAGACACTGTCTCGGTAAAGACCCAGAGCGTTGCAAGCGGTGAAGAAACGAGAGAGAAGCGACCAAACAGGTACAGCGGAACGGCGGCTGTCAAGAACAGCCCAACCAACGAGTACGCAAAAGCGAATGCGATGGCCGCTCCGTCCTGCGAAGAAAAATGAACACCGACCGAGAGGAACCACGAAAGGACGACGATCGCGTACATAGCGCCTCCGAGGGCCGCGAAGACGCGTGCGTCAGTGGTCTCGATGGCGGAGATGTGCATGCTACCGGAGAGACGTCTCCGATCACCCATTATAGTTTACATTACACACCGGCCTCGTCGACGAAGGCACCGAATGGCCGGATGACACCACAGGAACTGGGGCGCTTGCAGTCGAGAGTCCCTGATTAGTTTGTATTGTCGGATGAGGTGTTGGAGAACCGGTCGCGAAATACCTCGTCTACTCCCTCGCCGTACTCGGCATCGCGGTAGTCCTCCTTCGTGAGATTGGCTTCTTCGATGAGGGGTGCTGCTTCGCCGGCCCAGATATAGAACGCGATAAGCGTCTCTTCGCGCATCTCTTTGCGGCCGATGGAGTGATACACGTTGACAAACCTGCCAGACACCTGTTGAGCTGTGATTGTTGTATGAGTCCGAACGCAACCAGCTCGGTGCGGCATGTTCTGACCGTCCCCTCAGCGTAGCCCAGACGCTCTGCTAGCTCGGCGGGTGATGGCGGTCCGTCATGGATAACGCAGAGACAGATATCCAGCCCGCTGCGACCGATTCCGACTCAAACACAGCTAGCGGAATCATTCGTGTCGGGCACCGCTGACGTGGTGCCCTTGTCCTCTTCGACTCCACAGCTATAGCTCAGCAGTATCAACGACCTCCAACGCAAGAGCGAAGGTATTTATTAGAGATAGCCGTTCGTAATGTTTCTATTCATCGAAATAACCAGAAATAAGACTATGCCGACTAGTGCCGGGAGGACGAGAGGTGGGTCATCAAAAATCGTGGTAAGTATATATCCACCTATGAAAACCGTTAGTACGGCTAAAACGGTCGAGGCGAGAGGACTGAATTGCATGACTATTTTTCTTTTTAATCGCCAGCCATTTAATCAATTTTGCTGGCAGATATTATATGGGTAGAAGACGGTCAGAACTCGTTAGATTTGTTTCTACGTGTTACCAGAATCCTGGCTGGGGTTCGCTCATTGTCGTCGTTCCATTGGCAGTACTGTCATATGCAGTATCAACTGTTCGGAAGTGATATTTCTGGCCAACCGTGACCGAATCACGCAGTCCAATAGTGAATGTGCCGTCCACGACGTACAAGACGACGCAGTCGACCCGACCGTCGTCGACGACGTTCCCTCCGACCCCGACGTCGAACGGCAGGCCACGTTCGGCCACGATAGCACGTTCGACGTCGAGATCGACCTGACTGGCAAGATGCCAGCACCTGCGTGGCTGCCATATCTGTACGCAGACAGTCCCAAGAGACGAACGTGCCGTGCTATAGTAACAATTGAAACGATTCACACACCGACCGCACCGCCATCGTGCGGTCGGGTGTGCATTGATTTTCAATGGCTACTATAGTACTGTCCCGTGTCGGGACGTGCGATCAGTTGTTGAGTCAGTTGGGCTGTTCAGTCTGCTCCAGAGTGGACTGGAGGGAGCGCATTGCCTCGGCGGAGGTGGCTGCCCGGTCGACTGCCCGGTTGGTTTGCTGGGCGATCTTGCTCGACTGGTTGTTCCAGACGGCCGTGACCGGACGCGCCATCGTGTTCTCTCCGGCCACACGGAGCGTGTCCATGTAGTTCCCGATCGGCTCGACGTTCTCGGCCGTGCTAGAGCCAAACAGGTCTGCGCGCGGCGGGAGCCAGCCTTCCATCTCCAGTAAGAACAACTGGAACTCCTCGCGCGTCGCAGCTTGGATGACCTCTGCCACCGCGTCGAGTTTCTCGCTGTACGGGTTGGCAGTGATATGCCAGCCACCGAGTGCGGATGTCGTCCCGCCGGTACCGGGGAACTGGGCCTCGCTCTCTGAGACGGCGTACGGAATCGGCATCGTTCCGAGATCATCACCGAACTCACCGGCTGCTTGGTTGATGGCGTAGGGCCAGTTGCGGTGGAAGACGGCGTTACCGTCGATGAACGGGGCGAGGGAGCTGTCCTCGATCCAGCTGAGGATGTTGGTCGGCGTGAAACCGCCGCCGTAGCTGCTAAACTGCCCGCCGGAGTCCTCGTCGTGGACGAACTTCCGCATCATGTTCAGCGAGTCGATGACGGGTTCGGAATCGACGGTGACGGGCCGCTCGCCGACCGGGCCGAAGAGGTTCTCTCGGCCGCCGAAGTACGCACCACCCCACGAGGACATGACCTCGTTGAACGTACAGCAGGCAGTGCCGACGTAGATGTCCCACTGGGTGGTAAAGCCGTAATCGAGCCCGGCGTCGTCCTGCACGTCGGCGGCGATGTTCGACCACTCTTCCCACGTCATCGGTTCGGTGGCCCAGTTGTCCTCGGTCGGGTTGTAGCCCGCCCGCTCGACGAGGTCCTTTCGGTACAGCATCGTCGGGTAGTCGGGGTACAGCGGAACGCCGAACAGGTTACCGCTAGCTGGGTCGATAGCCGTCTCGGTGAACCCGCTAAAGTACTCGTTCTCGATTGTCGAGAGCGTCTCGTCTGAGAGCACTTCAGAGAGGTTGGCGAGTTGTCCCCGCTGGATGAAGATGTTCACCCAGCCGTTGTCCATCATGAACATGTCGGGACTCGTTTCTTGCGAGCTCAGCAGGCGGTTGTAGGCCGCCCGTCGCTTCCCGCTGTCCGGTTGACCGGGTTGGAACTCGACCCGGATGTCGTCTGAGAGGCCGCCTTTGTTGTGAAGTGCCTCGCGGACCTGTGCAGCGTGGTCCTGCGCAACGGTCGCGTCGAACCCCCAAGTCACAGTCGTTCCACCACTGTCGGAACTGCCGGTCTGTGCTCCGGAATTCGACCCCCCATCGAATACGCTTGCGCAACCCGAGAGGCCGGCTGCGAGGCCCGATGCCCCCGCACCGAGGACGAATCGCCGTCGTGAGACGCTACTGCCGTTCTGAGTCGTGTCTTCGGTCTCTGTCATCGCTCGTTTTGTTCATTAAAATACATCCACTTATACCTTAGGGATTTGGTTTGGGATATCACAAGAACTTTATCTGCACCGCGGACACTCTTCGGCTATGGCGCTCCGACGGTCACTCGACGACTACAAGCGAAACGGCGGAGAAACGGACGTGTTTCCGGGCGAGCGGCGAACACAGTCGGGCCGGTTTACCGGCTCAGACCAGCGCCTCGTATACGTCAGCCCGAACGGCTCGATTCGGGATCATTCGTATCCACTCGCCGGACTTCACGGGATCGCATCTTCGCGGTTTGGTATCAACGTCGACGGAACAGTCCGGTGGTTCGATAGTCTCGATACGTCGACCCAGACGTATCACGAAGGCACGTCGCTCGTCGAAACGGTCCACCAGTTCGAGGCGTTCGATGTAGTGCAACGCGATTTTACTGCGGGGAACTCACACGTGACCGCCTTCGAACTGCAGGCAGAATCGCCGGACAACGCAGAAATCGTGGGGTTCATCGAATTCGCTCCGGAAGGACAGGAAGGTCGAGTCGGACAGTTGGTTCACGAGGACGCCTTGGAGGTGTATCACAATCGAGAGCACGACTATCTCGGCACGTCGACCGAGCTAGTGGAACGAGACCCCGAATCGCTGGAGGCGTTCGACGAAATCCTCGCCGAAGAACCACAGTCGTTCCCGAGGGTCGGTACGGCTGAAAACTACGAGGGCAGCCGCCTCACCGGTGGTGTGGGCTTCAGTGCTGCAGTGGTGAATGGGACGACCACAGTCGTCAACATGCTATCAGATATCGAGGCCCAGTCGCGTGCAGACAGTCTCGCTTCTATCGCTGATCAGACACAGCGCTACGACGAGCCATCGACGATACTCACCGCTGCACGACGAGCGGGTCACTCTCCGGCGGTTCCGGGCCAACTCGTCGGGACCGACCTCCACGTGCTCGAATTGTTGTCCGCACCGACCGGGGGACGAATAGCGGGCCCCGATTTCGACCCGTACTACCAGTACTCGGGTGGATATGGATACACGTGGTTCAGGGACGACGGTGAAATCGCGATGTTTCTCTTCGAAGCCGACGAGCGACTCGACCTCGACTTGCAGGAGACCCACCGGAAGAGTGCCCAGTTCTATCTCCAAACGCAGTTAGAGGACGGCCGATGGCCCCACCGCGTGTGGCCGATGAACGGACGACTGGCACCGGGCTGGGCAAACGGGCACATTGAGGGAACAGAAACGCAGTATCAAGCCGACCAGACCGCGAGTGTCCTCGTCTTCCTCGCGGAGTACTTCGCGACACACAGTACGTCACTGCAGGAGGAGTTCAGGAGCGATATCGAGGCCGCGTTACAGTCGGGGTTGAACGGACTGGACATCTCGATGGAAGCAGACGGGTTACCGACGGTGTGTGAGAACGCGTGGGAGAACATGAACGGCCGGTTTACGCACACGGCCGCGAAGTTCTTGCACGCGTACAGCGCAATCGCGACTGCACCGTGTGACTCGACCACCCGAGAACGCGCGGCAACGCAGGCAACCCACCTCTACGACGCACTCGAGACCATGTGGTGTCCTGAAAGGGGGATCTACGGGCTTCGGTTGGTCGACGATGAACTGGACACGCGAGTCGACAGTACCACGTTCTCACTGATCGATGCCCATCTCGCCTACGCGGACGTGGGCGATATCGGCGACGAGAGACTCCACCGACTCGAATCGCACCTCGAAACGGCGTTTTCTCGGCTCTGGAAAGAAACCGACAGTGTACGTGGGCTGACGCGGTTCGAGGACGATACCTGGCGTCGACGGGGCCAGCAGAGTGAAAAAGTGTGGACCGTCTCGACCGGCTGGGGTGCATACGCGGCCGAAAAAGCGATTCAGCTGTTCCCGACAACAGAGCAGTTCGACCCGAGATCGTGGTCCGATCGATTGTTCGCGGAAATCGATCTGACAGGCTCGCTGTGTCTTCAGTCAGGGTACTTACCAGAACAGTTCTTCGACTCCGGTGTGCCAGATAGTGCAACGCCACTCGGGTGGTCCCATGCCATTCGACTCGCGACGTACGCCACCCGAACGACGCGAGAGACGCATCCGCCCGATCAGTGCACCAACACGCCGCCGTCTGGTGGCGACGGACGACGCGACCACTCATACTAACGTTTATACAGCGCCTTGGCTCAAAAGTAGCTATGGAGGACGAGGTCGTCGATAGTCTGAAAAAGTTCGGTCTCTCAGAGAAGGAGGCACTCGCATACGTGACGATTCTCCGAAACGGAGCGACGACGATTCGGGTGGTCTCTGAAGAGACAGACATCTCTAAGAGCTACGCCTATGACATCGTGGGTAGCTTAGAAGACCGCGACCTCATCGACATCGACGACCACGTCCAGCCGACGCAGTTGCGAGCCATTCCGCCATCCGACGGTATCGAGAATCTCGTGTCTCAGTTACACACGGTCGAGACGCAACTAGAGGAGTTGTTCGACTCAGAGAGTTACGAACAACAGAAGTTCAGCATCATCAAGTCCCGTCGGACGATAGTCACACACCTTAACGAGCTGATCGACTCCGCGGAATCGGAGATCGTGCTGGCGCTACCGGCCTCAGTACTCCATAGAGTCGAAGACGCACTCAAAACGGCACAGGAGCGGGGCGTGTTCTGTATGCTACTGGTAACGGAGTATGACGGCGAGACGCCCATAGACGGGTCGGTTGCGAACATCGTACAAACGTGGAGTGCACCCGCGCCGGTCACCCTCACAACCGACCGGACGGACGGAATCGTCTCGTCAGCCGACGCCATCTTAAATTCGAACTCGGACGAGTACGCGATATACCACGCGGAAGAACACATCGTCTCCTCGCTCTTCGATAGCTTCATCGCGAACTACTGGCCGATGGGTGAGCAAATTCACGTCGGGCCAAGAGGGCCGGTTCCGAAAACGTACGCTAGTTTTCGTCACGCGGTGTTCGACGCGACATTGCATCTGCAGGACGGGAACGTCGTCACCGCCGAAATGGAGCTTCGGCCGACACAAAGCGAGAGGCCGTTCGAGACGACGACTGGAACCATCGTCGACGTAAAGCAAAGCATCGTTCGTCCCTTCACGAACGAGTTCCCCACACAGGAGTCGTTCGTCGTCGAAACAGACGACGAACGGTTCACTGTCGGTGGGTCCAAGGCGTTTTTAGAGGATTTTGAGGCACAGCGTGTCTCGTTCCAACAGCTCGCTGACTCGAACGTGAACTGATCGACCGGGTCGAGTCGGTACAGGCGGTTCGTGTTCGACTGTTCGCTGGTCGAGTACTGAACGGTAGCACGCTCATACTGCTGGCTGTAAGTTCGTACAGATATTCGCCACCCCGGGGTGGCGAAGTACTTCAGTTTGTTACAGCCACCAGTATCAGTTGCGGTTCTGGACCTCCGGTGGCTCCGTTCGCCGTCCGCCAGCGCCGGGCGCGTACAGCGAGACGACGATGAGTGACATGCCCAGACCGACGAACCCGGTCTGGATCGCGCCAGAGAGCAGTGTCGAGAGGTGAAACACGTCGTAGCAGATGCCTTCGAGGACTGAGCCGACGCTGAGAAGCGTGAACCCGCTCGCAACGAGTAGCATCCGCTGACTGCGTTCACGACGAGCGGCCCGATACCCTTGCAGTGCGATTACGAGTCCGAGTAAGACAGTCAGGGCCTTCGCGGCGAGTAACCCAAAGAGCATCAGTCCCACCTCGGTTGCATCGCGTCCCACATCGTCCGAAGACGGTCCGGTGCGTCGTCGCGCCTGTCGACGTCGATCGCCAGATCACCGTCGTCGAGACTGACCGAGAGACGGTCCAGATTCGATTCGAAGCGTCTGTAATGGTTCCCGTCGGACTGCAGTTCCGTCCGCTCGCGAAGCAGACCGAATTCCAGCAGGTCCTCGATACGTCGGTAGATGGTCGCCAGCGATGCGTCACAGTGTGGCTCCATGGACTGAGCCGACATCGGCTCGCGGTCGGCCACAATCAGAATACGTTTGACGACGTCGTCGCTGAGCAAGTCGAGTATCCGGTCGTTTGCCCCCTCGGTTCCGGCCATACAGGTATGCCCTCTCGGGGCTTCGGGGACTTACTTACCCCCTGTATAAGCCGCCGGTTCACCGGTCTCGGTGGGGAGTGTGACGCTGGTACAGTGCGTTCGCACCGGCTGCGAACGCGCTCCCCTATTTATCTCCGACAGCGTTCTCACCTGATATATGAGTGCCGGCACAGCCAGTCCGGCTCGCTCATGAGACACTGATACGAACTCATGCAAACGCAGCACACCTCGCCTACAGCCGTTCTCGAACAGCACTCCGAACGAGCCGCCGGTCGTCTGGAGACAAATGAGCGATAAGAACCCGACGCGGAGACGCATACTGCTGGGTGCGAGCACGCTCGTCGGACTGGCGGGGTGTACCAGTCTCGGCGCCGACGAGGCGACCACGCCGGAGACGGAGACGACGCAGCAGAAGGCTTCGGATACCGCCTCGCCGACTGAGACGGTATCTCAGACAGCGACGGAAGAAGACGTTCCGGGATACATCGAGGACCACTGGCACGGGCGGCTCTTCGTCGAGATAGACGGCGACATCGTCGACTTCGCACAACCGAAGTACTACCTCGACAACATCGAGGACGAGCGACCGGAGACGGTGTACTTCCACTTCCATGACTCCGCCCACGGACCCAACGAGTGGAGCAACGAGAAGCAGGTGGTCACGTTCGAGCGCGCACTGAATCTGCTTCCGGGCATCGAGTACACGCGACGCGACGGCGACCACGTCGTCGGCTACGAGGGCACGACCTACGACGGCGCCGACGACGGGACCGACGTCTCCGTCCACCGCGGGACCGAGCGGATAGATCCGACGACTTACGAGGTCGAAAACGGCGACGATTTTTGGGTTAGCGTCCGGACGGCCGAGGGCTCGACCGCCGGCTCCGATCGGTCCGGACAGCTCGTCGTCGACGTGAACAACCGCCGACTGAACGAGGGCGGCGAGACGTTCCGTCGCGTCGACACCGATCAGTTCGAATTCCGCGACGACGGCGAACGATATCGGTGGTACAACACCGGGGAACCGGTGACGGTAGCCGAAGCACTCGGAGCGCTGCCGAACGTGGAGTACAGACAGGACAGCGCGGGCGACCACGTCTTCGACTACGGAACCGGCGGCGACCTCGGCGGCACCTATCACGACGCCGCTGACGCGACGGAGATACTCGTCCGTCAGCGGGCCACCCCAGTCGATCCAACCACCTACGAGCTGCAAGACGGCGACGTCGTCTGGGTGTACGTCCACACGGATAACGCACCCAACAACAACTGAGACAACTATGACCACGTACACGCTGGCGTTCAAACCGGCAATCGGGCTGTACGGTCAGCACGACCCCAGTGCGGCGCTCTTCGAGGACGGGGACCTCGTATTCGCCGTCGAGGAGGAGCGGCTCTCCCGTGAGAAGCACGCCGTCGACACCTTCCCAGAGCGCGCCATCCGTGCAGCGCTCGACCACGCCGGCATCGACCTGCCGGCGGTCGACCGCGTGTTGCTCCCGTACGACCCGTCGCTGCGCTCGAATATCCTCCCACACTACGTTCGCGACGCGGTTCGGGTAGACGGGGTGCTTCGCAAGGTGACCGCGGTAGAGAACGTCGTCAAGACACAGTTAGAGAGTCGCTTCGCGCCCACACGTCGCATCGAGTCGCGGCTGGCGGATATCGGGACACCGGTGCCGCCGATAGAGACCCGCCCTCATCACGCGTGTCACGCCGCGAGTGCGTTCCATCCGTCGGGATTCGACGAAGCGCTCGTGGTTACCATCGACGCGAAAGGCGAGTACGACGCGACCGTGGTCTGGCACGGCGACGAGGACGGCTTAGAACGGGTCCGGACGTACGAACACCCGAACAGTCTCGGGCTCTTTTTCGCCGCCATCACGGAGTATCTGGGCTACCGTATGTTCAACGGCGAGGGGAAAGTGATGGGACTCGCGCCGTACGGCGAGGACGACCCCGACATCGAACGTACGCTTCGCTCGCTTGTCGACACCGGCGTCGACTACGACGTGACGGAACTCACCAGACGCTGGGGCACCGGATACGGCGTCAGACGGCTCGAAGCCGCCTTCGGCCGGGACCGGAACGACGCGCCGGAGGCGTTCACACAGTGGGAGCAGAATCTGGCACACACCGCACAGAAACTCCTCGAAGAGACGGTGCTAGATATCATCGAGCGACACGCCGAGGTGGCCGGGACCGCAAATCTCGCCGTTGCGGGCGGCGTCGCGCTGAACTGCAAGCTGAACAAGCGTCTCCGAGAGTCGCCGGCCGTGGACGAGCTGTTCGTCCAGCCGGCCGCACACGACGCCGGACTCGCCCTCGGAGCGGGACTGCTCGACCAGCGACCGTCGCAGGTACCGACGATGGAGACGGTCTACCACGGCCCGTCGTACGATACGGGCGACATCCGGACTGTTCTCGAAATGAACAAGATCGCCTACAGCGAACCGGGCGACGTCGAACGTCATATCGCTGAGCGCCTCGCGGACGGTGCGCTGGTGGGCTGGTTCAACGGGCGTCTCGAACTCGGACCGCGCGCGCTCGGAAACCGGAGTATTCTGGCCGACCCACGGAGTATCGATTCTCGGGACAGAGTAAATCGGTTCGTCAAACACCGGGAGGAGTGGCGGCCCTTCGCCCCCTCGATGCTCGAATCGGCGGTCGAGGAGTACCTCGTCGACGGCGAACGCGCCCCGTTCATGATCTCGGCGTTCGACGTCAGACCCGAGAAGCGTGACGAGATTCCGGCGGCCCTCCACCCCGCTGACGACACGACGCGACCCCAAACTGTCAGCGCCCGTCAGAACCCCCGGTACCACCGCCTCATCTCCGAGTTCGAGGCGCTCACCGGTGTGCCGGTGGTACTGAACACCTCGTTCAACGACCACGCCGAACCGATCGTCAACACACCTACCGAGGCGTTGAAGGACTTCTTCGGCATGGGACTGGACGTGCTGGTCTTGCAGGATATGGTCGTCACGAAAACGGACGCGGCTGTCAAGCGGGAGGCACGCTCTGTCGAGTCGCTCTAGACCGGCACGTCGTCGAAGGCACGCTCGGCGTTCGCCGAAACATCTGTCGGAAAGAGGCGACGCTGAAAGCGGTACTCGCGGAGGATACCGGGGTCGTCGGTGGTCCGCTCGACGCGGTTGACCAGCAACGGGACGACCGTGGTCCGTGCGAGTTGGGGCAGTCGGCCCAATGACGCGGTTCGCCAGTCGGCTGTGGCCCCGTGAGTCAGCGACTGAGACGGCGGCTGAACGGTTTCGGCGATGCCGTCGACACAGCGCTACAATACGGTTTTGTTCGCCGACCGGGAGGAGTATGGTCGGTCCCGAGTAACGGTCGCCGCTCCCAGCGCTGGGCGGGGCGTCAAGTACACCACCGAGGCACACTATCTGCGGACCATATCGTTCTGATACGTTATCAGTAGTGCTGGGGAGGATATCGGAATATAGTATTGTGCAATATCTCCAAAACCGTTATAGGAGTAGATCCGATAGGTGGTATTGAACAGAAATGTGCCAACAACGAATTACTGTGTTCGGGTATCGGAGGGTGAACAGATGGCAGGACTAGAGATTCCCACGTGGGACCCGGAGACGGCCTTGCTCATCGGCACGATCCTGCTGGAAGCGGTCCTGCTGTACGTGGGCTATGGCGGTCTCGAACGGCTCTTCGGGCCACGACTCATGGCGTTCATAGTCGGAGGTGAAGAGAATGCTCGATAGCGTCCTCGACGGGCTCGGCATCTTGGGGACCAGCCCCGAGATGCTGGCGCTGTTCGTCGGGTTCGGCCTCGTCGTCGGGGTGTTGTTCGGGTTCTTCGGCATGGGCGGGTCGTTCCTCGTTACCCCTGCCCTGCTGATGCTGGATTACCCGGCGCCCGTCGCGGTCGGTAGCGGGATGGCGTTCGTCTTCGGGACGGCCGTCATCGCGACCCTGAAACACCACGACCTCGGGCAGGTCGACTACAAGCTCGGCGCGATCATGATCACCGGGACGACTATCGGAATCGAGGTCGGACGCGCCAGCGTCTACTACCTCGAATCGCTTGGACTGGCCGGCGCTCTCATCAGCGTCGCGTACGTCGTCCTGCTCGGCGGCGTCGGTGCGATGGTCACCCGTGACGCCCGAAGAGGCGACGGCAGCGGTGACATCGACCACGAGGCCGCCGATAAGGACCTCAGCGAGTACGAGATTCCCGAAATCGCCAAAACGATTCAGCAGACCGTTCGGATTCCGCCGATGGTGACGCTCCGTGGTGACGTCCGCGTTTCCGCGTGGGTTATTACGGCCGTCGCCTTCGCGACCGGCCTCCTGTCGGGCTTTCTCGGCGTCGGTGGCGGCTTCATCCGGATGCCCGCCATGATCTACGCGATTGGCGTCCCGGTTCCCGTCGCCGTCGGTACCGACCTCTTCGAGATCGTCTTCTCCGGCGGTCTCGGGAGCTATCTCTACGGACAGGGCGGCGGCGTCGACCTCGGTATCGTCGTTCCGCTGCTGTTCGGGAGCGCACTCGGTGCCCGTATCGGCTCCGCCGCGACCGCCGTCGTCGACGCCGACGGTATCAAAGTCTACTTCGGCGGGATGCTACTCGTCGGTGCTACCGCGGTCGGCATCGGTGAGGTCGGCTCCTACATCGGGAGTCCGACTCTCGAGATGGTCGGGTTGGTACTCGTCATCGGTGCGGCGGTCGTCGTCGCCGTTGCGATCCTCTACACGTCGGTCGTCTCACTACGCACGACGCGCAAGCAGCAAGCAGTCACCGCGGACTGACTGGATCTACCCGGCGTCGATATGCCGTCTCACGGCCGCGGTCATCTGTTGCTGTCTGCCCACTAGACGACACATCGCGGACTCGTCGCCACCGCGCTCTCCAGTAGGTGTGGCGCGCAATTGTGCAATCCATACACAAATCTTTTAACAACACAGCACGTACGAATACGTGATACCGATGCCAGATTCGATGTCCGAACAACTCCAGCGGGACATGGTGTGTGAGGGGCTCCTCGAGTGTTTCCACGGGCTCAAGCAGCTCGATAAGGAGATATTTCAGGAACTCGTCCAGACCGAAGAGCCGCTGACGATCGACGAGATCGCCGAAAAGGTCGACCGCGAGCGGTCGACCGCGTATCGTGCCGTACAACGGCTACTGCAGGCCGGCTTCATCCAGAAGGAGCAGGTGAACTACGAGCAGGGCGGGTATTACCACGTCTACAGGCCGACCGACCCCTCGAACATCGCTGACGACATGCAGCGGATGCTCAACGATTGGTACGCGAAGATGGGCCAGCTCATCCAGGAGTTCGAAGAGAAGTACGAGCAGTCTGAGCCCTCGACTCCCACTGTCGAAAGCTAACTTCGTCTCTCACCGTGTAGCGGTCCGGTTTTCCGACGGCGAGCTGGTTTTCTCGCGGGGACGAAGGGACACTGCCGACACGTCGATTCGACAGTTAGAATTGTTCAGTATTGTGTGTATTCCCCAAAACACTTAATTGGCACTGGCGCTTACGAACTGGTGATGGCAACTGATACTGCAGCCGACACCGGCACTACCACCACGAACGAACCCCTCCACGTCGACGGGCAGTCCCAACTCGACGACGTCGTCGCCGAGCACGACGTCGTCCTCACGGACTTCTACGCCGACTGGTGTGGCCCCTGCCAGATGCTCGAACCCATCGTCGAGACGCTGGCCGCAGAGACCGACGCGACCGTCGCCAAAGTCGACGTCGACGCCAACCAGCAACTCGCGGCCGCCTACGGCGTCCGGGGCGTCCCGACGCTCGTCCTGTTCGCCGACGGGGAGCGAGTCGAGGAGGTCGTCGGCCTCAAAGCCGAAGGGGAGCTCCGAGCGCTCATCGAGTCCTACACGGAATAAATGACTGAGGACGTACACGACCTCGTCATCGCCGGCTCGGGGATCGCTGGCCTCTCGGCGGCGGTCTACGCTGCGCGCGCCGACCTCGACCCCCTCCTCCTCGAGGGCGACGAACCGGGCGGCCAGCTCACGCTGACGACCGACGTCGAGAACTACCTCGGGTTCCCCGACGGCGTCGGCGGCATGGAACTCGTCCAGCGCGGGAAATCGCAGGCCGAACAGTTCGGCGCGGAGTTCCAGCACGGCCGCATCGAGTCCGCCACTCTGGATGGCCAGCCGCTGGAACTGTCGCTGTCGACCGGCGATACGATCCGCACACGAGCGTTGGTCGTCGCGACCGGTGCGAGCGCACGTTGGGTCGGTGCCGAGAACGAGGCCGAACTCATGGGCCACGGCCTCTCGACGTGTGCCACCTGTGACGGCGCGTTCCACCGCGGCGACGACGTCCTCGTCGTCGGTGGCGGCGACAGCGCGATGGAGGAGGCACTCTTCCTCGCGAAGTTCGCCGACTCCGTGACGGTCGTCCACCGCCGTGAGGAACTGCGTGCGTCCGAAATCATGGCTGACCGCGTCCGCGAACACGAGAACGTCCGGGTCCGCTGGAACACGGAACTCGAAGCCATCCACGGCTCGCAGGAAGAGGGCGTCACCGGTGCCACGCTCGTCTCACATCCCGACGGGTTCCCCAGAGAGAAGGCCGAGTCCGGTACCGACGTCGAACGGGAGACAGTCGACGTCGGCGGCGTGTTCTACGCCGTGGGTCACACGCCCAACACCGAGTTCCTCGACGGGACCGGTGTCGAACGCGACGGGGAGGGCTACGTCCGGACCCGGACCGACGAGACGGGACGGCCGACGACGAACACGGCCGTAAACGGCGTCTTCGCCGCCGGTGACGTAGCAGACCCCGCGTATCGACAGGCGATCACGGCCGCCGGGACCGGCAGTATGGCGGCCCTCGACGCCGAGCAGTTCCTCGAAACGCTCGCGGAAGAAGCGCAGTCCCCTGTCGAGACACCGGCTTGACACCGCGCCGGCGACGTCGGACGGAGCGCCGGCCCGGCCCAGAGCGACCACGTCGACGGCCGCCGCTCGGGTATCCACTCGAACGCTACGACGAGCACCGAGGCGGCGACGTGAACAAAAACGGCACCGAAGAGATGAGTTGGGGGGGTCGGTCGCCGATAGAGCGTGGTGGGCAACAAAGTACTCGACCAGCGACCGAGATGGATCTCCTCGCCGGGCGGTGATAAGCGGCCTGAAACTGCCGGCAGTAGCACCGATAGTTCTTGCCCGAAGGCACGCTTCGACGTGACAGTTCGAGGTGTGTGGTTCGGCGGCGACCGCCGCCGAGGAGGGTCGGGCAGAGACCGGAGCGGTACGTACCACGTCGTCGCGGGTGAGCCCCGCTGAGACCCGGTAACACTCACGTCAACACGTATTGAAGTGGCTTCGGCGCGTATCCCGGCTAATGACGGACCCAACTCCCACACCGGGCATCCACCACGTGACGTGTATCGCCAGCGACCCACAGCGGACCGTGGACTTCTGGATCGAGACGCTCGGTCTCAGACTCGTGAAACGGTCCATCAATCAGGACGACCCCGAGACCTACCACTTCTTTTTCGCCGACGCCGAGGGGACGCCGGGGACCAGCATGACGTTCTTCCCGTGGGAAGACCTCACGCGGGGGACGGTCGGGTCGGGACAGGTCTCCCGGACCGCGTTCCGCGTCCCCGAGGGCAGTCTCGACTACTGGGAGGACCGCTTCGACGAGTACGGGGTCGACTACGACGACCGCGTCGAGCGGTTCGGAGAGACGGTCCTCCCGTTCCGCGACCCCGACGGCCTCCCGGTCGAACTCGTCGAAGTCGAGATTCCCGAGGACGATCCGACGGTCCCGTGGACGGAGTTCGTCCCCGAGGATTCCGCTATCCGCGGGTTCCACTCGGTGACGCTGTGGCTGGCCGATCCGGCCCCGACGGCGGACTTGCTCCGGACCATGGGCTTTGCGGAAGTGGGCACCGAACAGGCACAGGGCGATAGGCCGGGCGACGAGCGAACCCGCTTTGCCGCTACCGGCCCGGTCGGGACGTACGTCGACGTCCTCCCGACCATCGAGAGCGGCCGGCAGGGTCACGGCACGGTCCACCACGTCGCGTTCCAGACGCCGACCGACGAGGACCAGCAGGCGATGCGCGAGGCCGTCCAGTCGGCGGGACTCCGACCCACACAGCAGATCGACCGCCACTGGTTCCGCTCGGTGTACTTCCGGGAGTTCGGCGGCGTGCTGTTCGAACTCGCGACCAGCGACCCCGGCTACACTGACGACGAACCGCTCGAGGAACTCGGCGAGCGACTCGTCCTCCCCGGGAAGTTCGAGGGCCAGCGCGAACAGATAGAGGCCGGGTTGACCGACGTGACGGTGCCGCGGGCCGAACAGGCCGAGGCCGACGACTGAGCGGGCGTCGCTGGGTCGGCCGCGGCAGTCGGGTCACGCGGTCAGGTCGAGGCCACCGAGCCGGCGGGCGTTGAGGGCGACGATAATCGTCGACAGCGACATGAAGACGGCCCCGACGGCCGGCGAGAGGAGGACGCCGACCGGCGCGAGAACCCCGGCCGCGAGGGGCAGTGCAAACACGTTGTAGCCGGTCGCCCACACGAGGTTCTCCTGCATCTTGCGGTAGCTTGCTTTCGAGAGGCGGACGAGGCGTACCACGTCGACCGGGTCGTTGTCGACGAGGACGATGTCGCCCGCTTCGATGGCGACGTCCGTCCCGGAGCCGATGGCGATGCCGACGTCCGCCCGCGTCAGCGCGGGGGCGTCGTTGACACCGTCGCCGACCATCGCGACCAGTTTCCCCTCGGACTGGAGCCGTTTGACTTTCGTGTCCTTCTCGTCTGGCAGCACTTCGGCGAAGTACTGGTCGATACCGAGTTCCTCGGCGACGGCCCGTGCCACGTCCTCTGAGTCGCCGGTCAGCATCGCTACCTCGATGCCCATCGCGTGCAGTGCCTCGACGGCCCGATAGCTCTCCTCGCGGACGACGTCCGCGAGCGCGAACGCCGCCACGATATCGGTCTCGTCACGGACGAGATAGACGACGGTCCGTGCGTTCGCCCCCGCCTCGTCGGCGAACGCCGTGATGGCGGGCGGCCGCTCGATGTCGAGTTTCTCGACGAGGTTGGGGCCGCCGAGATGGACAGGGTCGCCGTCGACGGTCGCTCTGACGCCGAGACCACGGAGGTTCTCGAAGTTCGAGGCCGGCGCTCGCTGGACGCCGCGCTCCTGTGCCGCGGTCCGGATGGCGCGGGCGATCATGTGTTCGGAGTCGCCCTCGACGCCGGCGGCGACCGCGAACGCGCGCTCCTCGTCCCACGCGCGTACGTCGGCGGCTTCTTCGCGCGGACCTGCCCCGTGCGACCGGCCCGTGGCGCTTTGTGCCTCGCTGTCGGCGTCCCCTCGTGGCGTCCCCGAGGCGACGCTGACGCCGACGACGCCCTGTTCGCCTTTCGTCAACGTCCCCGTCTTGTCGAACATCACCGTATCGAGGTTTCGGGCCTCCTCCATCGCGATGCGGTCGCGGACGAGTATCCCGTTCTCCGCGGCCGTCGAGGTGTTGATAGCGACGACCAGCGGGACGGCGAGTCCGAGCGCGTGCGGACAGGCGACGACGAGGACCGTCACGACCCGTTCGAGGACGCCGATATTGAGCCCTGACGCGACGACCCACGCGACGCCGGTGATGCCAGCGACGGAGAGGGCGACGTAGAACAGCCAGCCGGCCGCGCGGTCGGCGAGTAGCTGGGTCCGGGATTTGGATCGTTGGGCCTCCTCGACGAGTCGCATGATACCCGCGAGTGCGGTCTCCTCGCCCGTCTCGGTGACGCGAACGCGCAGACTGCCGTCCTGGTTGACCGTCCCGGCGACGACCGGGTTACCGGGTTCCTTGCCGACGGGCCGGGATTCACCGGTGATCATCGACTCGTCGACGGACGACTCGCCGTCGACGACTGTCCCGTCGGCCGGGACGCTGGCGCCCGGTCGGACGAGCACGACGTCGCCTTCCGAGAGGTCGGAGACCGGAACCGTCTCCGTGTCCCCACCCTCGGTGACGCGCTCGGCGGTGTCGGGCATGAGCGTCGCCAGTTCGTCGAGTGCGCCGGACGCCTGTCGAACGGAGCGCATCTCCATCCAGTGGCCAAGCAGCATGATGTCTATCAGCGTGACGAGTTCCCAGAAGAAGGGCGTCGTGCCCTCGAGGAACAGACTGGCGATGGAGTAGCCAAAGGCGACGGTGATGGCGAGCGAGATGAGCAGCATCATCCCCGGTTCGCGATTCGCGAGTTCCGCGCGAGCCATCGAGAGGAACGGGACGCCGCCGTAGGCGAAGACGACGACCGACAGGACAGGCGTAATCCAGACGCTACCCGGGAACGCGGGCGCAGTGTAGCCGAACACGTCCTGAACGAACTCGCTGAAGAAGACGACCGGAATCGAGAGCACGAGCGACACCCAGAACCGGCGCTTGAACAACCGTTCGTGGCCGCTGTGGTCGGTGTGTGTGCCGTGGCCGCCGTGACCGTCGGGGTCTGGTGCGTCGTGGGCAGACTCGCCGTGGACGTGTTCCGTGTGGGCGGGTGACGGCGTGTGCTGCTCGGCCGATGGTGGTCCCGGCCCGCGCGTCTCGGTATTCGCGTCTAGCTGGCAAATCCGACAGCACGGAACCGTCGATTCCGACCGGTGAGGAACGTCCGCTTCCAGCGAGTCTGACCGGCCGTATTCCGGATGATCGTCCATGGGTTAGCTATCGGGCGCACCCACCATCATGTTGTTGTACAGTTGACAGCAGTCGGCGAGTGGGGCGGACGGGCATACGGAGTCGACTTCCTCGGTCAGTCCCTGGGGGGCGAGCGGCAGTGAGAGACCGGTGGAGTCCGTTGGGTACCGCGCTGGTTGAGTACCAAACGTCTTTACCAAACAGGGGCTAGATAGTGAACTATCGATGGACACCGTTTGCAGTTCGACAGCGGGTCTTCGCGACCGGTCCCGAGCCCGTTCCGACACACCGTATCGAAGCGACGTTACGTCTGAGGGAGACTGATGGCGGATTCTGACTCACCGCTCGACTCCGCGGGCATCCTCCTCGCTGGGACGGCTGGCTGGCTCGAACGACTCGCCGAACGGATCGACTCGGACACCGCTGGGACAGTACACACCGCCGAGACGGCAGCGAACGCGCTCGATGCCGTCCGGGACGGCCTCGTCGACTGTGTCGTCACGGCGTACGCGCTCGATGAGACGACCGGTGTCGAACTCGTAGAAGCGGTTCGAAGCGAAGAGTCGGCGGTACCCGTTCTCCTCGGGACGGCCAACGGGAACGAGACTATCGCCAGCGACGCGATCGCGTCCGGCGTCACCGACTATATCGTGGTAACGGAGCCGATCGACCGGACTGTCGACACGGTACTGAACCGTACCGAAGAAGCGCTCCGTACCACGTCGCAGGCGGACGTCCAGCGCGACCGAGCACAGCAGTTCGACGCAGTGTTCAACGACACGCAGACGGCGACGTGGGTGCTAGACCCCGACGGGACGCTCGTCCGTGCGAACGAGAGGGCGCGTGAGATGATCGACGTAGACGCCGAAGCGGTTCTGGGCGAGCCCTTCTGGACGCTGCCGTGGTGGTCACAGACGGCGGCGATGCAGGACGACGTCCGACAACTCGTCGAGGAGACGCGGGACGGGACCGCCGGCAACTCGATACTCTCCGAACCACCGGACAGCGAATCCCAGCGCGTCATCGATCTGTCCGTTCGCCCCGTCGAAAACGAACGCGGCGACCTCACGTCGATCGTGATCAGGGGCGTCGAGATCACGGAACGAGTCTCGCTCGAACGCGACCTCCGACAGTCAGAGGAACTCCACCGAGTGACACTCAACAACATGACCGACACCGTCCTCATCACGGACGAGGACGGCGAGTACACGTACGTCTGTCCCAACGTCCACTTCATCTTCGGATACACGGCAGCGGAGATTCGCGACGGGGGAACGATCGACGACCTCCTCGGCGAGGACCTCTTCGACCGCGACGAACTCGCAGCGACCGGGAGCCTGAAGAACATCGAGTGTACGGCGACGGACAAGGCCGGCCGTGAGCACACGCTCCTCGTCAACGTCCGAGCGGTCGACATTCAGGGCGGTAAGTTCCTCTATAGCTGTCGAGACATCACGAAACGCAAGCAACGCGAGGAGGCGCTCGCGACGCTTCAGGAACTGGCGCGTGGGTTCCTGTACGCCGGAACGCACGACGAGATTGCCCAACATATCGTCGAAGACTCGCCGAGCGCCCTCGATCTCGAGGCGACCGCGATATATCTGTTCGACGCCGACACCAACGAACTCCGGCCCGCCACACACTCACAGACCATGCGCGACCTCCACGGCCCACTGCCGAGGATTCACGCCGACGGTGACTCGCTTCCGGGGTACGCGTTTATCGAAGGGACGGCGCTGTTTTTCGACGACGTCCACGAGGCAGACCGACTCGAAAACCGGGCCACAGACCTCAGAAGTGCGGGCTACGTCCCGCTGGGCGACCACGGTATCTTCGTCGCAGGGTCTCCGGACGTCGCCGCGTTCGACGACGTCACCCGAGAACTGGCAGACCTGCTCGCGGCGACCGCCGAAGCAGCGCTCGATCGGGTCAGACGGGAGTCACAGCTCCGCGCACAGGACAGACAGTTACAGCAGCAAAACGAACAGCTCACGGCACTGAACCGTATCAACGAGACGATCAGAGCCATCGATAGGGCGATCGTTCAGGCGGAGACGCGTGACGAGATCGACCACACCGTCAGCGAACTGCTGACCAGTGACGAGCGGTTCAGTTTCGCCTGGATCGGCGGCGTCGATTCGACGACCGACACCCTCGAACCACGGGCGTGGGCGGGGGACGAACAGGGATACCTGGACAGTCAGAAGTTCACCGTCGATGCGTCGGGCACCGAGCCAGCCGGGAAGACAGCGGCGACCGGCGACGTGACCATGGTTCCCAACGTCGCGACCAACCTCCGGGAAGACGAGTGGCGAGCGGACGCGCTCACCCGCGATTTCATGTCCGTGCTGAGTATCCCCCTCGTGTACAACGATCTCACGCACGGCGTCTTGACCGTCTACGCCGATACCCGGGACGCGTTCGACGAGACCGCCCGTGCCGTACTGGCCGAACTCGGGGAGACGATCGCCTCCGCACTCAGTGCCATCGAGCGGAAGAACGCCCTCCTCACGACGTCGCTGACGCGCGTCGCGTTCGAAATCGACGACGAGACGTTCATCCTCTCGCGTCTCGCTCGGGTGGCCGACTGCACCCTCTCGTATCAGGGGGGCGTACAGCAGACGACAGACGGGAGTTACGTGTTCGTCACCGTCGAGGACGCCGTCGTCGAGACCGTGGCGGCCGCCGCATCCGAACTAGCCGGCATCGACGACGTCCGACAGATAAGCGAAGAAAGCGACGGCGGTGTCCTGCGGCTTGGACTCGCTCGGCCGTTTCTCGCACTGGAGTTGGCCGACCACGGCGCCGTCTTCCGGGAGGCGACCGCCGATGCGACGTCGACGACACTGACCATCGACGTCCCGGACAGTATCGACGTCCGGAACATCTCGCAGTTGGTCGACGAAGCGTTCTCCGACGTCGAACTCCACAGTAAGCAAACGTTCGACCAAGCGGCCGAACACGACGTCTACTCGCGGTTCCTCTCTGACCTCACCGAACGGCAACTCGAAGTCGTTCAGACGGCCTATTACAGCGGCTTTTTCGAGTCGCCGCGCGAGAGTACCGGTGAAGACGTCGCGACGATGCTCGATATCTCTCCGCCAGCGTTCTATCAGCACGTCCGGACGGTCCAACGGAAACTGTTCACGACGCTCTTCGAGGAACAGAGCGTCTCGGTTGCGGCATCGGGCGACAGGGTTCAATAGTTAACACCCGGCCCTCAGCGTACTTTGATGCTAAACTGCTGGATATTCGCTCGTACCCGCCTTTGTACCACGTGAGTGCCACGGACCGACGGCTGGCACTCGTGAACGCACAATGAGAGATGTCTCGCAGACCCCCGACGAGGAAACGCCGTACGAGTGCTTCGAGTGTGGGTCCGTCGTCGTTGCGGAGGACAACCCAGACCCCTGTCCTAACTGTGGCGGCGAGATGCGAAACCGACAAACTCCGATGGAGTAACGATGTCGCTCGGTTCGGGAATCGCCGCCACCGGAACGACCGATGGCCACGCAGGCCCGCCGATATCTGATTCGGCGGCCGGTACGGAGCGCTCACCGATGGCCGTGAACACGGCTGCCGCGAAACGCGGGCCCGCTGGTCTGACCAAGACGTCCGGGGAGGGACAGCGACACTCTCAGGATTCGACTCAGCTATGACAGACGTCCAAAGTCGCCTAGAAGAGACGAGAGCCGTCAGACACGTAGCGGAACCGACGTCGTTGCCGGTCTTCCGGTCCGTCACGCGAATCTGGCACTTCCCCAGTGGAGACGCGCTCCTCGAACTCGCAGATCATCGCGACTGCCTACTGCCGAACGTCGACCGCGTCGACGTTCCAGCGAGCGAGAGAGAGCGGGTCGGAGATGCTGTGGCACTCGATACGGAGACCGCTGTTCGTGTCTCCGAAGAACAGGGCCGTGTGATTATTAAAGAATTTGATAAGAAGATAATACTGTAACAACACAAAACCGAGAAACCGAGCGGAGTAAGCCCTGTATCCAGTGGCTACGCTGTCGCCAGATAGTGTAAGTCTCCGGATGAAATGGATAGCTTTTGGTGTCTCGATTTCGCTGGTCGATACATGTCCGATGTAAATCCGTACCAGAGTTTACGGACACAGATCGACGAGGCAGCAGAGTACCTTGACGTCTCCGACGGGCAGATCGAGCGGCTGAAAAATCCCGAGCGGATACTAGAGACGAACCTTTCGGTCGAGATGGACGACGGTTCGGTCGAGGTGTTCCGCGCGTACCGCTCGCAGTTCAACGGTGACCGTGGGCCGTACAAGGGCGGCATCCGCTACCACCCGCAGGTCAGCCGCGACGAGGTCAAGGCCCTCTCGGGGTGGATGGTCTATAAAACGGCGACGAGCGATATCCCGCTCGGCGGTGGGAAAGGCGGCATCGTCATCGACCCGGCCGAGTACTCCGAGAGCGAACTCGAACGAATCACGCGCGCCTTCGCGAAGGAACTGACCCCGCTTATCGGCGCCGACCGTGACGTGCCCGCCCCCGACGTGAACACGGGCCAGCGTGAGATGAACTGGATCAAAGACACGTACGAGACCATCGAAAACACGACGGAGCCCGGCGTCATCACCGGTAAAGACCTCTCGAGCGGTGGGAGCGAGGGGCGTGTCGAGGCGACAGGCCGTTCGACGGTCGTCGCAGCGCGTGAGGCGTTCGATTATCTCGGGAAGGACATCGAAGGCGCGACGGTCGCGGTGCAGGGCTACGGTAACGCCGGGTGGATCGCGGCGAAACTCGTCTACGAGATGGGCGCCGACGTCGTCGCCGTCTCGGACTCCAGCGGTGCCATCTACACCGAGGAGTCGTTCGACCCCGTCGCGGTCAAGGAGTTCAAACGCGAAACCGGGAGCGTCGTCGGGTATTCCGACGCCGAGGACGAACTCACCAACGACGAACTGCTGACGCTCGACGTGGACCTGTTGATCCCGGCTGCGCTGGAAAACGCCATCGACGAGTCACTGGCACACGAAATCTCTGCCGACGTCGTCTCCGAGGCAGCGAACGGCCCGATCACGCCCGCGGCCGACGAGATTCTCAGTGACGACGACGTCCTCGTCGTTCCGGACATCCTCGCGAACGCCGGCGGTGTCGTCGTCTCCTACTTCGAGTGGGTACAGAACCGTCAGCGCTTTTACTGGTCCGAAGACCGCGTCAACGAGGAACTGGACGCGACCATCGTCGAGCAGTTCTGGAACCTCGTCGATGCCTACGAGGACCGAGAGCTACCGTCGCTCCGGACTGCCGCCTACGTCGTCGCGCTCCAGCGCGTCATCGACGCCGGCGAGCAGGCCGGCCGGTGGCCCTAATACGGACTCCCCGGTGTCCCCCGTCATTCGAGGACGGCGCGACGACGCAGGGATAGACCAGTCGTCACCGTCTACCGGTGACACTGCCTGATACTGGTGGCTGTAAGTTCGTACAGATATTCGCCACCCCGGGGTGGCGAATTACTGCAGTTTGTTACAGCCACCAGTATGAGAACGCATCTCGGGCGTGGGCAGCGTCCGACGTCGTCGACGCTCGCATCGAAGCGGTGGGGAGACCTCCCGTCCGTCGTGTACGCGTAGTCACGTGTCCAGAATCTCGGCCAACCGCGCCTCCCCGAGCGTGTCGACCAGTTGCGCGAGTTCGACGACTCGCTCTTCGCCGAGCGTGTCGATCAGTTCCCGTATCTCGTCGGGGTCGAACGTCCGGGCGACGTAGCCGAGGTTCTCGACCATCTCAGTGGTTCGTTCGAGGACGTCCGCGTCCGGCGCGAGACTCAGCGGCCGGTTCGTGAACCGGCCGTCCTCGTTGTAGTAACAGAACCGGAGTTCCGCCTCGTCGGCGTCGTCGGGTTTGACGACCTGCAAGACCCCGTAGCCGTCCTCCCACTCGTCCAGTTCGACTTCGAGGAGATTCTCGTAGCGAGTCATAGGTGCCGATACCAACCGATAGCACCTATTTCTTGGGACTGCGTCAGCGTGAGCCTCTGTCTACGGTTGAGGAACGCAACGATCCTGTTGTATCGACGCATCCGAAGTGTCTCCCGTACCGTCGCGAGGGGGCGTTGCGACGGTCCTCCCGGGGCCTCGACACCTGCGCGGGATGTCTCAGGGCATCGTGGGCGAAGTGTGACCCGGCGCGAAGTCACGTCTCATCGCACACCACCGCCGTTCGCCGAGGATTCGAGACGGGACACCGCGAGCAAGAGGACGACAGAGAGCGCGACCCCGCCGACGGACTGCAGCCACGTATGCGCTCCGGCGAGTGGGCGAGCGAAGACCATCCCCACTGCGACGGCGAACAGTGGTACGAACCGTCTATCCACGAACAGCAGATAGCCCGCTGGCACCAGTGCGTACAGCACGTGACTCGATATGTCCCAGAACGGGGTGACGAGGAGATGTGGGACGGTCGCGGCGACAAGGAGGAGCGCGTACTCCGGCACGATAGCCCCCCAGTTCCGTCTCCGCCAGACGAACCAGATCACGAGTACCCCGATTCCCAACCCCGCGCTGCCAGTGGCGTCTACCCCCCACTCGGGGACCGTCTCGACCGCCAGTGGTACGCCCTGATAGATGGCGAACGCGACGCCCCACCCCAGACCGAGGACGGCGAACCGAGCAGTCAGTCCGGCGGGCGAGCGCGCTGAATCGCGGTGCCACTCGAAGCCGATGACGAGGACGCTACAGAGAAGAACGAAGAGTTCGGGCGCGAAAACCGCCGAGTACGTCTTGGCGATATCTGTGAGCATATAGAACAGCGACCGTACGTGTCGCTTGTGGCGGTTTCGGTTTGCCGTCGACGTCGGGCACTGCACCGGCGAACTGCGAGAACCAACACCTTTGCCTGCCGCGGTCCACGGCCGAAGTAGATGCCCCGGACGAACTCCCGTCCCCCGACACCACCCGGCAAGCCGGTAGTCGGACATACGGCGGCCTTCGTGAGCGACCCGTTCGGCTTCGTCAGACAGTCGGTGGACTCGACCGGCGACGCGTTCCGGATGCAGTTACTGGGCAAAGACGTGTACGTGCTCGCACATCCGGACTACGTGGGGACGGCGTTGTCGAATCCGGATACCTTCGCCAAACCCGACGACTTCGAAGTGGCGTTCGGAGACGCCCTGCTCGCGGTCGAAGGCGACCAGTGGCAGCGACAGCGCCACTCGATGGAGCCGTTTTTCAGTCCGAGGCGTCTCGCAGACCACGCCGAGACGATGACCGAGGTCGCCGCGTCTCGGGTCGCTGACTGGGCGTCGGGGGAGTCCGTCCACGTCGACGAAGAGATGAAAGCTATCGCCCTGCACAACCTGTTCGAGGTGGTGCTCGGCCAGTCGCTCTCCGACGAGGAAATCGACGAACTGTCGACCGCCGCACAGGCGCTCAATCTGTGGTTCAAGCCGACGTCGTGGGCCCTCCCCGAGTGGGTGCCGACACCCGCCCGTCACAAGTTCAAGCGCGGGAGCGCAGAGTTGCGCGAGCGAGCGCGGACCTTGCTGGCAGCGTCCGGTGAGCGGCCACAGGAGGATAGCCTGCTCGCCACGCTCGCCGAGTTGCGCGACGACCCCGACTCGGCGTACGACCAGTCGGAGGTGCTCGATCAAGTGGTCGGGATGCTGTTTGCCGGACACGAGACGACGGCGCTCGCGATGACCTACGCGTTACACCAGATAGCCACACACCCCACGGTCGCCGACCGGTTCCACGCCGAAATCGACGCCGTCCTCGACGGACGGCCGTCGTTCGATCAGTTGCAAGAACTCGACTACCTCGAACGGATCGTCGACGAGACGCTCCGATTGTACCCCCCGGTACACGCGATTCCGCGCGTCACGACCGAGTCCGTCGGCGTCGGCGACTACGCGATTCCCGAGGGCGCGACGGTGTTGCTCAGCGTCTGGTGTCTCCACCGCGATCCGCGGTTCTACGACGACCCGCTCACGTTCGACCCGGGACGGTGGGCGGAGACCTCGCCCAGAGACCGAGGACACGCGTTCGTTCCGTTCGGGGCTGGCCCACGCACCTGTATCGGACGGCACTTCGCTCGCCTCGAAGCGAAGGCGGTGCTCGCCGAAATCGGTCGGCGGTACCGCCTCGACGCCGACAGCGGTATCGAGGTGGCACCGCAGATGACGACCCAACCGGAGGGGCCGGTGAACCTGCGGGTGTCGGACCGAACCTGACGACGCCGACGCGCGTTTTCGGCTGGTCCGGGCGGCGACCCGCGGGAAGTCGACTCAGGAGTGGCGCGCCCCGTCGGATTCGACGAGGTGACAGGCCGCACGATGCTCGTCGGTCACCCACACCTCGGCTGGGACCTCGCGGGCACAGACGGTCGGGAAGGCGTCTTCGAGGCGTCTGTGTGCGCGGTCCACGTCGCCGCCGAGGACGTTCGTCAGCGCCGCGTCGAGGGTTTCCTCGGCCGCCGGGTCCCCGAGCGTGTCGGGGATGTCGAACTCCGCACGGATGGCGGCCCGGACTTGCTCGTCGGTGACCGCCCCGACCGGGGTGTCGGCTTCGGCGGCGACGAACTCCCGGACCGACTCGGGGTCGACGCCGTCCGTGGCGAGGCGACGGCGGAAATCGAGGACGGCGCGCCACGCCCGCTGGTCGATGTCGTATCCCGGCGGCGGGATGACCTTCGGACACCGCGTGTGGAATCGGCAGCCGCTCGGTGGGTCACCGGCAGAGGGCACGTCCCCGCGTAGCTCGACCCGGTTGCCACGTTTCCGCGGGTCGAACGTCGGGATCGAGGCGATGAGCACCTCCGTGTAGGGATGCTGTGGCGAGTCGAACAACCGAGCCGTCGGGGCGTCCTCGACGATTTCGCCGAGGTACATCACGGCTGTCCGGTCACAGATCTCGCGGACGATACCCATGTCGTGGGTGATGACGAGGAGCCCGAGGCCGAACTCCCGCTGGATGTCCTCTAGCAACCCGAGAATCGCCGACTGGACGGACACGTCGAGCGCGCTCGTCGGCTCGTCGGCGATCAGCAGGCTCGGGTTGAGGACGAGCGCACGAGCCAGCGCGACGCGCTGTTTCTGGCCGCCGGAGAACTCGTGGGGGTACCGGTCGACGTCGTCAGCCGAGAGGCCGACCCGCTCTAGCAGGTCCGTGGTCACCTCTCGCCGGAGTTCGCGGTCGGTCACGCCGTGGATGACGAGCGGTTCGGCCACCGACTCCCCGATGGTCATCCGGGGGTCGAAACTGGCGCTCGGGTCCTGAAAGATCATCTGTGCATTGCGCCGGAACGCCTTCAGCGCCCGTCCGGAGAGGTCGGTGACTTCCTCGCCCTCGAAGCGTATCGACCCGGCGGTGGGTTCTTCCAGTCGGAGCATCGTCCGGGCCGCGGTCGATTTCCCGCACCCGGACTCCCCGACGAGGCCGACCGTCTCGCCCCGCCGGACCGAGAGGTCGATGCCGTCGACGGCCCGCACGGTCCCGACCTGTCGCCTGAGAACGCCCTCGGTGATAGGGAAGTGCTTCGTCAGGTTCTCCACCTCGAACAGCGGCGGCTCAGCCATCCGGGTCACCCTCTGACTGGCCGTTTCGGAGTGCGTCCGGGTCACCGCCGGGCCCGTAGTACACGCAGGACGCGGTCTGGGCGTCCGCGACGTCGTACAGCGGCGGCTGGTCGCCCGTGTGACACTCGTTGCGAGCGTACTCGCACCTGCTGGCGAATCGGCATCCCGGCGGGGGGTCGTGGAGGTCCGGTAGCGTGCCCCCGATACTCCGGAGCGGCCGGCCGCGGCCGGGCAGACAGTCAAACAGCACTTGCGTGTACGGATGGGCCGGTGTGTCGAACACGTCGTAGACGCTCCCGCGTTCCATCACTTTCCCGGCGTACAGCACGACGACCCGGTCGGCGAGTTCGGCGACGACGCCGAGGTCGTGGGTGATGAGCAGAATCGCCATGTCGTACTCCGTCTGGATCGATTCGAGGAGGTCGAGCAACTGCGCCTGAATCGTCACGTCGAGTGCCGTCGTCGGTTCGTCGGCGATGAGCAGGTCCGGAGTGGCCGCGAGCGCCATCGCGACGACGATTCGCTGTTTCATCCCGCCGGAGAACTCGTGTGGGTAGTCGTCGTACCGCGTCGTCGCGTCCGGAATCCCGACTTGATCCAGGAGCGTGAGCGCGCGTTCTCTGGCCGCGGCGTCGCTTACGTCCTCGTGGACCTGTATCGCTTCGCGAATCTGCCAGCCGACGGTGTAGCAGTGGTTGAGCGCGTGCTGTGGGTCCTGAAACACGTGGGCGATGCGGTCGCCGCGGATGGCGCGTAGGTCTCGTTCAGAGAGCGACAGCAGGTCTCGGCCGTCGAGTTCGGCCACGCCGCGGACGATACGCCCCGGCGGCATCCGGATCAACTTCGTTATCGTCTCTGCGGTGACGGTCTTACCGCTCCCGCTCTCGCCGACGAGACAGACAGTCTCGCCCCGCTCTACGTCGAAGTCGACGCCGTCGACGGCCCGGAGTGGCCCCCGGTCAGTCTCGAACTCGACGGTGAGGTCACGGACGGACAGCAGCGACATCTCTTGCTGTGTCTCGGTCGCCCCCCGCTGGTGCTGACTCATCGCTCCCCCTCCGAACGGGGGTCGAGCGCGTTCCGTAGCGCGTCGCCCACGAAGTTGAACGCCAGAATCGTCAGGAACAGAAAGACCCCCGGGACCGTCGAAATCCACCACGCCGTCCGGAGGTCCGAGCGGCCGGCGGCAATCGTCTGGCCCCACGAGGGTATCGTCGGGTCGCCCAGCGAGAGGAACGCAAGCCCCGCCTCGAACAGAATCAGCCCGGGGATCAACAGCGTCAGGTTCGTGATGACCGTCCCCGAGACGTTCGGCAGGATGTGGCGTCTGATGACGTGTCCCGTGCCTGCGCCGGCACAGCGTGCGACTTCGACGTACTCGTCTTCCGACCGCTGGAGGGCCGCACTCCGGACGAGTCTGGCGGTCCCGCCCCAACTGAGCAGCCCGAACACGAGGATGAACATCAGCAGACTCCCGCCGAAGAGGTAGATGAGCAAGAGGTACAGCAGGAAGGATGGGAACACCTGCTGGATGTCGACGTAGCGCATCAGCACCTCGTCGACGAGGCCGCCGACGTAGGCGGCGACGGTGCCGACCGTCGCGCCGATGCTGATGATGAGAAACGACGTTATCAGGCCGATACGAATCGAGACGCGCATCCCGAGGACGACCAGCGAGAGGATGTCTTTGCCGTCGCCGGTCGTCCCGAGCGGGAACTGCCAGCTTCCGTGACATCGCCCGTCGACGACGTCACCGCCGCAACTGAGCGGGACGGAACTGTCGACGGCGAGACCGACCGGCGGCTGGTAGCTCTGTGTGAGTTCGACCTGTGGCTTGCTGACGAGCAGCGGCCCGACGAGTCCCAGCGTGAAGACGAGAAGCAAAAATCCGAGGCTGACCACGGCGGCCCGATTCTTCCGGAACTCCCGCCAGTAGTGGGCGGTCATCCGTCGGTGGGTCGCCAGCGGGACGAGAACGTAGAAGACGAACAGGGCAAGCGAAACCACGAACAGCCAGTCCAGTTGGGACAGGTCCCAGCCGTCACGGAGTACGGGATTCGGCGAGAACAGCGGGGCTTCTCGAACGTAGTCGAACGCGAAGACGAGTGCCAGCGCCGCGAGCGTGGTCAGGAACCCTGCTGTCTGTCGGCGCAGCACGATGCCGCGTTTGGCCTCCCAGTCGATGTCCTCGAAGCGACGGCGTGGGGAGTCCAGACTCATCAGCGGTCACCGTAGTCGATGCGGGGGTCGAGTACCGTGTAAGCGATGTCCTGTAACAGGTTGCCGACGACGGCGATGAACACGCCGACGAGCGTCGTCGCCAGCACCAGCGGCGTATCCTGATTCTGGATGGCCTTGAAACTCAACTGTCCGAGCCCCGGGATGCCGAACACCACCTCGACGAGGTACGAACTCGCGATGAACAGTCCGAGCAGGTCCGCCACCAGAATCGTCGAGAGCGGCACGGCGGCGGGCCGAAGCACGTGCAACAGCAGTATCCGTCGCTCCGAGACGCCTTTCGCCTTCGCCGTCTTCGTGAAGGTGGCCTCGACGTACTCCAGTGCCTCCGCCCGGGTGTACCGCGTCAGGCTCGCGATAGACCCCGTCGTCAGGACGAACACGGGCAAGACGAGCTGTCTGGCGTTGGCCAGACTGAACACGGGTGCGTCCGGGTCGAAGACGATAGGGACGAGGTCGAGGTGGACGCCAAAGAGCACCAGCAGGACGATGCCGAACCAGAAGTTCGGAATCGCGTACCCGAAGAAGGCGAGGAACGTCGCGGCGTAGTCGAACCGGGAGTACTGGTGCGTCGCCGAGTACAGGCCGATAGACAGCCCGAAGGCGACCGTCAGAATCGTCCACGGCACGGAGTACATCATCGTATACGGGAGCGCGTCCGCGATAGCCGCGGTCACCGGCTGGCCCCGAGAGGTGCTGTATCCCCAGTTGAACGTCGCCATGTTGGTCATGTAGTCGGCGTACTGCCGCCACAGCGGCCGGTCGAGGCCGCGCTGTTGCTCGTAGGCCGCTCTGGCGGCCTCCGCGTCGCCACCGGAGACGGCGGCCTGAAACTGGATGCTGGTGAGCGCCTGTTGCTCTGTGACGTACAGCAGTGCCCACGTTATCGAGAGGATGACGAACGTGGCGACGACCGCCCAGAGGAGCCGCCGGGCGACGTACCACCTCATGACTCGAAGTAGTACGTCTGGGAGTTCCAGCCGCTCGCGAACGTCTCCGTCGGTCCGACGAGTTCGTCCTGTGCGCCGACGATGTTCGACGGCATCAGCAGGAAGCCAAAGGGCTGTTCACGGGCGAGTTTCTCGAACACCTCGGCGAATAGCTCTCGTCGCCGCTCCTCGTCGACGGTTCGGGACGCCTTGGCGTACAGTTCCGGGATGTTCGACTCGGGGACGTAGCCGTAATAATTGACGTTCCCCCGTGTCCTGAAGAACGTGGCACTCGAACTTGGCGTTCGCGGGTAGGTGTTGAACCCGAGGACGACGGACATGTCCCACGGTTCCTGACTGACTGAGACGTCGCGTGGCCCACCGTTGAACAGGCCGGCGCTCCACGGGACCTCCGTCCCCCTCGGCGGACTGTTCGCCGCGTACTTCTGCTGGAACGTGTTGCCCGGCACCGTCTCGATGCGGACGCCGATACCGAGGTTCGATTCGACCTCTTGAGCGACGAGTTCCGCCAGCGTTTGGTTGGTCCTGCTCGCTGTACTGGCGTACAGCGAGAGCGTCACCGCCGACCCGTCCGGGCCGAGGAGCGTGTCACCGTCGTACCGGTAGTCGGTCCCCTCGATGGCACGGCGCATCCGCCGTCTGGCCGGGTCCGGACCGTAGAGGTCGTCGACACCGAAGCGGTACTGTTCGATGCCCGCCTCGACGTACCACTTAGAGAACCGTGGCTGCATCGTGAAGGCCGGTTCGGCGAACCCGCGATAGAGGTTCCCTGCGAGCGTCTGCTTGTTGACGGCACAGACGAACGCCTGCCGGACCGGAACCTTCCTGAACAGTCGCCACCCGTTGGCCCGCATGTTGTACTTGAGCGCTTGCACGAACGGTTGTGGCTGGACGTACACGTCGACCGTTTCGAGTTCCTGAAACTCCCGAGCGTTCTGCGGAGGGATGCCGGCGCTCGTCACTTCCCCCTCCCGAAGCGCGTTCAACCGAGAGGACTCCTCGGAGATGACCCGTATCGTGTACGAGTCGAAGTACGGTGCGTTGCGCCACTCCTCGCCGACGTCGTCGAGTTCACGGACGTAGTACTCGTCGTTGCGCGTGGTGACGTACTGCGACTCTCGCTCCCACTCCTCGAACGTGTACGGGCCGAGATTGCCGGTGTACTGGAGTTGGTTGATTTCCTCGTCCTGCTGGAGGCCCTGTGTGTCCTTGTCGGGAACGTACGTCTCCAGAATCCCCTTCGGAAGACAGCTCTGGCCCCACATGACTGGCTTGAGCGGGAACGACGGGTCGACGTCGGGAAGCCGGATCTCGAAGGTCAGGTCGTCGATCCGCTCGACCGGAATCGGCTCGCCCTGCCGGAACCAGTCGCCAGCGTTCGTATAGCCCGCCCAGTTGTCCTCCCCCTGAAAGACGTTCCGTATCATGTACACCCAGTCCTCGGCGGTCATCCTGCCGTACCCGCCGCCCCATCGGAGGTTGTCACGGAGCGTGATCCGGTAGGTCTGGCCGTCGTCCGTCGACGGTTCGGCCCAGAGCGGGAACACGTTCTGGTCGTCGTCCACGGCCCACGCACCGTCGAGCGTGAGGCCGACGAACGCCCCGGACGTGGTGTCGTTGGTGAACAGCCAGTTCAGCGAGTTGGCGTCGGACCCGGCGACGCCGACGAACTCGCCGGCCGGTTCCCGTCGTCCCGCCTCGTCGGTGTCGACGCCGGTCTGCGTCTGGGTGGTAGTGGTGCCGCCACCGTCACCGAACAGCCCGTTACAGCCTGCTGCCGACGATGCGACGCCGATGCCCAGCGCCCGGAGCAGACCACGCCTGGTCGGACGAGAGAGCGTGTGGGAAACCCCATCATCGATTGACATTACCTAGCACAGAGGAACTGTGTATTTATTAACCATTTGGGTGGGTCCACCGTCTGGGACCATCCGAAGCCACAGTCGGGTCGCCGCCGTCCCACGACACTCCCCGAAGCGTGACGACGCTGCGACCGGACGACCGCGGCCGGCCCGAGTCCGAGGCCCATTTACCACTCGACTGCGTGGGTCCCCCTATGGAACCGGACGACGTTCGCCGGGACTGGGCCGAGCGCTCGGGCAAGTACTCGCCGACGTACTACGCCGACATCGGTCCGAACGAGGTGAGCGAGACGCTCGTCGACGTGCTGGGCCACTACGTATCGGACGACGCAGCGATTCTCGAGATCGGGTGTGGCTCCGGCCGCCACCTCGCACACCTCCGGAACCACGGCTACGAGGACCTCACTGGCGTCGACATCAACCCCGACGCCTTCGACGTGATGGCAGAGACCTACCCGCGACTCGCCGAGACCGGGACGTTCCACACCGGCGCGATCGAGGACGTCGTCGAAGCGTTCTCGGACGACGCGTTCGACGTCGTCTACACCGTCGAGACGCTCCAGCACATCCACCCGGACGACGTGTGGGTGTTCGAGGAGATAGCCCGCGTCTGCGGTGACCTGCTGGTGACTGCCGAAAACGAGGGCAACAGCCCCGAGCGAGGCCGGGAAGACGGCGAGGTGAGCTACGTCGACGACGAGTTCCCGCTGTTCCATCGGAACTGGAAAGCTGTCTTCTCCGAGTTGGGATTCGCCCAACTCATCCGGGAACCGACGGCGCGGGACACGATACGCGTGTTCCGGGGACTGTAACGCGGCGACGCCGCCTCCGCAGGCGTGCGGTGAGCAAAAGCGGAGCCACGAAAGCGAGTAACGGAACCGGGTGCCGGTCCACCTCCCACGATCCCCTATTTCGCTGGCGGGTCCGACGCCGAACGAAGGCGACCTGACGGTCGGAACCGCCCTGACTCGGCTCAGTCGTCTCTCGCGCCAAAGCGGCCCAGGTTAGGGTAGTCGGCGATGACGCCGTCGACGCCGGCGGCCGCGAGGCGGTCGTACTGATACCACGTACCGACTGTGTAGACGTTCACGGCGCGGCCCTCCTCGTCTGCGACCGAGACGAGGTCGATGTCTGCCCACTCCGAGCCCTCCGTGTAGTAGTCGTCCGCGTAGAACGGCGTCCCCTGCACCATGTTGTACGGCGGGTGGATGGCCTCGGCGTCGTAGGTCCGGGCGATGTCGAGGCCGTCCTCGATGGAGTCCCAGAGGAGCGGTGCGACGGGATAGGACGAGTTCGCTCGCGTCACGGCCAGCGCCGCCTCGTAGAACGAGGAGAACAGGAACTCGTGTGAGTACTCGTCTACGACGTCGAGCACACGGTGGACGAACGATCGCCACGTCGACTTCTGTGCGGCGAGTTTCTCGGCCGAGAGGTTCACGGCGAACTCGAGGTCGAACGACCCGGGGTTCTTCAACTCGACGTTCACGCCCACGCCGGACGGAATCGCGTCCAGCACGTCGGTCAACAGCGGGACCGTCTCACCGCTCCGAAGCACCTCGGCGTTCGTCACCGTCTCCGTGTCCGTCTCCCAGACGACGCCGGACGTGTCGGTCAGTCCGCGTTCGCCGCCGTCACGTTCGGCCAGCCGGGAGTCGTGGAACGCCACCACGTCACCCTCGGCAGTCGGGAGGACGTCTATCTCGATACTATCGGCCCCGCGTGAAGCCGCCTGTGGTGCCTTGCCACCGCGAGAGGCAGCCTCCACGGCACCGACCGTGTTCTCCGGGTAGACCCCCGCGAATCCCCGATGGGCGATGAGTTCGGGGTCCGAGTCGACGCTGCTCACGCCACAGGTTCCCTCACCAGTCTCATCGTCGTCGCTCTCGTCGACCGCGGAGGCAGCGACACCCGGGACGCCGAGTGCCGTCGCGCCGACGGCACCCGTCCCGGCGACAAACGCCCGGCGACCGATTCGCTGTGTGACTCCGTTGGCTGTTCGCCCCGACGACGTCTCGGGTCCATCCGACATACAGCACCGACTCCGAACGGGTCCGGTTAGAGCGCTTCTAATAGCCCTATATAAGTAGCGACGACGGCGAGTACGCACATATAGACGCTAGAGCGATACGTACCGATCCGGAACCGAGGGACAGCGAGGATTCGCTCGTCGAGGTCGAAGCCGCCGACGAACTCGGTGAATAGGTCGCCTTCGTCCGCCATCGTCGCCATCCGTTCGGTCCACTGGGACCGAAATTCCGTCTCCAAACAGCGGTCGTCGCCGCGCGCCACCCTTCAACGAACATATAGTTTTTATTCTCTCCGCTATAATTACACACCGACATGAGCGAACAGAACACGTCAGCGATGGACCCGAGTGACAACTCGATCATCGGCGCAGGTATCGTACTCGCGCTGGTCGGGTTCTACGCGAGTCAGGAACTGACCAACAGCGTCGAGATCGCCATCGGCGTCGGATTGCTCATCGGTGTCGTGCTCCCCGCGATACTCCTCGAAGTTCGAGGATAGCCGCCGAGGGACGCCGACCGATTCACCCTGTCGCCACGTGGGAGAATCGCATCGACCATCGTCGGTGTACGGTGGGTGTGCCTCACAGACGAGATTCGCCGTCAACGTTCCTCGGCCGTCGACACGTCGCGTCGGTGCCGTTTGATTCGTGCCGGTCATACCCTCGATTCAAGCCGGGGCGCCGGTGCGGAAAACGCCTTCAAACCGATTATGAAGAGTCTAAAGCGTTTTCAGATCGTTTTATCTGCGCCAGCACGGTCCGTAAAATCGGCTAAAATCGGCGTTCGCGACTGAACCGTTCTGAATCGACGCTAACCGTCTGTCCGTTATATTGGGGTGTGGGTCCACAGAAGAGATGCCCGAAGCACTCATGTCCACCGTCGACTCCTCCCTCCCACGACTGCCAGCCACCGGGACCGTCCGGACGCTGGCGTCCAGTATCGCCACGTCGTGTCTCACGGCCGTGCGGGCCGCCGCCTTCTGGGCGACGATTCCCCTCCCGCTGGTCATCGTCGGGTCGCTCCTGACCGGCGTCGTCGCCACCGCGCCGCTGTTCGTCGTCGGCCTCGTCGTCCTGAACGTCCTGTGTGCGGCCATCGGCCACGAGTACTCCCCCGAGAGATGACCCTCCTCAGACCCTCCTCGCAACCTCCCGACCAGCACCACGCGAAGACGATGCTGTTCTGCCCGACGTGTGACCATCAGAGCCCCGCCGACGGCGACTGGGTCGCCGACGATGGGGTCGAACGCCGCCGTCTGCTGTGCCCGCGGTGTGGCGACGCCGTCGTCGACGACCCCGAGTTCTGAGGTGCGTTCGCCGCCGCGTCTCGACGTCCCGTCCGCAGCGACCGCCGGCGAACGCGCTCACGCTCGACGGCGCCCGCTCGTCGTGCCGCCTGTCTGTCGTACCACTGTCCCCGATCAGTCGAGCGCGAGCCTCCGGAAACGTCGCCCGGAAACCATATTGATAAATGATGATGTACTGAAGAGCGAGACAGACACTATGACGACCGATACGGACTACGACCTCGTCACGCCGCAGTTACGCGCGCTCATTCGGGAAGGCAAAGAGAGTCCCGAGACGCTCTGGGCACGCGTCGCCGACAACCTGAACTGGTTCGAGCAGTGGGACGCCGTGTACGAGGAGGCGGGCGTCGGCGACTTCGCGTGGTTCCCCGGCGGACGGACGAACATCAGTTACAACGCCGTCGACTACCACGTCGAGAACGGCGGCGGCAACCGCGCGGCGATGGTGTTCGAGACCGGCGAACGCGACGACAACGCGGTGTACACCTACGCAGAACTGCACCACGAAGTGAAACGGGTCGCGGGAATGCTCCGGGCGTACGGCGTCGAGAAGGGCGACCGCGTCACCATCTACATGCCCATGTGTCCGGAGGCCGTCGTCTCCATGCTCGCTTGTACGCGCATCGGTGCGATTCACTCTGTCGTCTTCGGTGGGTTCGGGGCCGGTGCGCTCGCGGACCGCATCGAACTGGCCGAACCGAAGCTCCTTCTGACGGCCGACGTGGGCTTTCGCGACGGCGGCACGGTCGACCTAAAGTCGATAGTCGACCGCTGTTTCGACGACCACGAGTCGGTCAACGACATCGTCGACGACACCATCGTACTCTCCCGCGGTGAGGCGTCGGCCGACCTGCGCGAGTCCGAGACCGACTGGGACGACGCACTGGCAGCGGGCGCGGGCGAAGACACCTCACACGTCGAGCTGGACGCGACCGATCCCGCGTTCATCCTCCCGACGTCGGGGACGACGGGCAAGCCGAAGGGAACCGTCCATCAGCACGGCGGCTATCAGACCCACGTCTACGGGATGGGACAGTGGATGTTCGACCTCGACGAGACGGACACGTGGTTCGCCACCTCGGACATCGGCTGGATCGTCGGCCACTCCTACATCGTCTATGCGCCCCTCTTGGCCGGGTCGACGACAGTCGTCTACGAGGGGACGCCGGTGTATCCAGACGCCGGCGTCTGGTGGGACCTCGTCGAACGACACAGCGTAGACAAGATATTCACCGCGCCGACGGCGATTCGCGCGCTGGCCGGCTACGACGACACGTTCCACGAACGCGCTGACCTCTCCTCGCTCGAAGCGGTGTTCTCGGCCGGCGAACCGCTCAACCCGCCGGCGTGGGAGTGGCTCCAGACGGAAGTTCTCGACGACGAGGTGCCCGTCATCGACCACATGTGGCAGACCGAGACCGGCGGTCCGATTATCGGCAACCCGTACGGCATCAACACGCTCCCGATAAAGCCGGGCTCTGCGGGCATCGCGCTGCCGGGCATCGAAGTGACGGTCGTCGACTTCGACGGCGAACCGCTCGAACCCGGCGAGGAGGGCGCGCTCGTCGTCGAGAAGCCGTTCCCCGGCATGACGCCGACGCTCTGGGAGGGTCACGACCGGTACGAACTCGAATACTGGCAACAGATAGAGGACCTGTACTGGGTCGGCGACGCCGTCTCGATGGACGAGGACGGCTACATCTGGTTCAGCGGCCGTGCAGACGAGGTCATCACCATCGCCGGCCACCGCATCGGTCCGACCGACATCGAGGACGCACTCGTCGCCCACGAGGCCGTCGTGGAGGCCGCAGTCGTCGGCAAACCCGACCCGGAGAAGACCGAAGTCGCCGCCGCGTTCGTCGTCCTCCGAGACGGCTTCGACGGCGACGAAGCGCTGGCAGGGGAACTCCGGGAGGCGGTTCGGCAGGACGTCGGCCCCATCGCTATCGTCGGCGAACTGGAGTTCGTCGACCAACTGCCGAAGACGCGGTCCGGGAAGATAATGCGCCGGACCATCCGGGACATCATGTTGGACGAAGACCTCGGCGACGTCTCGACGATGGAAGACGAGTCCGCCGTCGACGAAATCGAAGCCGCGACCGAGGACATCGACGCGGACGACGACGTCGGGAACTGACTGCACCCCCGGCACTCGCCCGTCACGCCCCGTTGGGCAGAACACATCCTTAATCAACGGCGACGGCGAAGTCACCACACGATGTCAGCGGAGTCGGGCACGACGTGCAAGGTCGACCGGGTCGCCGAGAAGCGGGGACTCACCGAACTGGACGACGAGTTGCGGGAGCGCTGGGCCGACGGCGACAGCCTCCGTGACCTCGAACGCTACTGTAACGAGGCGATACTGCGGTCCGCGATGCGGGCGGCGGGGATGGAGACGCTCGACGGCGAGGCGGCCAACCTCTACCGACTCCTCACCGACGACGACGTCGGTCCCGGCAAGCGAATCGACGCGAAGTCCCGACTCCAGCGCAACGGACTGGACCCGGAGACACTCACCAGCGACTTCGTGAGCTATCAGACCGTCCGAACCCACCTCAACGACTGTCTCGACGTGACGACGGCCCGCGACAGCACGCTCTCCGTCGACAGCGCTCGGAACACCGTCCTCAAACTCGTCTCTCGGACCGAATCCGTGACCACCCAGACTATCGCTCGGCTCACCGAACAGGGGTCGCTGACCATTCCGTCCCCCTCCGTCACGCTGAGCCTGCGGGTCGCCTGTTCGGAGTGTGGTGACGAGTACACGTTCACCGGACTGCTGGAACGGGGCGGGTGTTCCTGTCGCGCCGACGAGGAAGCGACAGATCCCTAGGAATCCGCGACGAACGACTGGGTCGAGATAGTGTCGTAGCGCCCGTCGAGTTGCGCTCGTTCCTCCGGCAACACGGACGTGACGACGTAATCGGCGGACTCGCCGAAGTACTGCATCAGGCCGTGAATACGCTCTGCGTCGAACATCTCGACGGCGTCGACGACGATGAACGGGACCTCTTCGGCGACGTCGTGGACCAGATAGCCGGCCAGAGCGACGATGAGGCCGATGACCTCCCGTTCGCTCTTGCTGAGACTGTCGACGGTGTCGTCGTACGCCGTGCCGTCCTCCGTGGCTCGGACGACGTGAATCTCGAACGCCGTCTCTGCGGTGACGCGGTCGCCCGACGAGCGCCGTTCGAGCCAGATGCGCTCTATCGAGTCGTACCCCAGCGTCTCGAGGACCTGTTGCATCGTCTCGTTGAACGTACCCACGAGGTCCTGTTCGAGTTCGTCGATGCGGTCACGCTGGGTGCGGAGTTCGGACGCGACCGCCTCCCGCTTTGCTTCGATGTCGTCACGTTCGGCGAGGGCGGCCTCGACGTCGGCTATCTCCGACTCGACGCTCTCTAAGTCGTTTGCGAGTTGGCCGCGTTCGTACTCTAAGTCGCTCACCGCGTCGTAGTAGGTGGCTAACCGGTCGTCGTCCTCGGACGTGTCGTCGATCGCTCGTTGCAGGTCCTCGATTTCGGTCTCGAGTGTCCGACGGTCCGCGTCGAGGGTTTCGAGCATCTCCTCTCGGCGCTCGATCTCGTCGACGAGGTCCTCGCGACGGGCGCGTAACTCCTCGCGACTCTCCTGTCGCTGTTCGAGATCGCGCTTCCGCTCGGAAAGCGTCTGGATACGGTCCGTGATGGCCTCGCGCTCGGTCCGTTTCTCCCGAACGATGCCGCTGACGGCCTCGACCTGTTCGGCGATCTCCGCGCGTTCGACGGTGCTGCCGCACGTCCAGCACGTGATGGACTGCGAGGCGGGGTCCAGTTCGGCGACGATGTCGTCGGACGTCATCGCGCTCGGGATGTCCGCGGACTCGTCGAGAATCTGCGAGTTCATCTCCACGATGGGGCTCAGTGCGTTGATCGTCGACGTGAGTCGCTGTTTCTGCTGGTGGAGGTCTTCGAGTTCCGCCTCGATATCCGCGAGGTCCGCCTCGGGTTCGTCACCATCGGTATCGTCTAGCCGGTCGGTTACCGACGCCAGTTCCGATTGCAGTTCCTCGATAGCGGCCTCCTGACTGCTGAGACGCTGGCGGAGTTCGTTCCGCTCGCTCCGTTTCTCTCGTAACGCCTCCGTCTCGCTGTCGTCGTCCGCCTCAGCTTCGAGGGTCTCGATAGCGTCTCGCTTCTCCCTGAGTTCCGCTTCGACGTCGTCCAGTTGCTCCCGAAGCGTGTTCTGTCGCGTCCGAAGGCCCGGCAGTCGGTTCGCCATGGAGTCGAGTTCCGCGAGGCGGTCGTCGAGCGACTGTTTCTCGTCGCTCAGGCGGCGGATTTCGGCCTCGATTTCGTCGGTATCCACGGGCCGCATCAGGTACTCGTAGAGGTCGTCGTCTGCCAGCACCGCCCGTCGTATCGGGTTCGTCTCGGTCAGCGCGACGAACAACTCACAGAGGTCGTCCGCGGTTGTGTACCGGTCGGCACTCCGTACGACGGCGTCGGTCCCGTCGCGGCCGAGTTCGACGTGGTACGTCGCACCGTCGCGAGTCATGCTGACGCGCCCCTCGTCGGCGTCGCTCTTCAGCGGTGGCAACGGGCCACCGAGGACACCGGCGAGCGAACGTAAGAGCGACGATTTGTTCGATGCGTTACGCCCGGAGAGGAGCGTGACGCCGTCGGTGAGGGCCACATCTGCGGCGGCGATGCCGCCGATGTTCTCCACCGTGAGCGTGAGCTGACTGTCTGTCTCGCGTGCTTCGAGTGCGTCGTCGTTCTTCATATCCATCGTGTACTTCCCCCAGTGTTCGTATCGGTGAGTCGTCACGTCAGTCGTCGGCCACGTGGTCGGGGACCAACGCGCCGTCGTCGACGGACAGTCGCGATGTGTTGCCGTCGCTTGCCCGCCGTTCGAGCGCTCTTCCCCCTGCGGACGGCTCCGACGGGGAGCGCGACGTATCGGCCGTGGACGTGCTATCGACTGACACCGATGACTGCTTCGTGACTCGCTTATCGAGTTGGGTACCCGCAATTGTGTACGCTGACGTATGTACGTTATGCGCGTGGATCGCCTCGACCGGTATAAAAATACGTTGTATATTCCGCATTAACACCCATCATATAGAGGCGCGCCATACGGTAGCATGGGTGTAGCACGGACGGACAACTTCGACGGCACGACTTATCAGCTCAGTCACCAGTGGGAGGGTAACACCGAGGTGAGCGAGACGATACGCGGCGCTGTCGCGGAGTACGCCGGCGTGTCGTTCGAATCGCTGCCGCCGATGGACGAACGCATCAACACGGACGCGCTGGACAGTTTATTCGAGACGAAGTCGGCGAACACTGCGACACCGGGGTGTGTTACGTTTTCGTACTACGGATACACCGTCGTCGTCCAGAGTACCGGACAGATATTCTTGAGAGAGACCTGACCGCGGCTGACGGCGTCTCGGGCTAGTGCGGCAACCTGCCCAATTAAACATTGTAAATTCCCGGTTTAAACATCCGTAATTTTACCCACCAACACCTACAGGTGGGGAACCGGTATCTGAGATCGAGATGAACGAAATAGAGACACAGAAAGAAAAGCGGCCGACGACAGCGAAGTTCTACCTGCCGGCCGTCGCGCTGCCACCGCACCTCGACCGAATCGAGGACGTCGTGACCGACCTCTTCGAGTTCCACGGTGTGGTTCGCATGCCGGAGACGTACAACGAGTGAACCGCTTCGGGGTCAAGCCCCGAGGCACTCGCCGTGTTCAGTTGTAGCCGCGCCGACATCGCGACGTCGGCGCTATAGTGACAATTGAAACGATTCACACACCGACCGCACCGCCGTCGTGCGGTCGGGTGTGCATTGATTGTCAATGGCTACCATATCTACCGACGGAGTCGCTGTCGGACCCCATATTTTCCGTGCCCGACCACGTCAGCCCCGACAGCGGTCAGTCCACCGGTAGCCGTGGCCCGATAGGACACCACTCGTGTGCGAGCGGCGAAAGTATCGTTCGGACGGCGGCACCGTCGGAGACATCTAAACATTATTGTACGACGATTGTGTAGGTTCAACGAACAGGGTACGACCGAACACACCGCCACACTGCGACCGCATCCGGGTCCGATCTGTGACGGTACCACAACGAGTCCTGTACGTTATATGTCGATTACAGCCAAAGTATACATCGAGCACGAACGACTCGCGCTTGTCCCAACGCTTCGGACCCTCGAAGACGTCGACATCCGGGTCATCACCCAGGGGAACACCGACCCGGGCTCGACCGTGTTCCCGTTTCTCATCGAGTACGACGACAGGGGCGAGTTAGAGGCGGCACTGGAGGAGGACCCGACGGTCGACAACTACGAACTCGTCGACTGGACCGACCGGACGGGCATCTACTACATCGAACACACCCCGGAGACGAAACTCATCAGCACCGTCGTGACCGACGTCAACGGGTTTCTGGTCCACACCGAGACGAAACGCCACGGGTGGCTCGTTCGCCTCCTCCTCCCCGACCGAGCGGCGTTAAACACGATCTGGGAGTACGCGAACGAGAACGACATCGCACTCGACATCATCGAGATATACGGCAACAGCGAGACGGGCGGCGAACCCTCGTACGGCCTGACCGCAGAGCAGCGAACGGCGTTGACGATAGCCTACGAGGAGGGGTACTTCGGCGAACCCCGCGACGTCTCGTTGAACGAGGTAGCCGAGGTGATCGGCCTCTCGTCGACGGCCATGAGCGGGCGTCTCCGTCGCGGGATGCGCAACCTCGTCGGGGCGACGCTCGTCGACGACGAGGCCGAGGAGTAACGCCACCGACCGATTCCTGCGGGGACGTTACTCCGACTCCTTCGACTGGTATACGGGCCTGAGCGACGTCGCGTCCTTGTCGTATCCGAGCCAGATGCTGAGGGCGCTGGCCACGAAGACGAGATAGACAGGGAACAAGACGAGTAACGTGTATCCCGCGATGACCGGCGTGATGGCGCCGAGACGATACAGTAACGCGACCGCAGTGAGTCCCACGACGGCACCGGCGACGATGCCGAGTCGAAACGCGTAGGCCGCGGCCGGACCCGGTCTGGTCCGAATCGCACTCATGTGGGCCGTTGCGGCTCCAATCCAATAAGTCGCGCGAGACAGAGGGTATCGATTGACACACACGTCGTGCTGGCAGACAGCAGCGCCTCGGCGGTGACGACGCTGTTCCCCAGCGTGTCATTCGAACAGCTCGTTGTGGCGGGCTCGGGGAGGGGATTCTATCATATAAGATTGCTTTTTATTCGATAGTCCCATAAGTATTCATATATGTATATTCGAGTTTCTGATTGCACGCCGCCTCACCGACTACACCGGTAATCGCTGGTCACCGTTGTGCGTCACACAGGCCGTACCGTGAATCTCACAACGACGACTCGAACTGTCGAGAGTGGACGTTATTGACATCTTTAGGCCTTAATTCGACGTTATCCAGTCACGAGATCGGCGGCGAAGCAGTCGAACTCCGTCACCATCTCGACGCGAGACGCGACCGACAGACCGGCCGTGGGAAGCGAATTCGGTCGAGCGACACCCGTAGTCCACGGCGAGCGCTCGCCAAAACAATAGTATATCCGATATAGCTATATTTCTGAAATGATTGCCACAAGCGTCGGTAGCGGCGATCGAGGACACCGGGTGTCCGAAACCGAGGCGTGCCGTCGGGACCGGTCGATGAGACAGGTTTTGTGTCCAGGCGTCCTCTTCGCCAAACGAGATGCGAATTGCACTCGTCGCTGCCGTCGCAGCCAACGGGGTCATCGGGTCCGACGGGCGCGTTCCGTGGGACTATCCGGCAGACCTGAACCACTTCAAGCGGACGACTGTCGGCCATCCGGTCATCATGGGCAGACGAACCTTCGACGACGTCTATCGGCAGTTGGGGACGGCGCTGCCAGAGCGTCGGAACATCGTCCTCACGCACCGTCCAGAGCGTCTGCCGGACGACGTCGTCACCGTCGAATCGACGGCAAAAGCGCTTCGCGCGGCCGAGACGACGGACGTCGAGACGGCGTACGTCGTCGGCGGTGGCACCGTCTACGAGCAGTTTCTCCCGTGTGCCGACGAACTGATTCTGACCGAACTGCAGACGGCCGTCGACGGTGACACGACCTTTCCGACAGTCGAGTGGGACCAGTGGCGTGAGACGGACCGTGACCGGCACGAGGCGTTCGATATCGTCTGGTACGAGCGCCGAGACGCGTCGTCCACCGGCCGGTAATCGTGGGCGGACGCCCGATATCTCTCCGTCCAGATTGCTACCGGTACATAAACGGCAGGGGTAATCAGCGTCATCTTTTATGAGAGTCTCTGATCTTTGTCCACAAGCATGTCCGGGAACGAAAGCCATCCCAATCACCCTAGTGTCGACCAGTCGGATCGGACGGTACCACGGAACTTGCGGCAGACGGGCGACCCCAACATCGAGATGTTGGTCTCCACGCGTGTGCGCAAGTCACCGTTCTTCCACAAGTCCTTCAACGAGGAGGGCGCGTGGCGGTGTACCGTCTACAACCGCATCTACCACCCGCGCGGCCTCGTCGAACCCGAAGACGGCGGTGCGATGAAGGAGTACGAGGCGCTCACCAACAGCGTGACGCTGTGGGACGTCGCCGTCGAGCGCCAGATTCGCGTCAAGGGCCCCGACGCCGAGGAACTGACGAACTACGTCGTCACACGCGACGTGACGAGCATGGACGCGATGGACGGGAAGTACGTCATCCTCTGCAACGAGGACGGTGGCGTTCTGAACGATCCCGTGTTGCTGCGTCCCGAAGAGGACGAGTTCTGGTTCTCTATCTCCGACTCGACCCTGATGCAGTGGCTCCAGGGAGTCAACGTCGATAACGACTTCGACGTCGAGATCGACGAGATCGACGTGGCCCCGATGCAGATTCAGGGCCCCAAATCCGAGGACGTCATGGTCGATGTCGTCGGTGACAAGGTCAAAGACGTCCCGTACTACGGGCTGATGGACGCCGAAATCAACGGCTGTGACGTCCTCATCAGTCAGACCGGGTTCTCCGGCGAGGCCGGCTTCGAGATCTACGTCAAGGACGCCTCGAAGAACGCCGAACGTGTCTGGGACCCCGTGATGGAGACAGTCAAGGACCACGGCGGCCGCCAGATCGCGCCGGGCCACCACCGCCGCATCGCGGCCGGTATCATGTCGTGGGGGCAGGACCTAGACCACGAGACGTCGCCGTTCCAGGTCAACCTCGGCTATCACGTGCCCGACGACAAGGACGCGGACTACATCGGCAAAGAAGAACTCGAGCGCCAGAAGGAACTCATCGAGAACGGCGAGTACCCGTTCGAGCACAAGCTCATCGGCCTGAAGATGGCCGGCGAACCGATTCGGGACTACGCCCCGGACTTCTGGCTGGTCTCCGACCCGGAGACGGGCGACGAGTGCGGTTACATCACCTCGCCGTGGTGGAACCCGGACCTCGAGACGAACATCGCCATGGGATTCGTGCCGGCCGACAAACTGCAGGAAGTCACCGACACGCCGCTCAACGACGAGATCTACGACGAAGAACTCGACCTCGAGTTCCGAGTCCACCTGCCCGACGAGTACGCCGAAGAGTCCGGTGAGCCGGTGTTCGCAACGGTCGCGAAGGTGCCGTTCAAGGAGTCCGTCAACCCAAGCGCTCGCGAACAGGCGAAACTCAACGCGCGCAAGGAAGCCGAAGCAGAGTCCAGCGACGACTGATCGGCGCCACCCTGTCGCTCATACCACATACCATCACGCCGCTTTTTTGTGCTGACCACCGTCTCGCCGTCAGTGTCACTGCCGAGGTGCTACCCCGTAATCGTGACCGGGCGGTCCGACGACAGCAGGATATCCTGTGCGGTGCTGCCCATGACGACCTTCTGCACGCCGGTTCGCCTGCGGCCGCCCATCACGATGCTGCTCGCGTCGACGTCGTCAGCGGTGGCGAGAATCTTTCTGGCGACTTCGCCGCCGACCGTGACCCGTTCGACCGCGACGTCCCTGTCTTCGAGGAACTCCGCAGCGGCGACGGCCGCTCCGATTTCTCCGAAGTCGTGGGGCGGCGCACCGGCGTAATCCTGATGCGGGTACACGTACAGCACTGTCGCGGTGACGCTCTCTGGGACCCCGGGTAACTGAGCGACGTACTCCGCCTGATTCAGGGCGCGTTCGCGGCGCTTGTCGACCGGAACCAGGACGTGTCTGTCGCCCTCCCCAAACACCATCCCGGTGCCGGTAATCGTGACCGGGCGCTCAGTCGAAACGAACACGTCGTGGACGGTGCTGCCGAGCAGAACGTTCGCCACGCCGGAACGCTTCCGTCCACCCATGACGATTTCCTGACTGTCGAGTTCGTCCGCAGTGTCGACGATGGCCGCCGGAACGCTGCCGTCCGCTACGCGACGGGTTACGGTGACGTCGGCCGCCGTCAGGTGCTCTGCGGCTGCGACGGCGGCGTCCACCGCTTCGAACGAGGCAGTATCTGCTCGCGTTACTTCGCCGGGAGAGACGACGTGCAAGACTGTCGCCTCGACGTCCGTCGTCGCGTCCGCGAGGGACGCCACGTATCTCGCCTGATGGAGCGCTCGGTTCTCGTCCTCGTCGACCGGAATGAGGGTACTGTACATCCCACGCTACACTCGTGTGCGACGACAAATATAGACTCGCCAACAAATCGAGGAGCGGGGGCGACCAGAGTGGTGAGTCCCCGGTCAGCCGCTCAGTCGTAGAGGGTGTACTCGTCGGTCAGGTCGTCGACTCGCTGGCTGACCTCGGCGACGACGGCCTCGTCGTGGGGGGCGTCCACGATTTCGTAGATGAGGTCCGCGACTTCGCAGCACGCTTCTTCACCGAACCCGCGAGTCGTGAGGGCGGGCGTGCCGGCGCGGATGCCCGAGGGGTTGAACGCGGAGCGCGTCTCGCCGGGGACGGTGTTGGCGTTGAGGACGATGCCGGCTTCTTCGAGGCTCTCCTCGACTTCCTTGCCCGTGGTGTCCGGATGCGAGGGGCGGAGGTCGACCAGCACGAGGTGGTTGTCCGTGCCGCCGGAGACGAGGTCGAGGCCGTGGTCCTGTAACCGCTCGCCGAGCGCTTTCGCGTTGGTGACGGTCTGTTCGGCGTATCGCTCGAAGGCCGGATCGAGCGCTTCGCCGAAGCCGACGGCCTTGCCGGCGACGTTGTGCATCGCCGGACCGCCCTGCGAACCCGGGAAGACGGCGCTGTCGACGTCGTCGGCGTGTTCGTCGCCGCACATGATGACGCCGCCACGGCCCGCGCGGATGGTCTTGTGCGTCGACCCGGTGACGAAGTCGGCGACGCCGACCGGCGACTCGTGGACGCCCGCGGCGACCAGCCCGGTGATGTGGGCGATGTCGGCGAGGTGGTAGGCGTCGACGGCGTCGGCCGTCGCCTGAATCCGTTCGAAGTCGACTTCGCGCGGGTACGCGGAGTAGCCCGAGACGACGATGTCCGGGTCGAAGGACTCGGCCGTCTCGCGGAGGCCCTCGTAGTCGACGTAGCCGCTCTCCTCGTCGACCTCGTACTGCTCGACTTCGTAGACCTGTCCGGCGAAGTTCGCCGGGTGGCCGTGTGAGAGGTGGCCACCGTGGGTCAAATCCAGCGAGAGAATCTTGTCACCGGGGTCCAGAGCAGCGAGGTACACGCCCATGTTTGCCTGCGAGCCAGAGTGTGGCTGGACGTTGACGTGGTCGGCACCCCACAGTTCCTTCGCGCGGTCGATGGCCAACTGCTCGACGTCGTCGGCGTACTCACAGCCGCCGTAGTAGCGCTCGTCGGGGTAGCCCTCGGCGTAGTTGTTCGTGAGTTCCGAGCTCTGGGCCTCCATGACGGCCTCGGAGACGTGGTTCTCGCTCGCTATCATCGCCAGCGTGTCGTTCTGTCGCTCTCGCTCACCTTCGAGGGCGTCTGCGACGGCCGGGTCCGTCGCTCTGACGGTTTCGTACGTCATGGTCGAGGACAGGAGCTAGAGCGGCAATAAACTGGCTCCCGACAGAACGTGTCTGGCGAGTGAGTGGACGTGTCTGGCCCCGCCGACGTGTCGCACTGACTACGGTTCGAGGGGGACGGCTGGGTGAGAATACGGCGTGTCGCTGGGCCTACTTTTCGAGGCGCTCGTACCGCCACGACATCGTATCGGGCGTCTGGTTGAACGTGTATATGTGGACGCCGCTGATGTTGTACTCCTCGTCGTCGACGTAGGGGGCGAGGCCGTCGATGAGGTCGTCGGGCTTGTAGGTCCCGCGGGACCCGACGAGCTGCCGGATGAAGCCGACGACGCCAGTGGTCTTCCGGAGGAACTTGATCGAGTCGCCGACGCCGACCTTCTGGGAGATCTGGAGCAATCGCTTGTACTTCATCACGCCGGGGATGCCGATTTCGACCGGGAGGGTGACGCCACGTTCGCGAATCTCCTCGATCCACTCGAGCACCGTCTCCGGGTCGTAGCAGAGTTGCGTGACGATGTACGTCGCGTAGGGCGCTTTCTGCTCCATGGACTCCGCCAGCGTCTCGTCGTCGATGAAGTCGTGGCCCTCGGGATAGCCGGTGATGCCGACCTCCTCGAAGGAGTACTCCATCCCGTCGAGCGTCGAGAGGAGGTCGTACGCCGACTCGAACTCCCCCTCCGGTTCGTCCCGGTCGCCGCCCGGAACGAAGATGTCGGTGATGCCGGCCTCTGTGAGTCGCCGGGCGATGTCCGCTAGGTGTTCCCGGTCACGGACGTAGCGGGCCGCGATGTGTGGAACGACCTCGAACCCCTGTTCGACGGCCTCCTCGGTCCGTTCGAGCGTCGCCTCGATACCCAACTGCGGCGAGGTAGTGATAGCGATGGTCGCACCGTCGGGCAGGTGCGTTATCTCCTCCTCGAAGCTCTCGAACGGCATCAGTTCGAACCGTGCGTTCGTGAGGAGGTTCTCGACCCCGTCCTGCGGCGTCATGGTACGACTTCGCAACGACATTACGTATCGGTAGGATGTGTGGAGGACACTTTTGTTTGTGGGTGGGTCACAGAACCCCTTTAAATTGCCAGCGGGGAGTCACGCTGGGCCGGGGGCGCACTCCCGGATGCGCGTGGCGACTTGCTCGTAGGACGCCGTCTGTTCCGGGTTGTCGGACAACTGCCGCATGACGAGGTCCAGCAGATTGAGTTCTTCGAGCAGTTCCTGTGTCTGCTGGCGTTCGAGGTCGAGGTGTCGCTGGACCTCGTAGACGGTCACCGAGTCGACGACGGCGTCGGCGACGTCCGCCAGATGGACACTCTCCGGAAGGCCGAGGCCGTCGGTGACGAGTTGCTCGTCCGGGATCGTCTCCATCGGATCGTCGGGCGCCGTGGGTGCCGCCGGAGTCGGCTCGGCGCTCGTCGCCGCGTCCGCGCGTCCCTCCCCAGCCCGCCCCGTATCTGAGTTGGTCGAGGTGTCGTAGGACGTCGGGTCGTGGACATCTGCCTCGATCATGTAGCGTCGGACCGTCTCGGAGGAGACGTCCATCTCGATTCGCTCGCTCATCTCGGTGAAGTTCTCGCAGGCGTCATAGAGACGCTTGAGGTACGCCGTGTCCTCGTAGGGCGGGACGTCGTCGTCACGGATCGCCGCGAGTTCGTCCGCCAGTGACGCGTCCTCGCTGTCCGCTGGCGGTGCGGACGGTTCGGGCGACGCCCCGTCTACGTCTGTCGGTTCCGTGGCCGACTGCGCCGTCGTCCGAGAGTCGGTGGCGGCGTCCTCGCCGACTGCGGCACGCTCCGTCCCGTCTGCAGACGGGTCGACGGTGAGTTCGACGCCGAGGACGATGCCGCCGTCTTCGACGCGGACGGCCTCCTCGTTGACCGAGATGGACGCCGCAGTCGTCGGTGGGAGCGCGGCGAGGGCGGAGGTCGAGAACTCCACCCGTAGCCCACCGCTGTCGGTCAGTGTCGCCGTCTCCGGGGTGAGGTCGGAGTGGACGCCGTCGCCAGACGCGGCACAGAGCGACACCGGGACCGCCATGGAGACCTGCAGCGACCCGCCGTCGCTCGCCGTCGCTTCGACGTGTCGGACGGTCCGACCACGCGACTCGTACTGTTCGACGATCTGGGAGAGGACGTCGAAGGCGGTCTGTAGTCCCATGTTATTGAGTATCTATGACACATCACGGAGCATAACAGTGTGTCAGTAATAACCAACCCATTTAAATCCCCGAATACGGCGGCGGTACCGAGACTGCACCCGACAGATACGGCTGACCGGCTGTCGACTGCGACGCCAGTCACACCGGCGTCGCGATGCCGGCGATTCGCTCGCCAGCGACGACCACGGCCTCACGGGCCAGCGAGTAGGCGACGCCACCGTCGTCGGCGGTGGCCGTCTGGAGTCGTTCGAACGTCGAGGGGGAGTAGACGGCGCCGAGCGTCTCTCCCGCCTCTACGTGGTCGCCGACGCCGAGGTCCGGGCGCAGTTCGAACAGGCCCGACTCCGCCGCCACGGTGGTGGCACCGTCGTTCCGGAGGCGCGTCTGGTCGGGCGGTCGGGCCGGGTCGTCCGGGAGGACGCCCAGTTCGCGGAGGACGTTCTCGACGCCGACGACGCCGGTGTCGATAGCCGAGTGCGTGACCGTCCTGCTGTTCGAGAGTTCGACGGTTATCGCCGGGACGTCCGCGCGTGCGGCGGCCGTCCGGAACGTCCCCCTGAAGTCGTCGTCTGCCGGTGCCTCGTCGCTGTCGACGACGAGGTACTCCGTCCCGAACGCCCTCGCCAGCGTCCGGGCCCCGCCCTCGCCGTCTTGATACCGGACGTGTTCGAGCATGTCCGCGGTGCCGGTGTGTAAGTCGACGGCGGCGTCGGCGTCGGTCACGAGGTCCCACAACCGGGCGGCCAGTCGCTCTTGCAGGCTGCCGGCCTCGTCACCGGGCCAGACGCGGTTCAGGTTCGGGTTCATCACGTCGTACTCCGCGGGAGTCATGTACGAGCGGTGGTCGAACGCCAGCGGGTTCACCACCGGAACGACGACGACGGTCCCAGCGATTTCGGCGTCGATCAATCGCCCGTGGAGACGGCGCAACGCCGCCGGGCCGTTGAGTTCGATGCCGTGCTGGGCCCCTTGCACGTAGACGGCCGGGCCGGGGCCACCAACGTACCGGTGGACAGTCACCGACACGTCGCTGCCCGACGGGAGACGACCGAGACAACGGTCACTCGTCGTATGCGTCACAGACTCGTACTCCATACGTCGCCACTGCGGCGCGAGCGTAAAAAGCACCGGGAGTAGGGGCTTTATTCGAGTTCGCACAGAGGTGCGCGTATGCACATCGAATCCGAGACGTGGACCGACGCCGAACAGACAGAGACGAATCTGGCACTGCTCCCGGTCGGGAGCACGGAGCAACACGGCCCGCACGCGCCGCTGGGGACGGACACGCTCAACGCGGAGGCGGTGGCCGAACGCGCCGCCGACGAGTACGACGGCGAAGTGGTCGTCGCGCCCGCGGTTCCGGTCGGCGTCGCCGAGGAACACCGGGCCTTCAGCGGGACGCTCTGGACCTCCGAGTCCACGTTCCGGGACTACGTCAGAGACGTCGTGGGGAGTCTGGCCCACCACGGCTGGGACCGCGTCGTCCTCGTCAACGGTCACGGCGGCAACATCGCGGCCCTCCGGGAGGTCGCCGGCCGGATTTCGAGACACGACGAGGCGTACGCCGTCCCGTTCACGTGGTTCGACGAAGTGGGCGAGCACAGTTCCGACATGGGTCACGGCGGTCCGCTGGAGACGGCCCTCCTCCAGCACGCGAACCCCGAGACGGTCCACGAGGACCGCCTCGACTCGGCGGCGGAGAACGGGAGCGAACGCTGGGGCGACTGGCAGGGTCGCGTCAACCTCGCGTTCGACGCCGACGAGTTCACCGAAAACGGCGTGGTCGGCGACCCGCGCGAGGGGAGCGCCGAACTGGGTGAGACACTGCTGACCGCGGCCGCGGACGCCCTCGTGGACCTGCTCGACGCCGTTGCAGCGCGTCAGCCGGGTCCGCGGGACGACTAGCGTTACTCCGTGAGTTCGTTCCAGCGTTCGACGCCCGCTTCCGCGACGTCTCGGTCCTGTGAGACGGCCCCGCCAGAGACGCCGATAGTGCCGACGATGTCGCCGTCGCGTTCGAGCGGGTAGCCGCCGCCGAAGATGACGATACGTCCCTCGTCGGTGGTCTGGAGTCCGTACAGGGAGTTTCCGGGCTCCGACGGTTCGGCGAGTTCGTGTGTCGGCGTCTCCAGTGCAGCGGACGTGTACGCCTTGTTTCGCGAGATGCTCACCGACGCGAGCCACGCGCCGTCCATCCGGTGCTGGGCGACGAGGTTCCCCTCGCTGTTGGCCACCGTGATGACCATCGGGTTCGCTATTTCCTCTGCCTTCGCTTCTGCCGCCGCTATCAGTTCTGTCGCTGTCTCCAGCGAGATGGAGTCGACCATGCAACTGAGAGCGCACTCGAGAGAGGGAAAAGGGTTGTCACCACCCGCGGAGCGAGCCCACGGAGAAGGCCGACCATTCGGCTGTTTCATGCCGTCTAGGGTCCGTATACTCGAATATCTGGGAGCCGTCGGTCGGGTGGACTGAATCGACACTACCCTCTATTTCACAGTACTATCATTGTGAAATTCGGAAGCTCTACCAGACAGCAAAGTGACTGGTTGAAAACCGCCGAGAGGACAGGGGATAACTATATTTGGCCGCCAGAATCACCTACGAATCAGATTTATGGAGACGACAGACAGCCTGCCGACCGAGGCTGGCACCGTCATCGTCGGTGCCGGTATCGTCGGCTGCAATCTGGCGTATCAGCTCACGGAACTCGGCCGCGACGACGTCGTCGTCGTCGACCAAGGGCCCATGCCGACGACGGGCGGGTCCTCGACGCACGCGCCGGGTATCATGTTCCAGACCGCCGAACCGAAGGTCCTCAGCCAGTTCGCGGACTACAGCCGTCGCCTGTACGCCGAACTCGAAGGCGCGGACGGCCAGCAGGCCTACAACGAGGTGGGCGGCATCGAAGTCGCCCGAAGCGAGGAGCGCATGGACTTCCTCCAACGCCGCGTCGAACACGCGAAGGCGTGGGGCATCGACGACCCGCAACTCCTCTCGCCGGAGGAAGTCACCGACCATCTACCGCTCGTCGACGCCGACCAGATACTCGGCGGGTACTACTCGCCGACGGACGGACAGGTGTCGGGCGTCGTGGCCTGTGACGCGCTCGCTCGGGAAGCGATGGACAACGGTGCGCGGTTCGTCCCGCACACCCGTACGGAGAACGTGGTGACGGACGGCGACTCCATCGAGGGCGTCGTCACCGAACACGGCACCATCGACTGTGAGGAAGTCGTCGTCGCGACGAACATCTGGGCCCGCCAACTCGGTGAGAAACTCGACGTCCACCTGCCGGTGACGCCCGTCGAGCACCAGTACACCATGACGGAGTCGCTCGACGAACTCGCAGACAGCGCCGTGGACATCACGGACCACCCGCTGTTCGAGAACTACGAGAACGTCTCCGGCGAGAAGGCAAAGCGACTGCTCGTCGGCCCCGACAGACCGATTCTCCGGGACCAGGACAACGCGATGTACTACCGGAACCACGGGGACGCCTACGGCATCGGCTCGTACAACCACGAGCCAATCGTTCCGGACCCGCAGGAACTGGGTGGGAACGACCCGGACGGTGAACAGGGCTCTGTCCACGAGTTCACCGACTACCACATGAACACGGCGACCCACCCGGACCGCCCGGACAAGGCGCCGCGACAGGCCAGCGACGAACTCATCCCGGCCACGAAGGACAAGAAACTCGAACACAAGTACAACGGGATGTTCGCCGAGTCACCCAACGGCCTCCCCGTCATGGGGCCGGTACAGGAGTACGACGGCCTCTGGACGGCGGCAGCCATCTGGGTCACCCACGCCGGCGGTGCCGGGAAGGCGCTGGCCGAGTGGATGGAGAACGGCGTCCCGCGACTCCCCGAAGGCCCGATAGACCTCGCGCACTGCGACGTCAACCGCTTCGACGAACACGAGGGCAGTTGGGATTTCGCCCGCGACATCGGCGGCGAGGAGTACCGCATCGTCTACAACATCATGCATCCGAAGTGGGTGTGGACGGACAAACAGCGCGACATCCGGCGGACGCCGATGTACCACTCCCACGAGGCGTGGGACGCAGAGATGTGGGCCGAGGCCGGGTGGGAGGCCCCGCAGTGGTTCGACGCCAACGCCGACCTGCTGGCGGAGTACGGCGACCGGATTCCCGACCGCGAGGGCTGGGAAGGGAAGTACTACTCGCCCATCGAGGGCGCCGAGGCGCTACACGTCCGCGAGAACGTCGGCCTGCACGACATGACCTCCTTCAACAAGATGGAGGTCGTCGGCGAGGACGCCGGCGAGTTCGTTCAGTACCTCTGTACGAACGATATGGACATCGACGTGGGCGACGTGAAGTACACGCTCATGTGCAACGAGGGCGGCGGCGTCCGCGCCGACATCACCGTCACGCGCACGGACGAGGACCGCTACCTCTTGCTGACGACGGGCCGCGAAGTCGGGAACAACCACGTCGCGTGGGTCCGCGAGCAGTCGCCCGAAGGCGTCCTCGTCAACGACGTCACCTCGAACCTCGCCGCGATGGTGTGTACCGGCCCGAACGCCCGGAAGGTGCTCTCGAAAGTCACCGACGTCGACCTCTCGGACGACGCCTTCCCGTTCTTTACGAGCCAGCAGTTCTTCGTCAAGAACGTCCCCGTGACCGCGCTCCGGGTGTCCTACGCCGGCGAACTCGGCTGGGAACTGTACACGCCCGCCGAGTACGGGGAGCGCCTCTGGGAGCACGTTCTGGAGGCCGGCGAGGAGTACGACATACGGCCCTACGGGAACGGCGCACTCGACGCCCTGCGCATCGAGAAAGGGTTCCGCCTGTGGGGCGAAGACCTCCACACCGAACACAACCCCTACGAGGCGGGCCTCGGCTGGGCCGTCGACCTCGAAACCGACTTCATCGGCAAGGAGGCCGTCGCCGCGGCCGCCGACGGCGACAACATCGACCACGAGGTCGCCTGTCTGACGCTGGACGACCCCGAGGCGGTAGTCCTCGACGACCGGCCAGTGCTGGACGGGGACGAGGTGCTCGGGTACCTCCACAGCGCAGAGTACGGGTACACCGAAGGAGCCTGCGTCGCCTACACGTACCTCCCACCGGAGTACGCCGAACCCGGTACCGAGGTTGAGATTCTCTACGAGGGCGAGCGCTACGACGCGACGGTCCGCGAGGAACCGCTCGTCTCCTGACGTTCGCCGCGCGTCCATCCGATCGTGTCGCGTTCCTGTCACGCTGTGGTTCGAGAGACACACGCCGTCTTCTACCGTGTGTCCGCCAACTGCCGCAGAAACCGAATGTCCCATTTTCGGACCACTCAGGCACTCTCCACAGACATCCTCAGATACCCCATCCGAACCCGTCGGTGTATTTAAGATAGTGACAGAAGGACCTCGATACGAGATACATGAGCACAGAGGCTCCCCCATCACAGGCGGACACCGTCATCATCGGTGCCGGTGCCGTCGGGTGTAGTGTCGCGTACCATCTGACGGAACTCGGCGCGGAGGACGTAACGGTCATCGACCAAGGCCCGCTGCCGGTCACGGGCGGGTCGTCCGTCCACGCGCCCGGCATCATGTTCCAGACGTCGCCGTCGAAGATTCAGACGAAGGCGGCCCACTACACGAGTCGGTTGCTCTCTGACGCCGGCGTCTACGACGAAGTGGGCGGTATCGAACTCGCCCGGAGCGAGGACCGGATGGACTTCCTCCGTCGTCGGAAGGAGTGGGCGACTTCCTACGGGTTGCCCGAACCTGAACTCCTCTCGCCGGAGGAGGTCACCGACCACCTGCCGATGGTCGACGAGGACGAGATTCTCGGCGGCTACTACTCCCCGACGGACGGCCGCGTCGACGGCATCGCGGCCCTCCAGTGGTACATCGGCGAATCGTCTGCGGACTTCTACGGCAGCACCGAAGTGACCGACCTCGACGTCTCCGGCGGCGAGATTCAGGCCGTCGAGACAGACAAGGGGCGCATCGAGTGCGGGCGCTGTGTCATCGCGACGAACAACTGGGGCTACCAGACCGGGCAGTTGGCCGGTCTGGACCTGCCTATCGCGCCCGTCGAACACCAGTACGTCGTCACCGAACCGATGTCGGAACTGGCCGACGCCGGTTCCTCCGTCGGCGACAACACGACCGGACTGGACGTGCCGGGCGAACGCTCCATCGCGGAGTACATGAGCGAAGGGCCACACCAACCGGTCGGTCGCGATCAGGACCACTCGCTGTACTTCCGAACCCACGGCGATTCGCTGGGGATGGGGTCGTACAACCACGAGACGCTCTCGGTCGACCCGGAGGCGATGGGAAAGAACTCCGAGGAGCGACAGGCCTCCGTTCGCGGGTTCACCGAGGAACACTGGACGGAGCCGACCCACCGCAATCGCGACAAGTCCGCGAAGCAGGCCTTCGACGAACTGCTCCCGGCGACACGAGACGTGGACTACGAGGTCACGGAGAACGGCATCTTCGTGTTCACGCCCGACGGGATGCCCGCAGTCGGTGAGACAGCGCAGGTGGACAACCTATGGACGGCGCTCGCCATCTGGTGGACCCACTCCGGCGGGTACGGCCGCATCCTCGCGGAGTGGATGGAGAACGGGACGCCCCGCCTCCCGTCCGGTCCCGTCGACACCGGCGGCATCCACGTCCGGCGGTTCGAACCCCACGCGGGCGAGAAGGACTACTTCGTCGACCGGGGCGCGAAGCGCTACGAGCAGGTGTACAGCATCGTCGAACCACGCTGGCAACCAGACGACCACCGCCGCCTGCGAACCAGTCCGTTCTACCATCAGGAGAAGGAACTGGGTGCGGAGTTCTACCAGAGCGGTGGCTGGGAGTCGCCACAGTACTACGAGTCCAACGCGGACCTCGTGGACCGCTACGAGGACCAGATTTCCGAACAGGACGGCTGGCAGGGCATCAATCGCTCGCAAATCGAAGCCGCCGAACACCTCCACACCCGCGAGAACGTGTCGATGTTCGACATGACCTCGTTCAGTTCCATCATGGTCTCCGGCGAGGGGAGTCAAGGGTTCCTCCAGCGAGTGTGCAGCAACGACGTGGACATCGACGTCGGACAGGTCCGCTACTCGCTGCTGCTGAACGAGGGCGGCGGCATCCTCGCGGACGTCACCGTCGTCCGCCTCGACGACGAGGAGTACATGGTCACTACCGGCGGCGGCAACTCGCCGGGCATCCACGGTGGGTGGCTCGAAGACCACGCACCCGAGACGGTGTCGGTCAACATCGAGGAAGGTGCGAAGTCCACAATCGGCCTCTGGGGGCCCAAATCGCGCCTCCTGCTCCAGCGGTGTACGGACGCCGACGTGACCGACGACGGCTTTCCGTACTTCCGCGCGAAGCAGATGTACGTCGACGAGGTGCCAGTCGTCGCCCTGCGCGTCTCCTACGTGGGTGAACTCGGCTGGGAACTGTGGACGCCGACGGAGTACGGCCAGCGCCTCTGGGAGACGCTCTGGGAGGCCGGACAGGACCTCGACGTCCGGCCGATGGGCGGCGGCGCTCTCAGTTCGATGCGACTGGAGAAGGGGTTCAGGCTCTGGGGCACGGACATCGATACCGACTCGAACCCGTTCGAGGCCGGGTTGCCCTTCGCCGTCGACATGGATACCGACTTCATCGGGAAGGAGGCACTCGAATCGGCGAAAGCCGACGGCATCGACAACCGCATCACGCCGCTCACACTCGACGGCTCGTCGGACATCATGCTCTCGGGACGTCCCGTCCTGAAGGACGGCGAGGCCATCGGCTACGTGCAGGCCGGCGACTACGGCTACAGCATCGGCGAGTCCATCGCCTACACGTACGTCCCGAGCGAGTACGCCGATGCAGGCACGTCGGTCCAGATCCAGTGCGAGGGCGAGACCTACGACGCGACGGTCCGAGACGAACCGCTGTTCGACCCCGGCCGGGAGAAGCTACTCCGATGAGCCGTCGCCGGCATCGCTCGACGACCGACCGGGGGTAAGTCCCGGCACCGACAATCCACTCATGACAACGACAGAATCCGCGGAACTGCCCGTCACCTACGCCGACATCGAACGGGCGCGTGAACGCCTCGACGACGACACCGTCGTCAAGAAGACGCCGGTCGAACGCAGTTCGTCGCTCGACGAGTTCGTCGGCGGCGAGGTGTACCTGAAGATGGAACACCTCCAGTGGACGGGGTCGTTCAAGACCAGAGGCGCGTACAACAAGATCTCACAGGACGTCGAAGCGGGCGTCGACGAGTTCGTCGCCGCCAGCGCGGGCAACCACGCCCAAGGCGTCGCCCTCGCCGCGACGAAGTGCGGAGCAGACTCGACCATCTTCATGCCGGTCAACGCCCCGCAGGCGAAAGTCGACGCGACCCGAGGGTACGGCGCGACGGTCGAACTCGTCGGCAAGGACTTTCAGGAGACCATGGCCCACGCGAAGTCCGAAGTCGAGGAGACGGACGCCGCGTTCGTCCACGCCTACGACGATACGGACATCATCGCCGGGCAGGGGACGCTGGGCGCCGAGATGTACCACGACTGTCCCGACGTGGACACCGTAGTCGTCCCTATCGGCGGCGGCGGCCTCATCAGCGGCGTCTCGACGGCCATCAAGCACCTCTCGCCGGAGACGCGCGTCGTCGGCGTGCAGGCGACCGGAGCGGAGACCGTCCACGAGAGCCTCGACAAGGGGATGCCCGTGACGCTCGACGAAGTCGACACTATCGCCGACGGCATCGCGACCGGCGGCATCTCCGAGACGACGCTGCGCATCATCGAGCAGAACGTCGACGACGTGGTGACCGTCACCGACACCGAGATCGCCCGGGCCATCCTCCTGTTGATGGAGCGCGCCAAACAGGTCGTCGAGGGCGCGGCCGCCGCCTCCGTCGCCGCCATCCTGAGCGACGATCTGGACGTCACCGACGAGACGGTGATGCCCCTGCTCTGTGGCGGGAACCTCGACATGACGCAACTCCGGACGGTGCTCATCCACGCGCTCACCGAGCGCCGCCAGCTCATGCGGTTGCGGGTGCGCATCGACGACCGACCGGGCGTCATGGAGGACATCTCCGGGACCATCGCGGACCAAGGCGCGAACATCCACGACGTGCGCCACGAGCGCTCCGTCGAGGACTTAGACGTCGGCGAGGCCTATCTGGTGTTCAACGTCGAGACGAGCGGACAGGAACACGCCGACGCCATCGTCGAGGCCATCCGCGAGACCGGCTACCCCGTCGAGGACATTGCCAGGACTGTCTGAGTGATAGGTAGCACGTCCTCCCGTAGTTAGTCGGGGCTAGAGGGGGCCTGAGAGCCGGTTTCCCGACCCGCGTGTTGATCGAATAGTGATAGTTCACGGGGGAAATTATTTCTGCGCAGTCGTGGAAGTACGACTGTATTGTAGCGTATGTACGAGCACATATTGATTCCGTACGACGGAAGCGCAGAATCGAAGAAGGGCGCGACACACGGTATCGAACTCGCTGCCGAACTCGGGTCGACCGTCCACGCGCTCTACGTCATGGACCTTCCCGGCGTTCCTCGGGCGATGTCGATACGGGACGACGAGGAGAGCGTCCGGGAAGAGTACGAAACGTACGGGCAGGAGACCCTAGACGAGATAGCGGAGGTGGCAGCGGAGTACGGCGTCGAGTGCGAACGAGCGCTTCGGACAGGCACGCCCAGTGAGGAGATCGTCGACTACGCCGAGGAGGAAGGCCTCGACGTCATCGTGATGGGGTCGGCGTATCGCGGGAAGATAGGAACCATCCTCGGGGGGACGACGGACAAGGTGGTCCGGACCGCGACGGTTCCGGTCATCACACAGCGGATGGAGATGGACGAACTGTCGTGACCACGGCGACGCCGCTCGATGGTCCGGCACTCAGGTGTCGACGAGTCGCGTCTCGCGGAGGTAGATGACCAGACTCGCACACAGGAAGCTAAATCCCGCCACCTGCAAGTCGCCGTTCGACATCGCGAGCAGCGCCGTCCCTATCAACAGGACGGCGAGACCCGCCGCGACGGTCCCTAACAGGTTCTCCATGCGGACAGGACGGTCGGCTGATAAATAAAGCCACCCCGACACCGAGCGGCCGGCCTCAGTACGAGTGTCTGAACTCCCAGTGATAGCGGCAGCCGTGACACGTCGCCCACTCGGGCACGTCGAGGGCGTGTGGGTGACGCTGACCGTGTTCCATCCGGTTGCCACAGACCGGACAGACCAGATACTGCAACGCCAGTTCGGGAAAGTCCTCGTGGGAAAATTCGGCGACACACCGGGAACAGTCGATGTCGTCCCGTGCGTCGCGTTGGTCGATGTCTGCCCCACAGCGGGGACACCGCACCACCGCCGGAGGGCGACGGCCCCACCCCACGTCGCCGTCGATAGTAGTCGTGTGTGTCTCCGGACTCGAAAGCCGGAAGTGGTCCGACTCCGGGTCGGCCCTGAGCGGTTCGAGGACCGCCTCGACGGCCTTTCCGAGCCGAGCAAACACGACCTTCAGGAATTCTATCATTATTGGTTATTGTAGACTCGCCGTCTTAATTCGCACTGGTCACCGGATTCCGACGCTGGTCGTGCGAAGACGGTCACCGGTACGCGCAGCGACGGTCGAACGAAAACCACCGTGCTGCCCCGGTGTCTGCTCGGATAGCGTCCTCGGAGACGGAGGTTAGTAGGTCCTTACCCGCAGTATACAGGCGAAGTTTTAATATAGTCCAATCGCACCTTCGGGTTGAGGTAGTGTAGCACACCACAGTGGCTCGGACACCGACGGCCAAACTGGCGGTGCGACTCGTCGTACCGCGTACACTGGCCCGGTGAACGACTCAGGTTCGTCCGGGAAGGACTTCGGCCACGTGCCAGAACGACACGGAGAATCGGGCGAAAAACGACCCGAAACGACGGGAACATCGAGAATGAAACCACGGACAACGCGGATACACACGACGGGGGTAACGCATGTCAGAGAGTGACGAGACGACTGGCCAGATGTCTGACGGGCTGCAGGTGGAGCTGTTCCATCCGGAGTCCGACCGAGAACCCGGCGACACCAACATCCGGCGGCTGGGCTTTGACGTTCATCCGATCGTCTTCCCGATATCGCTGGTCATAATCGTCGCCTTCGTCGCGGCGACCATCGCCCTCGGCGATCAGGCGTCGACGGTGTACACGGACGTCTTCAACTTCATCAACGGAACGTTCGGGTGGTTCTACATCCTGGCGGTGAACCTGTTTATCGTCACGATACTGTACTTCGCCGTCAGTAAGTACGGGAACATCAGAATCGGCGGCGTAGAGGCCGAAAAGGAGTTCAGCGATTTCTCGTGGATGGCGATGCTGTTCAGCGCGGGCATGGGTATCGGACTCATGTTCTTCAGCGTGGCCGAGCCGATGTGGCACTTCGGTTCCGGCGCATCGGAGTTCATGGTCGTCCCGCCCACGTTCGGTGCAGAGGGCGGCACGGCCGGGGCCGCAAGCGCCGCGATGGCACAGACGTTCTTCCACTGGGGCTTTCACCCGTGGGCCATCTACGGACTGGTCGGCCTCGGACTGGCCTTCTTCTCGTTCAACCGGGGGCTCCCGCTGACGTTCCGGTCGATTTTCTGGCCCCTGCTGGGTGAGCGAATCTACGGCTGGCCCGGCCACGTCATCGACCTCGTGACCGTCTTCGCGACGCTGTTCGGCCTGTCGACGTCGCTGGGGCTCGGGGTCGCACAGATCAACACCGGTCTGTCCTACGTCGGGGGTGACATCCTCGGTCTCGTGAACGTGCCGACCGGGACGGTGCCACAGGTCATCCTCATCGCGGTTATCACCGGCATCGCGACGGCCTCCGTCGCCGCAGGGCTGGAAGGCGGCGTCAAACGGCTGAGCACCTTCAACCTCTACCTGATGTTCACTATGCTGGCGTTCCTGCTCGTCGTCGGCCCGACGGTGTACATCTTCGGGACGTTCGCCGACGGACTCGGTGCGTACCTCGGTAACTTCCTGTCGCTGTCGTTTTTCACCGGCACCATCGGTGGCTCGGCGGCACTGGGCGGCTACACCGTCAAGAGTTGGATGGGGAGCTGGACCGTGTTCTACTGGGGTTGGTGGATCGCGTGGTCGCCGTTCGTCGGGATGTTCATCGCGCGCATCTCGAAGGGACGGACCGTACGAGAGTTCGTATTGGGCGTGCTGTTCCTCCCAGCCATGTTCTCGTTCCTCTGGCTGGCGACGTTCGGCGGGTCGGCCCTCTGGGTCCAACTCGTCGGCAGCGGTGGCATCGCTTCGGCCGTCGCGAATCAGGGACAGACGGTCGCGATGTTCGCCATGTTGAGCAAGTTCCCGCTTGGGGCCGTCACGGGCCTGCTCGCGACCCTGCTCGTGGTGACGTTCTTCGTCACGTCCTCTGACTCGGGGTCGCTGGTCGTCGACCACCTGACCTCGGGCGGCAAACACGACGTGCCGAAGGTCCAGCGGGTCTTCTGGGCGATCACCGAGGGTGCTGTCGCCGCGAGTCTGCTCGTCGGTGGCGGCCTCGGCGCCCTGCAGACGGCCGCAATCACGACCGGGTTGCCGTTCGCGGTCATCCTGTGTCTGATGTGTTATACGGTCTATCTGGGACTGGACAACGAGTACGAGATTCTGGAGTCCGAACAGTTCCAGGAGCGCATCCAGGACATGACCGCCGAAGAAGACGTCGACGTCACGAAAACCGGTAGCGACGTGGTGACGGACGTAACCGGCAACCCCGACGCCGAAGGAAGCGACTGATCCGTCCTGGCGGTTTTTCTCGGTTTCGCGACGACGGTGAGGGCCGTACCCCGAAAGCAGCGGCAGCACCGTGCCGACGACACCGAGAGTTCTGTACGCAGTCATTGCAACGCGAGAATAAAACAGCGACAGTGTGACATCCCACGATCGACCAGCCACAGTTGAACGGGTGTCGTATATCGTCGCAGGATCGACCACCGGGCCCCGAAACTCCTCGACACTCGCGCTGGGCATGCTCGCGACCGGCGGCAAGCAACACCCCTCGACGGTCAATCGGGTCATCTGGGGCGGTCTGATGGGCGGTCCGTCCCTGCTCATCGTCGGCGGGGGTATCAGCGCTCCGCTCGACGGCGAGCGCCGAGGGCGACTGATACTGGTGGCTGTAACAAACTGAAGTACTTCGCCACCCCGGGGTGGCGAATATCGTTACGAACTTACAGCCATCAGTATGAGGGCCCTCAATAGAACTTCCAGTCGTCTTCGTCGGACCCTCGCGTGACGCCGTCCTCCTCTTCGGCCTCCTCCGTCTCGTCGGGCCAGCGGATGCCGTCGCCAGCGAGGCTCTTGTAGGCGAACCCACCGAAGGCGACCAGCAACAGGAGGAGAACGAGAGCGCCGACAGCCCCGACGAGTTGAGCCGCTATCTCGACGAATCCCGAATCGAACGGTAGCTGAAGCGGTTCCATGCTGACCGCTATGGACCGCACACGTTTGTGCGTTGGCAGACCGACGCTATGCGGATTTCGCGGGGCGGGCACTGCCGTGGACCCACTCTCGTGCGGACCCGCCGATGCCGACGGCAGCGATGGCAAGCCACACCACGAGGCTCACCACGACTGGCAGGACAAACCACGCGATGGCGCTGACGGCGCCGACGCCGACCAGCCCGATCCACGGGTCTCGCCCGCCGACGGCCTCGGTCACCCAGACGCCGACGACGGCGAAGCCGAAACCGCCCAGCGTGAGTACGGCGACACCGAGGACGACGGTACCGATGACGCCCACTGCCGTCGCGCCGACGCCGAGGTTCGCGAGTTGGCTGAGCGCGTACGCCACGAAGAACGTGACGACACCGAAGGCCATCAAGCCGTACAGGGCGGCGACGAGCGGCCGTCGACGCGACGACTCGACGGCCGCCTCGATGCGGCCGCCGTCCCGATAGATGACGGCGCCGCCGAACAGCACCGTCAGGAAGAACGACGCCGCGGCCCGAAACGTCGGGGATGCGTCGGTGACCGTCGTCGGGTCGAACGCCTGCAGGGAGAGCGTCGAGAACGGCCCGAGAACCGCCGCCGCGACGACTGCCACGTCTGCTGCTAGCATGCTACGCAGTTTCTCGACGGGATGTGAAAAACTGTCGGTCGGCATCGTCCGCTGCGGTAGCCGTGTCTCCGTCGCCAGCGGTGGGTCGGTTACACGTCGTCCGCTTCCGAAACCGTTCGCACCGCCGCCGCGTTCTCGCTGACGTCGTGAACCCGAACCACGTCGGCGCTCCGTTCGGCCGCCATGGTCGTTACGGCGATGGTCGGCGGGAGACGGTCCCCGCTCCGACAGCCGACTCGCTCGAACATCGACTTCCGGGAGTGGCCGACCATCACGGGACAGCCGAGCGCTCGTAGCTCCGCGAGGCGGTCGACCAGCGCGAACGACTCGGCCGCGTCCTTGCCGAACCCACAACCCGGGTCGACGATAATCTGCTCCCGGTCGATACCCGCCTGTTCGGCGAGCAACACCTGCTCGCGGAGGTCGGAAACGACGTCTGTAACCACGTCGTCGTACGTCGTCGTCCGGTCCGGGTCGACGGGTGCCGAGAGGCTGTGCATGAGGATCAGCGAGGCGCCGTGGTCGGCGACGACGAACCGCATCTCGGGGTCCGACAGTCCCGACACGTCGTTGACGATGTCGGCACCGGCGGCCAGTGCGGCGTCCGCGACGGCGGCTTTCCGGGTGTCGACAGAGACGGGTACCTCTAGCGACGAGAGCGCCTCGATTATCGGGACCACCCGGTCGATTTCCTCGCTCACGGAGACCGGGTCGGCGCCGGGACGAGTACTCTCCCCACCGACGTCGACGATGTCCGCGCCGGCCGCGACCATCTCCTCGGCGCGCTCGACCGCCGCGTCGAGACGGTTGTACTCGCCACCGTCGTGGAAGCTATCGGGCGTGACGTTCAGGATACCCATCACCGCCGTCCCCTCGGTATCGACCGCCTCGGCCGACGGTGGTCCGTCCAGCACCGTCTGGAGTTGCTCGGCGAGACGGCCGAGGCCGTGACCCGCGTCTTCGAGGGCGCTCGTGAGGGTACGCAGTTGTGCGGGTGTCCCCGAGAGGGTCGTCGAGACCAGTTTCTCTGGCGCTTCGCGTTCGGTGTGTACACACGTGCCGCCGATGGCCGCTAGGCGCTCGTCGACTACCGCCGCCTGTTCGGGTCGAAGTGTCGTCGAGAGCACGCGACTGTCGACGCCGTCGGCGGTCGTCCCTCCGTCGGCTCTGGCCGTCGGCGTCACCGAACTCGACGCCCCGGCGTCTTTGGGGACCACGCTCCGCGTCCAGCGGTCCCGTGCCTCCGCGACGGCGTACAGTGACCCGGCGACGAGGACACAGTCGGACTCGTCGGCGGCGGCTAGCGCTCGCTCCGTCGCCTCGGGGACGGGCTCGATACGCTGGACGGTCTCGGCGTGACCGTCGAGGGCGTCGGCGAGCGTCTCGACAGTCGCCGCGCGGTCGACATCCGGCCGTGTCGCGTACGCAGTGTCGACCCGCGGTAGTTCGGCGACCATACCGTCGATGTCCTTCCCACCCATCGCCGCGAAGACGAGGTGTAGGTCGTCGTAGTCGTATCGCGAGAGCAAGTCGGAGAGCGTCGCTACTGCGCCGGGATTGTGCGACCCGTCGAGGACGACCAGCGGTTCCGTCGAGCGGACTTCGAACCGGCCGGGCCACGTCGCCTTTCGCAACCCGTGTGCTATCGTCCGTTCGGTTACCGACGCGACCTGTCTCGCGAGCGTCGCGGCGACGCCCGCGTTCGTCGCCTGATGCTGGCCTAACAGTTTGAGGTTCGTCTCGACGGCCCACTCCGACCCGGTTATCGAGACGTGATTCTCGACGGCGGAAGACATCCCGTCCTCGACGGCAGAAACGTCGGCCTCGTCTCCGCCGACCTGTATCACGTCCGACTCCGTCCGAATGGCGTCGAGCGCCGCACCGTCGGCACCGGTTACCAGCGGTGCGTCCGCGGGCGCGACCTGTGCCTTGTCGCGAGCGATCTCCTCGACGGTGTCACCGAGCAGGTCGGTGTGTTCCAAACTGACGCTCGTGACGGCGCTCGCGACCGGGTCGACGGCGCTGGTCGCGTCGTACCGGCCGCCGATGCCGACTTCGAGGACGGCGACGTCCACGTCCTCGGCGCCGAAGTGGTACAGCGCGAGGGCAGTGAGGACTTCGAAGTGCGTGGGCATGTCGTCGTCCGCTCGCAACCGCTCGATACAGGGGTCGATTCGCTCGACGAACTCCGTGACCCGCGCTTTGGGGACCTTGCGGCCGTTGACCGTCACTTGCTCGCGAAAGTCGTTCAGGGCCGGCGACGTGAACAGCCCTACGTCCAGACCGGCAGTTCGGAGGACGCTCTCCAGCATGCGGGCCGTACTACCCTTGCCGTTCGACCCGGCAATCTGGACGCAGTCGAGGGACGCCTGCGGCGTCCCGAGGTGCGAGAGCATCCGCGCCGTCGTCTCCGTCCCGAGTTTGGGCCGACGGCGCTGTAGTGACTGCAGGTAGTCGGCTGACTCGTGGTACTCCATAGCACATATGGTCGGCTTCGGCCTGATTAAGCTATCGCCGTCCGACGGAGCGGCCTCGAACACGTGATTTATTGGCACGGCCCGCGAGGCGACGGGCATGACCGTGGAAGCGACAGCCAACCTCGCCAGCGACCAGCCATACGTGACGTCGTTCGACGCGACAGTCCGTTCCGTCGACGGCCGCGACGTGACGCTGAACAGGACGTACTTCTACGCCGAAGGGGGTGGCCAACCGGCCGACGAGGGCACACTCGCCGGCGTCGACGTCGTCGACGTCCAGCAACGCGACGGTGAAACGGTCCATACACTCGCTGAGACACCCGAAATCGAAGTCGGCGAGACGACAAGCGGCGAGATAGACGAGCAGTTCCGGACGTACAGCATGCGGGCCCACACCGCGAGTCACGTGGTCTACGGCGTCGGCCGGCAACTGTTCGACAGTCACGGCTACGGCGGGTTCGACATCGGTGAGGACACCGTCCGCCTCGACTTCGACGCCGACGCGGACGCCGACGAAGTAAACGCCCTCACGTTCCAGCGCATGGCCAACGAGGCCGTCTGGGACAGTCGGTCGGTGGAGTGGTACGAGATGGACGTCGAGGAGGCACGCGCGGACGACGACATCGTGTTCAACCTCGGCGACGCCGACCCGGCGGACGGCGTCCGCATCGTCGAAATCGACGGCTGGGACGTCTCGGCCTGTGGTGGCACGCACGTTCGGAACACGAACGAAATCGGACCCATCGAGGTCGTCGACGTCTCGAACCCGGGTGCAGACCTCGTCCGCGTCGAGTACGCCGTCGGACCGTCGGCGATACAGCGCCAGATAGACCGACGACGGAGCGCGTCCCGTGCCGCCGATACACTCGATACGAGCGTCGAGGACCTCGCACAGCGGGCACAGGGGCTGTTGGAGGAGAAGAAGTCGCTACAGGCCGACAGCGAGGACCTCCGCGAGCGCCTGCTGGACGCGCGCATCTCGTCGCTGGCGGCCGACACGACGGCCAGAGACGGAGCGGCGTGGTTGGTCGGCACCGTCGACGGCGTCGGTCCCAACACCGTCGCCGACCGCGTGGGAGCGCTGGACGACGACGTAGCGGACGTGGTCGTCCTCGTCGGACGAGACGGGGCGACGTTCGTCGTCGTCGGCACGGACGGCGAGACGGACGCGAACGACGTTATCGACGACGTGACCGGCGAGTTCGGCGGAGGCGGCGGCGGCCAACCGACGCTCGCACAGGGCGGCGGCCTCGGCGCCGACCCCGAGACGGTCGTCGAGTATCTGCGCGGCGAGTAACGCGGGGTCCAGCGACGAGTACGGTGGGCCGGAACCTCGTCACGTCGGCTGGCGGACACGACGAGTGAACGCGGTGGACGCGAACACATCCTATCCCCCACTTGTCAGCTACACTAACATTATTACGGCGGTGCGGGGAACGTCCGGGTGAGATGTCTCTAGACGACGACCCACAGGACCCGATTCCGACGGACTACGACATCGCACAGTCGACAGACATGGAACCCATCTGGGAACTCGTCGAGCCGTGGGGCCTCGGTCTCGACGACCTCCAGTACTTCGGGGAGTACACCGCGAAGGTCAAACATCACGCCATCGACCGTCTTCGCGAACGAGCGGAGGACAACGAGCAGAACCTCGTGCTGGTAACGGGGATGACGCCGACGCCGAAGGGCGAGGGGAAGACCGTCACGACAGTCGGTCTGGGCCAGACGCTCAACCATCTGGGCGAGGACGCGATGATCGCCATCCGCGAACCGTCGCTCGGCCCGGTGTTCGGCGTCAAGGGCGGCGCGGCCGGCGGCGGCCGGTCGCAGGTCCTTCCGATGGAGGACATCAACCTCCACTTCACGGGCGACCTGCACGCGCTGACGGCGGCCCACAACCTCATCGCGGCGATGCTCGACGCCCGCCTCTCGCAGGGTAACGACCTCGACATCAACGTCAACGACGTCGCGTGGAAGCGCGCGCTGGACATGAACGACCGCGCGCTCCGCGAGACGGTCGTCGGACTGGGCGGCGAGAGCGGCGGGACCCCGCGGGAAGACGGGTTCAAACTGACCGCAGCCTCCGAACTGATGGCCGTCCTCTGTCTGGCCTCGGACCTCGAAGACCTCAAGGAGCGCATCTCGCGTATCATCGTCGCCTACGGCGAGGACGGCGAGACCATCACGGTCGACGACATCGAGGCGACGGGGCCGGTCACGATGCTCCTCCGAGACGCCATCAAGCCCAACGTCGTCCAGACTATCGAGGGGACGCCCGCGTTCGTCCACGGCGGCCCGTTCGCGAACATCGCCCACGGGACGAACTCGCTCATCGCCGACAAGGCCGCGTTCGGCATGGGCGACTACCTCGTCACCGAGGCCGGGTTCGGGTCGGACCTCGGCGCCGAGAAGTTCATGAACATCGTCTGCCGTCTGGGAGATATGACGCCGAACGCCGTCGTGCTGGTCTCCTCGATCCGTGCGCTCCAGTACCACGGACTGGACCAGTGGCCGGTCGACTTCGACGAGATCGACGAGTCCGGCGTCGACGCCGTCGAGAAGGGCTTCGAGAACCTCGACAAGCACGTCTCGAACCTCCAGCAGTTCGGCGTCCCGGTCGTCGTCGCGCTCAACCGCTTCCCCGACGACACCGAGGAAGAGGTACAGGCAGTGCTCGACCACTGCGAGAACGACCTCGGCGTGCGAGTGGCCGAATCCGAAGTGTTCGAGAAGGGCAGCGAGGGCGGTGAGGACCTCGGTAACCACGTCATCAGCGCCGTCGAGGAGAGCGACGAGGACGAGTTCGAGTACCTATACGACGAGGAGGCCCCGATCAAGGAGAAGATAGAGACCGTCGCCACCGAAATCTACGGTGCCGACGGCGTGAAGTTCACCGGGGGCGCGCTGGACGACATCGACCGCATGCAGGACCTCGGCTTCGACGACGTGCCGGTCTGTATGTCGAAGACGTTCCACTCGTTCAGCGACGACGCAAGCAAGAAGGGCGCACCCGAGGGCTGGGAACTGGAGATCAGCGAGGTGTACCCGTCGGCCGGTGCCGGCTTCATCGTCGCGCTGACCGCCGACGCGCTGACGATGCCGGGACTCCCACAGCGTCCCGCCGCCGCCGACATGGACATCGACGAGGACGGCAACATCACCGGCCTGTTCTGAACAGGCGAGCCTCACGCTGTCCTAACCGTTTCGTGCGCCGCTGTTCGTTCCCGTTTTCGTTCGTAGACTGTCTCAAAATACGTAGCCGTCGGCCGGGCGCCTCAGCGAGTCGCTGCCGACGCGGATTGTCGCCGCACCGACTCGCGGAACTGCTCGCGGTCGGCGTCGGTGAGCGACCCGGCTTCCGCTCTGGTCGTCGTCTCGGTCGCCGTCTCGACGCCGCGCATCACCTCGCACATGTGCGTCGCCGTGACCTCGACGGTCACGCCGCCGGCGTTCAGTTCCTCGGCCAGCCCCGTCGCGATGTCGTGGGTCAGCGCCTCCTGTGTGGTCAGTTGTCGGGACTGCCACCGGACGTAGCGGATGAGCTTCGAGAGGCCGACCATCTCCTCGTCCGGTCGGTACGCGACGTGGGCCACGCCGTCGAACGGCAGCAGGTGGTGTTCGCACATGCTGTGCAGTGGAATGCTCGTCTTGACGACGAGGCTGTCCGTCTCGGCCTCGAACGTTCGCATAACTGGCTTCTCCTCGTGTCTCGTCCCCTCGGTGAGCGTCTCCAGCATCGCTGGGACGCGGCGGTACCACGTATCGTAGACACCTGCCTCGTCGGGGTTCCGCCCGACCGCTTCCAGAAGCAGTCGTGCGCCCTCTCGGGCCTTCTGTTCGTCGAACCCGGCCATCGGACCGGTCGTCTCGCCGCCAGTGTCGTACTGGAACTCGGCCTGCTGTTCCTGCGAATCCATTACGTCGGACAAACGGAATCCAGCGTATAAAGCTACTGTCGAGCGGGGCCGAACCGCCGTTCGACCGGTGTGCGTAACAGCGTTAACGCTGTGAAAAATACGTAACTCAGAGTGAACTGTCGAGATACGGAACGGTAGAGTTTCGGGAGCGAGTCGGCCTCAGTCGTCGCCGGCGACGCTCCCGGCGCCGGCGTCCGGCGTCCGCAGCACCGTCTCGTCCGTCTCGGGACCGAGCGGTTCCAGACGCACGCTCGATACCTTGTACTCGGGGATGCCCGCCGTCGGGTCGAACGTCTCGCCCGTGAGTTTGTTCACCGCGCCGGTCGCGAAGTGCATCGGGATGAACAGCGTCCCCGGCCCCACTCGGTCGGTGACCTGCGCTTTGACGACGATGGACCCACGGCGGGACTCCACCCGGACGTACTCGCCGTCGGCGACGCCCAACTGCTCCGCCGTATCAGGGTGAATCTCCACGAAGCTCTCGCCGACGTGGCTCATCAGCCCCTCGACGCGCCGCGTAATCTGGCCCGTGTGCCAGTGGTACAGCACGCGCCCCGAGGTGAGCGTCAGCGGGAACTCCTCGTCCGGCAACTCGCCGGGATGGCCGCCGTCCGCGGGGACGAACCGGGCGAGGCCGTCGTCGTGGTTGAAGTTCCCCTCCTCGTAGTCGTAGAGGTACGGCGTCCCTAGGTGGTCCTCGTCCCAGCAGGGCCACTGGAGGCCGTGTTCTTCGCCGGATTCGAGTCGGTCGTAGGTGACCCCGCCGTAGATGGGCACGAGCGAGTTGATTTCGTCCATCACCTCGCGCGGGTGGTCGTAGTCCCAGTCGTATCCCAGTCGGTTCGCAAGCGCCTGCGTGATCTCCCAGTCCTGCCGGGCCTCGCCCGGTGGCTCCGCCGTCGGGCGCACCCGCTGGACGCGCCGCTCCGTGTTCGTGAACGTGCCGTGTTTCTCCGGTGACGTCGCGGCCGGCAGAACCACGTCGGCGTACTCCGCGGTTTCGGTCATGAAGATGTCCTGCACGACGAGGAACTCCAAGTCTTCGAGCGCCTCGGCGGCGTGCTGGATGTCCGGTTCCGACAGCGCCGGGTTCTCCCCGACGACGTACATCCCGCGGAGGTTGCCCTCGTGGGCTTCGGCCAGCATCTCCGGTACTTTCAGCCCGGGTTCCTCGGGCGGGCGCTCGCCCCACGCCTCGGCGAACTTCTCGCCCACCTCGTCGTCAGCGGGGTCCTGATACCCCGGGAGACTCCCGGGGAGAGTCCCCATGTCGCCGCCGCCGCCCTGCACGTTGTTCTGGCCCCGGAACGGCGAGAGGCCCGCACCGGGCTTGCCGAGTTGGCCGAGCAACAGCGCGAGGTCGGCCATCGCCAGCAGGTTCTCGGTGCCGTGGGACTGCTGGGTCATCCCCATCGCCCAGCCGAAGACGACGGTGTCGGCCTCGGCCAGCGTCTCGGCGGCCGAGGCGAGTTCGTCCGGAGAGACCCCGGCCAACTCCTCGACTGTCTCCGGCGTGAACGCCTGCACCTTCTCCTTTAGGTCCTCGAAGTTCTTCGTGTTGCGCTCGATGAACGCCGTATCGTGCAGGTCGTTCTCGATGATGTAGCGCATCAGGCCGTTGAGCCACGCCACGTCGTACCCCGGATTCGTGCGGGTGTACTGGTCGGCGTGTTCGGCGATGCCGACCTTGCGCGGGTCGAACACGACGAGGTCCGCGCCGTCGCGGACGTTCTGCTTGATGCGAGTCGCCAGCACTGGGTGCGATTCTGTCGTATTGGACCCACTGATGAGGTAGGCGTCGGCCTCGCCGACGTCCTCGTTGATGCGGTTGGTCATCGCGCCGTACCCGACCGTCTGTTGGAGCGCCGCCACGGTCGAGGAGTGACAGAGGCGCGCGCAGTTGTCGATGTTCTTCGTCCCGAGCACCTGCCGGGCGAACTTCTGAACGAGGTAGGCCTCCTCGTTGCTTCCCTTCGAGGAGGCGAGACAGCCGAGCGCGTCGATACCGTGCTCGTCCTGTATCTGTGAGAGTCGGTCGGCGACGTAGTCCAGCGCCTCGTCCCACTCGACGGCCTCGAACTCGCCGTCGTCGTTCCTGACGAGCGGTTCGGTCACGCGCTTCCCGCTGTTGGCGAACTCGTGGCCGAACTTCCCTTTCACACAGGTCGAGAAGTTGTTAGCCGGCGCCGTATCGGGGTCGTCGACGGGGACGACCCCCAGCGAGTCGCCGTCTTTGCCCCACATCTCGAACCGGCAGCCGACGGCACAGAACCCGCAGGTCGTCTCCTGTTTGTCTATCTTTCCGAGGCGGTACTTGCTCACCATGCTGGCCACGTCGAACAGGCGGCCCTCCGGGAGCGTGTTCGCGGCGATGCTCTCGGCGGTGTGTTCCGCCGCGAGGAACGCCTCGTTCCCGAACTGCTTCGCGAGGTCGCCCGCGTTGCGCTTGGCCTTCGAGACGAACTTCGCCAGCCCTTTCTCGTCGCCGTCGAGCGGTTCGGCGGCCCCGAAGGTGCGGTTCGGTGCCGTCGTGTCGTCGATGGTCTCGACGTCCTCGTGTTCGATGACCTTCCCGACGGAGTTGCGTTGGGTGAATCCGGGGAGCGGGAGCGTCGCGGCCCCGCCGATACCCTTCTCGGTGAGCGACCCCGTTGGACAGACTGTGGCGCAGTGCCCGCAGGAGACACACTCCGAATCGCCCATGGTCTCGGCGTCCGATTGGAAGCCGATGCGGGTGTCCTCGCCGTGACCCTCGATTCGGAGGACGCCCTCGACTTGCACGTCGTTGCAGGCGTCGACACAACGGTTACAGAGGATGCACTTGTTGCGGTCTATCTGGATGAACGACGACGTGTCGTCGATAGGTTCGTACTCGTCTCGCTCGTCGAAGACGCCGTAGCGCGGGTGGTCGACGCCCTCGCTGATGGCGGCGTCCTGCAGTTCACAGCGGCCGTTGCCGTTGCAGGTCGTACACCGCAGGTTGTGGTTCGAGAGGACCAGATCGAGGTTGACGCTTCGCGCTTCCTCGGCGTCCGGGGTGTCGGTTCGCACGTTGAGGCCGTCCTCGGCAGGATGCGAACAGGAGGGGACGAGGCCGTGGGCGTCCGTCTCGACCATGCAAGTACGACACTCGCTACGAGGGCCGACCTCGTCGCTGCAGTCGCCCTCGCGGTCGTAGTAACAGAGCGCGGGGACGTCCGCGTCCTCTAAGCCGTCGGCGCCGGGGTCGACCGAGACGCCACTCGCCGCTTCCATGGCGTCGACGAGCGTCGACCCGGGCGGGACGGTGACGGGTTCGCCGTCGACGGTGACGGTCGTCGGTGCGTCGCCGATGGTCCCCACGTCGGGGTCGTTGGCGGTGCCTGTCTCGAACTCGGCCGTGACCGGCGTCTCCGATCGCGGATCGGTGAGGTCGGGAACGCCGGGGAGTGTCTCGTCGGTACTCATAGTTGCTCCGTACAGGTGCCGGCCGGACAGTGGCCGTCTGCGTGTGCGCGAATCTCCGGTTCGAACTCCTCGATGGCGGTGGTCACGGGCCGGGGCGCGTGCGCGCCGACCTGACAGTTGCTGGACCGGCGCATCACCCGCCCCAGTTCGCGTATCTTCTCGGTGTCGAACGATCCGTCGTACACCTCGCGCAGGAGTTCGGCGAGTTGTTTGGTCCCCTCGCGGCCGGGGACGCACCGACCGCTGTTCTCCGTGGCGGCGAACCGCGCTCGCTCGCCGACGGTCGCCAGCGCACAGCGGTCGTCGGCGAGCAGTTCCACGACGCCGTCCGTGCCGAGACCGGCGGCGCGCAAGGACTGTGCGGTCGGGGCGACGTCGAGGTCACGGGTGATACCGCCCAGAACGCCGCCGACGCAGGCCATCTTGAACGCGCCGTCCATCTCGACTACCTCCCGTACCGTGGCGAGGCTCCCGCCCGACCCCAGTTCGACGGTCGCCGGGTTCGCCACGTCGCCGGTGACGGTGACGAGTCGGGTCCCGGGGTCGGCGACGTCGGTGTCCATCGTCGCTGGGGCCTGGATAGCCTGTCGAATCTGCGCGACGGTCCGGGGCGTGTGAATCACCGTCGGTCGGCCGTAGAGCCCGCGTTCGGCCGGCGTCGGCGGCTGAAGCCGCGGTTCGATGCGGTCTGCGCCCTCCAGCGCTTCGAGCGCCGCCGTCGGTTCGCCCGCCCGATACTCGTCGGGACCGGCCACCAGTTGGGGGACGACCGGAAGCGCTTCCGCGGCGGCGTCGACGGCCCGTTGCAGATGCCGGTGTAGCGGGGAGTCAGCCTCGTTCAGGTAGACGACGGCGTCCTCGGTGCCGACGTACTCGGCCACCGCCGCAAGCCCGTCGAGGACGGCGAACGGCGCGGCGGTGAGGAGCGTCTCGTCGGCCCGCGGCAGGTCGCTCGCGTCGTTGGCGTTGACGACGACCACCGGGTCGCCGTCGGCCTCGCGTGCGGTTTCCCACACGTCGATCACCGGGTCGTCGGCCGCCGCGTCGCCGCGGCCGCGGCCAAGAATCCCGAACGCTGTCGCCGCCTCCGCGGTCCGGTCGGGTGAGACGAACGACCAGTCGTCCGGTTCGAGCGGGTCGGCCCAGCCACAGGGACCGAGGACGGTCCGTCGGCCGACCGAGAGCGGCCCCGCGTCCGGTATCGGGAGCGTCGGCGTCTCCGGGTCGTGGCCGACGACGGCCGTCGCCCCGTCGGTCGGGAGGTCCCCGTCTTCGAGCGTCGCGACGAGGTCCCGGACGAGCGACGGCGACGGGCCGCCGAACAGTGCTGTCTGGCCCGCACTCGTCAGCATGACGAGCGGGTCGTACGCCGTGGTGCCGGTCGGCCCCGTCCGGACGACCGGGACCGAGTCGGCGGAGTTCTGTGCCGCAGTTACGACCGCCTCGCCCGCGTCCGTCCGGACGTCTGTCGCCACGCGGACGAGGGGTGAGCGGCCGACGGCACCTGTACCTCGTGTCATTGGCTCGCACGAGGAGCCCGAAGGATAAAAATCCCATACGCGGCCCGGCAGTCGTCCGTCGACGACCCGCAGGTGACGACCACCGACACAACGAGTCCGTTCGCCGAAACGTTGGCGGACGGGACCGCACGGCCCACCGAAGCGATTAGGGACCTCTGTCACCGTATCTGAGGTGATGACGAACCCGCAATTCGAGTCGGTCAAGACGGACGCCGCGGCGGCCATCACCGAGGACGACCTGCACTCGGTGTACGCCGGCCTCGTCCACGGAGACGGCCGACACGAGTACTACTTCGGCAACGACACCGAATCGGCCGAAGAACTCCGCGAGGCTGCCGCAGTCCAGCTCGGCATGCTAGTGCGCGTGCTCGCGGACCGCTCGGACAGCAGCGTCGCGGAGATAACCGACCTCGCCGCCGAGCGCGCCCAGAACATGGAACTGCGGTGACGGCGCGAGACCGCTCGCAGAGGGACGTTACGCCGTCGTCGCGATGGCCTCTATCTCGACGGCGGCGCCCTTCGGGACGGCGCCCGCACCGACGGCGCTCCGGGCCGGCGGGTCCTCGTCGAAGAACTCGCTGTACGCCTCGTTGAACTCGTCGAAGTCGTCGATGTCATCGAGGAACACCGTCGTCTTGAGCAGGTCGTCGATGGAGAGGCCCTCGGATTCGAGGATGGCCTCGACGTTCTCCATGCACTGCCGTGTCTGGTCGGCGACGGACTCGTCGTCCAGCAGTTCGCCGTCCGTCGTCAGGGGCAGTTGCCCCGCCGTGATGAGGAGGTCGCCGTTGGTCGTCGCCTGACTGTACGCGCCGACCGCCGCCGGCGCATCGTCGGTACTGATTGTGCGCTTCACGCTCGCCCGTAGCCGGGCCGGTTTCTTAAACCCCGGTCGAGCGGCCCGCTGGCGCCACAGCACGTCAACGGTGTGATGTGTTGTGTGATGCGAGCCAGTTACTGATTGATGACGACGATAGCGGTCAGCGCGAGTCCGATGCCGGCGACTTTCTGGGCCGACACCGGTTCGCCCAGCGCGACGGTACTGATGACCGCCGCCGTGATGAAGTACATGCCCCCGATGGTCGAGACGACGGCCGTAGAGCCGACTGAGACGCCGATGAACGTCGACACGACGCCGATGGCGGCCGCGATACCCGCCGCACCGGAGTACACCAATCCGCGATTAGTGACGGCTAGCGAGGCGTCCGAGGTGACAACGTAGACACCGGAGACCACTGCGGCCGTCGCGTAGGAGAGGAATGCCGCCATCACGGGGTCGATGCTGTTTGAGGCGACGTCGCCGAGGATTATCCAGAACCCCCACGCGATCATAGTACCGAGGCCGAACAGAACGGCCGGGTTCATTCGGCATCACCCGGTTCAGGCCCCGACACGTCGGTCTCGAAGAGATCGGTCCACGCGAACACGCCCGTCTCACACTGATGCATCGTCGGCAGTTCTCCCCCCGGGGTATTGAATCTCGTGCCGGAGCGTCAGCGGTACTGCGCGGGTATTTTTATGTCGAGACGGCCAATAGCTTGGTAATGGTTGACGTGCCAGACGAGCGCCGGGAACCCGCGCTGGAAGAGGTGTTCTATCCGACGGATCGGGTGCCGTTCGTCGAGTGGGAGCAGTTCTCCGGTGCCAGACCCACCGTCGTCCTGACCGGCGCCATCACGCTGCTCGCGTTCGTGACCGGCCTGTCGAACCTCAGCCAACCGACCTTCGCTCTCGACGGTCCGCTCACCGCAGTCGTGACCGTTCCGGTCGGGTTCGCACGGTTCTCGGGCGTCCTCTTTGCCTTCGTACTCGGCCTCGTCACCGTCGGGTTACAGCGGCGAAAGCGACTCGCCTGGCGCGCGGCGGTCCTCGCGCTGCCGGGCCTCGCGCTCCTGCCGCTTGCGACGCTCCAGACGACGGACGTGCCGCTGTTGGTCCTCGTCGTCGTCGCCGTTCCCTCGCTGGTCTGGAACAGGGCCGCCTTCGATCAGCCTGTCGACCTCTCGCCGCTGCAGATAGCGTCGCTAGCGGCGATGGTCGGCGTCGGCCTCTACGGCGTCGTCGGCTCCTATACGCTCCGTGCCCAGTTCCTCGAACTCGATACGTGGAGCGACGCGGTGTACTACGTCATCGTCACTATCGCGACGGTCGGGTACGGCGACATCACGCCGACGACGGTGCAGGCACGGTGGTTCTCGCTCTCGGTTATCCTGTTCGGTACGGGTGCGTTCACCGTGGCGGTGGGGGCACTCATCGTCCCGGTCATCGAGTCGCGGATGGCGACAGCGTTCGGAATCATGACTGCCGCAGAACTCACACTCCTCGAGGACCACGTCGTGGTGCTCGGGTACGGCGACGTGACGGAATCGCTACTGAACGAATTGCGAGACGAGACGGACGTCGTAGTCGTGACAGACGACGCCGAGACGGCCGCCGCCCTCCAGACCGACGGGGTGAGCGTCCTCACAGAGGACCCGACGGACGAGAGCGTCCTCTCGGACGCCCGCGTCGACACTGCCCGCGGAGTCGTCGTCGGGAGCAACGACGACGCGAGAGACGTCCTCGCCGTCATCGCAGCCAAGAACGTCGCGCCGGACGTCCGCGTCGTCGCGGCCGCAACGGAGGAGAAACACGTCGACAAGTTCGACTCGGTCGGTGCGGACGAGGTCCTCAATCCTCGAACCATCGGCGGCCGCCTCCTCGGTCGATCGGTACTGGGCGAGGTGACGACCCTGTCCGTGACCGACGACGCCGGCCCCGAGCGGTCCACAGACCCGGACGGCGGGGACGCCGGAAACTGAGTGCGCCGTCCGGCCCGTGCGTGGGTACCGGGACCAGCGGGAGGGTGTCGGGCCGTCGACCGGTCCCGTGAGCAAGTCGACACCCGACCGCGTGTCACGGTGCCGAACCGCGTCGCGGACCCGACAGCGTGTCGGTGGCTACGATACTAATAAACCGATCCGAGACTGATTGTCAGTGTATGGCCACGTCAGCGGGAGGCGGCATCGGGCGAGTCGTCGCGAGCGTCCTCGCACCGCTGTGTGTCGTCTCGGGGGCCATCGTCCTCTCGGGCTTTTTCTTTCCGGCGTTCGTCGGCGAGGCGGTGAGCGGTGCGGCGTGGCTCGCACTCGCACTCCTGTTTTTCAGTTCCGGGCTCGGATACCTCGCGGTGTTGCCCCATCGACCGGACGACGCGCAGTCGGCCGACCGCTACCTCCTGAAGATCAGACAGACCGGACTGCGGGACGCTATCCGGACGTTCCTCGCCGGACAGGACCCGCTGACGCTGGGACTGCCCGTCGTCGTGTTCGTGCTGTTTTTCGGCCTGCAGGTCGCGTTACCGGACCGGACGTCGGCGGCGGTCGACGCCGCAACGGGCACGGTTCTGCGGACCGGCGGCCCACTGTTCGTCGTCGCCGTCTTCATCGCCGTCTGTTACTGCCTGTTTCTGTTGCTCGGCCCGTGGGGCGACATCACGCTCGGGCCGGACGATACGGACCCGACGTACACATACCCGACGTACTTCACGCTCGTCTTCACTGCCGGCATCGCGGCGGGACTGGTGTTCTGGGGGCCAGCAGAGGCGCTGTTTCACTACGGCGACCCGCCGCCGTACTTCGGCGCTACGCCACGGTCCACAGCCGCTAGCAACGACGCACTGGTCTACTCGCTGTTTCACTGGGGCGTCTCGGCGTGGAGCGCGTACGCGGTCATCGGCGTCCCAATCGCGTACTTCGTGTTCGAGCGCGGCGCACCGCTGCGCGTATCGACCATTTTGGCCCCGTTCCTCGGCGTCTCGGGCCTCGACTCGGTGTGGAGTCGCCTCGTCGACACCCTCGCCGTGTTCGCCACCATCGGCGGTATCGCGACGTCGGTGGCGCTGGTGAGCCAGCAGTTCCTCGCGGGTATCTCGTTCCAGTGGGACGTTACCGTGGGCGGGACCGGGCCGTTGCTGTTCGTCGGCGGCCTGACGGCCGTCTTCGTCCTCTCGGCCGTCACCGGCATCCACCGCGGCATCCGCCGCATCGCCGGGCTGAACGTCGTGCTCTTTGGCCTGTTCGCTCTCGTACTGGCCGCCGTCGGCCCGCGTGCGTTCGTCGTCGAACGGGGTACTCGGGCGCTGGGTGGCTACGTCGTCCACTTCGTCCCGTTGAGTCTCCACATCGGCGGTGAGTGGGTCGCCAACTGGACGGTCTGGAACTGGTCGTGGTGGTTCTCGTGGGCGCCGTTCGCCGGCCTGTTCGTCGCCGCGCTCTCCCGGGGCAGGCGCGTCAGGACCGTCGTGTTCACGAGCGTCGTCGCCACCGCCGCCGCGACGGCGGTCTGGTTCCTCCTGTTGGGTGGGGCCTCCCTGTTCGTCCAGCAGACGGGGCGAGCGGACATCCTCGGAGCGATTGCCGGCAGTAGTGCCTCGGAGGCCGTCGCCGGGTTCGCACTGTTCGCGTCGCTACCGCTCGGACGCCTCCTCTCGTTCCTGTTCCTGGCGCTCATCGTGGTGTTCATGACGACCTCTGCGGACACGTCGACGCTGGTCGTCTCGCTGCTCGCGACCCGACGGGGACAGGTCCCCTCGACGGGCAGCGTCGTCTTCTGGGGCGTCTTTCAGGGCGCGGTGGCGACGGCGGTACTGCTCGTCGGCGGTGCGGGGACGTTACAGGCGCTCGCCGTGCTCACCGGCGGGCCGTTCGCCGTCATCTCGGTGGTCGCAGTCGGTGGCCTGACGCTGACGTGGTACCGACACGAGCGAGGCCACACGTCGGTTCTCAGACGGGGGCTCGACCGACTCCCGTCGATTCAGACGCACCACGACGTAGACCCGCCCGAGGAGAAGTGATCCGACGGACCTCACTCAGACGCCGGCGACGTTCGTACAGAAGTTCTCGACGATCCGCTTGCCGGCGTCGGTGAGGATGCTCTCGGGGTGGAACTGCACGCCCACGTGCGGGCGGTCGACGTGCTTGACCCCCATCACGACGCTCTGCTCGTCGTCGGTGTGGGCCGTCTCGACGAGTTCGTCCGGTAGGTCGTCGTCCTCGACGGCCAGCGAGTGATAGCGACCGACCTCGAAGGGGTCGTCGACACCCTCGTAGAGACCGGTGTGGTCGTGTCTGACCTCCGAGGGCTTGCCGTGGACCACCTCGGGCGCGTGACCGACGGGCGACCCGTGGGCCGCACACAGCGCCTGATGGCCGAGACAGACGCCGAGCGCCGGGTAGGCGGTCTCGGCGAACACGTCGATAGAGACGCCCGCGTCGGCCGGCGTCCCCGGGCCCGGCGAGACGACGATGCCGTCCGGGTCGAGGTCGCGGATGTCGGCGACGTCGATAGCGTCGTTGCGCCGGACCTCCACGTCGTCGAACTCGCCGACGTACTGGACGAGGTTGTACGCGAAGGAGTCGTAGTTGTCGACGATGAGTATCATCGGACGCCCTCCATCGGGTCGGCGGTGGACTCCACGGCGAACGACCCCTGTTCACCGAGCGCTTCGTCCACGGCGTTGACGAGCGCACGGGCCTTGTCCAGCGTCTCCTGGTACTCCTTGGCCGGCACCGAGTCGTGGACGACGCCGCCGCCGACGCGGAGACGGTACTCGCCCTCGTGGCGGACCAGCGTCCGGATGGTGATGTTCAGCGTCGCCCGGTCGTCGAAGCCGAAGACGCCGATGCTCCCCGTGTACGGGCCGCGCCGGGTCGTCTCCACCTCGTCGATGATCTCCATCGTCCGTGGTTTGGGCGCGCCGGTGATGGTGCCGCCCGGGAAGACGGCGGCGACGGCGTCGGCGATGCTCACGTCGTCGCGCCGCCGACCCTCGACCAGCGAGACGAGGTGCATCACCTCCGAGTAGCGGTCGACGCGGCGGTACTCCGCGACGTCGACGCTGCCGTACTCGCTGACCTTTCCGAGGTCGTTGCGTTCGAGGTCGACGAGCATCGCGTGTTCGGCCCGTTCCTTCTCGTCGGTCGTGAGGTCACGCTCCAGATCGGCGTCTTCCTCGGGCGTGTCACCCCGGGGACGCGTGCCGGCGATGGGTTCGGTGAGGAGGCGGTCGCCCTCGACGTCCAGCAGCAGTTCCGGGCTGGCACTGACGAGGTCGACGCCCGGGAACTCGAGTAGTCCCGAATATGGCGCGGGGTTCACCCGCCGGACGGCGTCGAACGTCTCGACGGGGTGGACCGCCGCCGGGGCCGTCAGTCGGTGGGAGACGTTGGTCTGGAAGGTGTCGCCGTCGCGGACGTACTGTTTGATAGTCCGGACGCGGTCGGCGTAGGCCGCTTCACCACACTCGCTCTCGAAGGTGGCCTGCTGGCTCGCGGTGGGGGGCGACTGGACGTGCCGGTCGCCGTGGAGCGCCGATTCGGCGAGCGCCGTCGCCCGCTCCAGTCCGGCGTCGTAGGCCGCCTCGGCGTCGTCCTCGACCACCGGACACGCGGTCACCCGGAGGGTCACCTCCCCGTCGTGTGGTTCCTCCCACGCGGCGACGCAGTCGAACACGCCGAGTTGGAGACGGGGGAGGCCGTCCGTGACCGTCGTCGCCGGGATGTCTTCGAGTTCGCGGGCCACGTCGTAGGAGAGCCATCCGAACGCCCCACAGGGGTAGGGTACGTCACACTCTCCGCGCACGAGTGTCTCACGATCCAGCACGGCGTCGATGGCCTCGATACTGGGGCTTGTGTCGCCGTCCGGCGTCGCGTCTGCCCCGACTTCTACCAGTTCGACCGGGTCGACGGCGAAGTACCCCCATCCGGACTGCCCACCGGTGGTTTCGAGATAGACGCCGTCCTCGCCCGTCCGGGCGCGGCGGTAGGCCTCGAACGGGTCCGAGACGGTGATGCGTACTTCGACGGGCACGCGGGCACCGTCCGGTGCCGACGCGGCAGTTTCGACGAACGTTGCTCGCTCCGTGACGGTTCGTATATCACTCATCTGGTACTAGAGCCTCCGCGAGGGCCGATATGCAGCCCTCGATGTGGTTGCCTAACACCAAGCACTGGACCCGACAAAAACCTTGCGTGAACGGTGGATTCCGCCGAAACGGTTCCGGATTGGGAGCGCAATAGGGTCGGTTCCGCGACGAACATCCGACGGTATTTCAACGGGCGGACTATTCCCCATCCGCGGTTATGTCGTCGGGGACTGAGGTGGTGAGCGAGTGCGGTGGCCACACAGTCAGGGGTCGACTGGTGTCGGTCCCGTCCCGTTCCAGCGGCGCACGGAGACCGAGCGTCGCCACCCACGACAGTGACATCACTATGACTACGATAATCGACGGCAACGAAATCGCGGACCGGATTCGGGCCGAGGTCAGTGCGTGTACAGAGACGCTCGCGGCGTCGGACGTCCGACCGGGACTCGCGACGGTGCTTATGAGCGACGACGGGGCCAGTGAGACGTACGTCTCGATGAAACAGCAGGCCTGCGAGGAGACGGGTATCGACGGCTTCCACCACGAGATCGACCCGGACGAGCCAGCGGCGGTGTTGTATGACCGCATCGACGAACTGAACGCGGACCCGACGGTACACGGTATCCTCGTCCAGCTGCCGGTGCCGGACCACGTCGACAAGCGCGAGGTGTTAGCGCGCATCGACCCGAGGAAGGACGTCGACGGCTTCCACCCCGAGAACGTCGGCCGGTTGGTCGCCGGGAACGCGCGGTTCAAGCCGTGTACGCCTCACGGCGTCCAGAAGATACTGGCCGCGGAGGGCATCGAGACGGAGGGCAAAGACGCCGTCGTCGTCGGCCGCTCCGACATCGTGGGCAAGCCCATGGCGAACCTCCTCGTTCAGTACGGCGAGGGCGGCAACGCGACGACGACAGTCTGTCACTCCCGGACCCGGAACCTCGCCGAAAAGACCCGGAACGCCGACATCCTCGTCGCGGCGGCCGGCGTCCCCGAGATGATAGACGGCGACATGATTCAGGAGGGCGCGACGGTCATCGACGTGGGGATCAACCGCGTCGATGCCGACACGGAGAAGGGGTACGAACTGGTCGGTGACGTGGACTTCGAGAGCTGTCGGGAGACGGCGGGCGCTATCACGCCCGTCCCCGGCGGCGTCGGACCGCTCACCATCGCGATGTTGCTGTACAACACCGTCAAGGCGGCGAGTCACCAGTCGGGCGTCGCGGTGGAACTCCCCTAGCCGAGCGGATGGCTCGCGACCCGCGTAGCCGCTTCCACGTCGTATTAGGAACCCGATAAGACGAGGTTCGTCGGGTCGGTCACGTCAGTGTGTCTCGACTGTGCCACACTCGGGACAGACGATTTCGACCTCACCCGACGCCGCGGACGACCCGATCAGGTTGTGCCCGTCAGCGCACTGCTCGTGTAAGTACACCTCGTGGTTCCCGTGTTGGTCGAGGACGATGTGGTCCCGTTCCGACGCCGAGACTAACCCGTGACAGTAGTGGCACTCTCCGCTCATACAGGAACGGTGGGAACCCGACGATAAATAACTAGCCCACAGACCGTCACAGGCTCCGACGGCGGTGCTCGCTTGTGGGGAGATTAAGCCGTCTTAACACTGCCACAACTAAGGCTATGCAGTGGAAACGTCGGGTATGGAATACGGATACACGGGTGACGCTCACGAACGGCTGTTCGAGTCGTATCAGGCGGACTCGGAGCCGTTCCCGGAACAGACGCCGATGGAGTTCCCGAAACGGGAACATCGACGGAAAGAGGTCGACATCCTCAAGCGACTGTTTTTCCCCACCTGCTGGAACTCCGACGAATTGATACAGGACGAACTGGCGGTGCTGAACAACCTCGATGCACTCGGTGCGCTCTTCTATGCCGGTATGCGGCCCTATTCCAACGGCGACATCTCGGAGACGGTCGCAAAGACTATCGACCGCCTCCCGGGGATTCGGCGTCGGCTCAAGAAAGACGTCGAAGCCGCCTACAAGGGCGACCCGGCGGCGAAGACGTACATGGAGATCATCCGCTCGTACCCCGGCTTTCTCGCTATCGAAGTCCAGCGCGTCGCACACGAACTGTACGAATTAGGTGCGACAGAGTACGCCCGCGAGTTGACCGAGTACGCGAAGACGGAGACGGGCATCGACATCCACCCGGGGGCCGAAATCGGCGACTACTTCTTCATCGACCACGGCACCGGCGTCGTCATCGGCGAGACGACGACCGTCGGCGACTGGGTCCGCATCTATCAGGACGTGACCCTCGGCGCGCTCCACTTCGAGGAAGAAGAGGGCGAGGAACACGCGCTGAAGAAGGGGTACAAGCGCCACCCCGACATCGGCGACCACGTCGTCATCGGTGCCGGCACCAAGGTATTGGGCGACATCACGGTCGGGAACCACGTTAGCATCGGCGCGAACTCGTGGGTCACCGAGGACATCCCCGACAACACCAAGGTGTTCGTCAGCGAACACCCGGAGCAGGAGCGAAAGCGTAACGACTAGTTCGGCGGTGTGCAGCCGTTCAGTCTGCGGGGCGTCGACAGTGCCAGTTACACGAGCGACAGACGAGGAGCCCGGAGCGGTGTTCGAGCGTCCCGCGACACGTCGGACAGGCCACTGGTTCGTTCTCACGCTCGACCCCGCCGCCCCCATCTGTTCGGACGGACCGATGGATCATACGGAGTCGCTCGGTCGGCCGACCGTTCAAGATTGACAGCGATATGTACACCGTTTTATACGGGCCGTGGTCGTGAGCGCACGGTCGACGTTCGACACCGGCAGAACGGGTCTGGATCGGTTCGCCGACGGCTTTATTCGCCGCGAGGAGATACAACGACGAGTGAGAGAGACGACGCTCCTCCGGGGCCGACCGCTCGCCGACGACGTCCTCGACGACGTACAGACGGATCTCGGCACGCTCCGTGCCCACGGGGTCAGGCCGACGCTCGGTACGGTACTCATGAGCGACGACGACGCGGCCGTCTCGTTCATGGACCGGAAACACGAGCGGTGTGACGCCGTCGGTGTCCGGACGAAGCGAGCGGACCTCTCTCCCGACGACTCGGCAGCGGCGCTCTACGACGCCGTCGAGCGGCTGGCGACCGACGACGAAGTGAACGCCCTGTTCGTGCAGGTGCCGCTCCCCGACCACGTCGACGCCGGGGCCGTCAGAGCACGGGTTCCCCCGGCGAAAGACATCGACTGTTTCGCCCCGGCGACGCTGGGGCGACTCGTCGCTGGCGACCCGCTGGTCGTCCCGCCGACGCCCGCGGCAGTCCTGAAGCTCCTCTCGGCGTACGACGTCGAGACGGCGGGCCGAGACGTGGTCGTCGTCGGGCGGACCACGGCCATCTGCAAACCGCTCGCGAACCTGTTGCTGGCCCGCGGACCGGACGGTGACGCGACGGTGACTGTCTGTCACACCGCGACGAGGGACCTCGCCGCGAAGACTCGCACTGCGGACGTCCTCGTGACGGCCGCGGGCACTCCACAACTCGTCGACGCGTCGATGGTGTCACCGGGTGTCAGCGTCGTCGACGTAAGCGTCAACCGCGTGCCGGCCGATACCGAGCGCGGGTACGAACTGGTCGGGGACGTCGACTACGAGCGCGTCGAATCGGTGGCAGGCGCGATTACGCCCGTGCCGGGCGGCGTGGGCCCGCTGACGCTCGCGTTCGTCCTCCGGAACGTCGTCGACGTGACCGCGAGACAGACCGGCGTCGACGTCGTCGACGGTCCCTGAGTGTCGTCCCCGACGGCACCGTTCCCACATCGAACTTAAATCGCAACGCATCTCCCGACCTATCTTTAAGTAGGAGCTCCGTCTGCGTCCGGGTGGGTTCCGTGAGCGGTCGAGCGTCGTAGCCCACTCCCGAACGCTGGTAGCGGATCCCTCTGGCATACTGTGGGTGCTTCCGACGCATCCACTTCTTCGGAGACGCACGATACCGACGACGGGAGAGAGCGTCGTCTCCCCCACTGCGCGTGTCGCCGTGACGACCGGCGTCCACACGGTCTGAAACCGATCCGACTGGAACAGCGCCGCAAAGACGACGTGAGTACCTGAAGAGTAAGGCCACATTATTTTGCCGCCAGTGTGACTACACCGTGTACGTGACTGCTAGTCCGACCCTGATATACACGCCCGACGACGACGAGGAGTTGAGTACCGCTATCGTGTCGGCGCTCTCGGACGCCAAGGGCAGGGACATCACCGAGGACGAATGTGTCCTGTACGACAGTATCGACCCGGACGCGCTGGACAAACTGTTCAGAGATCGGAGCGACGACGACACAGTCAAAGTCGAGTTCACGACTCACGGCGCGATCGTGGTTCTGTGGGGCAACGGTGACGTCACGATTCAGGTAGAGGACCTAGAGTCAGATCCGAATTACGCCTGATTCGAAGACAGGACCCCACACCACGTGCTGCGGGCCTGTCGCGGCCACAGACAGTCAACCGGCCAAGAACAAGAACGAAGACCCCTGTACCCGTTGGTAGGTGCATGCCATCACAGGATCAGGCAATCGTCGAAGACGTGATGTCGACGCCGCTCGTGACCATAGCACCCGACGCGACGGTCGTCGAAGCGGCCAAAGAGATGCGAGAGCGTGACATCAGCGCATTGCTGGTCACGACGGCGCCGCCCTCCATCGTGACGAGTACCGACATCATCGCCGCCGTCTCCGAGGAACGAGACACGTCGCAGCTAGACGTCGCCGATATCATGACCGAGTCCGTCGAGACGGTCCCGCCGGACCTCCGCCTCGTAGAGACGGCGGCGATGATGGAGAACTTCGGTATCAACCACCTCCCAGTCGTCGAAGACGACTTCATCGGGATGATCTCCTCTACGGACATCACGGCCACGCTCTCGTAGTCGCTGGCCCCGGCTATCTTTGGTCACTCGGACCGCTCGACGGGGAAACACACGGTGTATTTTCGTGTATACGTCCGGCCGCCTACGTGTGAAAGCGACGCCCCTCACTCTCTGGGACGGGTCAATCACCCGCTTTGTGACGCCTTCGTCGACGAGGGACGGCGATAGTCGATAGCTCCCGCGGCCGTATCGCCACCGACGCCCGCTAGAACCGCTCGACGGCCGCCTCGAACTCCTCGCGCGTGTTCAGGTTTTCGAAGGTCGCCATGGTCGTGTGACGGGTTATCTCCTCGCGGTCGACGACGACGTAGTCGACGTCGAAAAGCGCCTCGACGATTCTGTGCTCACCGTGACCGAGCGCTCGCTCACACGCCGCCGCCATCTCGTCGGCGCGATAGACCGCCTGTGTCGTCTGGAACCACTCGTCCGGACGCGGCACTGCGGCGTCGTACCCCGCCGCCCGGTCGAAGAGATAGTCCACGAACGACGGGTCGACGAACGGCATATCACAAGCGACGACGAGACCGTAGTCGCTTTCGGTGGCACGGAGACCACGGCCGATACCGGCCATCGGCCCCTCGTCGGGCGTGTCGTCGAAGGCGTACGTCGGAGCGACGCCACAACCCGCAAGAGCCGTCTCGATGTCGTCGGCCTGATCGGTCCGGCAGTTCACGACGAGTTCGTCGACGACCGGCGTGATTCGGTCGACGACGCGCCGAATCATCGGCGTTCCAGCGAGGTCCGCGACGGCCTTATCGCGGTCACCGAATCTCGTCGAGCGACCTCCGGCGATGACGACGCCTGCGCGCATGTTCGTCCCTACTCGACTCGACCTCAAGAAGGTTTCACCCCGAGCGCTATCGACTGTCCCCGGGACAGACGTGTGACAAGGCCCTTCTACCCGGGGCGCGAACGCGTGACAATGAGCGAAGACGACACAGCGCTCTCGGTGGGGGAACTAGTCGAATACTGTCAGACACAGGCGAGACTGCTGTGGGGGCGCGTCGAGACGCTCGACGAGGAGACCGACGAGATACTGACAGAGATAGACGACGACATCGCCGACGTTCGAACACGACTCGACGAGCACTCGGCCGGCAGCGGGTCGGCTACGGACGACACCGACGAACTCGAAGCGCTGGAATCGGAACTCGAAGAGAGACAGGCCGTCGCCGAGGCGAAGCAGGCACGCCGCACCGCGTTTCAAGAGTTAGCTTCGGCCTACCTCGAACTGGCCGAAGACCTAGACGCGAGCGTCGACGACGGCGAGGAAGCGCTCACGAGTATCGTCCACTTCGAACACGAACACGACGCCCCAGCGTACTTCGAGGACCGACAGACTATCCTCGAGGCGGCGAGCGACTCGACATCGACGCCTAACGAATAGACTGCCCATCGAGGCGCGGAGACCACTCGACGCGTCTGTTTCGTTCCCAGCGACAGGCCGTATCCCGGTTCGAGTGTCGAAATGTCGGTGGTAGCTCTCTTCTCCGCATATATCACCGCGATTTGGTGATTTGGAAGTGTGAATTGCAGAATTTGCCAGCGGGCGTCCGCGATATGCGCTAATACGAGTGTGGATGTCGGGAAGTAGAGGTGCATATCCGGTCGTATGTCGATATATCGGCGAACTCGATCAGCGTTCTCTACCGTCGGCCGCTGGGGCGACAATCGTCGTCGGTCGGTCGGTCGCGGCGGCGCGATACCTCGAAGACGGCACTAACACAAGTACATTTGTTACAGTGATGGCGGTGCTCGCTTCCGTCTACTCGCGTTCCGTGCCGTCGGTTTGCGAGAGCCGAACGACGAGTTTCGGCGTCGGAGATACCACGGCGGGCAGCGAACGTGCCACCGACGAACAAGGGGAGTCCGAACAGCGCAGGATGGGCGGTGCGACGACGGCGAGCACGGGATGGCGACGTCCGACGTTCGGCGGAGCGGTCCAAGACAGTCGTAGGCCCCGGCGGCTGCTGCGGTGTGTATCTGTCCGCCGAGTACAGGGCCCGATGGCTCCCCCGCGAGAGACGGCCGATCACCCGAAAACTGGCGACAGCCTACGAGAACTGCGAGTTGATCTCGATGACGTTGGCGGACCGCGTCACCATCTCCGGTAGCTCCTCCTCGTAGACCTCGCCCTCGAACCTGCTTGCCGGTCCCGAGACGCTGAGGGCGCCGACGACTTCCCCTTTGGTGACGACGGGGGCGGCCACACAGCGGAGTCCTTCGATTTTCTCCTCGCGGTCGAAGGCGTATCCCTGTTCGCGGATGGTCTCCAGTTCCGCGAATAGCTCCTCTCGCGTCGTTATCGTCGACGAGGTGAACTCCGCGAGGCCGTGCTGTTCGATTATCTCCTCGACACGGTCGTCGTCCATGTGCGCCATCATCGCTTTACCCAGCGAGATACAGTGTAGATACTCCCGGTCGCCGACCGACGACGCCGTCTGGACGGCCTTCTCGCCGCCGGTCTTGTAGATGTACACCGCGCGGCCGTGTTCCTCGGTCGCAAACTGGGCCAGTTCGCCGCTGTCGGCTGCAAGTTCGTCCAGTTCCTCGCGGACGACGTCGTATATCTGGAGTCTGTCCTTGACCGTCTCGGCGAGTTCGAGATATCTGAGGCTCAGACGGTAGAGGCCGTCATGTTTCACGACGTACTCGTTCTCGGCGAGCGTCGCCATGTGGCTGTGTACTGTCCCTTTCGAGTACTCCAGTGCCTCGGCGATCTCCGTGATACCGGCTCCGTCCCGTTCCTGCAGGAACTCGATGATGTTCAGCGAGATCTGAACCGCGTCCACCGTTCGTGACGTCGACGTCGTTCCCATAGTCGTCGTTGCGAGTACACCGTCATAAATGTTCGTCCGTTGCGAACGGTTTTTCGCGTTCGCAGGTGACGAACGCCGGGGGGCGGGTTGGCCGTAATCGCTCGGCGTTCGCGTGCTCGTAGGCCGATACGCGAGACCTAGCGGCGGAAATAACTGCGTCGTATCGGAGTCGTTCGACGGCCGTTCGCAGCAGCCGAACGTGCGCCGACGAGACGCTCACCGGCGCTCGAGTCGCCGAATTTCGGTCGGCGGGGAAAACAAATAATACGCGCCGACCACAGTGTGCACTCACGATGGTTAGCATCGACTATATGGCCCATCAGGAGCAGTATAGCCCCTCGCAACTGCTTGATTTCTCTGTGTCGGCCGCCGACAACGGATTCGACTTCATCTGGACCTCCGACCACTTTCACCCGTGGTTCCATACGGACGCCGAGGCAGGGTTTGCGTGGTCGTGGCTCGGCGCCGCCACGGAACGCATCGACGTCCCAATCGGCACCTGTGTGACACCGGCGGGCGAACACTATCACCCGGCGCTGATGGCACAGGCCTTCGCGACCCTACAGGAGATGCACGACGAACGGGTGGTTCTGGGTCTCTCGACGGGCGAGGCTATGAACGAGAAGCCGATGGGCCACGACTGGCCGGAGTACGGCGTCCGACGGAAGCGCCTCGAAGAGACGCTGGAAATCGTCCACGGGTTGTGGGAGAACGACGACTTCTACAGTTACGAGGGCGAGCACTTCACCGTCGACGACGCGAAGTTGTACACGATGCCCGAAGAGCGACCCGAAGTGCAGATTGCCGCCAACGGCCCGAGTACGGCGTCGTTGACCGGCGAGTACGGTGACGGCTTCATCACGGTCAAGACCGGCCACGAGTACACCGAGCGGATGTACCCGGCTATCCGGCGCTACGCCGAGGAAGAGGGCCGCGACCCCGACCAGATAGAGACCACGCTCCTCGTCATCGCGTCCTACGACGAGGACTACGAGCGTGCGCGAGCGTCGACCCGGCCGTGGTGGGCGACGACGCAGAACGTCTTCGACCGCGCGATGGCGAACCCGAAGGAAATCGAAGCCGAGGGTGAGAACGCCACCGAGGAGCAAATCGAGGAGAAGTTCCTCATCGCCGACGACCCGAGCGACGTCGCCGCGCAACTGGAAGAATACGCGGAGATGGGCTTCGACCGCATCGCGCTGGGGAACACCAGTCCCGAACCCGAGCGGTTCTTCGAAGTGATGGGCGACGACGTCATCCCGTCGCTGTAACCCACGAACTTCTGGCGGTCGGGGGGAACGTTTAATAAACGGGGCCTGCATCGTTCTGAACGAGATGCCCAGACTGAACGGTGGCGAGATTATCGCGAAGTATCTGGAGAAAGAGGGCGTCGAATATCTGGTCGGAATCCCCGGTCACGGGAGTACGAACCTGCTCGACGCGTTCAACGACTCCGACGTAGAGGTCATACAACCACGACACGAGGAAGGGGCGACACACCTCGCCGACGGCTACGCCCGCGCTAGCGGGGAGCCACTGGCCGTGTTCACCTCTATCGGGCCGGGCGCGACCAACACCGTCACCGGTGCCGCGACGGCGTACGTCGACTCCATCCCGATGGTCATTTTCACGGGTGCCCCACAGACCCACGAGTACGGGCAGGGCATCTTACAGGAGATAGAGCGCCAGAAGCCCGGCGACTTCCCGAGCGTGATGGAGCCAGTGACGAAACAGAGCTTCGAGGTGAGTGACGTCGAACGACTTCCCCGTATCCTCCGGCGCGCGTTCCAGGTCGCCTTATCCGGCCGCCCCGGGCCGGTCCACGTCGACGTGCCGATGGACGTACAGGGTGCGGCGGCCGACGTCGAACTGCCGGAACCCACACAGACCCGGCCCCACAGTCGACCAGGCGGAGACCCGCGGACGGTCTCCGACGCGGCTGAACTCTTAGAAGACGCCGAGCGCCCGGTCATCGTCCCCGGCGGCGGGACGATGCTCGCCGAGGCGTGGGACGAGGTGCAGGAACTCGCCGAACACCTGCAAGCGCCCGTTATCCCGACGTTCCAGGCGAAGGGCATCATTCCGGAGGACCACGACCTGTTCGTCGGCTACGCCGGGTGGATCGGGTCGTCGGCAGGCAACGAACTCGCCTCGAACGCCGACGTGATTCTGTCCGTCGGCTGTCGATTCACCGACATGCACACCTCCTCCTTCGAGGAGGGCGTCAGCTTCGAGATTCCGCCGAGCAAGCTCATCCACGTCGACATCGACCCTGAGGAGATCGGGAAGAACTACCCGGTCGAGGTCGGCATCCAGGGCGACGCGAAGGTCGTCACGCGTCAGATTACCGAGGAACTCCAGGAGCGCATGGACCCCGTCTCCCGGGAGGACAACGAATACTACCAAGAGATGCAGGACCTCTGGGAGGAGTGGGAAGGGATGGTCGCCGAGCGCTGGGAGGACGACAGCGTCCCGATGAGCATCTCGCGGGCCCTCGCCAGCCTCCGGAACGTCCTGCCGCGCGACGGCGTCATCGTCTCTAGTGCGGGCCAACCACAGGAGACGGTCAACCCCGAGTTCCCGGTCTACGAACCCCGTACAAACATCTCCTGTGGCGGGTTCTCGACGATGGGGTTCGGCGTCTCCGCCGCTATCGGCGCGAAACTCGCCAAGCCGGACAGTCCGGTGGTCGACGTCGAGGGCGACGGGAGCTTCATGATGTGCAATCAGGAAGTCGCCTGCGCCGTCGAACACGACGTCGACGTCACCTACCTCATCGTCAACAACCACGGCTGGAAGTCCATCCGGAACCTGCAGGTCGACAAGTACGGCTGGGACCGCGTACTCAACACGGAGTTCAACGAGGAGACGGACATCGACTTCATGTCGATGGCCGACGGATTCAGCGTCGAGTTCGCCGAACGGGTCGTCAAACCGGAGAAACTCGACGAGGTCCTCGAAGCGGCCATCGCCCACGATGGCCCGGCCATCGTCGAGGCCGTCGTCGAGCCGGACAACCCCGACTCCGGGGCCATCGTCACCGGTGAATGGGACCTCGCGGACCTAGAAACGTAATCGGCCCACAGCAGCGTTTCGGTTCTGCCCCTTTAGCTATACTCGCTAGCTATACGTATCGGCTATACGCAAGTGTATAGCCACCTAGCTCATCTTGACGAGGACTTTCCCGTCGACGCGCTTCGTTGCTTGTTCGATGGCCGTATCGGCGTTCTCGAGGTCGAACGTCGAGGTGACGATGCCGCGGTTGTCGAGTTGGCCGCTCGCCATCAGACGGATGACTCTCGGGAACACCTGTTGGCCGGTGTGGCCCTCGGAGCCGTACAACTGGGCGCTGTTGCCCTGATACTTCCGGAGCGCTATTTCGGGGTCAGAGCCGGCGTTACTGATGTGAACCACGTTCGCACGCTCGGCTAGCGTGTCCTCGATGACCGGGTACGTCTGTGAGACGGCACCGCTCGTCTCGACGTGTACGTCGGCGCCTTCGCCGTGAGTGACCTCCTGTACGGTCTCGACCGGATCGACCTCGATGGGGTTGTAGACGTGTTCGAACCCGAGGTCGTGGGCGATCTTGCGGCGCTGGTCGGACGGTTCGAAGGCGATGACTTTGCCGGCGCCGGCCGCCCGGGAGACGTTCATCCCGGTGAGACCGATGGGCCCGACGCCGTGGTAGACGTGGTAGTCGCCGGGCCAGATGCCGTCGGCCCGCCCGAAGAGGCCGTAGTAGCTGATAGTGCTCGGTTCGACGGTCGCGGCCGCGCGGTAGAGTTCGTCCTCGTCGTCGTAGGTCCGTTCGAGCGACGCGACGCTCCAGCAGATTTTCTCCGGGACGGTGACGTACTCCGCGAACGCGCCGTCCATCGTGAACCCGATCTGCTCGAAGTTCTCACAGTGGCCGTGGAACCCCTGCCGGCACATCTGACAGCGGGCACAGTAGTCCGTCACCTCGGCGGTGACCGGTTCGCCCTCCTCGAAGAGGTCGGCGTCGGCGCCCGTCTCGACGACCTCCCCGGAGAACTCGTGACCGGTGACGGTCGGGAACCGCGTGTACGCCGAGTAGTGCATGTACCCGTCGTCGTCCGTCTCCAGCATCGAGACGTCGCTGCCACAGACGCCCGCGTACTTTACGCGAACCAGTACTTCGTCGTCGGCGGGGTCGGGTCGCTCCCGCTCTGTGACACGTAGCTCGGGGTCTTTCCAGACCTGTGAGGAGTTCATCGCGCGGTGTCGGTTCGCTTCGTCCTCGGACAGGTCGTAGTCTGGACGCGGACTCCACTCCGCGTCGAGTACGAGTGCTCGCATCGTTGGCACAGAACACCCAGCGCAATATAACTGTACGGGGTCAGGCCTCTCGAAAATCGCCGTCTCGACCCCACTCAGAACGTCTGCCACCCGCCGTCTACGTACACCATCTCGCCGGTGACGTAGTCGGCCTGCTCGCTCGCTAAGAAGAGCACCGTCGGCGCGATGTCCTCGGGATAGCCGGGGCGGTCGAGCGGAATCGGCTTCGTGAGGTCGCCCGCCGCGACGGACGCTTCTTTCTGGTCGGCACCGGCGCCGAACTCCGTGGCGATGTGGCCCGGCGCGACGGCGTTGACCCGGATGTCGTGGTCTGCGAGTTCGAGCGCGGCCCCCCGGGTAATCATGCGGATGGCACCTTTCGTGGAGTCGTACGGAATCTGGTCCGCCTGTGCGTGCGTCGAACTTATCGAGGCCGTGTTGACGATGACGCCGCCATCACCGCGGTCGCGCATGTCGGCGGCGGCCGCCTGCGTCCCGAAGAACACGCCGTTCGTGTTGATTCCGTGGATGGTCTCGAACGTGTCCGGGTCCACAGAGAACAGGTCGCCGCGGGTGAACCACCCGGCGTTGTTCACCATCACGTCGACGCCGCCGTACTCGCGGGCCGCCTCGACGACGGCCGCGATCGCGGCTGGATCGGAGACGTCCGTCTCGACGTACTCGGCGGTCCCGCCGGCGGCCTCGATGGCCTCGTGGGTCGGGCGGTCGGCGTCGGTGTCTTTCGGGTCCGAGTCGACGTCGGCGTTCAACACTGTCGCACCGGCGTCGCCGAACGCCAGCGCGATGGCGCGACCGATACCGGAACTGCCGCCAGTGACGATGACCGTCTCTCCCTCGAACTCGAAGGTAACGCGTCCCATAGGCTCATCTACGGTTCGTTCCAGTTAAATGGGCCGATTCACACCCCCTACGTGCGTAACATCTATGTAGCTCGGTGTAGACGTTCCCAATGCATGACCAGCAAGCAAGAGCAGTCGCCAGCGGCGACTGCCGTACCCGACTCCGTAGAGAACTACGTCGGTGGCGAGTGGGTCACGATCGAGGGCGACGCGGGACAGCCAGTCGTCAACCCGGCGACGGGCGAGACACTGGCAGACGTCACGTTCTCCGACCCCGAGACCGTCGACGAGGCCGTCCAGACGGCCACCGAAGCCTTCGAGGACTGGCGCGCGACCTCACCGGTCGATCGCGTCCAGTACCTCTTTGATCTGAAGCAGGAACTCGAAGACCGCCAAGAGGACATCGCACAGGCGCTCACGTGCGAACACGGCAAGACGCTCGGCGAGGCACGCGGGGAGATTCGCCGCGGCATCGAGAACGTCGAAGTCGCCGCCGGCATCCCGAATATGCTCCGGGAGGGCAGCGGCAACGTCGAGGGCGTCGCGAGCAACATGGACGAACACGCCGTCCGCCAACCGCTGGGCGTCTTTACCGCTATCACGCCGTTCAACTTCCCGGCGATGATTCCGCTGTGGTTCCTGCCCTACGCCGTCGCGACGGGCAACACGTTCGTCCTCAAGCCCAGCGAGAAGGTCCCGCTCAGCTCCCAGATTATCTTCGAGGCCATCGAGGCCGTCGACTTCCCCGACGGCGTCGTCAACCTCGTCAACGGCGGCGCCGACACTGTCAACGCTCTGCTGGAACACGACGACATCGCCGGCGTCTCCTTCGTCGGGTCGACGCCCGTCGCACAGCACATCTACGAGACGGCCGCAGAACACGGCAAGCGCGTGCAGGCACAGGGCGGCGCGAAGAACTACGCCGTCGTCACGCCGGACGCCGAACTCGAAGCGTCGGTGCCCAACATCATCGGCTCCGTCTACGGCAACGCCGGCCAGCGGTGTCTCGCCAACGACGTCGTCGTCGGCGTCGGCGACGTCTACGACGACCTGCGCGAGGAGATTCTCGACGACGTCGACGAACTCACCGTCGGCAACGGCCTCGACGAGGACACCGACGTCGGCCCGCTCATCACGGGCGAGTCCGCAGAGCGCGTCATCGACATGATCGAGGACGCCGTCGACGAGGGCGCGGACCTCGTCGTCGACGGGCGTGACTTCGAACACCCGGACTACCCCGACGGGAACTTCCTCGGCCCGACGCTGCTGGAGAGCGTCACGACCGACATGGACATCACCCAGACCGAAATCTTCGGCCCGGTGATGGCCCTGACGAAGGCCGAGGACCTAGACGAGGCCATCGAGATGGTCAACAGCACCGAGTACGGCAACGCCTCCTCGCTGTACACCGAGAACGGTGCCGAAGCGCGCAAGTACCGCTACGAGGTCGACGCGGGCAACATCGGCATCAACGTCGGCGTCTGTGCGCCGATGGGCTTTTTCCACTTCGGCGGTCGGAAGGGGTCGTTCTTCGGCGACCTACACGCCCAAGGCGAGGACGCGGTGAACTTCTACACCGACAAGACCATCGAGATCCAGCGCTGGTACAGCAACGACTGAACTCCTGCGGCCCCAGCTCCAAATTTCGAGCGCGACGGCGGTTTTCCGGGATAGTTCGGATCGAGAAGCGGTCGGTTCGTCGCTGGCAGCGACTCCACGAGGCGGTGTCTCGGTCGTGAGCGCTTCGGCAGAAACTGAACGGCTCAGTCCGACGACGCGGGGACTCGTTCGTCGAGCGCGGCGGCGTAGTCCGCTATCGCTCGGTCGACGCTGTCCATCAGGAGCGAGATGTCCTTGCCGGCGATGAGGAAGTCGAATCCTTGCTCCAGTCGCGAATCGATAGCGTCGATGTCGACGGTGAGCGTTCCGACGGGGACGTCGGCGTTCTGGCTCGCCTCGATGACCTGTCCGATAGCCTCACCGAACTCGTCGGAGTCCCACTCGGCAAACAGTCCCAGCGACCCCGAGAGGTCGGCAGGGCCGACGAACAGTGCGTCGATGCCGTCGACGTTGGCAATCTCCTCCGCGTTTTCGAGCCCTTGCCGGGTCTCTATCTGTGCGATCGTGAGGATGGAACCGTTAGCGTTGCTCACGTACTCCTCGAAGTTCCGGCCGTAGCCCGTCGCGCGGCTCCCGGCGATGCCCCGGATACCCTCGGGCGGATACCGAATCGACTCGACGAGCGACCGGGCTTCGTCGGCGTTGTCTATCATCGGCACCATGACGCCGGCGACGCCGATGTCTACCACCCGTTTCAGACGGACGGGGTCGTTCCACGGGACGCGGACGACGGCCTCCGTCCCGCTTCTCGCGGCGTCGACGCCGCGGGCCATGTTCTCGACGGTCTCCAGCGACATCGTCGTGTGTTCCATATCGACCAAGACGAAGTCCAGGTCTAGCTGTGCCAGTCCCTCCGCGACTTTCGGGTGGCCGATGGAGAGCCACGTGCCGAGCGGATGGCCGCCTGCGTCGATCGAGTCCTTGATATCGGTCATAGCTGTTTTCGTCCGGCCAGTATCGCCGAGACGAGAGTCTCCCCCGACGGATACTGGCTCCCTATATCGACTCATTAGTCGGAGGCACAAAAATGTGTATGCTTCTCACAGTTCGTGGCACCCACGCGCTTCCGAATCCGCGCCGATAGGCGACCGGTCAGACGCGGGATACCCACCGGAACTTATAACAGGCCGAGCGATGATACGGGAAACGATGGGATTCGGCGTCGCCGCGTACGAGGCTATCACGCGTCCGCTACTCGGCGACGGCCGAATCGCCGGTACCCACCCCGGTCGACGGCCGACCGGACGCCGACACGGCAATCCCGAACCACAACTATGTACGAAGATTTCGCTTCCAAACTCGCAGCGACCATGTGGGCCGACTTCGACGAGACGCCCCGTCGTACCGACGGCCCCACAGCAGAGATAACTGACCTCGAGACGGTGGTCGTCGACGGGAACTTCCCGTGGACCATCGTCACCGTCGAGACCAGTGAGGGCGTCACCGGCATCGGCGAGGCCTACCCCTCGCCCGGCGTCCACGAGATCATCACCGACTATCTGCGGCCCGTACTGGTCGGCGAGAACCCGACCGACGTCGAACGGCTCTACAACCTGATGCGCGAGAGTCTCTCCGGGCGCGGTTCACAGGAGGGCGTCGGTACCATCGCCATCAGCGGGGTCGAACTCGCCCTCTGGGACGCCGCCGGCAAACTCCTCGATCAACCGGTGTATCAGTTGCTCGGCGGGAAGATGCGCGAGGAGGTCACCGTCTACGCCGACTGTCACGCCGGCGAGGCGATGGTCGAGTCCGCCGAGGAGGGCCAAGAGGAGTCCACCTACGAACCGGAGGCGTACGCACAGGCGGCGCGCGCGGCCGTCGACGACGGCTTCGACGTCGTGAAGTTCGACCTCGACGTGCCGTCGGGGCGGGAGATAGACACGCTCTCGCGACACTTCGATCCGCCCGAAATCGAACACAAGCGGCAGGTCGTCGAGGCCGTCACCGAGGAGATCGGCCACGACGCCGAGGTGGCCGTGGACCTCCACTGGAACTTCAGCCCCGAGACCGCAGAGCGACTCTGTCGCGCGCTCGAACCGTATGACCTCGCGTGGATAGAGGACCCGCTCCCGCCGGAGAACACCGACGCGATGCGAGAGTTGAAGCGCCGCGTCGACGCGACCATCCTGACCGGCGAGAACCGCTACGGCCGCCACGGCTTCCGGGACCTCATCGAGGAGCAAGCCGTCGACTTCCTCGCGCCGGACGTCCCCAAGACCGGCGGCATCGCCGAGACGAAGAAGATAGCCGACATGGCCGAATCCTACTATCAGGCGCTCATCCCGCACAACATCGGGAGTCCTGTTGCGACGGCGGCGACCGCTCACGTCGGCGCGACGGTGCCGAACTTCGTCGCACTGGAGTACCACGCTCGCGAGGTGCCATGGTGGGAGGACCTGCTCGCCCGCGAGGAGGACTTCATCCAGAACGGCCGGATTCAGATTCCGGACGCCCCCGGTCTGGGCATCGAACTGGACTGGGACGTCGTCGAGGCCCACCGGAAGGAGTAGCAGCGTCGCGCCGCCCAGACACCTGCTCCCTTTTCTGTATGCGACTCCGTTCGCCTCCCGCAGTGTCTTCGCCGTCGAAACGAGCGATCCGAGCGTTCCAGACGCCGAACGGCCCGGTGTGACCAGAACACTGATAACGATTCTCGATGAATGATAGCGTATGCCACGGGAGAGCGGCAGTGAAAGCATCGCACAGTGCCTCGAGAAGGAGCGTCGGGTACCTCGTCGGTATCCCGGGTCGCGGGAGCATCCTGCTGATAGACGTGGTCGACGACGCCGCCGTCGGTTCGCCGAGCGGGTCTCCGAGCCGAGCGAACGCGACGCCGCTCTCTCGGGGGGCGGTCGAACACGACGGGCCGGCGCTGGGCGAGTCGCCAGCGAGAGACGACAGAGACGGGCGGCGTGACGACTGGTACCGCCGTTTGATTCACAACCCATGGTTGCCATCGATTACGACGCACATCAAGAACAGTACGAACCCGACGAACTACTCCGCTACGCCGAGTTAGCCGAAACGGCCGGGTTCGATATGATCTGGACGTCGGACCACTTTCACCCGTGGTTCCACAGTCAGGGGTCGTCCGGCTTCGCGTGGTCTTGGCTGGGAGCACTCAGCGAACGGACCGACCTCCCGATGGGGACCTGCGTGACGGCGACGACCGGACACTACCACCCCGGACTCATCGCACAGGCGTTCGCGACGCTGCAGGTGATGCACGACGAAACCGTCGTCCTCGGCGTTAGTACCGGCGAGGCGATGAACGAGAAGCCACTCGGGTTCCCGTGGCCCGAGTATCCCGAGCGACGACAGCGGCTCAAGGAGTCACTCGAAATCTGCCGCTTGCTCTGGGAATCCGACGATTTCGTCGACTACGACGGCGAGTACTACCAACTCGACGACGCGCGGCTATACACCAAGCCGGAGACGCCGCCCGAGATACACGTCGCGGCGAACGGGCCGGCGACGGCGTCGCTCGCCGGCGAGTACTGCGACGGGTTCATCACCGTCTTGAAAGACGAGGAGTACACCGACAAGCTCTATCCGGCGGTCCGTCGGCACGCCGCAGACGCGGGACGGGACCCCGATGCAGTCGAGACCACGCTGCTGGTCACGGCGTCGTATCACCCGGACTACGAGACGGCCTACGAGGCGACGAAGCCGTGGTGGGCCGCGACACAGGACGTCTTCGGCCGCGGACTCGCTAACCCGAAGGAGATAGAGGCGGAAGGCGAGAACGCCACTCGCGAGGAAGTCGAACACAAGTTCCTCATCGCCGACGACCCGAGCGACGTCGCCGCACAACTGGAGGCGTACGCCGAACTCGGTTTCGACCGAATCACCCTCGGGAACACCAGCCCCGAACCCGAGCGGTTCTTCGAAGTGATGGGCGACGACGTCATCCCGTCGCTGTAACGCCGTCACCGATTCTCGAGCGGGCCTCTCGTGTAACCATCTGCCAGCGAAAACCGCGGTGCCGGGACCTACTGTGGCTCGTTGACCGGGTTCTCTGGAGCCGTCCCTTCGAGGACGCGACGGACGTCCCGGGCGGCCGTCCGTCGTCGTTCCTCGTTCGCTTCCTGCGAGAACCACGCGACGTGCGGCGTGAACACGGTGTTATCGAGGTCGCGGAGCGGGCTCTCGAACGGCGGGGCCGCATCGTCCTGACTGGACGGTTCCGTTTCGAATACGTCGAGTCCGGCCCCGGCGATCTCGTCGTCGCGCAACGCGTCGACGAGGTCGTCTTCGACCACGAGTCCGCCGCGCGCGACGTTGACGAGAAACGCCGAGTCCTTCATTCGCTCGAACGCTTCAGCGTCCATGGTGCCCTTCGTCTCCTCTACGAGGGGCGCGTGCAGCGAGACGGCGTCGGAGACAGCCAGCAGCTCCTCGAACTCGACTTTCTCGACGTCCGCTCGGGCCATCTCCTCGGCGTCGATGTACGGGTCTGACGCGACGACGTCCATCCCGAAGGCCTGTGCCTTCTCGGCGACGAGTTTCGCTATCGTCCCGAACCCGACGAGTCCGAGTGTCTGTCCCCGAAGCCGGTGAACCTGTGTCGTCGTCACGTCCTGTGCCCACACGCCGTCGTGCATGGCGGTATCGTACGTCGAGAGATTCCGCTCGAGAGCGAGCAAGAGCATGATGGTGTGCTCTGACACCTCGTCCTGACAGTATACGGGAACGTTGACCACGTACATCCCCCGCTGTGCGGCGCGTTCGGTATCGACACCGTCGACGCCGATGCCACAGCGGGCGATGACCCCACAGTAGTCGAGTGAGTCGATGACAGCAGACGTATAGGGGGCGGCCAGAAGCCTGTCGATGACGGCGTCGACGTCGGCGAGTTCCCGTTTCAGGTCGTCGGTGGTTTCGATGTCGACTGGACGGAGCGTCACGTCGAGGCCGTCGAACACTGCTTCTTCTACGCGCAGGTCGAACGCGCTCCCCGCGGTGACACCGACAGTTCTGGTACGGTTTGGTTTAGTCATACCGCTGCGTGCTCTTCTCGGACCGATCGAAAAGTAGTTTTCTATGCCGTCGGTCGCGTTCGCTGCGCTGCCACTATGCCGGAGGGTCGCGGTGAGTCGAGGGCCGACCAGCAGCATGACCCGACGCCCGGGACGTCCTCCACGCCCGAATCGGACCTCGAAACATTAGTTTCGAAATAAACAGTTGAACTCAACAGCATGATTTATTACGTAGGAAAGATAGGGTGGTGATGTGACCCGAGTTAGCAATGAGGAGACGGATAGTGGCAGTGAGACGAACGACTCATCTGGACGACGGCCCACGTCACGGCGAAAGTTCATCGGTGCGACCGCAGGTGTCGTGGCCCTATCCGGCCTCGCCGGTTGCGGAGGCGGTGACGGTGGCTCCGGCGGCGACGGCGGTTCGACCGGGTCCGGATCGAACCAGACCGCACAGGAACTGTCTATCGCGGCCGTCGAGGGGTCGGGACGCCTGTTCAAACGTCTCGTCGACGAGTACGTGGCCGAGGATACGGGAATCACGGTCAACGTCGAACTGTTCCCGTACGCGAACCTCTTCGAGAAGACGAACAGCGTCCTCTCGACACAGGGCGATGCGTACGACATCGCGTTCATGGACGACCCGTGGTTCCCGCAGTTCGCCGGGCACGTCGATCCGATTCAGCAGTGGCTCCCGGAAGACCTGCCGACGGACCAACTCATCGACACCACCGTCGACATCGCGACGTGGCCCACGCCGGGTGCGCCGAACATCCCGTCCGCAGAAGGGATGGACCAGCAGATTCGCGGGCAGGTCATCGTCGGTAACACGCAGTTGTTCGCCTACAACAGCGGGTTCTACGACCAAGTCGGCGCGGATGCGCCCGAGACGTGGGGTGACGTCTACGATGCCGGGCAGAAAATCTCCCAGCAGGTCGACGGGGCGAACGGGTACATCATCCGTGGGAAACGTGGCAACCCGGTCATGGCGAACTTCTTCGCCCTCGGGAACGCCATCGGCGGGACGATGTTCGACGACGACTGGCGGTACAACTGGGCCGGCGAGAACGGCACGGAGGCGGTCCGGTTCTACACCGAGGACCTCAAGTCCATCAGCCCTGACGGCGTCACCTCGTTCGACAGCGACGCAATCCTCAACGGATTGGCGAGCGGATCTGCCGCGCAGGCCCCGGCGTGGCCGTCGGCGGCCTCGCTCCTCCTCGATTCGGAGGAGTCCGACGAGGCGGACAACATCAAGTTCACCCCCATCCCGAAAGGCCACAAAGGTGCGAATCGACGGGCGCCGACCCAGGGGAACTGGATCATGGGTATCAACAGCTACATCGACGACTCGAAGAAGAAGGCGGCCGGCGAGGTCATCCGCTCGGCCATCTCGAAGGAAGCACAGAACAAATACGTCGAACTCGGTGGCGTGCCGTTCCGCCACGACACCTTCGAGGAGAACATGGACGCCCAGCCGTGGTTCCCCGCGCTGTACGAGAGTCTCCAGACCGCACAGTACCGGCCGCGGACGCCGCTGTACTCGGAGTTCGGCATCGGGCACGGCGAACTGCTCAACGCCGCGCTCGCCGGCGACCTCTCCCCGAGCGAGATGACCCAGAAGGCAAAAGAGCAGGTCGAAGGCATCCTTGCAAACGCGAACTACTACGAGTGAAACAGACAACTATGGAACGCGATTCACGCCCGACCCTGACGTGCCCCGGTGCCCGTCACGTAGCGATAGCCCCATCACCGTCCAGAGAGGAGACCGATGGCGACTGACACGGACGGCGAGACAGTGACCTCGGAGGTCGCGCAGTTCAGCACGGATACCTCTAGCCGTGAGGAGGTGCTGCTGTGGGTCGACGACCACCTGAAGTGGTTGATGACGATTCCAGCGGTGCTGATTCTGTTCTCGCTGACGTTCTATCCGTTGCTTCGTGCGCTGCAGTTCTCGACGCAATCGTATCTGCCGACCGGGACGGTCTTCGTCGGTATCGAGAACTACGTGCAACTGCTCAGCGACGGGGCGTTCATCAACTCGCTGGTCGTGACGGCGAAGTTCGTCGGCATCGCCGTCACGCTCGAGTTCATCCTCGGGTTCGCCATGGCGCTGGTGCTGAACAAGAAGATCAAAGTCAGGGGCCTCTGGCAGACGCTCATACTGATTCCGATGATTCTCTCTCCGACGGTCATCGGACTGATCTGGCGGCTCATGTACGCGCCCAACGGCCTGTTGGACTACATCGCCGCGCCGCTGACCGGCGGGGCGAACGTCGGGTGGATCAGCGAGACGAGCGTCGCGCTGTACTCCGTCATCCTCACGGACATCTGGCAGTGGACGCCCCTCGTGGTGCTGGTGCTGTTCGCGGGACTGCAGTCGGTTCCGGACGACATCAGTGAGGCGGCGATCATGGACGGCGCGTCTCGACGACAGCGCTTCATGGACATCACGCTGCCGTACCTCAAGTCGCTGATCGTGTTGATTCTGATCATCCGGCTGGTGGACGCCCTCCGCGTGTTCGCGAAGGTGTTCATCCTCACTCGCGGCGGCCCGTCCGACGCGACGAACGTGATCAGTATGGAGATGTACCGGACCGCGTTCCGGTTCAACAACTTCGGCGAAGCGTCCGCGATGGCCGTATCGCTCCTCGTGTTGGTGTTGATACTAGCCATGAGCTTCGTCAATATCGCTAACGTGGAGTTCGGCTCATGACGACGAAACAAGACACCCCGGTCGAAACGATGCCCTACACGGAACCGTCGGGGCTCGAAAAGCTACACGAACGCCTCACGGAGACGGGACTCACGAAGGCCGGCGTCTACGGCGCGCTCGCCGTCTTCCTCGTCTGGACGCTGTTCCCAGTCTACTGGCTGGTGACGGCCACCCTGAAGACGCGCGAGACGCTGCTGTCGTTCCCGCCACAGTGGATACCCGTCGACGCGCAGTTCGCCAACTTCGCGCGACTGTTCGCAGAGCGGCCCGAGTTCGTGACGTTCATCACGAACAGCGTCATCGTCACCGTCGTCACGACGGTCATCGCGACGACCATCGGTGCGATGGCCGCGTACGCGTTCGTGACGTTCGATTACCCCTACAATCTGGACTTTCACCTCCCGTTCTACATCCTGTCGACGCGGTTCATGCCGCCTATCGTCACGATAATTCCCCTGTTCGTCATCTTCCGCGGGTTCGGGCTCGTGAACACGCTTCGGGGACTCATCCTCGTCTACACGATGTTCAACATCCCGTTCGCGGTGTGGATGATGAAGGGGTTCTTCGAGGAGGTACCAGAGAGTCTCATCGAGTCAGCGATGATCGACGGGCACACCCACCTGGGTGCGTTCTTCAAAATCGTGCTGCCACTCGTAAAGCCCGGGCTCATCGCGTCGGCCATCTTCACGACGATCATCACGTGGAACGAACTGCTGTTCGCCGTGATCCTCGCACAGAGCTCGCAGGCCATCACGGTCCCTGTGGGACTCGCTTCGTTCGTGACGAAGTTCTCGGTGCAGTGGATCAACATGAGCGTCGCGGCGACGATAGCCCTCGTCCCGGTCTTGCTGTTCGCGTTCATGGCGCGCCAGCAACTCGTCAGAGGGTTCAGCATGGGGGCAGTCGGCAAATGACCGCCTACTGCCGTCTACAGGTGAGCGGGCGTGCCGGACGGTCGGCACCGAACCGAGTCACTGCGACAACGGAGGTTGACAAGCAATGGTAACTGTCGAATACGATTCAGTCAAGAAGGCGTACGGCGAAACGATAGCGATCGAGGACATCGACCTCGAGGTCGACGACGGCGAGTTCACGATTCTGCTCGGCCCGAGCGGGTGCGGCAAGACGACCACGCTCCGGTGTCTCGCAGGGCTCACCGAACCCACCTCGGGAACGATCACGCTCGACGGCCACGACGTGACCAACGTCCACCCGAAGAACCGGAACATCGCGATGGTGTTCCAGAACTTCGCGCTGTACCCGCACATGACCGTCCGAGAGAACATCGGCTACCCGCTGAAAGTCGCCGACGTCGACAAAGAAGAACGCGAGAATCGCATCGAACAGGTCGCGGAGACGCTGGAGATTCCGGAACTGCTCGATCGGGACATCGCCAACCTGAGCGGTGGGCAACAACAGCGCGTCGCGCTGGGTCGGGCCATCATCCGCCGCCCGGCGGTGTTCCTGATGGACGAGCCACTGGCGAACCTCGACGCGAAGCTGAAGATCAGCATGCGCAGTCGAATCAAGGTGCTCCAGCGGGAGATGGACATCACGACGCTGTACGTCACCCACGATCAGGAGGAGGCGATGTCGCTCGGTGACAAACTCGTCGTGATGGACCAGGGGAACATCCAACAGATCGGGAGCCCCGACGAAGTGTACCACCAGCCGGTGAACCGGTTCGTTGCGGGGTTCATCGGGTCGCCCTCGATGAACTTCATCGAGGTCACGCATTCGGAGGGCCAGATTCAGGCCGTCGACGCGCCGGCGGCCTTCGACGTGACGCTCGACGACGCCGTCACGAAGCGATACAGCGGCACCGACGAGATGACGCTCGGCGTCCGCCCGCAGTACTTCACCATCCACACGGACGAGACTGCCAACGCTGTCGAGGCCGAGGTCGAAGTGACCGAACCACAAGGTGACGAACAGATAGTCGAAGTGGCCGCTGGCGACGTGAGCCTGACCATCGTTGCGCCGAGTACCATCGATACGACGCGTGGCGATACAGTGTGGCTCACGCTGGAGGACGAACTCGTCCACGGCTTCGATCCCGATACGGGCGACCGAATCGGCGACCCCGAAGAGATGGTTGCGACGACGCGTGCTTCCTCGTCGGCGGGGTCGAAGTCATAGACTCAAGCGCTTCGACTACCGCTCGTCCCGTCCGCTCGCGACAGAGTCCGTCACTTCTCGAAGGAGACGACCGTCTTTATCGTCTCGTCCGTATCGCTCAGTGCGTCCTCGACTCCGTCGACGGCGTACACGCCGCTGACGAGGCCGTCGAGGAGCGACGTAGGCACCGCCTGTAACCACTCGACCGCAGCCTCGAAGTGAGGTCGGCGCGAGTTCACGACGCCGAGGACGCCCTTGTTGTTGACGACGAGGTCCGAGTGGAAGCCGCCACCTTCTACCTCGAACGTGCTATCGCCCGGTATCCCCTGTAGGGTCACGATGCCGTTGGGACCCAGCGCGCTCACTGCCTCGATAGAGTGCTGTGGATAGCCGGTCGTCTCGAAGACGAAGTCCGCCGGTTCGTAGACAGCGGGAAACTCACTCAGTTCGGTCTCCCGCGAGTCGACGTACGTCCCGCCGACCGATTCGACGAACTCGATGGTCGGGTCGGGCCGGTCACGCCGACCGAGACAGTACGTCCGATCGAACTCGTCGCCCGTCGAGAAGCGAGCGAGCGCCAGCAACCCGAGGTTGCCGTTGCCGAGGACGAACGCGCTCTCCGGTCGCCAGTCGAACCCCGAGCGAGCCGTGAACGCCTGATCGAGCGCTTTCTCTGCGATGCTGGCCGGTTCGACGAAGAAGCCGTAGTCGGCGCGGTCGTCCGGCACGGAGACGAGATATTCCGGTTCGACGGTGAAGTACTCCGCCATGAATCCGTGTGCGCCCGTGATTCCGCACTCGTGGAACGTTCCGGGCGGCGCCATGTCCAGTTCCTCGTTCTCGGCGAAGCGCGACGGCGGGTCTTTCGGCCTGCGGACCATGGGTGTGACGACGTCTCCCCGCTCGAAGGAACTGCCGGTCGGGTCCTCGACGACGCCGACGGCCTCGTGACCGACGACGAGGTGGTCGTCGCCGTCCGGAGGGTCGCCGCCGATGTCGCCGGCGACGATTCGCCTGTCGGAGCCGTCGATACCGACGTGGAGCGTCCGTACGAGCACTTCGTCGTCGGCCGGCACTGGTTTCGGTTTCTCGACGACGCGCAGGTCCGGCCCCTCAGGATAGAGTGCGACGGCTTGCATTGGAACAGGGAGAGAGTTCAGTCCGCCGAGTAATAATCATTCGCCTGCGCTCGTGCGGCGGTCGGCGACAGCACATAGATTTTTCATCGCCTCGGTCGAATGCTGTCGTATGGTAGCAGCTACCAGTTCGAGAACGTATCGACCCGAGCGAGAGGGCGGACCGAGGACTGAACGGTATCCCCACGGACGAAGCGTCGTCGGCACTATCGAGCGGGGCGGTCCAGCACTCGCGGCGACGCGGGACGCGCCGCGCGTCACGGCGACAGCCGACGAGTCCACACAGAGAGCCGACACTGCGGTCGTCGACCACACGAGGTGAGTGGGCATGCAACGACACGACCCTAACTGGACGGCATCGTTCGATACGCCGGTCGGCAAGCGAGGTCACTGATGACGCTCGACGTCGGCTTCCTCGGCTACAGTTTCATGGGGAAGGCCCACGCGAACGCGCTCGCCCGCCTGCCGATGTTCTTCCCGGACGCACCCGAGGTGAACCGCTCGGTACTCGTCGGCCGGACCGAGAGCGCGGTCCGGTCGGCCGCAGATAGACTGGGGTTCGACCGAGTCGAGACGGATTGGGCGGACGCCGTCGACGACGTCGACGTACTCTACAACCTCGGACCGAACCACGTCCACGTCGACCCGACGGTTCGGGCACTGGAGAACGACGTCCACGTCTTCTGTGAGAAACCGCTCGCGCCGACGCTCGACGGCGCTCGGGAGATGGCGGCCGCGGCCGAAGCGAGCGACGCGATAGCGGGGGTGGCGTTCAATTACCGCTATCTTCCAGCGATACAACTCGCGAAGCGGCTGCTCGACGCCGGCGAGTTCGGCCGGATTCGTCGGTTCCACGGCCAATACCTGCAGGGCTGGCAGGCCGACCCCGACGACGAGTGGACGTGGCGAAACGACGAGGCGAGCGCCGGCAGCGGTGCCGTCGGCGACGTCGGCGCTCACACCATCGACCTCGCTCGATTCCTCGTCGGCGACCTCGAACGGGTCTCTGGCCACCTCGAAACGTTCATCCACGAGCGTCCGACCGGCGACGGTGAGAGGGAACCGGTCACGACCGACGACGAGTACTCCGCCCTCGCCGCCTTCGAGAACGGTGCGATGGGCGTCTTCGAGGGGTCCCGGGTGGCAACGGGGCGAAAGGGAGACAATACGGTCGAGGTGTACGGGTCGAAGGGCGGCTTCAAGTTCTCGATGGAGCGGCTGAACGAACTCGAAGTGACCACCGAGACGACCGACGGCTTCGACCGCATCCTCGTCACGGAGGACGATCACCCGTACATGGACGCGTGGTGGCCCACCGGCCACATCATCGGCTGGGAGCACACCTTCGTCCACGAGAACTTCGAGTTCCTGTCGGCTATCGCAGACGGGGGATGCTACGAGCCGAGTTTCGATGCCGGGCTTGCCGCACAGCGCGTCGTCGACGCCATCGAGCGGAGCCACAGTCAGGAGACGTGGGTTTCTCTGCGTCGACGGGAGTGAGAACCGGACTACGACCGCGTCAGTCGTCGGTGCGCGGCGTCTCCCCGCGATAGGTCCGGAACAGGTCGACGATGACGCGCAGGTCCTCTCGCGCCTCTGCGAACGTCGTTCGGACCGGGGACTCGTCCTCGGTGGCCTCGATAAAGTACGCCAGTTCTCGCTTGAACGGTTCCTCGTACGATGGCGTCTCCACCGTGTCTGTCAGTTCTTCGAGCCCCTGTTTGATGCGGAGTTCCGTCGGCGTGTTCTTGATGAACGGGTTCGAGAAGTCGATGGAGACCATCCCGTCCGGCGAGTCGACGCGGATGAACTCCTCGAACCACTTCCGGTCGGAGTCCCCGGTCTCTAAGATGCACTCGGTGCCGTCCTCGTAGGTCATGTGTGCCGTCGCGTAGCGGCCGTCGGCCAGCACGTTCACGTGGTCGATGCGTTCGACGTCGCCGAACAGCCCTCGGAGCGCGTTCACGTCGTGACATACGTGTTCGAGTTGGAAGTCGTAGGCGTCGACGAGCATCTCGTCGTCCGTGCCGATGGCCTGCTCGATGTCGGCCTGCCGTTTGGCGCCGCTCTCCTCGATGACCGACTCGGGCGGCGAACCGGGGACCAGATCGTACACCTCCTCGACGATTCGAAAGTGGTCGGGGTCGACGTCGTAGGCGGTGACGAGGTCTATCTCGTCTAACTCGCCGACGACCTCCTGGGCTCGCTCGTAGGACGGGTCGTAGCGTTTCATGTAGGCGACCATCGCCGTCGCATCGCTCGCCTCTGCCGCCTCTACCATCCTGTTTGCGTCTTCGAGCGACGCCGCGATCGGCTTCTCGATCAGCGTGTGGATGTCCGCACCGAGCGTATCGACGGCGACATCGGCGTGTGCGTGTGACGGCGTGAGGACGACGACGGCGTCGAGTTCGTCACCGACGTCGGCGAGGAGTTCCTCGTGTCCCGCGTACACGTTCGGGACGTTGTACCGCTCTGCGAGCGTCTCCGCTCTATCCTCCGCAGGGTCGGCGAAGGCGTGGAGTTCTGCCGCCTGTAGCTCGGCGAGGTAGGGGATGTGCATGACCTGTGCGACGAGGCCGCAGCCGACGATTCCAAATCGCATTGTCCGCAGTTCTCTGTCGTGAGGTTTATACTTTCTGGTGGCCGCGGTCCGGCCACTGCTGGTGTGTCGACCGACCGTCCACAGGAGTAACATTGATACAGTGAGCCAGAGACGTACCGACACCAGTTCCGACAATCATGAGCACAGAGACAGACCGCCGCGACAGATCACGCATCGAGACGCCGACCGACAGCCACGACGGACCGACCGAACAGCGGCGACGATGATCGTCGAACTCAGCGCAGCGCTCGCGCTACTCGCATCGGTTTTCTCGGGACTGCAGGCCATCAGCGTCGAGTACGGCCTATCGAGCGGGGAGTACGACGACGACCGGTCGCCCGCGCTCGCGGCCGCCTTCATCAGTATTCTCGTCAGCGTCCTCGTCTTCTGGGGCCTGTTGTTCGTCCGAGGTGCCGCGCTCGGTTCGCTGACGATCGAGACGGCCGCACCGTTCGTCGTCGCGGGGCTCGCGAATCCGGCGGCGTTCCGACTGCTGTACTTCCAGAGCATCGACCGCATTGGCGCGCGCGTCTCCGCGGCCATCGTCAGTGCCAACCCTGCCATCGCCGCGATACTCGCCGTGCCGCTGTTCAGTGAGCCCTTCACTGTGGTCTCGGGTATCGGCCTGCTGTGTATCGTCGGCGGCGGCGTCGTGTTACAGGTCACAGAGGGCGCAGACGAGTCACACGACGACCTCCTCGTGGAGGAACTCGCGAGCGTCGGCGTTCGTGACCTCGTTCTCCCCGTCGGAGCGATGCTACTACTCGGCTGTTCGTTCGTCCTCGTGAAGATCGGACTGAACGGCTACGGTAACACGCTGGTCGGGACCGCTGTCGGACAGACGTCGGGGCTCGTCGCGTTCGTGTTGCTGTTTGGCGCCTCCAGCGCGTCGCGCCGTCGGGTCGGTATCCGCGACCGAGTGGCGCTCGTCGCGTTCACCCTCGCGGGCGTCTTCGTCGCGGGGAACTGGCTCGCGTGGTTCTCCGCGCTTCGCATCGGGACCGTCGTGACCGTCGTCCCGCTCTCGAACGTCTACCCGCTCGTCGTCGTCGCGCTCTCGTATGCTCTCGCACGACAAGTTCCGCAGTCGCCCCGCGTTCTCTCCGGCATAACGAGCATCGTCGTCGGGGCGACGCTGATGCAGTTAGCCTGATACTGGTGGCTGTAAGTTCGTACAGATATTCGCCACCCCGGGGTGACGAATTACTTCAGTTTGTTACAGCCACCAGTATGAGACTGGTCCGTCGGGTCCGAGGAGACGACCGAACTCGCCGCCTCACTCAGCGGTGAGTTGTCGCCAGTAGTCGTAGTTCTCCATCGCGTGGACGAGCGGCTTTTCGGTCTGGTTCTCCATCTCGATGGTGTAGTGACCGTCGTAGCCGACCGCCTCCAGCGCCTCGTAGACCCCGGCGAAATCGATGATGCCCTCGCCCAGATCCGTGAACGAACGGAAGTAGTTGATGACGTTGTCGAGGTGGAAGTCCCCCTCGGTGAGACTGTCACGAACGTCGGCGAAACCGGTCGGCGGGGCCACGTCCTTGAGGTGGACGTACGCGATGTCGTCGGCGAACCGCTCGATACCGTCGGTCACGTCACCGTCGGGAAAGTTCTCTCCATAGGGGTAGTAGTGGGCGGTGTCCCAGAGGAGTTCGAGGCCGTCGACGGCGTCGAGCAAGTGTCGGACCTCCGCCGCGTTCTCGACGTGGGTCGCGCCGTGGTGGTGGACGAGCGGCGTCACGCCGGCGTCGGTCGCCGCCTCGGTTATCTGGGTGAACCACTGTTGGACTGTCTCGTCGTCCTGTCGCCCACGCTGTGGTGGCAAGAGCCCGAGATACTCGGCGCCGAGGTCGGCGACCCTCGGTACGTCGTCGACGACTCGGTCGACAGCCGCCTCGGTTTCGAGCCACTCGCTCATCACGCAGTAGAGGTCGAGGTCGTTCGCCTCGAGTAGCCGTCCGACTGTGTCGAACCCCGTCGTCCTGATCTTTTCAATGCCGATCTCTGCGCCGTCGTACTGACAGGCAGCGATGTCACGGAGCGCTCGGTCGATGTCCGCCGCGTCGTACATGATAGTCGTGTATCCAACGCCCATACACCATCAGGGAGCGTGAGACGGTAAATAGGTTCGGGTGGCTCCGTCGACGGCGCTACCAACTCATCCAGTCGGGGTCTTCACAGCGATGGGTCCGCTCGATGTCGTCGATGCGCGCGATGTCCTCGGCGTCGAGGTCGACCGAGAGCGCCTCGAAGTTGTCCCGGAGGTGGTCGACCGAACTCGTCCGCGGGATAGCAGCGACGTCGTCCTTCGAGAGAAGCCAAGCGAGGGTCACGACCGCCTCGGAGACGCCGTGTTTCTCCGCGACCGCCGAGATGGCGTCCACCTCGAACACTTCGCCCTGTGCCAGCGGCGAGTACGCGACGACCTGCGTGTCGGTGTCCGAGAGGAAGTCACGGAGTTCGTCCTGCTGGAGCAGTGGGTGCATCTCCACCTGCAAGGCGTCGATGGGGACGTCTACGAGGTCCCGAGCGAGTTCCATGTCCGCTATCGTGTAGTTGCTCACGCCGAGATGGTCGACGACGCCGTCCTCGACGTACTCTTCGAGAACCGGGAGGACCGTCTCGATGTCGGCCTGGCTTCGCGGCCAGTGGTGATACAGCAGGTTGATGCGCTCCAGTCCGAGGCGGTCGAAGCTCTCCGCGACGGCGCGACGGACGTAGGACTCGGTCTTCGCTGGCTCCTCGAAGTGTGCGACCTTCGTGGCGACGAAGAGGTCGTCCCTGTCGACGTCGCTGTCCGCGATAGCCTCCCCGACCTCGCGTTCGTTCTCGTAGAGTCGGGCGGTGTCGAGGTGCCGGTACCCGACGTCCAGTGACGCCGCGATGGTGTCTCGTCCCGTCTCTCCCGTGAGAGAGTACGTTCCCAAGCCGAGCCGTGTCTGTTGGTCGAACACGTCTTGGCCTTCTCGGTCGAGGATTAAATCTGTGACGGGTACGGCCATCACTCGGGCCTTGGCGGGGCCGCGACGTCGCTGATACCGGTCGACGCGACTGTTCCGGAGTCTACAACGTGGTCGCGTCTCCGACCCATACGAGCGGGAGCCGTGCGATCGTAATACTCCGACCACACAAGTCCCGGAGTCACTACGTCTGTGGGTTGGTCCCGTTCGAACCACCTGTTCGCGTAGTGCGAACGCCTTCGGCACGAGAGGATAACATACGTACACGCGTTATTACCGTCGCGGCCGGTGGGACGGCCCGAGGCAGTCCATCGAATCCGCCGTCTGCGGTCCGATATCGCGGTCCCGTAAGGCGGACGGTGGTCGCTCTATCAGCGAATCGTCGGAACGCTGTCGACCACAGCGTTCGTCAGTAGCGAACACAACCGCCGCACGTGAACGTATAGCAAGGAGTTGGTCACAGCCACCCTGACCGGTCGGTCGCTGCCGACGTGGGCCGGTGCGGGCGGCGTGTCGTTTCTGTGGCCGATACCGCCGCGTCACAGGGGACTGACGTCACAGGCGTGGGTCTATCGTGTCGGGTCGTATGCCGACCGTTCGTGCCGATTCCCCCTCCTGTCCGGCGACAGCGTCCCCGTCGATGCGTGACTTCGCGGCCGCATTCGTTCGGCCTCTGCGAACTACCAACACTTCGAACGGTAGTCGACCGAGTGCCGGCTTCCGGTTCCAGAGCGTATGTGTCAGATATCGGTAGCGGACCGTCTGAGCTGCTATAGTAGCCATCGAAAATCGATGCACACCCGACCGCACGACGGCGGTGCGGTCGGTGTGTGAACCGTTTCAATTGTTACTCTAGTGGCGCTCGGGGCTGGCGACGCCGGCGTTGGCGAGGTATCGCGTCTCGAAGGAGGCCGTGTGCGATATCGAGCGCCTCGGCGACACGCCCGGCATCCACGACGACACCGGTGACGCTTGGCCGGAGCGGTAGGTCGAACCTTGTCCTGTCGGCGCACTCATCGGTCGTGTGACGGCGGCCCGGCACGGAATTTATATACCGGTACGTCTGTATCGTAGGTACATGCCAGTAGCTTGGTTGAGTGCGATTAGTACCAGCGACGTCGATAGCGCCGGTGGCAAAGGCGCCTCGCTCGGCGAGTTACGCGACGCGGGGCTTCCGGTGCCACCCGCATTCGTCGTCACCGCCGAGACGTACCGGGCCTTCATCGAGGAGGCCGGCATCGCGGACGACCTGTTCGAGGCCGTCGACGTCGATAGCGAGGACTCCGCCGCCCTCGCGTCAGCCGAACAGCGAGCGCGCGAACTCATCGTGGATACGGACATCCCCGAGCGCGTCGAGTCGTCGATTCTGGCCGCCTACGACGACTTCGAGGGTGACCCGTTCGTCGCGGTCCGCTCCTCGGCGACGGCCGAAGACTTGCCCGACGCCTCCTTTGCCGGCCAGCAGGAGACGTTCCTCAACGTCGACCGGGCGGACCTGCTGGACCGAATCAAGCGATGCTGGGCGTCGCTGTTCACCCAGCGGGCCATCTACTACCGCGACCAACAGGGCTTCGACCACGAGACCGTCGACATCGCCGTCGTCGTCCAGCGGATGGTCGACGCCGAGAAGTCCGGCGTCATGTTCACCCGGCATCCCTCGACCGGTGAGCCCGAAATCACCGTCGAAGCCGCGTGGGGCCTCGGCGAAGCGGTCGTCTCCGGTGCCGTCTCGCCGGACAACTACTCCTACGATCGCGAGGCGGAGTCCATCGAGACGGTGACCGTCGCGACGAAAAAGACCATGCACGTCCGCGACGACGAGACCGGTGAGACGGTCGAACGGTCGGTTCCGGACGAAAAGCAGGACGAACGCGTCCTCGACGAGACGGAACTGGCAGAGCTACACTCCCTCGGGGAACTGATCGAGGACCACTACGACCAGCCACAGGACGTCGAGTGGGCCACCAGCGACAGCAGTATCTACCTCCTCCAGTCGCGGCCGATAACGACTATCGAGGGGTCTGCCGACGAGTCTCGTAACGACCACGCCGATACGGACGGTGGCGGGACCAGCGACGTACTCGTCGACGGACTCGGCGCGAGTCCCGGCACGGTCACGGTCACGGGCACGGCCCGCGTCGTCGGCACGCTCGACCAACTCGATAAAGTCAATCAGGGAGACATCATCGTCACGGAGATGACGACGCCCGACATGGTCCCCGCGATGAAACGAGCCGGGGCGCTCGTCACGGACGAGGGCGGGATGACGAGTCACGCGGCCATCGTCTCCCGCGAGCTCGGCGTCCCTGCGGTCATCGGGTCCGAGAACGCCACCTCGACGCTGACCGACGACCAGATGGTGTCGGTCGACGGTGACCGCGGCGTGGTCGCCGACGGACACAGGGAGCCTGCGACCGATGGCGAGCCACGGTCGGCGTCGAGTGGCCGACCCGACGGGTCGGCCGGCGACACCAAACCGATGACGGCGACGGACATCAAGGTCAACGTCTCGATTCCCGAAGCAGCCGAGCGGGCGGCCGCGACGGGCGCCGACGGCGTCGGTCTGCTCCGGGTGGAGCACATGGTGCTGTCGACGAACAAGACGCCCCAGCAGTACGTCGACGACCACGGCGAAGAGGCGTTCGTGAACACGCTTACGGACTCCATGCGGACCGTCGCCGAGGCGTTCTATCCACGGCCCGTCCGCGTTCGAACGCTCGATGCCCCCTCCGACGAGTTCCGGCAACTGGAGGGCGGCGACGACGAACCGAGCGAACACAACCCGATGCTGGGGTATCGCGGCATCCGCCGGTCGCTAGAAGAGCCAGAGACCTTCAAACTCCAGTTGCGCGCGTTCAAGAAACTCTACGAGATGGGGTACGACAGTCTGGAGTTGATGCTCCCGCTGGTGACCGACGCCGAAGACGTCCACCGAGCGACGGCGTCGCTGCGAGAGGTCGGGATCGACCCCGAGAAGCGCGACTGGGGCGTGATGGTCGAGACACCTGCGAGCGCGCTCTGCATCGAGGAGCTCTGTGAGACGGGGCTGGATTTCGTCTCGTTCGGCACGAACGACCTCACCCAGTACACGCTCGCCGTCGACCGCAACAACGGTACGGTCGCGGACCGCTACGACGAACTCCACCCGGCGGTGATGGGGTTGCTCCACGACGTCATCGAGACGTGCCGAGAGTACGACGTATCGACGAGTATCTGCGGGCAGGCGGCCTCGAAGCCGCGCATGATTCAGGAACTCGTCGACGCCGGCATCACCTCCGTCAGCGTCAACGTCGACGCCGTCCACGACGCCCAGCGCGAAGCCAAGCGCGTCGAACAGCGCCTCATTCTCGAATCTGTTCGGGATTGAGGGCAGACGCCGGACGGCTACCGGCCGATGCGGAACCAATGGGGGGACGACCACATCGACGAAGGGGCGCATCGACGAAGGGGCGCATCGACGAAGGGGCGCATCGATACCGCAGGCCACTCGCTTCACAGTTCGAATTCGGCCTCGTCGCTACGATACCCAGACGTAACCATACGTTGGTCCGTCCACCACGTGTGTCGCTACTTGAGAGAGAGAGGACGAAGTACGCAGACACAGATGTCTGCAGACACTACATTTCGCTATCGGAATAGAACACAAAATGTTCATATCCGCACATATTGGAGGCGTATCACCGAATTTCCTGTCCAAATCCGGGTTGCCGTTCTATTCTACCGACGGCTGGCCGTGAGTGTGTACATAACACCCACAGCCAGGGTCATTCCGAGTCGAGGGCCGCAGCGATAGCCGTCAGTTCCGCCTTTCGGAAGGGGCGTTCGGCCACCGCCGGGTCGTCATCTTCGGTTTCACCGATACACCGCAGTATTCCGGCCCGCATCTCCGGTTTCGGTGGGAGTCGGTTGGAGTCGACGTCGTGACCGACGGCCTCACAAATCGCCGCGAGGGCCTCCTTGGTGAACGCCGTCGACTCGATGCGTTCGTATCGTCCCACTGCCTGTCGAATCTCGTTCCGGAGTTCGTCTACGGTCGGTGACATACGTCGAACGAGGCCCGACACCGACCTGTAGGTTCTGGTTTCTCCGCACCGGCGTCTGCACGAAGAACCGTGACAGCCGGGCGGGCGATAAGTCCGTCCGTCGGGCCTATCGGACTCTGCTGGTGTGCCACAGAAAGCACCTCGTACCGGTTTGCCGTTCTCCGCGGCAGTACGTTCAGAGAGGCCCTACCAACCTCCTGCGTCGAGTAAGGACCACTAACAGACGTACTGTTGTGAGGTTTTTCGGCCGTGAGATATGACTGTCGTCGCAACACGGTCGCTCGCGAGATTCGTCGACGGATTCGCGTAGACCAGTTACACCTGCTCGGATCGAGAGATGGACGAATGTCGAGGTCGGTAACGACTAGCCGCAGTTGTCACTTCCTCACCGCCGCTAGTCGACCGCGTTCCGGTTCGAGTGCGGAGTTCGTTACGACGCCGACAGCGTCGTAATCGGTCGTCACGGCCGATCGTTGTCGTCCCGTGAGAATTACGCCCATCCTTTTTCTCGCTGGTCGTAGTATCCTCGACTCGGAGTCACCCATGGAACTCGACGGAAAAACCGCGATCGTCACGGGCGGGTCATCGGGCATCGGACGGGCTATCGCCGACGCGTACGTCGACGCCGGCGCGGACGTCGTCATCGCGAACCGGACGGCGTCCGAGGGAGAGGCCGCCGCAGACGACCTCGGCTGTCGGTTCGTACAGACGGACGTCTCGGAGTACGCGCAGGTCGAGTCACTCGTCGAGGCGACCGTCGACGAGTTCGGCGGACTCGACGTGATGGTGAACAACGCCGGCATCGGGAGCGAGTCGACAGTGACAGAGATGGAACTCGACGAGTGGGAGCGGGTCGTCAGCATCGATCTCGATGGCGTCATGTACGGGACGAAGACGGCCCTCCCGCACCTGATGGAGTCCGAGGGCAGTATCGTCAACATCGCCTCGATATACGGCCTCGTCGGCGGGAAAGGCGCTGCGGCGTACTCGGCGGCTAAGGGCGGTGTCGTCAACTTCACTCAGCAGGTCGCCGTCGACTACGCGGACGACGGGGTCCGGGTCAACAGTATCTGTCCTGGCTTCGTCGAGACCCCGATGACCAAACCGCTGCTCGAGACCGAACGGTTCTACAACTACGTCAAGGGGGAGACGCCGATGAACCGGCCTGCACAACCGGCGGAGATCGCCCCGATGGCGGTGTTTCTCGCTAGCGACCACGCCTCCTACATCACCGGCGCGAACATCCCCATCGACGGCGGGTGGACGGCACACTGAGACCGACCGGCGACGTCGTCTCGCGGGTGAGACGGTCATCGTGGCCGCTGTGGGGTTGGATACACCGGGTGTCCAACAACCATCTGGAGCGGTCCGGCCGGGACAGAGCGACGTTCAGGAGCGCGGTGCGCCTGGCGCTCGGTGCGCGACTTTCGGACCGTCCACCGCCAGAGTTAATGTGATTTGGTCGACTTATCTTCGGCTGTGACTGAGCGTTTCGGTGGACAGTGCCCGCTAACACATCCCCTGACAAAATCGGGACACCCGCAATCTGCTCTCGTCCGGGCCGACGCTTGTGTCATCGGGAGCACGCCGGCGTCATGACGTCACTGCTGACCCGGGTACTCACCAGACTCGGTCCCACGCGGGTCCTGCTCGTCGGAATCACAGGCAGTGTCGTCCTCTTCCTGTTTACCGTCCGGTTGCTCGGTACGGCCACGAACGCGGCGGCACCGCTTCTGGGAGACGTCTTTTCCCGGATGATATTCGACGATGCCTCCGCCCTCGGACTCGGTTGGCTGGGGACCTACGCTCTCGCGAACGGGTCGGTCGTCGCCGCGTTGTCACTGTCGCTTTTCGCGGCGGACATCCTCTCGGTATCACAACTGTTCCTGATGGTTGCCGGGTCACGGCTCGGTTCGGCCGCCGTCGTCGTTTTCATCGGGACGCTCGATTACGTACAGAAGGCGGAGTACTCGTTTCGAGAGTCGGTCAGCATGGGCCTGCTGACGTTCCTACTGACCCACTCGATATACGTCCCCGTGACAGTGCTGGGATACGTGCTCTTGCCGACTGTCCACGGTTCGTTCCGGCGCGTCGGCCGCGAGTGGTCGGTCGGGGCCCGGACGCTCGACCTATTCGACCCGGTCACCGTCGCTATCACGAACCGTCTCGGTCCCGTCCCCGCGTTCGTTCTCGCCGTCGGTCTCCTGTTCGGCAGCCTCAGAGTCTTCGATACGGTGCTAGAGCGCGTCGATACGTCGACGGTTCGACGGCGGGTTTTCCGCCACTTCGAACGGACGTGGGTCGCCTTCGGCATCGGACTCGTCGGTACCGGGATCACCACCAGCGTCGCGTTCTCGCTCGGTATCGTCGTTCCGCTGTACAACCGTGGCTACGTCAAGCGAAACGAACTCATCCCGTACGTACTGGGTGCGAACCTCGGAACGCTGTTCGATACGCTGGTGGTCGCCGTCGCACTGGCGTCACCGGCCGGCGTCGCTGTGGTACTCGAACTCCTCACCGTCGCGACCATCGCAACCGTCGTCGCCCTCCTCGCCTACGACACCTACAGTCGTGTCATCAGCAACGTCAACGACCGCCTCCTCGCCGACCGGAGGGTGTTCGTGTTATTCGTGCTGTCGCTGGTCCTCGTGCCCCTAGCACTCCTCGTCTTGCCGCTCGTCGTCGGGTGACGCCGGTTCTTGCCCGCCGGAGAGTGCCGGGACGACGGTGCGGTCGGAGTTGGTGCTTCACTCGCTGTCCTCCCCTTTCACGGTCAGGACGGGAACCTCACTCAGTCGGACCACGCGCTCGGTGACGCTCCCGAGGAGATACCGGTCGATTCCGGTTCGGCCGTGTGTCCCCATCACGATACAGGCGACCTCGTTGTCGGCCGCGTAGTCGGTAATCGCACGATGTGGCCGTCCGGTCATCAAGGAGGCTTCGATGGTCGAAACCCCCGCGTTCTGGGCGGCGCTGATGACGTCGTCTATCGCCTGTTCACCGGCATCTTCCAGCGCCGCCATGACCTGTCCGACGTTGACACCGTCAGGAACCACCCCAACGTCGACCACGTGGACGATGTGAAGTGCCGCCCCCGTCGACAGTGCGAACTCGATTGCGTCGTCGGCGGCCACCCGTGAACTGTCGCTGCCGTCGGTCGGAACCAGCACCGAGTCGAACGCCCCTATCTTCGTCTCCTCGTGGACGGTCAGGACCGGTATCGGTGACTCGCGGAGCGTCTGTTCTGCGACGCTTCCGAGGACGAATCGGTCCAGCCCCGTCCGACCGTACGTCCCCATCACGATACAGTCGACGTCGTGTTTGCCGGCGTAGGCGATGATGTTCTCGTGAATCTGGCCGGACGTATCGATGACCGTCGACGTGGTCTCGACGCCCGCCGCCGTCGCCGTCTCCACGACATCTGCTATCGCCGCTTCACCCGAGTGAGCGAGCGCTCCCGCGCCCTCGTCTACGACGTCGGGCGGGAGTTCGAACGGTTCGAGGACGTGGATCACGTGGAGCGTCGCATCGAACCTGTCTGCGAGGGTGATCGCCGCGTCCGCCGCGGCAGTGGCGACGTCGCTTCCGTCGGTCGGAACGAGGATGGTATCGAACATGGCCGTCTAGTAGACCCGTCGGTCGTCCACGGCGTAAGTCATGCGACTAGTTCTCACTCGTCGGGAACAGTGTCCCGAGCATGGCATCGCCTCCGCTCGTGTCCCGCCGTCCCGTGTATCAGCGGTCGGTCCACGCTACCGCGAATCGCTGTTCGGGGGAGTGGTGTACGAACACTCTCCCACACACTGCTCCTTGCGTGGGTCGTCACCGAGCACCTGTTCGCTCTTGGCACCGCTCCTGAAGACGGTGACACCCTTGAGCCCGAGGTCTCGGGCGGTGAGAAACAGGTCCTCGACGTCGCCGATAGACGCAGACTGTGGTAGATTCACCGTCTTGCTGACCGCGTTGTCGACGTGGTCCTGAAACGCGGCCTGAACGCGGAGATGGTGGGCACCGGAGACGTCGTGTGCCGTCTGAAAGAGCGGTTTCACGTCGTCGGGAATCCCCTCGGCGTCCTGAATGGAGGTCCGGCCGTGGACCGCCTCCAGTACGTCCTCCGAGTAGAACCCCCGCTCTTTCGCCATGTCGACGAAGCGGTCGTTGACGACCGCGAGACCGCCGAGAACGTGCTTCGTGTACGCGACGTTGTATATCGGTTCGATGCTGGCCGAACAGCCGGCGATGAGTGATATCGTACCCGTCGGCGCGATAGTCGTCGTCGTCGCGTTGCGCATCGGTCGCTCTCGTGTCGAGTCCGCCCAGTTCGGGAACGGGCCGCGTTCTTCCGCGAGGTCCCTGGAGGCGGCCCACGACTCGTCGTGGACGAACGACATCAGGTCGCGCCCGAATTCGACGGCGTCCGAGGTGGCATACGGTATGCGGAGATCGACGAGCATATCGTGAAACCCCATGACGCCGAGTCCGATCTTGCGGTTGGCGTTCATGATCGCTTCGGTCTCGCTGACGGGGAACGCGGACCGCTCGATAGCATCGTCGAGGAACCGGACGGCCAGATGGACTGTCTCGCGGAGTTTTGCCCAGTCGACCTCGCCGTCGGCGGTGTGGGTCGCGAGGTTGATCGACCCGAGCACACAGGCTTCGTATGGCAGCAAAGGAACCTCACCGCAGGGATTCGTGGCTTCGAGTCGACCGAGAGCCGGGGTCGGGTTGTGCTCGTTGATCGTGTCGAGAAACAGCATCCCGGGGTCACCGGTGGCCCAGGCCATCTCGGCAATCCGGGCGAGGACGTCGGCCGGGTCCATCTGGTCGACGACCGCCCCCGTCCGAGGATTGACGAGGTCGTATCGCGCACCGGAGTCGTAGGCCTCCCAGAACGGTTCGTCGGTCCCCACCGAGAGGTTGAAGTTCCGTAGCGTCCCCTCGTCGGCCTTCGCGGTCACGAACCGCTCGATGTCAGGATGTGTCGCGTCGAGAACGGCCATGTTAGCGCCGCGCCGTCGGCCGCCCTGTTTTATCTGTTCGGTCGCGCTGTCGAATATCTGCATGAAACTCACGGGACCGGAGGCCACACCGCCCGTCTTCAGCACGACGTCGCCCTGCGGACGCAGGTTCGAGAAGGCGAATCCGGTCCCGCCGCCGCTCTGGTGGACGAGTGCGGCCTGCTTGAGGGCGGTGAAAATCGAGTCGAGCGAGTCCTCGATCGGTAACACGAAGCAGGCGGCCAGCTGCTCTATGTCAGTTCCCGCGTTCATCAACGTCGGCGAGTTCGGCAGGAAGTCGAGGCCGCTGAGCGCGTCGTAGAACGCTGCCTCCACGGCGTCGGCGTCGCCACCGAACGCTTCTTCGGCCGACGCGACGTCACGCGCGACTCGGTGGAACAGTTCGTCGGGCGTCTCGACGACTGTCCCGTTCTCGTCTTGGCGAAGGTAGCGGCGTCTGAGAACGGTTTTGGCCACCGTGCCTAGAGTTGACATGCCACAGACTAGGGGAGAGTGCTTATTAAGCGATGGGCAGAGATAGCGATGGGCAGAGATCAGCGCCACACGTCACAGGTGATACTCGGCGGGCGCGGACGTGACGGGTGGCGATTCAGGATCGCCGACGCTCGGACGCAACCCGAGTGTCTTTATACCGATCGTGCCCGTAAATAGCTCCATGGCGACCGTTCTCCTCGTCCACGGTGCGTGGTTAGGTGGTTGGTGTTGGAAGTACGTCACTCATCCATTGCGATCAGTGGACCACGACGTGTACACGCTGACGCTTACCGGCCTTGGCGAGCGAGAACACCTTTCGCGGCCCGATATCGATCTGGAGACCCACATCACGGATGTCGTGAACGTTCTCGAATACGAGGACCTCACGGACGTGGTCCTCGTCGGGCACAGTTATGCCGGACTCGTGGTGACGGGGGTCATCGACCGCGTGCCGGAGCGGGTCACACACGTCGTGTATCTCGACGCGATGACGCCGCTGAATGACGAGGCCACATCGGTCTTCGATCTGGGCCCCCCGGAGTATCGGGAGGTCGTCGAAGCCGAGGCTGAGGAACAGGGAGCGGGCTGGCGGTGGCCCATGCCACGAGAGCCCGATGGCTGGGTCGGAATCTCCGAGTCGGACGCTCGCTGGCTGCGATCGAAGGCGGTTCCACAGCCAGTCGAGACGTTCGCACAGTCGGTCGAAGTTCGAAATCAAGCGGCTAGCGTCCTCCCGTCGACGTACGTTCTCTGTACCAAGAATGGACTGCCGGACGAGACTCTCGAAACGATCCGCGGTGTGGTAGACGAACGAGGATGGGACCTCGTCGAACTCGAAACAGGTCACTGGCCGATGGTATCGATGCCGTCAGAAGTAGTGGAACTGCTCGATACAGCTGCCTCGACCACACAGGGTGCGAGCACGTAGTTCTGAACCGCTCTCTCTCGGCTGTGTTCTACCGCGAACGGACCGCGAGTGCTGCTGGTTCCTCAGATCGGAACGACCGGCACCGCCGCCGCCCGGATGACTCGGTCGGTGACCGATCCCATGTGGGGCGCTTCGACGCCTGCCGCGCCCCGCTTTCCCATCACCACGAGGTCGATGTCATGGTCGTCGGCGTACTCCAGAATCACCTCGTGTGGCAGTCCGCGAAGCACGGACGTGGTGGATTCGATGCCACGTTCTGTGGCTGTTTCGACGACGTCTTCGACGAGGTCTTCGGCTTCGTCCGCGATCTCTTCGAGGAACGCTTCGTAGCTACTGAATGCCGGCGTCGTTCCGTAGACGGTTTCGTCGACGACGAACAGGACGTGTAGGTGGGCACCGTGGTCTTCGGCGAGGTCCATGGCGTGTTCGATGCCACGTTCTGCGTCGTCACTTCCGTCGGTCGGGACGAGGATGTTCTCGTACATACCGATGTCTTGGTTGTGGACGCTCATGAGTAGACCGCCAATTCTCACCACACAGTAACGACTAACGCCACGCCGAACAGCGGTACAAAGACCCGCCCCGCCCCCAGTAAGTTCAAACCAATTCGGAACAGAAATACAGTATGCGCTCTCGGTACGCTGACTCTCGGTGGACACTGGTTGTCGTCTCGACGCTCGTGCTCTGTCTCGCCGCGTTCGTTCCCTCCCCGATCGAGCGTCGGCCAGAGTGGGAGCGGGTCGGTCCGGACAAGTTCTTGCATCTCGTCGGCCACGGCGCGTACGCGGTGGTAGTTGCCGACGCAGTCGCCGCTGGCCGGTGGTCCGATCGGGAGGCCGCTGTGCTAGCGGTCTGTGTCTCGACGCTCCTCAGTCTCGTCAGCGGACAGCTCCAGAACTACGTTCCGGGACGGGCGTTCGAGGTCGCAGACGTCGTCGCCGGGTTGTTCGGTTCGCTGCTCGCAATATCCGGCTGGTACGTCGTGAACGGTACGTCGTCCGTCGTCGACGACTGATACTGGTGGCTGTAACAAACTGAAGTAATTCGCCACCCCGGGGTGGCGAATATCTGTACGAACTTACAGCCACCAGTATGAGCGGATGCTGGCGACTCACCGAGCGCAGGAGACGCGTCTGTCGGCCCCGTAGCTGTCACCGCCGTGTCTCCGACGACTGGTCGCCCGTGACAGCGACCTACGAATCGTAGCGGAGCGCTACTCCGAATACCCCTCTTGCAGAAACGTCCCCTCTGTCTCGTACATCGAGACCAGTTCCTCGATTAACTCCTCCAGCGATTCGTCTTCCTCTAGGTGGCTTTCGAGTCGTTCCCTGAGTTCGTCACTGATTTCGAGCGTGTACGTCATTCTGAGTGTCTCCGGTCACCGCTGACTCTGTGTACGGACACCACTGTCTTATACTCTGACGTTAGTACACGTCCGGGACGGTTCAAGAAACGGTGACGGTGAGCCGAGAGTCCAGGTCTCCAACCGTTGCCGGTCGCGACTGAGCAGACGGGGGACGACGTCGCTGTCACCCGTGGCGAATATGTCGGTAGTCGTGTTCTCGCTTTGTCGTCTCTACCTGAATACGGATGGATATCTATCACTCGCTCCGTCGATCGGTGATCCGTTCCTCGACGGGGCGAGATAGACGGTCGTTTGCATTCGTCGTCGGTCAAATAGGCGTCGTCGGAGCCGTTTTTCGAGTAAACGGCTCTAACAAGAATATCGAGGATAGGATAGCGTTTTCGCCGGGACTTTGAGGGAGAAATAACGGAGTGTCGGTGCAGCGAGTGGCGATTCTCCGTTGTCGAGTGGGTAGGTGCGAGTAGGTAGGTGGGGTGGACGTGAGTGGACGCAAGTGGATAGATGAGTGGACACGAGTGATAGATGGACGGGACGTGAGCGGACACGAGTGGGGAGATGGGCAGCCGAAACGCGAAAGCGACGGGGCCCTGAAGCCGTTCCCACAGCAGCGCTTCGTGCGAAGAGGTCGAGACGAGAGAAACCAGTGGCCGACGCCGATGTGAGTAACTGGTTCCTCGTCGGATCGCGTTTCAGCACTGCCGCGGCCAGCAACCCGTGAGAGAGCGGTCGGATTCGGTAGGTCCCGAAGACGGGTACACACCCCTCTATCGATGTGTTTTCGCGCCATCCGGACGGGGTGTGTATCTTGGGGGTGTCCGTCGAGAGGTGACGCCGGGCCTCGAACGAGACCGTGAGACAGACACCCCTCTATCGATGTGTTCCATCCGTCGGTACGATAGACGACACGGCGGTCGAGATAGAGAGAGATCTATCGAGCGGTGCTTCGTTGTCCGATATCACCCGTTTCGAGCGGTGAAATGGGTGATTTTGCGAAGTGTGACGACCGATGCCCGTAGCGTCGATAGCCCGGTTCGTAGAAGAGTGTTCGAACACTTCGAACACATCGATAGAGGGGTGTGTGTGTCTAGTGTTCTAGCTAGACTAGAAGAAGAAGGGAACACCGAATCGGCAGCAAACGTCGGCAGTGGGCGTGTGGAACCCTCTCTTGCAAATTCCGCGAACAGATCCTCTCTCCACGTCCAACGCTGTTCTCGAGTTACCTCGGCTACGCTTTGCTACCCCCCTCCCCACCGCTCGCTCGAACACTTCGATAGAGGGGTGTGTCTGTCCCTACTGTCATCTCTCTTCGGCGTCCGAAACACTTCGTCAGCCGTTCTCCTCTCTCTTAGCCACGCCTGACTAACTCGGTGAATATCCGAGATAGAACCGTTCCACAGGTAGAACACACTTCGATGGAGGTGCCAACACTTTTGGTACACCCGTGTTTGGGTCACGTATGGACACAGACGACTCCGAACACTCCCGAGATCGGCCGGAGTCCTCGGCCGACGACGTGACACGGGACGGCCAGTCCTCGGGAGTGTCACCGTCTGCAAGCGACGCCGACCAGACTCCCGTCGACACCGAGGGGCAGACAACGGAGTCCGAGACGGAGTTCGAAGCCCAGTCCGAGTCCCAGTCTATCGAGGAGATGCTCCTCGAGTTCGACGAACAGGAGGGGTTGATTCGGGAGCGGACGTTGCTCGACCCGAACTACGTCGTCGAGGAAGACCGTATCGTCGGCCGGGACGAGCAGTTACAGGAGGTCACGAAGATGCTCCGGGTCGCACTCGGCGACAACCGGCCCCCGAATCTCTTCCTGTATGGCCCCTCGGGAACGGGCAAGTCGCTCATCACGAAGGCCGTCTGTAAGAACATCAGCCAGATCTGTGAACCGCGGGACATCCGGTTCGGGACGATAGAGGTCAACTGCCAGGATCTGGACACGCTTGGCGTCGCCGTGTACGAACTCGTCTCCCGCGCTGCGGACGAGGCCGGCGTGGAGGTACAGGTCCCGAAACACGGTGTAGCGACCAAGGAGAAGTGGGACGAACTGTTCCGCATCGTCGACGAGAACTTCGATTCGCTGGTGTTCGTCCTCGACGAACTCGATATGCTCGTCGGTCGGCGGGACAAGCAAGATCCCGCGTTCTCACGCCTCCTGTATCAACTCTCGCGCGCGGGCGCAGACGGCGAACTGGAGACGTTCATCTCCGTCGTCGCGATATCGAACGACACGAAGATGATGGAGTCGGTCGGGAGTCGGGCGCTCAGTTCGTTCACGCCCGAGGACGTCCACTTCGGGGACTACGACGCGAACCAGTTGCAGGCGATTCTCCGCAGACGGCAGGACGCCTTTTACGACGACGTCCTCGACGACGACGTCATCCCGCTTGCGGCCGCGTTCGCGGCACAGACTCACGGCGACGCCCGGAAGGCCATCGACCTGATGCGCGTCGCCGGCGAACTGGCCGAACGGGAGGGCGACGAACGCGTCAACGAAGCACACGTCCGCGAGGCACAGGACAAGGTCGAGAAGAACCGGGTTCTCGAAGTCGTCCGCGGAATCAGCACCCAGAAGAAACTCTGTCTCTACGCGACGGCCGCCGTCGCGGCGGAGTCCAACAGCGGTGCGGCACGCAGTACGACCGGCTACAAGGTCTACCAGTTCCTGACGGACTCGATTGACGCCGACCAGTACCATCAGGAGACGTACGTCAACAAGATGAAAGAGCTGACGACGTACTCGCTCGTCGACTTCGAACGTCGGAGCCACGGCCCGAGTTCGGGGATGTTCCTCGAGTTCCAGTTCGGCGAATCGCCGGCGACGATTCTGGAGACGCTTCGCGAGGACTCCAGAATCGAGATGGTGTCTCAGGACGAGGTGGCGTCTGTCGTGAAAGCGCAGTTACGAAACGAGGGGTAGCCCTCGGCCCGCCGCACACACCTCTATCGAAGTGTTCACCGACGAATCGAACCACGCGCTCGCCGATGTGGTTGCGCTACCCGTCGACCCCACCGACACACCCCTATCGATATGTATTCTCGCATTAAATGGCCTCTTCTCCTCCAATTCGACGTCTCTCTCGTCCTACGAACCGGGACGAACCGCACTCGCAGAACGGCGCTTGCAGGGGGGTGCCTACCCGGCCAATCAGTGATACACACCCCTCTATCGAAGTGTATCCAGCGCGGCCGATTATGGGGAGGGGGTGACACCTGTATCGATGTGTTCGAGATGTCGTCGAACGTGGGAGTGCACTGGGATGGTCGAACGTCGACTTGCGGTTCGAACCCGAGTGTAGCGGGAGTGACTTTCCCGGAGCTAACCAACAGCGCCCCCTCTATTCGCGCGGTTGTTGGTTAGCTAGATCCCACTCTCGACGACTACCGACGTTCATTTCGATACCGGTTCGACGACCGACCGTACAAACGCGGCGGATAGCGACGCTACTAACTGCTGCTGGGGGTCGGCAACTTCGGAATCAACCACGAGAGGAAGGCGTCCGGGCTTCGCGTCTGGGTCCAGACGGTCCCCTCGCCGCGGAACTCACAGACGAGGCCCTCCCCGCTGAACAGTGTCGACTTGAGGCCGCCGACCTTCCGAACGTCGAAGTCGAGCGATTCCTCGAACGCCACGATGTGGCCGGTGTCGACGACGACGGCGTCACCGGGTTCGACGGTGAGTTCGTCGATGGCGCCGTAACTGGAGATGAACGCGGGCCCGGTTCCCGATAGCGTCAGCAGGAACAGGCCTTCGCCACCGAAGAACGTCTTGCCGCCCCCGAACTCCGTGTCGACGTCTATCGCCGGGTCCGAGGCGACGAACGACGTCGACTGGACGAACAGCGTCTCGTCGTCGAGTTCGTGGTGCTGGATATCGCCCGGTAGTGCCGGTGCGAGACGAAGCGTGCTGTCCTGTGAGGCGGTGAACGTGTTCATAAAAAACGATTCACCGCCCAGCACCGACCGAGAGAGTGACTTCAGGAGTCCCCCTTCGGCCTTCGTCTCGATGTCGATGCCGGCAGTGTGGCTGACCATCGCACCGCCTTCCGCTCGGACCGACTCCCCCGGTTCGAGTGAGAGGTTCAACTGGGCGTACGACGGTTTGTGGGGTATCTCGTATTCCATGGGATTTTGTTCGCTCAGATGATATATAGCCGTGCCGCTGTGGGCATACTCGGGTGTCGCGGGGGAATCGGCGACACGTCGTCCGGGGCTCATTCGCCGACCGGCCACCCCACACCCGCCGTTGCACGTCCCACCGACGCCACGAAGCCAGCCGTCGCTGACCGCAGGACGGTGATAGAGTGGCAACTACGTGACTAGTGACTGGGCAAGAGTGGTAGCGAGACGCCACGTTGTGCTGCGTAACCCGCCTGTAAGCAACCGATTTCGTTACACGAGAGTGGGATACACGGATTCGTGATGTGTAATTATCAGCGCTCTAACCCTATGAAACCGGTCTCTGACTGGTTTTCAGGCGGCCTATTCTAAGATAGCTATCCTTCGACGGTAGCTTCGATGCCAGACAGAAGTCTCAAACGGCAAACGCTGGCAGTCACACTATCAGTACTCACAGTACTGTCGATCGTCGCCGGCGGCACCGCCGGGGCGTTCGTGACTGCACCGGAAGCGAACCCAGTCCAGTATCAGGTTGCGAGTGATAGCTCACTGTACCGCGTGAACGCGGGTGGGTCGACGGTGGCCGCGATCGACGGCGGCGCCGACTGGACACCACCCGGGTCGACGACGGGGGTGACAGTCAGCGGGAGTACGAGTACGTTCAGCACGAGCGATACGATAACGCTCGATAGCACTGTCCCGGACAGCACGCCGTCCGAAGTGTTCCAGACCGAACGCTACGGGGACCAGCAGTGGGACTTCGACGTGACTGCCGGACAGAGCTACGAGGTCCGGTTGTACTTCGCCGAGATATTCGCGACCTCCTCGGGTGCCCGTGAGTTCGACGTGACCATCGAGGGCGAGCAGGTGCTGAACAACTACGACATCTACGCTGACGTCGGCCACGACGTCGGCACGATGAAGTCGTACACGGTGACGCCCAGCGACGGGACGCTCGACGTCGACTTCGTCACCGAGGTGGACAACGCGAAGATTTCGGCCGTCGAAATCGTCCCGACGGAACCGCAACCGGACGAACTCGGCGCGTCGCCCGACAGCGTCGACTACGGCAGCGTCGTGACGGGGAACAGCGAGACCGACACGGTGACGCTGACGAACCTCGGGAACGCGAGCAACAGTTCGCACCCGGACATCACCATCGACAGCGTCACGCTGACTGGGGCGAACACAAGTCAGTTCTCGCACGACTTCTCGGGCAGCGTCACGCTCGCGCCCGAAGAGTCGACGACGGTCAACGTGACCTACTCGCCGGATCAGGTCGCCATCCACGAGGCGACGATGGAGGTCAGTCACAGCGGGACCAACTCGCCCGTCACGGTCAACCTGACCGGCGAGGGCGTTAGCTCCGCCGACCCTGACTTCTCCAAGAGCACGCTACAGGGTTTCAGCGCAGGCAACCCGACGGCGTTGGAGTTCGGACCCGACGACCGCCTGTACGTCTCGACGCAGGGCGGGACGGTGTACGCGGTCGAAGTCAACCGAACCGGCGAGAACAGTTATCAGGCGACCGACGTAGAGCAGATAGACGCCATCAACGACATCCCGAACCACGACGACTTCGGGAACTACAACACCGGTGAGAACAACCGGCAGGTGACCGGCCTCACGGTCGGGGGGACGGCCTCCCAACCAGTCGTCTACGTCACGTCGAGTGACCCATCGATAGACGTCGGTACTGACGACGACGACACGGACACGAACTCCGGGGCGCTCTCACGCCTCACGCTGTCGTACACCAACGAGAACATCTCGAACGTCGACCACGACGTGATGGTCCTCGGGCTACCGCGCTCCGAGGAGAACCACTCGCCGAACGGCGTCGACCTCTCCAACGACGGAGACACCCTGTACATCGCGCAGGGCGGCCACACCAACAAGGGCGCACCGGGCGACAACTTCGGCCACACGCCGGAGTACGCGCTGTCGGCCGCCATCCTCGAGATAGACCTCGCACAGATCGAGGCCAACTACACGGCGAAGAACCTCCAGAACTACGACCCACAGGGAAGCACCCAGTCGTACCCCGACCTGTCGTTCTACTACGCCATCCCGACGATTCAGAACGACGACGCGACGGACGGCGACGACCTGCCGTTCGGCGGGAACGACGGCATCAATCAGGCGAAACTCGTCGAGGGCGGGCCGGTCCAGATTTACTCGCCCGGCTATCGGAACCCCTACGACCTCGTCGTGACCGAGAGCGGTCAGGTCTATGCAGGCGACCACGGGCCGAACGGTGGCTGGGGCGGCCAGCCAGCCGACGAGAACGGCAACATCGTCGCGGACGCTGCGAACGTGACGAACCACCCCAACGAGGACGGGAGCTTCTCGACGAGCGACCAACTCATCAAGGTGGACGAGGGTGACTACGGCGGGCACGCGGCGCCCATCCGCGCGAACCCCACGCAGGCGGACATCTACGACGCAAGCGGGAACGTCATCTTCGACATCAACGCGTCGAACTCCCCGGTCCCGTCGAGCATGGTGAACCCGGTGGAGGCCGACTACATCCCGCCGACGAGCAACTCGCCCGACCCGGGAGCGCCCGCGGGAAGTGCGAACACGCTCGAAGACACGAACGGGAACAAGGTCCTGTTCGGCCCGACCGGTGCGACCGACGAGTACACCGCCTCGAACTTCGGCGGGGCGATGGACGGCGACCTCCTGCAGGTCGAACTCGGCGGTGACGTCGAGCGCGTCGAACTGAGTTCCGACGGCACGACCGCCACCAACGTCGAGACGATAGGCAACACCGGCGGTCCGCTGGGTCTCGACGCGGTCGGTGACGACGAGAAGTTCCCCGGGACGTTCTGGACGGCCAACCACGGTGGCAACGACGTCACTATCTTCGAACCGGTCGACTACAATGGCACTGACGGCGGAACCGAGTGTACGGGTGCCGACGACGCGACGCTCGACGAAGACGGCGACGGCTACGACAACGCCGACGAGCTAGACGCGGGGTCGGACCCCTGCTCGTCGGCGTCGACGCCGGCCGACTTCGACGACGACAAGACGTCGAACGTCAACGACCCGGACGACGACAACGACGGCCAGCCCGACACGTCCGACCCGTTCGCCGTCGACCCGGACGATGGGACCACGACGACTCTCCCGGTCCAGCACGACCTCTCGGAACTGAGCCTGTTCGGCGAGAACGCGGCGCTCAACGACGACTCCGGGCAGGGCTGGACGGGCCTGATGACGAACGGTCAGGACGACTATCAGGACCTCTACAACACCTCGAAGATGACCGTCGGCGGGGCCGCGGAGGTCCTGACGGTCGAAGAGGTACCCCAAGGTGACGCGTACTCGTCGACGAACACCCAGCAGTACGCGTTCCAGTTCGGCGTGAACCCGCCGGACGAACCGTTCACGGTCGAGACGACTGTCGCCTCCTTCCCGGAGAACCCGGAGAACTTCCAGTCCGCCGGGATATTCGTCGGGACCGGTGACCAGTCGAACTACTCGAAACTCGTCGTCGCGGCCGACGGCGGCAACGGCGGCATCGAGTTCGCCCAGGAGGAAGACGATTCGTTCACCCATCAGACCTCGCCGAACGTCGTCAGTGACAGCGCCGTCACGGGCAACGACACGACGCTGTACCTGACGGTCGATCCGACGCTCGACCCGCTTCCCGGTAACGGCGAAGACGAAGTCGCGCTGAACGCATCCTACGAGGTCAACAACCAGACGACGGACATCGGAACGGCGGCGATTCCGGCGAGCTGGCTCGACACCTCGGACGGTAGCGGCCTCGCGGTCGGTGTCATCTCGACGTCCAACGGCGCAAGTTCGACGTTCCCGGCGACGTGGACCGACGTCTCCGCCGAGTACGTGACGCCGCCCGCGAACCAGGCACCGATTGCCGACGCGGGCGACGACCAGACGGTCGACGAAGGCACGTCGGTCACGCTTAACGCCACCGGGTCCTCCGACCCGGACGGCGACCAACTCGGGTACACCTGGACCCAGACGGCAGGCCCCGACGTGAGCCTGAGCGCCAACGACGCACAGGAACCGACGTTCACCGCGCCGGAGGTCAGCAGTGACGAGACGCTCACCTTCGAAGTGAACGTCTCGGACGGCCAGGACTACGACACGGACCTCGTGAACGTCACGGTGCAGGACACCGACACCGCGACCGGCGATGTCGTGTTCGCGGTGAACTCCGGCGGCAACCAGTACACGGCCACCGACGGCACGGTGTACGCCGCTGACAAGAACTTCACCGCCGGCAGCACCTACAGCATCGACTCCACGACGGAGATAAACAACACCGACGACGACCTGCTGTACACGACCGAACGCTACGGTGACCCGTTCGGCTACGACGTGCCGGTCCAGAACGGGACCTATCAGGTCACGCTGAAGTTCGCCGAAATCTATCAGGGCGTCTCGCCGAACGACTCGCCGGACTCCTCGGGGCCCAGCGACGGCACGAACGAGAACGACCGGCTGTTCAACGCGAGCATCGAGAACGACCAGAAGTTCACGAACTTCGACATCTTCGCCGAGGTCGGCACGCTCAACGCGACCGAGAAGACCTACACGGTCGAGGTCACGGACGGTCAACTCGACATCGACTTCGAGGCGACCTACGACAACGCGAAGATATCCGCTATCAAGGTCACAGAGGTCGAACCGGCACCGACCGGGACCAGCGCCGACGTGACGGTCACCGAGAACGGTGGTATCGACGCGAGCACCTACTCCGGTGGGTCGTTCAGCGTCACGAACACCGGTGATGACAACATCTCCTCGGTCCAAATCGACCTGAGCGAGAGCGCGATTCCCGACGCGGTGTTCGACCCCAACGGCACCGCTGGTGACTCGACGGCCAAAGGCGTCGTCATCGACAGCGAGTCCGGCGACGGCGTCGGCGTGGTCACGACCGACTCCGCGACGGTGTTCAGCCAACCGCACAACGGCGTGAACGACAGCGAAGGCTACGACGTCCTGACGCTGGAGTTCACCGACTTCGAGGCCGGCGAGACGGTGACGTTCTCGACGGACATCGACCCGACGACCATCAAGGGCGCCTCCACGACCGGCGGCGCCGGATCGGTCTCGGGCCTCGAACTCTCGGGCTCCGCGGTCACGGTCTCGTCGAGTAGCGGGACCGTCTCGAACGACCTGTACACCGACGGCTCCGCAGGCGGGTCACAGGCTACCGTGAGCGCCGGGTCTTCGGCTGCACCCACGCTCGGCGTCGACGGCGTCACGCTCGGCCCGACCGACTTCCCGGCCCACGAGGCCGCGACGGTCAGCGACCAGCAGCAGAACCTCACGCTGAGCGGACCCGCGGGCGCGACGGTGAACCTGCTCACCATCGAAGCGAGCGAACCGCCGTCGGACGGCTACGACGTGGACGCCTACGAGGCCGACAACGCCGAAGTCGTCAGCAACCAGACGGTCACGCTCGACTCGACCGGGCAGGCCACGGTCCCGGTCACGCTCGACACGACGAACCTGAACTACTATCAGGCCGCTGTGCAGGACGGTCCCAGTTCGAACGGGGCCGTCTCACAGACGGTGGCGCTGGAGTACGACGCGACCGCAGTCTCCGGCAACACCAGTGCCAGCGTGGCGCTGACGCCGAACAGCGGTATCGAGGCGAGCACCTACGGCGCCGGGTCGTATCAAGTCACCAACACCGGTGACACGAGCATCACGACGCTCCGTGTGGACCTGAACGACACGGTCCTGCCGGACATGGTGTTCGATCCGTTCAACACCGCCGGTGACGACGTCGGCAAGGAGTTCACCCTCGACAGCGGCGACGTCACCGTGGAGAACGTCGAGTACACGAACTTCCACAACGGGCAGAACAACAGCGCGGGCTACGACACGCTGATCGTCACGCTCTCGGGCTTCGAACCGAGCGAGACGATGGCGTTCTCCATCGACAACGACCCGACCAGCATCAGTAGCACCACCCTCGGTTCGCAGGCCGCGGGGCCGGTCTCCGGGCTCGAACTGTCCGGTGGCACCGTCTCGGTCGGTGCGGAGTCGACCGGGATGCACGAAGCGACGCTCGTCGGCGACGGCAGTGCCGGCGGGTCACAAGCCACGGTGCTGAACGACACCGACGAGTCGCCGCCGAGCATCGGCGTCGACAACGTCTCGCTGTCCGCGACGACGCTGTCCGACCGGCACACCGCGGCGACGGTGTTCGACGCGAACCAGACCGTCAGCATCTCCGGTGCGCCCGCGAACGCGGACGTGACGCTCCTCCGCATCGAGGGCGAACTGAACCTCTCGAACGTCCCCGACCCCTACGAAATCGAGGACTACGAGGCCAACAAGGCGGTCGACGTCCAGTACTACTCGACGACGACCGACTCGACCGGCACGGCGACGGTGGACGTCACGCTGACGAACTCCACCGCCGAGGGCGGTCAGAACTACTTCGTCGCCTACGTGGAGGAGCCCAACGGCGACACTGGTCCGACCTCGGACTACGTTATCCTCCAACTCGCCGACGGGCCCGGTCCCATCGGTGACTTCGAGAACGCGCCGACGGACCCGGACGGCGACGGCAAGTACGAGGACGTCAACGGTGACGGCTCGGTGAACGTCGGGGACGCACAGGCGCTGTTCGCGAACTCCGACGACCCGGTCGTGCAGGACAACGTGGAGGCGTTCGACTTCAACGAGGACGGCTCGGTGAACGTCGGGGACGCACAGGCGCTGTTCGCCAACGGACTGGAGGCCTGATCAGCCTCGGCTCCACCCCGACCCGGCACCACTCCAGAGGCAGACCGTCTCCGCCGGGTCGGCGTCTCACTCGCACCACGAAATCACGCATCGGCTCCGGAACGAAACGACGCGAAACCCGACACAATGACATCACACGGACTCACGAACCCATCGCGGTCGCAGGTCCTGAGCCTGCTGTTAGCGACCATCGTCGTCCTCGGGACGACCGCTGGCCTCGCTAGCGCGGCGACGACCACAGACCTGACGGTATCGATTACAGACAGCGACAACACCATCGCCCCGGACGAGAACACGACTGTCCAGATAGGGGTCGCCAACGCTGACGACGGCGTCGGTGCCGCGGAACTCGGCGTCGAACTCAGCGACCCGGGCGTCGCGACCATCACGGACGTGACAGTGTTACACACCCCTGGCGTCACCGACAACAACATCACCGGCGGCGGGGCGGCAGCAGACGTCAAGTACGCCTTCGCCGACAGCCCCGACACCGGTGCGGTCACTATGGTCGAGGTGACCTTGCAGGGGGCCGCGGCCGGTTCGACTGACGTGAACGTCGTCCAGAACAGCCAGACCGGCAACCTCGTCGTCTTCGACGAGAACGGGTCCGGGTACACGTTGAACAACGTCGGGAGTGCGACGCTCACCGTCGAAGAGGTTAACGTCCCGCCCACCGCGGACGCGGGTGCGGACCAGACCGTCACGTCGGGCGATACGGTCACGCTCGACGGAACCAACTCGACCGACCCCGATGGGACCCTGAACTACTCGTGGACGGAGACGACCAGTAGCGGGGTCACGTTGAGCGGCGCGGACACGGCCACCCCGACGTTCACTGCGCCGGACGTGAACTCGGAGACGACGCTGACGTTCGACCTCACCGTCACCGACGACGACGGCGCGTCCGATTCGGACCTCGTCAACGTCACCGTCCAGCCACCCGATGCGGCGAACTTCCAGGTGTCGAACCTGCAGGCGCCCGCCAGCGCGACGCAGGGCGACACTATCGACGTCTCGGCCGACGTCGAGAACACCGGCGGGCAGGCCGACACGAAGGCCGTCGAGTTCCGCGTCGACACTGACGGCGACGACTCCATTGCCGACGAGAGCGCGGTCGCCTCACAGGACGTGCAGTTGGACGCCGGAGCCTCGACCACCGTCGAGTTCACGGATATCGACACCAGCGGCTTCTCGACCGGGACGGTCACCCACGGCGTCGTGACGCCCGACGATACCGCGACGGCGACGATCACCATCGAAGAACCGCCGACCAAGCAGACGACGGTGAGCCTCCAACCCACCGACCAGACCACTGCGGTCGGCATCGGGACGACGTACGACGTCGTCGTGGACGACGCACAGGGCGGCGTCGGGGCCGCCGAACTCCGCATCGCTGTCGACAACACGACCGCCGCCGAAATCACCGGCGCGAGCGTCGCCGACGATAGCGCGACCGAAGAGATAGAAATCGCCGCCGACGGCTCGTGGGTCGACCTCGAATACGCGTTCGCGGACACCGCCGACACGGGCAGTGTCGTCGTCGCGACGGTTTCCGTCGAAGGCGTGAACGCGGGCACCGCGAACCTCTCTCTCGAACCGACCGACACCAACAGCGAGGTGCTCGTGTTCGACGAGAGCGGGCAGGGATACGACGTGACCGGCACCAACGGTGCATCCCTCGACGTGCAGGCGGTCCAGTTCCTCGTCTCCGACCTCAGTGCGCCCGATAAAGCGGCCGTCGGGAGCACTATGACGGTCACGGCGAACGTCACCAACGACGGGAGCGTCGAGAGCACCCAGCCCGTCGAGTTCCGCATCGACGCCGACGGCGACGGTGACTTAGAGACCGTCGTCACCAAACAGGAGACGATTGCGGCCGGCGCGACGGACCCGGTGACGTTCACCTTCTCCGTGCCGTCGGACGCCGACTTCGGCCCGCGCCAGTACGGCGTGTTCACGGCCGCAGACAACGAGACGGCGGAGATAGAGTTCACCCCGCCGGACGTCAACGGCGACGGCCTGCTCCCCGGTGACCCGGACGACGACGGCCTCTACGAGGACGTCAACGGCGACGGTTCGGTCGACGTCGGGGACGCACAGGCGCTGTTCAGCAACCGCGACTCGGCGGCCGTCCAGAACTACGTCGCATCGTACGACTTCAACGGCGACGGCGTGATCAACGTCGGCGACGCGCAAGCGCTCTTCAGCGAGGTGACGGCGTAACCGATGACTGTCGACCGACTATCGGACACCGGCCGCGGATGGCACCTCGTCGTCACGGCGGTCGCGCTGTTGGTGGTCGTCTCCGCAGCGGCCCCGCTCGCAGCGGCCGCCGGCGGGACGACCGTGAGTCTCGTTCCGGCGGACACGAGCGTCGATGTCGGTCAGACCACCACGTTCGAGGTCGTCGTGGACAGCGCTGACGGCGGCGTCGGGGCCGCCGAGTTCAGCGTGGCGGTCGACGACCCGAGCGTCGCGGAGATTACCGACGTCACGGTCCTCGGCTCCGGGGCGACCAACACGGATATCGCCGCCGACGGATCGTCCGTCGACGTCGAGTACGCGTTCCGGGACACGGCAGATACCGGCAGCGTCACGATAGCCGAAGTGACCGTTCAGGGCGTCAGTGACGGCTCGACCGGCGTCAGTCTCGCACCTGCGTCGGGCAACGACGATGTGCTAGTCTTCGACGAGGGCGGCACCGGCTACGACGTGACCGGCACGAACGACGCGACGCTGGACGTCGTCGGTGACCAACCGGCACCCGACCCGGCGAACTTCGAGGTGTCGAACCTGCAGGCGCCCGCCAGCGTGACGCAGGGCGACGCCATCGACGTCTCCGCGACCGTCGAGAACACCGGCGGAGAGACCGCCACGAAGGCCGTCGAGTTCCGCGTCGACACTGACGGCGACGACTCCATTGCCGACGAGAGCGCCGTCGCGTCGCAGGACGTGCAGTTGGACGCGGGGGCCTCGACCACCGTCGAGTTCACGGATATCGACACCAGCGGCCTCTCGACCGGGACCGTCACCCACGGCGTGGCGACACCCGACGACACTGCGACGGCGACGATAACCATCGAGGAGCCACCCGAACCGGCACCGGAGACGACGGTGAGTCTCCAGCCCAGTGACCAGACGGTCACCACCGGGCAGGCAGTCACCTACGACGTCGTCGTGGACGGCGTGGACGGCGGCGTCGGAGCCGCCGAGTTCAGCGTCGCCGTCGACGACACGAGCGTCGCGACGATAACGAGTGCCACGGTCCTCGGGTCCGGAAGCTCCGAAATCGACGTCGCCGACGACGGGTCGTCGGTGGACGTCGAGTACGCGTTCCGGGACACCGCGGACACCGGCAGCGTCACGGTCGCCGAAGTGACCGTCCAAGGCGAGAGCGCCGGGACCGCCGGGCTGACTCTCGCACCGTCCGACGGCAACGACGCGGTGCTGGTCTTCGACGAGAGCGGCACCGGCTACGACGTGACTGACACGAACGGGGCGTCCGTGACCGTCGAAGCGCCGCCCGAACCCGCGAACTTCGCGGTCTCGAACCTGAGCCCGACCGACGTGACGGTCACCCAAGGTGACGTCGTCGACGTCTCGGCGACCGTCGAGAACACGGGCGAACGGACCGCCACGCAGACCGTCGAGTTCCGCGTCGACGGGACGGCGCTGGCGAGTCAGGACGTGACTCTCGACCCCGGTGCGTCCACGACGGTGACGTTCGAGGACGTCGACACGAGCGGTCTCGACCCCGGCGAGTACACCCACGGCGTGTACACCGAGAACGACTCCGCGACGGCCACGCTCACCGTTGAAGATGCGAGTCTGCCACCCGTCGGCGACTTCGCCAACGCACCGTCCGACCCGGACGACGACGGCCTCTACGAGGACGTCAACGGCGACGGAGCGGTCGACGTCGTCGACGTGCAGGCCCTGTTCGCCAATCTGGAGAGCGACACCGTCCAGAACAACCCCGAGAACTTCGACTTCAACGGCGACGGCACCGTCGACGTGGTCGACGTACAAAAGTTGTTCACGGAGGTGAACTAGTGTGCGAGCGAGCATCCCCGCGGTGCTGGAGACGAAGAGCGTGCTCGTCGTCGCGATAGCGGCCCTCGTCGTGACGGTCGGTATCGGCGGTGCCGCCGTCGGCGTCGGCCCGAGCGGCGCGCTGCAGATCGCGGTGCCACAACAGCAAGAGGGACCCGGAACCACGGTCAGTCTCCAGCCCAGTAGCGCGACGGTCGAGGTCGGCGACACGACGACCTACGACGTGGTCGTCGAGAGCGCCGACGGCGGCGTCGGGGCGTACGACTTCACGGTCAGTCTCGCCGACCCGAGCGTCGCCTCGATAACGGACGTGACCGTCGGGGGGGACCCCTCCGACCAGACGACCGAGGTCGACATCGCCGGTGACGGGTCCGCCGTCGACGTGAAGGCCGCGCTGGCCGATACGTCCGATAGCGGGAGCGTCACCATCGCGACGGTCACCGTCAGCGGTGACGCGGCCGGCAGCAGCGACGTCGGTCTGACCGTCTCGGCACTGGGGACCGAAGCCGGCGAGTCCTACACCGTGAACGAGGCGACCGACGCCTCGATCACCGTCGACGCAGTCGAGGAACCGGACCCAGACCCGGCGAACTTCGAGGTGTCGAACCTGCAAGCCCCCGACAGCGCGACGCAGGGCGACGCAATCGACGTCTCCGCCGAAGTCACGAACGACGGTGACGAAGCAGCCACGCAGGACGTCGAGTTCCGCCTCGACACCGACGGGGACGGCACCCTGCAGTCCGACGAGGCGCTGACCTCGAAGGAACTGACGCTCGACGGTGGCGACAGCGATACAGTCACCTTCGAGGACGTCGATACGAGCGGGCTCGACGCCGGCGACTACGAACACGGCGTCTTCACCGACGACGACTCGGCGACGGCGACGATCACCATCGAGTCCGCCGACGCCGACCCGGCACCCGAAACGAACGTCCGCCTCTCCCCGAGTAGTCGGAACGTCGACGTCGGCGAGACGACGACCTACGACGTGGTCGTGACGCCCGCAAACGGCGGCGTCGGGGCGTACGACTTCACGGTCAGTCTCGCCGACCCGAGCGTCGCCTCGATAACGGACGTGACCGTCGAGGGGAACCCCTCCGACCAGACGACCGACGTCGCTATCGCCGGCGACGGGTCCGAAGTCGACGTGATGGTCGCGCTCGCAGACACGAAACAGACCGGGACGGTGACTATCGCGACGGTGACCGTCCGCGGCGACAGTGCCGGCAGCAGCGACGTCGGACTCAGCGTCGACGCACTCGGAACCGAAGCCGGCGAGTCCTACACCGTGAGCGAGAGCGCGGACGCGTCGCTCAACGTCAGGGCACTCCCCGACCCTGACCCTGATCCGGACCCTGACCCGGACCCTGATCCGGACCCTGACCCGGACCCTGATCCGGACCCTGACCCTGACCCGGCGAACTTCGGGGTGTCGAACCTGCAAGCCCCCGACAGCGCGACGCAGGGCGACGCAATCGACGTCTCCGCCGAGATCACGAACGACGGTGACGAAGATGCCACGCAGGACGTCGAGTTCCGCCTCGACACCGACGGGGACGGCACCTTACAGTCCGACGAGGCACTGACCTCGCAGGAACTGACGCTCGACGGTGGCGACGCCGAGACCGTGACGTTCGAGGACGTCGACACGAGCGGGCTCGACGCCGGCGACTACGAACACGGCGTCTTCACCGACGACGACTCGGCGACGGCGACTATCACTATCGAGGAGTCCGACGAATCCACGCCGAATCTGGAGACCGCGGTCCAGCTAGCGCCGAGTAGTGCGACTGTCGATTCCGGCGACTCGACGACCTACGACGTGGTCGTCGAGAGCGCCGACGGCGGCGTCGGGGCGTACGACTTCGGCGTCACCCTCGCCGACCCGAGCGTCGCCTCGATAACCGACGTGAGCGTCCGGGGCGACCCGTCGTCGGAGACGACCGACGTCGCCATCGACGGCGACGGTGGCTCCGTGGACGTACAGGCCGCGCTGGCCGATACGTCCGATAGCGGGAGCGTCACCATCGCGACGGTCACCGTCCGCGGCGACAGCGCTGGCTCCAGTGACGTCGGACTCAGCGTCGACGCGCTCGGGACCGAAGTCGGCGAGTCCTACACGGTGACCGATACCGACGGGGCATCGATTACCGTCGACGCAGTCGAGGAACCGGACCCAGACCCGGCGAACTTCGAGGTGTCGAACCTGCAAGCCCCCGACAGTGCGACGCAGGGTGACGCCGTCGACGTCTCCGCCGAGATCACTAACGACGGTGACGAAGCAGCCACGCAGGACGTCGAGTTCCGCCTCGACACCGACGGGGACGGCACCCTGCAGTCCGACGAGGCGCTGGACTCGGAAGAGGTGACCTTGGATGGCGGCGACGCCGAGACCGTGACGTTCGAGGACGTCGATACGAGCGGACTCGACACCGGCGATTACGAACACGGCGTCTTCACCGACGACGACTCGGCGACGGCGACGATCACTATCGAGCCCGCCGACGATTCGGACGACCCGGCGGAGTACACGCCGGACGAGATAGCACACGCGAAGTACGACGCGCACCTCGACGAACTGAGCGACCGACGCGCTATCGCCGTCGAGGCCATCGCGAAGCGCCAGCCGTTCCCCGACGGCACCCACCCGTCGGACATCAAGACCCGAGAGGAGATCGCACAGGACTGCTACGGGAAGTCCTTCGACGAACTGAGCCGCGAACAGGCCATCGAGACCCAGAACGCCTACGACGAACAGTTCGGCGACTTACCGTCGGACCCGGCGTACAGTCCCGACGACATCGCCCACGCGAAGTTCGATTCGCACTTCGACGAACTGAGCACCGACCGCGCCGTGGCAGTTCAGGCGATCTACAACCGGCAGCCGTTCACCGACGGAACTGGTCCGTCGGACTACACGACCCGAGAGGAGATCGCACAGGACTGCTTCGGGAAGTCCTTCGACGAACTGAGCCGCGAACAGGCCATCGACACGGTGAAGTCATACGAGATGCAGTTCGGCAGCAAACTGCTGCACTAACACGACGAGTGGGAGCAGGTGACAGTCGCCGGCGGTGGCGACGGTCGCTCGCCGTCCCACCGCCGGCGAGCGGTTCCCCACGCTCGGACGGTGTTCGACTCAGTTCCCGCAGCAAGCACGACGGCGTCTCTGTGTCTTCTTCGAGAAGCGACACCTGATGCTTCGAACGTGATTCGTGCAGCTAACCAACGACTGGCGGATATCGGCCGACTGTTGGTTAGCTTCGCGGGACGCTATCGCCGTGTACGAGGATACGCCTATGCCCATCAGGACAGCACGAGACACCGTTCAGTACCGCAGCCGAGAGCGGCGACACGACACGCGTCGGTATGTGACTGCTAGCCTGTCAGGACAACGCGAGCAGGTGCGTCGAGTCTGGCCCCGTCTCGGCGACGACGTACAGCGTCCCGTCGTGGAGTATCGGCCCGGGGCCGACGCGGCCGTGGAACGTGCGCTCGTAGCGCACCGCCGGACCGGAGCCGACCAGCCCCGATTTCGGCGTGGGGTCGAGTGCCCATAGCCGGTCACCGCCGACGAACAGCGTGCCCCGGCCGATAGCCGGGGCCGTGTGTCGCCAGTCTCCGAGTCGGTGGGTCCAGCGGACCGACCCCGACTCGCTGTCGACGGCGTGGAGTTCGCCGGACGTCCCGGCGAAGACGAGTCCCGAATCGAGACCGATACCGCCAGGACCCCACCCGGTCTCGACCGACCACCGACGCTGGCCACTGGAACTGGTCTCACCACCCAGCGCGTACGTCACGCCGTCCCGACAGGTGACGTACACCGAGTCCGTGTCCGCCGACGGCGGAGTGACCGGTGGCGCCGGGAGTCGGAAGCGCTGGACACCGGTCCCGTCGGTGAGCGTGAGCAGTGCGACTTCACCCGCTTCGGTCGCCACGGCGGCGGCGTAGCCGTTCCACACCGGCGGGCTGGGAAGGACGGGTCCGAACAGCCGCCGCGACCACACCTCTTCGCCCGTCTCCGGGTCGAGTCCGAACACTCGCTCGCCCGCACCGACGATGAGCGGCGTTCCGGGATACATCGAGGGGCCGACCGGGGGCACGTCGGTCTCCGCCGACCACCGTTCGTCGCCGCTGTCGGCAGCGAGGGCCCGGACCGTGTTCTCGGCGTTGTCGGCTGCGAACACCGTCCCGCCCCGAACGACTGGCGACCCTTCGATGCCGTCCTCGCGCCACAGTTCCGTTCCGTCCTCGGCGTCGTAGACACGGAGGCCGGCAGGGGTCGGCAGATAGACCCGACTGCCCGCGACGACGGGAGCGGTTCGTTGCAGGTCGGTGACCGGGACCCGCCACTCCTCGTCGACGCCGTCGACGGGCGCCTTGCCGGCGGTGATTCCGTGGACGCTTCGGGTGTTGCCGGCGTTACAGCCGAAACTCGACCAGTTGCCGTCGGCGCCGTATATGTCCTTTTCGGGGTTGAGATCCGGCGTTGCTGGCGCTGGCGGTTCGTCGGCGCTCGCCGAACAGCCTGCGAATCCGCCCAGCGCACTGACGCCGAGTGCTGCGAGGAATCGTCGTCTGGAGGGCACGTCCCGCGCTCAATCGCGTCTGGTACAAATGTCTTGTGTCCTCTCAGGCGGTGATAGCGACGGTGTCACGCTTCGTCCGCCCGCACTGTGGCCCGGCGCTCCGGGACGAGGTCGAGTTCGTCGTCGACGTCGCCGAGAACGAACAGCGCGTAGTACCGCAGGTACGTCACCACGGGTACCTGAACGAAGGCTGCGGCGACGACTACCGAGAGCCCGAAGGCCAGTCCGACGAGCGCTAGCACCGCAAGCCCCACGGAGGGAACTGCCGTGAATAGGACGAATCCGATTGCGCCGAGGATACCGAACGGAATCAGGAGGAGGACGGCGGCTATCGCGACTGCTATCGTGACGACGAGGCCGCCCACGAGCGTCAACACGAACGCTACGACGGCGTAGGCGACGTACTGCCACGGATTGGCTTTGATCGATCGCCAGAGACGGGCCCATCCGCCGAGGACGGGGCAGTCTTCCAACACCATGATGGGCACGACGAAAACCGTAGTGAACTCGCCGACCAGACCGGCCAGAATCGAGATGAGGACGACCACCGGCAGCACCAGCACTAACGCGGCGACCGAGGCTCCGCCGGCAGGCAGTCCAGCGGGTCCGCCCGTTCCGGTGAGGACGGGAACCAACACGAGTGCGAGGAGGCCCGCGACGAGGCTCAAAACCACCAGCCCGACGAGGGCCCGGAATCCGAACAGACGGAGTCCCTGTCGCCATCGGTCGCGCCAGGACTGTCGAATAGCGACCGTTTCGGTGCGGAGCGACTCGACGAGGACGAACTCCATTATCGACCCCACCAGGAGGAACGCGAGGCCGACTAGAAGCGCCACGGCGACGATCGCGGCGACGAGGAACCAGATACGGGGTCCGATATCTTGAATCGGAGGGGCCCCACCGGGCGGTGTGCCCTGATCGAACGGCATGTTGAACTGGACGGTGTTGACGTTCGCGCCGGTACCTCCGACGAAGAAGACGACGAGCGCGAGTCTGAGCCACCGCGAGCGGTCGATTGGCCACAGGAACGCACGTGTGGCGGCCAGTGCGTCTTCTATGTCCTCCACCGCGTAGAGTACCATACCGCTAAGTTGTCATTCGAACCATATAATTTCGAGTTTATGTGGTAAGATACCATTCCACAATGGCGGGACACTCCGCCGGCGCGCTCGACGACGCTCGTTCGGACTGACGGACGCCGCCGTCGACGCCGCCGAGCGACGGCTTCGTGTGACCCGAATCCCCGCCTGAAGCCCTGCCACGCCGTGTCTGTGCGTATGCGTCACAGTAGCGATAGAAGCTTGATACGTCTCCAGCATCTATACCCGTCCTCTACTGTGACGACGCCAACGACTCGCCGTATCGGTTTGCTGTTTGCGACCCTCGCGCTGCTCTGGGGTCTCTCTTTCGTCGCCATAAAGACGGGTCTCGAGGGGTTCCCGCCCGTCCTGCTTGCGGCGCTGAGACACGACATCGCCGCCGCGGTGCTGGTCGGCTATGCCGTCTCCCGAGGCCGGACGCTTCGCCCCCGGACCCGTGACGACGTCGCACTGATGCTCGTCGGCGGGGCGCTCCTCATCGGCGCGCACTTCACGCTGCTGTTTCTCGGGCAGCAGTACGTCCCGAGCGCCTACGGCGCTATCCTGCTCAGTCTCACGCCGGTGGTGACGCCGGCGTTCGCGGCGACGCTGCTCCCGAGCTATCGGGCCCGCCCCCACGAGATTATCGGGACCGTCAGCGGCTTCCTCGGCGTGGTCGTCATCGCGAACCCGTCGCCGGGTGCGCTGGGGTCGCGTGGACTGGGTATCGCCCTGCTCATCGGGGCCGCGGTCGTCTTCGCGGCGGGCGCGGTGCTGACCGAACGGTACACGACGACGCTCCCACTGGTGTCGGTGCAGGCCGGGATGACCGCCGTCGGTGCTGTCATCCTCCACGCGATCAGCGCCGCGTTGCCGTCAGAACAGGTGGGCGCGGTCTCGGCCGGCGTCGAACACCTCGTTGCCCTCGTGTACCTCGGCGTCTTCGCCAGCGCGGTCGGGTTCCTGTTGTACTTCCGGCTCGTCGACGCCGTCGGAGCGGCCGAGACAAGTCTCGTCTCCTATGCAGTGCCGGGGGTGACCGCCGTCTTCGGCTGGCTCTTGCTCGACGAAGTGCTCACGCCGCTGACCGTCGTCGGCTTCACGGCCATCCTCGCCGGGTTCGCGTGGGTGAAAGCCGACGTGTTGCGGGCGACACTCCGTCGGCGTCGCCGGTCGGACGCCTCACCGGCCAGCGACGGGCGGGGCGACTACGTGGTCGTCGGCGGGAACGCCTACTGGTCGGGGTGTGACTGACGCCCGGCGATACGCCTCACTACTGACTCACAGGCGTCGGCCTCCGCCAGAAAGATAGGGTGGTCCCGGACCAGTGATGGCTGCAGCGGGGATGGCGCGAATTGCACCGTTGGGGTGGGGGTTCTGGTACGGGCAATTGCGGCCCGGGACAACCTACCCTATGTGCCATCCGATATTTATTATTCAGCGGATAAGACCGACTCGGTGCCGGCTGTCGGTGCGGTTAACCGGCAGCCAGCGACCTTATCGTCACGATAACTGCGGTTTCGTCGGCGACGTGGCGGTCGAGGACCCCCTGATTGGAGGGGTACGCCGCCACTCTCTACACCGGCCGTCCAGCCTCCGAAAGCTCTGTGTCGGATACGATCGGGGTCACTGGGGCGAGGAGACGCACACGACCGAACTCGCCGGTCAGGAATCGGACACGCGGACGATAACCACGCCCTCGTTCTCGTAGGCTATCTCGTAGCGGTCGGCGGCCTGCAGCGAGTCCCGCATCCGGTCACTCTGGGTGTGATCCATGCCGCGGACGGTGTAGTGACCCTTCGGTACGTAGACGTAGTCCGGCGAGTGTCCCGACGACTGGAGGTGTCTCGTGAGACAGGCCGCGTCCTCGCACTCGGAGATAGACTCGTACAGTTCCAACTGTGACTGGTAGCGCTCCGGCGTGGTCCACTCGACGCCCCACGGGCCGACGAGGATGGTCCGGTCGGTGAGCAGGGGGAACCACTCGGCGGCGTCGCCGAGCACGACGAACGAACTCGACGGTGCGGTGTTCTGTTCGGTCCACGTCATCGCTTTCTCGTCCGACCCGTCCATGAACGCCGGCATCGTCGTACTCCCGTTGTGAGAGTTCGAGGCGCTCGCGACGAAGGCCGTCCCCAGTCCCACTGCGCCCAGCACCAGTACCCCAGCGACGAACAGACTGACGGTTCGCCGGCGGTCGAGCGGCAGTCCGGCCCGGCGGATTCTGGGGACGACGACCTCTACGAGTAGGACGGCCGTCAGCATCGACCCCGCGAGGAACTGGAACCGTGGCTTGCCGACGACGTACCCCAGGCTGAACAGCCACGCGGGCAGGAACCACTGGCGACGAGACAGCGCGTAGCCCGTTCCGGCGTATGCAGCGACGTAGTACAGCGCCTCCGTATCGAAGTCCATGAGGTAGACGAACTCCGAGAGGACGCGGCCCACGCCGCCACCGAGTCCGGAGTGAGTGCCGGCGGCGGCGGTGAAGATGCCGACGCCGTGATGTTGTATCACTTCGACCCACCACGGCGCGGCGAGCAGCAGACCGCCGCTGGCGACGGCGGCACCGGCTACCAACCCGGTGATCGACCGGTCGAAACTGACAAACAGCAGGAGGTACGTCAGCCCGAAGACCACGGTGTAGGTCGGATGGGTCAGGACCGTCAGCCCGAAACAGACCACGCCGGGGACCAGCCATCGGCGGTCCCCGCCGCGGAACAGCCGGAGTCCGACGTAGGTGCCGGTGAGGACCAACAACAGCCCCATCGCACGGACGATACCGCCCGCCGAGAGGTGCCACTGAAGCGCCGCCGGCGTCACGGCAAACAGCACGCTCGCGACGGCCGCCCGCCGCGACGAAGCGAGCAGTTCGCGCGCGACGAAGTAGTACGGAACCAGATACAGCAGGACCAACACTCCCGGGACGTACCGGGCGTACGCGATGGGTCCGATGCCGGTCAGGTCGCGCAGGACCGCGGCGACGTAGAACATCAGCGGCGGGTACGCGAAGGGGACGCCGCCTTTCGTGTACCCCGGAATCTGCTCCGGGAGCGCGTAGCCGTGTGTGCGTATCTGGTCGGCTATCTCCAGATAGAGGCCCGCCCCGTAGGCGGGGTAGTCGTGGGTGGCGAGATAGGTGACGTACATCAGCGCCCCGACGAGAAGCACGGCTCCGAGCAACGGCACGTCCTCGCCGCCGAAGACGCGTCTGCGGCGTCGACTCACTCCGTCGGTGAGTGGGCCCGACTCGACTCGGCCGTCTGATGCGACTCGCTCGTCGGATGGGGGGTCACTCGACATGGCTCAGTTCTTCCACTCGATGGTGATGTGACGGTGGATGCTGGGCCGCCACGGTGACCAGTACAGTTCGACGCCGGCCCAGACGACGACGGTCCCGACGGCCACAACCACGGCGGCCACTTCCGGTCCGCCGGCCCAGGCCGGCAGGACGTACATCACGGCGTTGACGACGGTATTGCCGAGGACGCCTTCGACGGCGCCGAAGATGGCCCCGAACACGCCAGCGGTGTCAGCGGAGTCGGACGCTCCCTCGTCCCCGTCCGCTGTCGCGCTCTGGAGACCCGCTTGCTGGGCGCTCGGCCCACCCGAACTCTCGTCACCGGTGTTCAGCCGTTCGGCCTCGTAGGGGAACGCGACGTCCATCGACCAGACCACCTCGCCGTCCTCGTCCACTTCGAAGACGCGGTTCCCGTTCGAGTCCGTGACGAGGGTGTGCCCGTTGGGCAGTCTGTCGGCGTCACGGGGCCACTGGAGGCGCCCGTCTTTCCACGTCCAGGTGCGTTCCCACCCGCCGTCGGTCCGCTGATACTCGACGAGACGGCCGTTCTCGGAGTCGGCGACGAGGGCCGCCGGGCCGCCCTCGGACCGTGGGATGTAGTCGGGGTTGTGCTGCTCGTACAGCGTCTCGTGGTCGCCGTCGCTCCCGAGCGTCTGGTTCGCCAGCATCCCGGTCTCGCGGTCGAGGAACACCACCTGGTCGTGGTTCCTGACGCTGACCATGATGCGGCCGTCAGACAGCACCTCGACGTCGTTGATGTGCGTCCAGTCCTCGGGGTAGGGACCGCCGGACTCGTCGGTCGCGAACGCGTTCTGGGCGCTCCACGCCCACGTGGTGAGTCCCGTCGTCGTGTTCACGACGAACACTCTGTCCTTGGCGATGTCCGCGACGACGACGTGGTCCTCGTCGATGCGGTCGGCGTCGTGCCACCTGGTCGAGTGTTTCCCCTCGGTGACACGGCCGAAGATGCGCTCCGTCTCGCCCGTCGAGAGGTTGACTCGCTCGATGACGTTCCGAGTACACACTTCTTCGCCACCGCACTCCTCGGGTGTGAGGTGGTCGGCCGCGACGTATTCGACGGTCATCTCCGTTCCGGGGACGGGGTCTACGTCCCAGTAGCGGGTGTGTGAGTCGTTGTAGTACTGGACCGTCCCGTCGGGGCCGACGGCGATTAGCTCGGCTTTCGCCCGTGGCCCCTCGTTCCCCCGTCCGAGCCAAGAGTTCGAGTCGGTGGCTATCACCGTCACGCCGTCCCGTTCCTCGGCGACGCCGTTGCCCTCGGCGAACCGCTCTGCCGTCGCCGCTTGGTCGGACGATGCGTACCCCGTCGCCACCGTGGCTCCGGCGGCGACCAGCAGACAGACGAAGAGCAACCGCAGACCGGATTTCAGACCGTTCACTACGGGTATCAAGTGTCGACAGCCGATTTATTATATAGACAGTAAGAGATCGCGCCACGACAGGGACGCCGCTCTAGACTGTCCTACCGACCAACACGTCGAACGCTTGCCGGTGCATCGACCGATTTCGGTTTCGAACCGGGCCGATGGAAACGGTACGTTAACCCATACGACCGCCCGCCCGCCGACTTAGCGGCAAAATAATAACACGATATCGTGCTTAGATGCGATACGATGGTGGGTAGCGAGCGGTCTCGTTCTGTCCTACTGGTGCTGGCGACACTGCTGGTGCTGTCGGTCTTTGGCCCCGTCACCCCGCTCGTCGAACGGGGGCCGACGGAGGAAAAGACCGTCTCGGACGTCGGGTTCGTCAGGCCAAGCGAGGACGGTCACGTCCGACTCTGGCCGTATACGAGTCGTGGGCACTCGTTCAACCAGGCGACCCTGCCCATCAACGCCGTCGTCACGACAGACGCCACGACGGTGTATCAGCTGCTCACGTCCACGCCGAGCGGCGCGGAGCGGTTGTACTGGAACAAGACGGCCCAGACCTGGGAACCCGGGTCGACCGAGCAGGGGAACGTGACCATCAACGGCACTGGCGTCTACTGGAGCGAGTCGACGGGGTCAGAGCGATACACGTTCGTCATGACGAACACGTCGGGTCGGTGGACCGACGCGACGTACCAGATTCACGACGGGACGTACTTCGGGTCGCGGTACCACCTCAGACTGTACGAAGGGGGGGACGGTACCGAGAAGTGGACGGCGATTCAGGCCCATCACGAACACTGGGACTGGTTCCGCCTGCGACACGACGTCGGGAGCCTCAGCCGCGCCCAACACCACCTCGAGCGCGACTTCCTCGGGACCGGCGTCGTCAGGGAAATGCGTCGCGAACGCTGGGGCAACGGCGGCGCAATCGACGCCGACGGGTGGGTTACGGTCATCGAACCACGACGGCGGGTGATGCTAGGGCCGCAGTACCACCACGACCGGCCGAGCGCGCTGGCCCCGCTCGTGTTCTTCCTCCCACTGCTCGGTCTCGGCGCGGCCGGGACGCTCTCCGGACTGACGGCCGACGCTCGCGCGTCGCTCCGGTGGATTCGCGAGAGCCGATTCTCGCGCTATCACGCCGCGCTGTTCGCATCGACGTCGCTCCTTCCACTTGTCGTCAGGGTCGGTGCGATAGCCGCCGAACGCGCGTTCCCCACCGCACAACCGCAGGTCGTCGGCGCCCCGTTCTACGTGTTGCTCGTCGTGGGACTGCCGGCCGCCGCGCTGGCGTTCGGTCGACACCTCCGAACGACGGACGGGTTCACCGTCGCCGTCGTCGGGTTCGGGGTCGGGATAATGGTAGATTACGCCTACCTCGACCTGTCTGTCGTTTCCTACGGCGCGTTACTCCAGCGCCTCGTCCTCCTGTTGGGACTTGGGCTCATCGGCGCAGGAGGGAGCCGCTGGGCGGCCGAACGGACGACACGGTACCGCTACTGGGTGATCGGCGCGGTTATCTGGGTCGGGATGCTCGTCTGGCCGCTCATCGGTCGGTGACCGACGCCGGTTAAGTCGAGCTATGTGGGCTTATTTAGACGATAATAAAGTCCGGAGACGTCCAGTCCGTAACTACCCGATGCCGCTCCTCTCCTCCATCTCGGCTGCTGCGTCCATCCCCGCGACTATCGAGTCACGAACCGCCCGACGACCGACAGTCGCCGTCGAATCATAATGCCCGACGATCCGCCAGCAGAGCGACCACCCTTCGACCGGATCGGCCGGCGGCGTGCTCTCGGCCTCATCGGGACCGGGGTGTTCGGTCTCCTCGGCGGCTGTTACGGCCCCGATGGGCTGCTCGACCGGTCAGTACCGGGCGAACCGCTCTCGGTCTCCATCAAATCGCTCCCGGCCGACGCGGACACGCGCGCCCTTCGCATCGCTCGGTTCCTCGCGGAGAACTTAACCGCCGTCGGGGTAGACGCCACCGTCGTTCCGACGCGTCGAGAGACGCTCATGCGCGACGTCCTCGTGAACCAGCAGTTCGACGTCTACGTGGCGCCGTTCCCCGAACGCACCGACCCGGACTTCCTCCGGCCACTCTTTCACTCGCGGTACGCGGAGACGGCCGGGTGGTACAACCCCTTCGGCTTCGAGGACGGCGATGTCGACAGCCTCCTCGAACTCCAGCGTCGACAGCGCGGCGACCAGCGACGGCAGACGCTCGCCACGATTCAGGAGCAACTCTCGCGGGCCCAACCGCTCTCTGTCGTCGCGTTCGTCGACGAACTCCGGGCGCTCTCCTCGTCGGTCGCCCTCGGGTACGACGCCAACGACGTCCACTCCAAACTGGGATATCTCACCCTCTCCCCGGCGGAACTCGACACCCGACCGGACCAAGCAGTGCGCCCGGCTACCGAGACGACTGGGACGCCCGAACGGACTGAGACGACTGGGGCGCCCGAACGGACTGAGACGACTGGGACGCCCGAACGGACCGAGACGAGCGACGGCGCCGACGCCATCCGCATGACGCTCACGGACAAGCGAGCGCTGAAGAACCTGAACCCGCTGTCGGCGACCGCTCGCGGCGACGGCGTCGTGACGAGTCTCCTCTATGACTCGCTCGGCCAGCGAATCGACGGCCGGGTTCGCCCGTGGCTGGCCGATTCGTGGACGTGGTCGGGCGAGTTGCCGGTCGACGGCACGCTCGACGTGTCGATTCGCGAGGATGCCACGTGGCACGACGGCACCGACCTAGACGCGAACGACGTGGCGTTTACATATCGGTTCCTCTCGGACACCTCGATGGGCGCGCTCGAGGACCCCGTCCCGGCACCGCGGTTCAGTGGTCGCGCGTCGCTGCTCACCGACGTCGAGGAACTCGACAACACGACGGTCCGACTGGCGTTCGATTCGGTCAGTCGCGCCGTCGCACGAGAAGCGCTCACAGTGCCGGTTCTCCCGGCACACGTCTGGGAGTCGAGGGCCAGCGAAGCGCTCGCCGGCGGCATCGACACCGAGGAGACGCTCACCGAGGCCGTCGTCTGGGCCAACCGGGACCCGGTCGGGAGTGGGCCGTTACAGTTTCGCCGGCTACAGCCACAGGAGCGACTCGTCCTCTCCCCGTTCGAGGACCACTTCCTCGCCGACGCCACGGCCACCCACCTCCGCCCGTTCGCCGGTGGCGTCGCCTACGATGGGTTGACCTTCCGACGCGCCCCGTCCTCCGAAGCCGCTATCTCGCTGATCAAGAACGGCGACGCCGAGGGGACGGGTCTGGGTATCGCGCCGTCGAGCATTCCGACTATCGGCCGGGATCCGTCGCTGAATCTCTCGGTGACGCCCACCCGAACCTTCTATCACGTCGGCTACAACGCACGCCGGCCACCGTTCGACGACCCGGCGTTCCGCCGTCTCGTCGCCCGTCTACTGGACAAGGGCTACTTCGCCGACGAGGTGTTCGAAGGCTACGGGGACCCGGCGGCGAGTCCGCTCGCGCGCACCGACTCGCTCGCACCGAGTCTGGCGTGGAACCAGCGGGACCCGGCGACCCCCTTCTTCGGTGAGAACGGCCGACTCGATACGGACCGGGCCCGAGAGGCGTTTCGAGACGCCGGGTATCGGTACACCGACGAGGGCGAACTGGTGGTGACCTGACCGTGGTGTTATTCGAGTTCCTCGGCAAACTGCTCGTTGGCGTCCTCGCGATGGTCGCCATCGCTGGCTGGCTGTTCCTCGACCGTGAGCAGGCGACCGCGGTACCACAGCGGTCGTGGCAACGGCTCCGCGAGATAGCCCCACACCTGTCCCTTCTCGTCGGCGTCCTGGCGCTGAACAGGGTCTTTCGCAACCTCGGGCAGGAGCTATCGTGGATGCTGGGCTGGAACATCACCGGACTCATCTACACCATCGAGGGGGACTTCGTCGCACTGGTGCAGGTGATCGCGACGCCGCCGTTGACCGTCTTTTTCTCGTTCGTCTACCTGTACGGGTACGTGTTCCTCGCGACGTTCCCAGTCGTGGCCTACTGGCTGCTCGCCGACACGGATCCGATTCAGCGGACGCTAGTCGCCTACGCACTCAACTACGGCATCGGACTCGTCTTCTACACGCTGTTTGTCGCGTTCGGCCCGCGGAACCTCCTCCCGAACACCGTACAGGAACTCCTCTATACGGCGTATCCACAGTCACAGATTCTGACGAGTACCGTCAACACCAACACGAACGCGTTCCCGTCGCTCCACACCTCACTGTCTGTGACAGTCGCGCTTCTGGCACGCCGAACGCGCGACGTCTATCCCGGATGGTACGCACTCTCGACGGGACTCGCAGCGCTCGTCGTCGTCTCGACGATGTACCTCGGCATCCATTGGGCGACGGACGTCGTCGCTGGCGCACTACTCGCCGTCGCCAGCGTGCGTCTCGCCGACCGATACCACGACCTCCCGCGGGTCGGTGAGCTACTCCCCGAACGGACGCGCGTCCGGACCGCCGAGCGACGGAACGACTGACACAGCGTCGTGCAGGACGGTGCTTTCGGCGATGTCGACTACCAGTGTCAGTGGTAGCGAGGGCTGTCCGGCGTCGTGGCCGTCGAACGTCGCGTTTACAAAGTATCACATCGCATTCGCCAGACGCTCTGGCTATGTGGCTATGTTAATAAACGATGCTGAAACGGTGACTACGTGTGTAGCAGAAACTCACTTACCGAGCATAAACTTGCACCCACGTATGGAGGACCGGGCAGCGAACTTCCCCGAGAACGGGACTACGCGTGGCAAACTCGGTGAGACGGCCGCCGTCGGACCGTCGTCGAACTCGAGACAGCCGAGGGGAAGAAACGACGCAGACGACCACGACGCGCCGCTACAGACCATCTGCGGCGATTTCACCCTCTCACACCCCGATATCGCACTGACAGACGTGACGGCGGAGGCTTCGGGTGTCACAGTCCGACCGGAGCGAGTGGTCGCGGACGGGTCTGATACGTTGTTCGTGTTCTCGGTTCACGGCGCCGAGTTCGATACGTTCGAACAGACGCTTGCTACGGCCGCGTCCGTCTCGGACTTCGTGCTCCTCAGCAGCGACAGGGACGGCCGCTGTTACCGGGTAACTCTCACAGAAGAGACGCTGACTATCGCATCGACGTTGACCCGACTCGGTGCTCGTGCTATCGACGTCGTCGGGTCGGTGGGCGAGTGGGACGTCCGGGCACAGTTTCGGTCCCGTGAGACGTTCCTGCAGTTTCGAAGTTACTGTGCCGACCACGACATCACGTTCAGACTCCACCGACTGTGCTGGGACGACGGCGGGTCCGACTGGCGCCTCAACGGGCTCACACCCGAACAGTGGGACGCGCTCTGTCGGGCCCAGGAGGCCGGCTACTTCGACGTGCCGCGTGGCATCTCCCAGTCGGAACTGGCCGACCGACTCGGCATCTCCCCGTCCGCGGTTTCCCAACGACTCCGCCGTGCCACCAGTCAGTTAATCGAAGCCCAGTTAGAGACCGACGATTCGTGAGTCCGGTGTCTCGGCCTGACGAACGGCGTTTCTTGCCCCAGACGAGATTATCCCGAACACGCCCAAATCGGCCGACTCGGGCGGTTTAAAACTGCATTAAGAGGATATTAATGAGGTAGTAAAGGGACTATCAAGAGGTTAATGCTGTGTTAGGGAGTACTTAATACCTGCAATCAGACAGGTAAAGTCTATTCTCCGAATAGTCCAGACATCTATTCAGATTCATCGTGCAAAACGACTCTCTCTCTGAAACTGACGCAGACGAACAGACGCGGTCGGACTGCGAAACGACAGACGGACGGTTGCTGGGCCGACGAAAGGTGCTTCAAGGTATCGCGACAACTGCGATTGGAGGCACTCTTTCGGCCATGACTGGACGCGCGAGTGCGGCGACGACTGCGGACCGTCTCGACGGGTACTTCGAGGAGTTCGGGACGGTCATCGACGTCGTCGAAGCGGGCGCCGACGACACTGGCTCCGAGTCGGTCGTCGACGTCATCAGGGAGTACCGCGACGACGACACGCTGCTCGTCTTCCCCCCGGGCGAGTACTACATCGACGAGCAGGTGCGCTTTACCGGCTTCGAGAAGTTCGGCCTCGTCGGGAACGACGCGACGCTCGTCCCGGCGGATTACCACACCTTCGAGGGGCCGCAGTACCGCCTGTTCCGACTGGGCGTGGGGTACAGCCCCGGTAACCGACTCGTCTTCGACGGGTTCGACGTCGACCAGACGGCGCCGGACACCGGCATCCGCGTCATCGAGACCGTCGTCGAGGATGGCCTCGAAGTCCGGAACATCACCGTCAGCGGCGAGCACGACAGCGGGACGTGGGGCCCGGGTCGGTTCGCCATCTCTGACCCCGACGGGAGCGGCCTCGTCGAGGGCTTCGAGGTGCCGGACGGCGGTGCGTGGGAGGACGAGACGCCGAACGCGGGCAACATCTGGCGCGGCCCGACGGGACTACTCGCCAACTCGAACAGCGGGTCGCTCACCTTCCGGGACTGCGTCGTCGGCGCGTTCCCCGACAACGGCCTGTACGCCTCGGGTGGGGACGGCGCCATCAACGTCGAGGGCGGCCACTTCTCGAACAGCAACGCCGCGTCGCTCCGCATCGGCGGCGACGGGAGCAGTATCGACGGTGCCACCGTAGTCGTCGACCAGAACCGTCCGCAAGACGAGTCTCACCGGGCCATCCGCCTCGAAAAGGGCGGCGACATCCGCGTCGAGAACGTCACGGTTCGGAACTACGAACCGCTCCCGAACAGTTTCGCCATCTCGGTCATGGGGACCTGTACGTCCGCGTGGATAGAGAACGCCGACGTCTACATCGCCGGGAACGCAGTGACCAACGCCGTGGTCACCTCGCCCGGTTGCGGCGAGGTGACACTGGTGGGGTCCCGCATCGAGATGGACACGCCCGGCGGGTTCGGTATCGAAATCAACGACGGCGACAACACCGGACAGGTGCTACTCGAGTACGTCGACTTCCTCGGGAACGTCGGCGACGAGACGGCGAAGGCGGCCATCCGCTGTGACCGTGACAACGTTCGCTTGGGTGCCGTCACCGTCGACCAGTCCGGCGGTTCGGAGCGCCGCGCCATCGTGAACACCGGTGACGACGTCACGATTTACAAGGGCGAGTACCGCGCCGCCGAGTACCCGATTATCGACCTCGGTGACGGAACCCACGTCGAGGAGATATTCGCGGAATCATACGGCGACGAGGAGGCGTACTGTCTCTATCCCGACAGCGCCAACGTCTACCTGAAACACAACACGCTCCGTGGGGGTATCAAGGACCACGGGTGCGACAACCTCGAGACAGTCGGCAACGAGTTCTGAGACCGGACTTTCCCATCCCGCGCTACTGGAACTCCGCCCCCCGTGCCGTCCAGTTCTGCTGTGTCCCCGAGAGAGCGACGCCGTCGAGGAAGCGGTTGTCTGCGACGATGACGCCCTCTGTCGTCGCCCGGTCGTACTGATACAACTGGCCGCGCTTGAAATCGCAATCCTTGAGGCGCAGGTAGTCGGCGCCGTCGTCGAGTAGGAGGTCGAACCCGCCGTCGGCGTGCGTGAACGAACATCCCACGACGTCGACCCATGGGGCGTCGACGACGAGGCCGTGGCGTTTGCCGTCGCCCGCTGGGTCCATGGTCACGTCCCAGTTGCGTAAGACGACGTTGGGGCGGTCGACCCGCCCCAGATGCGCGTTCGACGCCGCGCTTCCCGTGTCCCTGACCGTCCAGTTCGAGGCGACGACCCGTCCGAGGGCGGGGTCCTCACCGGTGAAGGCACAGACGTGCTGGTTCGCGTGGCTCTCGACGGAGACGTTGGTCAGGACACAGTGGTCGACGTCGCCGTTCACCCGGACCAGTTCCGATGGCGTGGCCTGTTCGGCGACGATTTCGATGCTGTCGGCGACGGCGTGATTCGCGTCGGTCACCCAGAGGGCCGCGTAGGAATACCCGCGGTCCTCGGCGTCGTCGTTGACGAGGTGGCACTTGTACGCGTAGTCGCCGTCGCCGAGACGGAGCATCCCCGCACCGCAGTTCTTGACGCTCGTGTTCCGGATAGCGACTTTTCCGTTGTGGCCGGCCGAGTAGATCCCGTTGTTGACGAACCCTTCGACGTCGGTGTTCTCCACGACGAGATAGCCCCGGTGAGTGCGCTCGATGGCGAGTCCCATCGGATGCTCTTGCTCTTTCAGGGCGGGGTCGTAGAAACTGCCGTCGGGCATCGTCACGGAGACGTACCCACGTCCCTTCTCGGTCACTAACGCGGGCGCGATGGAGTAGTACGGCGGGACGACGCGGTCGAGTTCGCCGACGAGCGAGCAGTTGTCGATTTCGAGCGAGTCGTCGACGGCTGCGATAATCGCCGCGGCGGCCACGTTCGGCTTCTGGATGTCGAACGTGAGGTTGCGGGCCACGAACGCGCCCGCGTGACCCGGCTCTCCGGTCCCGAGACTGAGGAAGTACGGCATCTCGGGGTTCGTACAGCGGACCTGCGCCCGCGGCTCACCCACCACACCGAAGGTGTCGAACGAGCGAAGCGTGACTGGCGTGTTCCACGTGTACGTCCCGTCGGGGAGGTGGTAGACGACGCCAGCGACATCCTCACGGGCCGCGTGGCGCTGGATGAACGCCCCGAGGTCGGCGTCCGACCCGGGTTCGATGCCGTGTTCCCGAACGTCCACGACCTGCCAGCTATCGACCGAGAGGCCGCCGGTGGCGACCGTGCCCTCCACGTCGAGGGCCGGGGCGGTGCGTCCGTCGGCCGTCGGTCCCCTAAGTGGGGCGTTGAACTCGACGACACCCGGGGAGCCGGGCGTCCCTTCCGTCGCGCGCACGGACCAGTCGTCCGCGGCCGTGTCCCAGATTTCGATGCAGGCGTCCCCGGTTCCCGGCGTCTGGAGGGCCGGTCGGTCGGCGGTCATCCCGATAGTCCCCACGTTCAGGATGCTGTTCCGGTTCAGGTTCAGGTCGCCGTCGAGGATGGAGGACCCGAGCGACGCCGAGTGGTCCTGCGCGCGTCCGGTACCGGCCAACCACGGCAGTCCGACGAGTCCCGCGAGCGTCAGCACCTCACGCCGCGTCCGTCCGCCGTCGCCATCCTGTCGCTGTTCGGGTTCGCCACCGCCATCACTGTTGATTGGTGACACGTGACATACGACGACGAACGCGGTTCTTGTTATTCACGGAATATCGATAAATACGAAATTAAGCGGCCAGCGGGCCGCAGGAAGGCACTCCTATCCCTCCCATCTGGGACACCTGCTGTCCCCGTCGGGCGTGACTCCGTCGAGCCCCGATTAGAAGCCCGGCCCTCTGGTCGTCCAGTTCACCTGGTCACCGGCTAATGTGGTGCCGTCGATGAACCGGTTGTCGGCGACGATGGCGTCCTCCGTCGTCGCTCGACTGTACTGGAAGAGTTGGCCGCGCTGGAAGTCGCAGTCCTTGAGTCGGAGTTTGTCGGCGCCCTCGTCTAAGAGGAGGTTGAACCCACCCTCTGTGTGTTTGAACGTACAGTTCTGGATGTTGGTCCACGGGGCGTCGATGATGAGGCCGTGACGCTTCCCGTCGCCGGCCGGGTCGATGGTGACGTCCCAGTTCTCCAACATCACGTTCGGTCGGGCGATACGGCCGAGTTGAGCGTTCGACTGGGCACTTCCGGTGTCGGTAATCGTCCAGTTCGAGGCGACTATGTGCCCGGTTTCCTGACCGGTCCCGGTGAACTCACAGATGTACTGGTTTGCGTGGCTCTCGATGTCGATGCTCGACAGCGTACAGTGGCCGACGTCTGCGTTCACGCGGACTAACTCGGAGGGCGTACGCTGTTTGGCGGTAATTTCGATGCTGTCGGCGACGGCGTGTTCAGCGTTGGTTACCCAGAGGGCCGCGTAGGAATACCCGCGGTCCTCGGCGTCGTCGTTGGTAAGAGCGCACTTGTAGGCGTAGTCGCCGTCGCCCAGACGAAGCATGCCGGCGCCGCAGTTCTTTACCGATGTGTTTCGAATGGCGACTTTCCCGTTGTGCCCGGAGGAGTAGATGCCGTTGTTGATGAACCCCGCGATGTCGCTGTTCTCGACGATGAGGTACCCCTTGTGATCGCGTTCGATGGCGAGCCCCATCGGGTGAGACTGCTCGTTGAGGTTGGGGTCATAGAAACTCCCGTCCGTCATCGTGATGGAGACGTACCCCTGACCGGTCTCGGTCAAGAGGGTTGGTACGATGGAATAGAACGGAGAGACGACACGGTCGAGTTGGCCGTCGAGTTTACAGTTATCGATTACGATCTGCTCGTCGACGGAGGCTATAATCGCGGAGGCGGCCACGTTCTCTTTCTGTACGTCGAACGTGATGTTGCGCGCGATGAAGATGTCGGCGTTGTTCACCGTGTCGGTGCCGAGACTGATGAAGTACGGCATCTCGATGTTCGTACACTCGACTCGGGCCTGTGGCTTCCCGACGATGCCGAACCCCTCGAACGACCGGGACGTCACGGGAGTGTTCCACGTGTACGTGCCCTCGGGCAGGTAGTAGACGGCGCTGGAGATGTCGTCTCGGTCGAAGTGGTCGTCGATGACCGCTCCGAGGTCGGTGTCAGAGCCGGGTTCGGCACCCAGTTCGTTGACGTCCACCACGTTCCAGCTATCGATGGACGCCCCGTCGATTTCGACGCCGCCTCGGATGGTTCCCACGTCCAGCATGTCGTTCCCGTTGAGATCCACGTCGCCGTCGAATTCGCGAGCGACGGCGGACGACGTCGTGCTCTCGACGTTCGACGCCGATCTTCTGTCCGCGTTCCGGCCCGCTAACAGCGCCGTCAATCCGCCGAGACTACCCATCAGCGTTCGTCTGGTCGTTGCGAGACTGTCGTCGTCTCGTCTCTCGGAATCGCTCAAATCGTGTTTTTCATCTGACGGCATGGTCTGGTGTAACTGTCGTATGGCCTTCATTAACTAGCATCTAAAAATCAAATATGATATTTCCGTGCTTAGCCCTTATTGATACTCGGCCGTTTTCGAGCTTTTTACTGGCTAGAATTGGCCTTTTCCCGTTCTAGTAGCTACCGACCCGGCGCCCTCTGCGTTATCGCTCTTGATAACTGTGGGCGGGCTGATGCAACGGTGTGCGTTCTCCCCGTGGCTGACTGGCGTTTTTCGGCCCGAGTGTCAGTGTCGTCTCTGTGACGGCCCGGCCCCCACTTACGCCCGGTCTGTGGCTCTGCTGGGTGTGATTGTGAGTCTGAGACACTATCAGGCGCATAATATTGGGGCCGGTACCGCTACCCGAGAATACATGCAACGCCCACGTTCCTCGCTGCCGGCACAGATTCGCCGCGGCGTCCGTGAACCTCACCTCGTCGTCCGACGCTTGAACGAGCTGTACTTCGACCTCCATCGGCAGTACGCGGACCGACAGGACCGCGTCGACTTCTTCGAGGAGGACTGGGACAACCTGCTCCTCCTCGACGCGTGTCGGTACGACACGTTTGCAGACGTCGTCGACCTTCCGGGGACGCTCGAGTACCGCCACTCGCGATCGAGTTCGACCATCGAGTTCCTGAGCCAGTATCTCGACGGACGGGACCTAACCGACACCGTCTACGTGACGGCGAACCCGCAACACTACCGCAAGAGCGACCGGGGGTTCGTCTCGGTCGACTTCCACGACGTCGTCGAGATCTGGCAGGAAGACGGTTGGGACGAGACGTTCCGAACCGTCCGACCGGAGACGGTCGCGGACGCGACCGAGCGCGCGGCCGAACGGTACCCGAACAAGCGACTGCTCGTCCATTTCCTCCAGCCTCACTACCCCTACATCGGCCCGACGGGACAGGAACACTTCGACAACGACTCGCTGGACTTCTTCAACCGCGTGATGAACGGGGAAGTCGACATCGAAGACGAGATCCTCTGGGAGGCCTATCGGGAGAACCTCGACGTCGTGGTCCCCCACGTCGAGCGGCTGCTAGAGTCGCTTCGGGGCAAGACCGTCGTGAGCGCCGACCACGGCGAGATGTTCGGCGAACGCGCGTTCCCGCTGCCGATGCGAGAGTACGGCCACCCGTCTGGGATACACACGGAGGAACTGACGAAGATTCCGTGGCACGTCTACGACGAGGGGCCACGCAAGGACATCGTCGAGGGCGACGCCGCTACGACGGAGACAGAGGACGTCGCTACCGATGTCGTCGAGGAACGACTTCGGGACCTCGGCTACGCTTGAGTTTGCCCGACTGCGTGCCGACACTTACCGGCTCTATAATAAACACCCGACGGTGCAACAGATGGACCTAGGCATCCAGAACCTATGTCTCGCGTGTCACCCTCCGCATGTACTGTCCCGTCACGGGCGCTACCGAGGGATACGCGCACACTGATACGAACACACGACAAATCATATGCGACGAAATATCTTGAGTGGTGTCCTCTCAGTCGTCTCTGGGAAAATACTGACTCTGATGGTCACACTCGTGACGATGCCGCTGCTGTATCGGTTCCTCGGACCGGCGAAGTTCGGGGCGTATACGACGGTGATGTCCATCCACGCGCTGTTCATGATCTTCGTCAGTTCGGGCATCGCGAACGGCGTCCGGAAGTTCGTCGCCGAGGACAGAGACAGTGGCAACTGGGAAGACAACGTCGTCGGATTCTACTTCCAGATGGCGACGCTCCTCGCAGTGCTCGGCGCTTTGGGCTATCTCGGCGCCGTCCGGTTGGGACTCGTTGCCCAGTACTTCGACCCATCCTTCGAGCCCTACTTCACACTCATGGTGTTCATGGTCGTCGTCGCCCAGTTCTGGGGGTACGCCCGCCGGACGCTGATGGGGTTTGGTCTAGAGCGGTACTCGGAACCGCTGAAAGTTCTCTATCACGTTGCCTTCGCAGCCGTCTCGCTCTCGTTGGTCTACTACGGCTTCGGTGTCATCGGTGCGCTCGCCGGGCAGATTATCGGCACGACGATAGTCGCCGTCATCGGCGTTGCACTCGTGATGCGGCGCGTATCGATTCGCTCGATTCTCCTGCCGACGACGTCGTCTCTGCCGCGACAGCAGATGCTGACGTACAACACGATGGCCGTCGCCCTGACCGTCTTCCAGATGTCGCTGTATCACGTCGACATCATCATGCTCCAGTCGCTCGCCGGGAGCACGCAGGTGGGCAACTACAAGACGGCGCTCACGCTGGCTGAATTCCTCTGGTTCGTACCCATGACACTACAGACAGTATACGTTCACTCGACGTCGGAATTGTGGTCACAGGACCGGACAGATCGAATCGCGAGTCTCGCGTCACGGACGACGCGGTACACGCTGTTGTTGACGACCGTGATGGCGCTCGGCCTCGCGTCGCTCGCAGAGACAGTCGTACCGATGTACTGGGGCGCCAAGGCCGCGCCCGCGGTGACGCCGCTGCTGTTCCTCTTGCCGGGCGCGCTCGGGTTCGCCGCCGTTCGACCGACGATAGCTATCGAGGAGGGGCACGGAACGCTGCGGTACTCGGTCATCGCAACGGGCGCATCGGCCGTCATCAACCTCTCGCTGAACCTCCTGCTCATCCCACGGTACGGGATGACGGGGGCCGCGATAGCGACGAGCGTCGGGTACGCGTCGATGTTTCTCTTCCACATCTGGAGTGCGAGGCAGTTGGACTTCGACCCGCTTGCCGACGCACGCTTACTCCGGGTCGGCCTGACGGTGGCACTCGCTGCGGGTCCGATTCTGCTGCTTCCGCGCTATCTCGTCGCCAACCTGAACCTCCCACTCCCGGGATTCCTCCCGAGCGGCGTCGTTCCGCTGGTCGTGGTCCCGCCGGTCGGCCTCGCCGTCTTTCTCGCGTTCGCGTTCCTCACTGGCGCACTGGGGTTGCGTGAGTGCGTGGACCTCGTGTCGGCCTTCCCGGACCCGATCGGTAGCACCGTCGAACGGGCCGATGCCCGTCTCAGCGGTCTCAGCATACCGGACCTGATTCCGAACGGCGGCCAGTTCTGGCTCCTCCTGATCGGACTGCTGCTGTTCGCGTCGGGTACCGGCATCGCCGTCATGGATATGGTGTCTGACGGCGGCGCGGAGATGCCGGGTGCCAGCAACGCCACGGAGACGCCGACGGAGGCGACCACACCGATACCAGCGGACACCCAGTCGGCTTCGAACACGTCCACCTCGGAACAGCCTACTTCGACCACGCCGACGACGACCGAGACGGATGGCGGTGGGTCGGTAACGACGGCTACTGCTACTGAGACAGAGACCGACGACGGTGGTATACTGGGAACGTCGACGCCGACCGAGACGCCCACGCAGACGGCTACCGAGACGGATTCCGACGACAACGACGACAACGACGACAACGACGGTTGGTCGATCGGTGGTGGCGACTCGACGGAGACGGCTACTGAGTCCGAAAATGCGACAGAGACGGAGACGGCTACTGAGTCCGAAAATGCGACAGCGACGGAGACGGCTACTGAATCCGAAAATGCGACAGCGACGGAGACGGCTACTGAATCTGAAAACAACGCTGGCGACGACGGGTTCTTCGGAGATGGGTCGACGGAGACGGAAAGCGAAACCGCGACGGAGACGGAAACCGAAACGGCGACCGAGACAGCGACGGAGACGGAGACAGCGACCGAGACAGCGACGGAGACGGAAACCGCAACGGTGACCGAGACAGCGACGGAGACGGAAACCGCAACGGTGACCGAGACAGCGACGGAGACGGAAACCGCAACGGTGACCGAGACAGCGACGGAGACGGAGACAGCGACCGAGACAGCGACGGAGACGGCTACTGAGAGCACCACGACGGCGGCCGGGACGACTCAGTCGTCGGATAGCACGTCCACCGACGACGGCGTCCTAAATCTAGGCGTACTAACCATCGGGTTCGAACCAGTCTCTGCGGCGACATCAATGGCTCTCAGTGCCCTATTACTCGGTCGAACGAATCCCCGAGACCCTCGATAGATGGCATTTATGACAAAAAATGAACTGTTAGATCCGAATGGGGATCTGCATAATTAAAACAGCCCCTTCCTACACCTCCCATGTGCAACCCAACGACTTAGCGGCAGCGCAAACGAGTAGGCGGACCTTTCTCCGGTCTGCGTGTGCGGGGGTCGCTGTAACTGGACTCATCGGCACAGCAACAGGTATCGAAGATCAGTATCGTACCGTTATCGACGTCGCCGATGCTGGTGCGGACCGAAGCGGTTCAGAGTCGGTTAGCCCGCTGCTTGCCGACCTGATCGGCGACGACACGCTTCTGAAGTTCCCACCCGGCGAGTACTACATGGACGAGCAGGTCCGAGAGTCCGGGGCCGACAACGTGGGCCTCGTCGGCGACGACGCCACGTTGGTCCCGGCGGACTACTACGACTTCGACGGACCGCAGTACCGCTTGTTCCGACTCGGGACGTACTACGACCCGGCCCGAGACGTTCTCATCAAGAACTTCGACGTGGACCAGCGAGCGGACGACACCGGCATTCGCGCGTTCCACGTGAGCGTTTCGGATGGACTCTCCGTCAAAAATATCGACGTTATCGGCCGCCACGATAGCGGGACGTGGGGGCCGGCGCTCTTCCGCGTCACCGATTCGGACGGTAGCGGCCACATCGACGGACTCCGAATCACCGACGGCGCCGACTGGCAGACCCAGACGCCGGGTGACCTTTGGCGTGGTCCGACGGGCATCCTCATCAACAACCACGACGGCTCGATCCGACTGGACCACTGTGTCGTCCGTAACTATCCCGACAACGGACTGTACGTCACTGGTTCCGGTTCCGTTTCGGTCGTCGGAGGACTGTTCCAGAACAACGGGCCGGTGAACGTCCGTATCGGGGCGAGTCGGGCCACGGTGGAGCGTACGGAGTTCGTCACGGACCAGCGATCACCGTACTATCTCGCACAGATCCCGATGCGGTTCGATTACGCAGACCGAGTGGTGGTCCGTGACGTCTCTATCGACCTCACGGCGCCGAACGGGGACGCGGTGCAGATACTCGACGACGTCGAGAGCGCAGCCCTCAGGAACACTGACATCGACATCGCCGACGTGCCTGCCGCCGGTGTTGTCGTCAAGTCGGGGTCCGGTCCGGTCTCTATCGTCGACGTCGACGTCGACGTCGACATGGACTGTAGTGCGAACGCGTTCCGGTTACTGGGGAACGGGGGCGGTGTAGTGGTACAGGACTGTCGTATCGCTGGCAGCGCTTCCGGCGAGAATCTGCGTCACGCGATCCGATGTGAGCGCGACAACTGCGAGTTCCGAGCGTTGACCGTCGACCAGTGGGGCGGCGGGAAACGCCGCGGGATCGCCCTCCTCGGCGAGGATTACACCGTCTACAAGTGTCGCATTCGTTGCTCCGACCGCCCGGTGTCGGCCTACGGTGACGACATCTGGATCGAGGAGAACTACCTCGACTCCTACAGCGGCGACGAGTCCATCCGCATCGGCCCCGACGCCGATTCGGTGCGCATCAAGAACAACGAACTGCCCGACGGTATCCAGGACGCCGGTGGACGTAACGTCCTCGTCACTGGGACGACGTACTGAGACGCCGGATTCCGGTTTATCTGGTGGGTAATAAACACTCCCCGGGGCATTCGGTCTTGTATGCCAACGGTAAGCGTCGTCATCCCGACGTATAATCGCTCTGACGTGCTGCCCCGTGCCGTCGATAGCGTCCTCGAACAGACCTACGAGGACTTCGAGTTGGTCGTCGTCGACGACGGGTCCGACGACGGGACGCTCTCGTTGCTCGACACCTACGACGACCCGCGACTCCGGGTCGTCACCCACGGGACGAACAGAGGTGCGAACGTCGCACGGAACACGGGCATCGAACACGTCCACGGGGAGTTCGTCGCGTTCCTCGACTCGGACGACGAGTGGCACCCGGAGAAACTGGGACGGCAACTAGCCCGCTATCAGTCTGCCCCCGAGGAGTGTGTCGCGGTCTACTGTGACTTCGAGTACGACCTCGATGGAACCAAGGGACGACTGCTGTCTGTGGCCGCCTCGGTACTCTCGGAAGCCGACGACGACGACCGCCCGAAAGAAGGCGGAAAGGAGCTTTCGGGCGAGATCCTCGCGGACTACCTCCACTCCGGCGCTGGGTCGACACTCCTCGTCGAGACGTCGGTCGCACGCGCTATCGACGGGTTCGACGAGGAACTCGACCGCTTCCAGGACCCCGACTTCCTCCTTCGCGTCATTCAAGAGGGATATCTCGGCTACGTCGACCGACCGCTCGTGACGCGTCACGAGACGGGCTCTCCGCCCGCGGAGACGGTCGAACGCGCCGACGAGCAGTTCATCGCGAAACACGCCTCGCTGGTCCGGGCCGCAGAGCGTGACGGCTACAGCGTTCAGGAAGCCCACGACCTCCTCCTCACGAAGCTCTACTTACAGGAGGGTGCCTTCCTCGACGCAGCGCGATACCTCCGGAACGCGCGACTCGAACCACGTCACGTCCCCGGCGTCCTCTGGAGTGCCGGGTCCGGACTTCGCGACGCGGCCAGTTCGGCGTAGCACGCCGGCCCGCGCGACGCTCGGTGGCCTGTCTCGCTGTTCGGGTCGCTGGACTTATTCGACGAATAATAAGGGCCCCACGGGAACTAGAGGCTGGCAATGTCACCGCTGGATCGCTGGTACGTCGACCTCTCGCTGGTCGCCTTCGCGACGGGACTGGCCGTGCTGACGGTCGCGTTCGGCGTGACCGGGGCACTCCGGACAGCCGTCATCGTTCCGCTCGTAACTGTCTTACCCGGGTACGCGTTCGTCTCGTTTCTCTACCCGGCCGTCGGGAACTCTGCCGTGCGGACCTTCGATGAGAACCAACGCGGTCTGCGCAACCCGCTCCCGACCAAGGACGGCATCGACGCGCTCGAACGGACCGTCTTCGCCGTCATCACGACGCTGTTCATCGTGCCGCTGGTCGCCGTCGCCGCTAACTTCACGCCGTGGGGCATCACGCTGTATCCCCTGCTGTTCGGAACCACCGGCCTCACGCTCTCGCTGACGGTCGGCGGGCTGATACGGCGCTACCGGCTGCCGGCAGAGCGGCGCTACACCCCACAGATATCCGAATTCCTCTCGAACGTCACGTACTCCGACGCGGGCAACGCCTTCGGGACAGCCGACAGCAAACGTCGGCTGTTCAACGTCGCGCTCGGTGTGAGTCTGCTCCTTCTCGTGTCGAGCGTCGGATACGCCGCGGTCAACCCGCCACAGCAAGACGGGTTCACGGAGTTCTACGTGAACACCGACAACGTGACTGGTGACACGCAGTCGATGTATCCCGCCCAGTTCGCCGCCGGCGAGACGCGAACTCTTTCGGTCAACGTCACCAATAAGGAACACGAACAGATGCAGTACGAGGCGGTGGCCCACATCCAGCGAACGAACGGGACCGGCGCGGACGCGCAAGTCCTAGAGAGCAACCGCGTGGCCGCACAGTCCGTGACTGTCGACCACTCGGCGACGCGCACCGTGAACTTCGAGGTGTCGCCCTCTATGCGGGGATCCGACCTGCGGATGGTCGTCTACCTGTACCGCGGAGAGGCGCCCGCCGACCCGACGATGGATTCGGCCTACCAGTCGCTCCGATTGCCGATTACGGTCGCCTGACGTTCAATGACGCCACTACCCACTCGATACGACGACGCGACGCGTGACGCTTCGACGCCGACGACTACACTGCGAACACCGACCCGGACCTGACCACGATGTGGCCATGGGAACACGTCGCCGTCGGCTACCTGCTGTACTCGGGATACGTCCACCTCCGATACGGCGAGTCGCCGGGGACGCTGCCGGCGCTCGCGGTCGGGTTCGGCGCGCTGTTTCCCGACCTCGTCGACAAACCGCTCGCGTGGACGTTCGAGATATTCCCGAGCGGCGTCTCCGTCGCACACTCCGTCTTTACCGCGACGGCACTCTCGCTCGCGCTCGTGGTACTTCTCGGCAAACTCGGCCACAGGGCCGTCGGGACCGGGTTCAGTGTCGCCTACCTCGCTCACATCCCCGCCGACGCCGTGTATCAGGTGGTCGTCGGGAACCCCTTGCGACTGGAGGCGTACCTGTGGCCGCTCGTGACCATCCAGAGTTCCGGGCAGGGCGGGTTCCTCGACAACGCGCTCTACTACTTCGTCCGCTTCCTCTTCTTCCTCGGGACGCCCCGGGGACTGCTCTTCCTCTCGCTGGAAGTCGCACTGCTCGGGACGACACTGCTCGTCTGGTGGGCCGACGACTGTCCCGGCCTCGGGATTCTGCCGCTTCCGAAGCGACCCTCGGTCGACTGACCGTCTCTCTTTTATCGGCCTCGGTATAGCGCGGCACGGGATCCACTTCAGCGCTCCCGCCGACCCCTGCGTAGCGCGTCGCTCAGAGCGCCGCCATGACAGCCGGTGCGAGAGCGCGACGATGAGCGTGCTGGCGGCCACCCCGGCGGGGAGTGCAACGCGGCCCTCTTTGCGGAGACTTGCGGACAGATGGGCGCCGTCGATACGCGAGACGGTGTGGGATTTGAAGCCGAGTCGCGAGGTGAAACGCGCACCGATAGCGGCGGCGCCGAGGGTGAGGATAGCCGGTTGCACGACGACAGCGACGAGGGATATCGCCTGGGGGACGCCCTCGACGGACGGGAGGCTACCAGGTGACAACATTACCGAGAGGACTAGCCCGACGATACCCGCCAATCCGAGGCCGAACACCGCCAGTATCCGGCGGAGGCACGCCCGGCTCCCTCCTTGCCCGCCCGACACCTCTGACCCGCCGTCTGCGTCCGTATCCATCGTGTCCCTCTACGACTGAGACGTTGCTTCAAACCTTCGCCTATCTACCATCTCCGCCGACGATACTGTCTCGTTGTCCGAATTTGACGGTCGTCGTTGCGGCCTGCAACCCTCTACAGAGCCACGTTCGACGAGGACTGGCGAGACGTCTAGGACCACGAGCCCAGCCCGACATCAGTCCGACAGTTCAGCGGGGGTTGATCGGCCACACGCAGTTCGTCTCTGTCACTGAGCGTTTCGGAGAGGCCGGTTGCCAACCGACACGAGAACGGCACAGTCTGCGACCCGGACCAGTGTTGGGCGGAGTTGGATTTTTGCAACTCTTTAACTAAATAATGTATTTATATTTGGGGAAGAAATACACGGGCGTGTCGCCCCCAACGCAGGCGGACATCGCGAGAGAAGTCGTCCAAACCATCGCCAACGGGCAGGCCACGTCCGTGTTCGCTCGGTTCGCGCCCGAATTGCTGCAGGAATACACCGCGGTTCAGCTGTTACAGGCGTGGCGAGAGCAAACTGACGAGCTTGGGCGACTCATCGCTATCGGGGACCCGGAACAGAAGCTCGTGTCGGGGACCGAGGCGCTGGTCGTGCCGGTGATCCACCGCAAGGGGATACACCGTGTAACCGTCGTCTTTGAGGATGAAAGCAGTATCTCTGGATTGTGGCTCTCTGACATCAGTTCCGAACAGGACACCGACCAGACGGCGACCTGTCCGTCGTACGTAGACCAGTCGGCCTTCGACGAACGGTCGGTATCAGTCCCCGGCGAGGGGAAAGACCTCCCGGGAACCTTGGCGGTTCCACGCGGGACAGAGTCGCCACCGGGCGTGGTGCTGGTACACGGGTCAGGGCCAGCGGACAGGGACGGGCGCGTCGGGTCGCGGTACCCACTCCGGGACATCGGACTCGGACTCGCCAGTCACGGGATTGCGACCCTCAGATACGACAAGCGGACGTTCGTCGAACAACTGCAACCCAGAGAGACGACGATAGAACGGGTAGTCGTCGACGATGCGGTCTCAGCGCTCGACCGACTCCGGGCCGAAGGCGTCAGTCCCTGCGGGGTCGTCGGACACAGCCTCGGTGGCATGCTCGCGCCCAGAATCGCCTCCGAAGACGGGAACACGGACGCGATCTGCTGTCTCGCAGCGAACGCACGGCCGCTCTCGGAACTGGTTCTGTCCCAGATCGGTGCTCTCGTCCCCGATGACGGTCAGACAAGGACGCTCTCACCAATCCGTGACACATTCGAACGTGCCCAGAACGGTTCGATGCGTCCGGACGAGCAGCTGTTCGGCGCCCCCGTGACTTTCTGGAAGAGTCTGCGGGGATACGACGCCTGCGAGGCGGCCGCGGCGCTCTCCGTTCCGATGCTTTTCGTTCAGGGACGCGAGGACCGGCAGGTCCGTGCCGACGTCGAATTCGAACAGTGGCGGGCCGCGCTCGGTGACCGACGGAACGTCACGTTCTCGCTCTACGAAGGATTGGACCACCTCCTGACACCAGCCAGCGACAGGGAGACGACACAGGTGTCCGAAGCGGTGCTAGAAGAGACCGCCGACTGGCTCTTGGGCTGTGACCCGTGAGGAGGGTACCACGAGCGCGTCACCACGTTTCGATCCGCGCGATACCGCGTTTATTTATTGCAGTACTCAAACCACAAAAATAATATATAATTAGGTTCATTCAATTCAATATGAAGTTAACTGAGATACGGACGAGAAACGAGGAGGTGTTTGACTTGCATCGATCGGAGCAGTGGCTACTGCCACTGCTCGAATCCCCATCCGACGAGCGGGGGGCCATCGGGTTGGCCTGCAACGGTCTCTACGGGGCAAAGTCTCTGTACTCCGAGTGGACATTCAGCGAACCTGACGACCAGGCACGGGAGCTGTTCGCTGTTCTCGCGGACAGAAAACAACAGCATCTGGAGCGGCTCGGCTCCTGTCTGTCGGTCGAGTACCATGCTTCCTCTGGGGGAGCGGTCTACGATCACCTTCGTACGCGGACCGACACTGCCGAACGGATCGGTGCCGGGGTCCTCGCGCGAGCGTTACTGGAACACAGTACCTACGAGTGTTTTCTGACACATCTGGACCTCAACGAGGATACTCGAGCCACGGTAGCAGAGATCCAGGGCGACGTGGAAACGACACTAGACGACGTGATAGAAGTCGCCGAAGACTACCCAGGTTCGGTGAGGGAAGTCATCCGGGAGAGTTGTGACCACACACTCCAGACGGGACGAGATGCACTCAGTAGCAACTCACCGAGCTCGTCGACGCACAGCTAGGCGAACCCAGTGTCGGCCGGGGACTGTCAGCGTGGACTCTCGCCGGCTTGCATGGTCAGTAGACGGCCCGTACTCTCTCCCCTTCACAGTCCGCTCTCAAACGCGTAGCGCGGTTCGCATGGTGGGTCGCTGAGTTCGGAGGTACAGCCGTGCTCACCCGCTAGATGGGGTAGACAATACGCGGGATATCGTCGGGGAGGTGTCGCGGTCCCGTCGCGATGCCTCTCGCTATCAGCTACCGGGCCGATCAGATATGCCAGATTGAAATCCACACCCACAATGTTTTTAATTATGTCTTTTCACTATGGAAATGTATGCCCACGGCAGTAACCGCAGCGGAAAATGTGGACCACTCGCAAAGCATCGCTCACAACAGCGAGTTCAAGACGGAGATCGATCCAGTCAAGGCCGAACTCGTGAGTTCCTCCGTCTACTTCAGTGGACTCTTCGAGGAAGAGGAGATCTCCGAACTCGTGACCGAGGAGACCATCTCGGACGAGGTCCTGGACTCCTACTCCGACCTCTGCACGAACGACTTCGAGGAAGTTCTCACCATGCAGGGCATTGAAGACATCGACAGCGTCTCCATCGAGGAACTCGCCGAAGAGGCGGACGATTACACGCTGTCCAAGGACGATGTCGAGGCGCTCATCGAGATCGACTCCCAGATCGATTCGATGGCGGAAGCCAGCAACGCCGAGACGCCGGTCGTTGATGGCCACGTCGCATGTACCGCGGTTGCAGCGTGTGTCGCAGCCGTCGTCGTCGCCGTCGCCGCCGCCGCGGCAGGCGTCGCCGCGACGGTGGCGGCCGCGGTGAACACGACTGCTGTGACCGGGCACTACTAGACGGAACCGGTACCCAATCCACTAAATATTATTCAAACCCGCTCAATTAGCGACAAAAATATCAATGATTCCAACGTCAGTTTCAGTGTTCCTCGACTATCAATGCAACTTCGCCTGTGACCACTGTAGCGTGGGGAGCAGTCCGGAAACGAAATTCGAAATGCCGGACGACTTACGAGAGGACGTGTTCGACGAACTCGAGACCCTCGACACGCTTCAGTTAGTGTGTTTTACGGGCGGCGAATGTACGCTTCACAAGGACAAGCTCCTCGAAGGGATCGAACGATGTACTGAAGCGGGTCTCAACACCCGGATCGTCACGAATGCCTGGTGGGCTCACGACATGGATAACGCCCACGATATGCTCCAGGATCTCGTCGACGCAGGCCTTGACGAGATCAACACCAGCTACGACGACTTCCACACGGAGTACATGGACTTCGAGAACATCGTGAACATGATTGAGGCGTCTCTGGAGTACGATGAGCTCAGCGCCGTTGCTTTGGCCTGTATCATCGGTAGCGAGGACCCCGAGTATGACTTGGATCGGATGGAAGCAGCGATCGAAGAACGGATCGGTCGCCCGGTCGGCGAAATAGGCAAGCTACACACCCTCGAAGACGCAGCCGCGCCGATGGGCTCGGGCATCCAACTCGACCCCAGTAGGTACTCCGCGGTCAAAGACGTCGACATCGGATGTCGCGACGTCGTCAACACCTTCTCGATTCACCCTGACGGGTCGGTCAAAGTCTGCTGTGGCCACGCGCAGTTCTATCGCCCCGACCTGACGATGGGGAACCTGAAAGAAGATTCGCTGGTCAACGTGATTCAGAATTCCCAGGACAATCTCGTCTACTGGCTCATACACGAAGTCGGCCCGAAACGGCTCCTTGATCGCATGGGCGTCGATCCGGCAGTCGAACACACCGGAATCTGTCACGCCTGCCACGATCTGCTCGGCGAGTACCGGGACGAGTTCCTCGAATATGTCCAGGAAAACCGGACGGAACTCATCAAAAACGACGTGTTCCTTAGCGACCGGACCGAAAAGAACGTCGCCCGCCTCGCCGATAACAAGGATGAAATCATGCGAAAGCTCAACGATCTCGACGTGACCGAGACCGACGACAAGGTCAGAACCTGAGCGCGGACCCGGCTATCACCCGACTTTCGGCCACAATCGCAGGAACGCAGCCAAATGTCAAGAAAACAGTATAACGATATAGTCCCGCTGGTTCTCGATCTCCTGTTCGATCTGAAAGTGATCGCCGAGCGGCGGGAACTGGACCAGCTTTGGACGCCAGCAGCGATCGTACTACTGGCTGCTGTATCGAATCTCTTCAGTTCGATAGCGAGTGTCATGTGGATTGTACCCGCCATTCCCGGATCGACCACGGAACTCTATCTCATCTCGACTGTGACTGCCGTCCTGTTACCGCTCACGGTGTGGCTCGGGAGCGGTGTCGCGTTCTACGTGATCGCGACATTGCGCTTCATCGACGTCGATTTACGAGAAACTATCTGGTTGACGGGTGTCGGAATGCTCCCGTACGTCGTCAGTTCTCTCCTCGGAACGGCTGCGACGCTGTTCGCTATCACGCAGGTTCCGGCCCCCGAATCTGTGCAACTCGTTCAGGCACGCTCCTCGCTAATCCAGTCTCTCACGGTCGTGAGATTCGCGAATCTCCTCCATCTCATAGCGCTGCTCTGGACCGGAGTGAACTGGATCGAGATGGGATCGGCCGTCTGGGACGTACCCACGACACGGGCGGCGAAGATTGTCTGTGGCCCGCTACTACTGCTCGTACTTATATTTGCGAGATTGAAAGTATTAAATTAGATCAAATAAATATATTGTAAGCAAGGAGATCACTCATGTCAGACAACGACGGAAACGAGTTACCGAGTGAAGTGCTGGAGAAAAAATCCAGGGATATCATTACGGCTCTGGACACCGGAGTGCGCGACAGTCTCACGAGTTTCGGCCAGGCGGCGGCGACCCAGATCGTGTCGGCATGGGATAAGACCGAGGACGTCCACGGTCAGTTCGCGGGCGTGGATGAGATCGTCGTCGACCCGGAATTACCGGACGACGTCGACATGGATCCGTCGGAGCGGGCCGTCGAGGTGTACGGGAATTTCGGCGACGAACCGTTCAAAGTTCAGCTCTTTTTCACCGCCAACGGGGACCCGAAGGGGCTGTACATCTTCAAAGACAAAGACGTGGGTCTGGTGGACTCTCTCGGTGACGCAAAGCGTCTGGGAAAATCCAAAGTGTCGTCTCTCACCGGCAGGCTCCGCAACCGAAAGCAGGAACCCACGGATAGGGAGCGCGACATCGTCACGGATGTCGTCGACCTGCTCGAACAGGGTGAGTTCCAGACGGTGTACGATATGCTCACTGCGGAACTCAAAGAACAGATCACGGTAACCGATATCGAGTCAGGATGGACCACACATATCGAGGCGCTCGAAGGTATCGAAAACATGTATAAAAAGCGAGGCGTGATTCAGGTAGCTCTCGCGGACGCTAGCGGATCGAAGGAGTTCTTCGTCACAGTCTCCGATGACGGTACACTCGGCACACTCCGAATCCGAGATACGTAAACGATGAGTGCAACACCACGGACCCACGGACGAAGGGACAGACCAGCCAGGCCCGGCGATCGCTCACCGCCCGCGTCCGGTTATCCTATCACCCTGGCGAACAGTTGTCTGAGCAGGGGAAGATACAGATGACCGGTATCTCCTACTCTTCGGTGACGGCGGGATACAAGTCGCTGCGTGTCCTCGACGACGTGAATCTCGAGTTGGATCGTGGCTTCAACGTCCTTCTCGGCCCGAACGGATGCGGGAAGACGACGCTGTTTCGCTGTGGCTGCGGGATTCTGCAGCCGAACGAGGGCACAGTCCTGGTCGACGGGCAGAATCCGTACGAAGAACCGAGCGTGAAACGCGAAGTGAGCTATCTCCCCCATCGGCCGGTCCTCAACACGGAGTTGACGGTGCGGCAGAATCTCAGGTTCTGGGGCAAGGTACAGAATCTACCGACCGAGGACGTCTCCGATCGGATCGCACAGTTGGCGGATCGATTCGATTTCCGGGAACTCCTGGACCGTAACGCGGGCGAGCTGAGTCGAGGGCAGTCCCAGCGTGCATCGATTGGACAAGCGCTACTTCCGGACCCATCAGTGCTGTTTCTCGACGAAGCGACGACCGGACTCGATCCGATGATCGCACAGGATATCCGCTCCTACCTCGATCAGCTGGGCAACACACGGACTGTCATCTATTCGACCCACGACCTGAACGAGGCGGACGACTTGGCGGAACGTCTCCTGATCATGCGTGACGGCCAGCTGGTGTTCGACGGAAGCATCGAAGAGGTGCGGGACCGCGCCTTCGAACGCCCGACCATCGGTTTCGAGGCCGTCGACACCGATGCGGCTCGTCAGGCCCTCGAGAATCAGGGATACGAAACGGAGATCGAAGATTCGTACGTTGTCGTCACCAAGCGACCGGAGACAGAGATGAGCGAACTCGTCACGAGACTCGCACGAGACGGGATCAACGTTCGAGAGGTGAAGATGATGGAGAACTCAGTTCAATCACTGTACAACAACATCGAGTCGAGCTATGAGTGACACCACCGAGATAATCGATCTTTCCGAGGCGCTGGTGTGGCAGCAGCTCAACTCCCGGCGACTAAAGCTGTTCGCCATGCCACTGTTTCTGGCCGTGGTGTTTGGCGGCATCACAGTGGTGAGCATCAGTTCTCCGGGAGCGGTCACGCCGACGACGAGACAGAGCGTCCAGCGACTCGTGGAACTCTACTTCGGAGAGCTAAACAGCGAGTACGCTTTCGCGTTGGCGCTGTTCCTGATACAGGGGCCGTACCTCCTCGCGACGTTCTCGAGTGTGCTGGGAGTGAATACCGGCCAGCGCATGGCGGGAAAACTGATCTCTAGCGGCCAGTTCGAACTCTTGCTCAGTTCTCCGTACCACGAGCGACAGGTGTTCAACTCGCTGCTGTTGTCCACGACTCTCGTCACCTTGCTACAGGTGTTTGCGTTCGCCCTGGTCGCACTCGGTATTCCGATCGCCGTTCTCGTCTCCATCGGCGCAGAGCTCGGCGCCCAGCTGAACGCGACACTACTTCCCGCGTTTCTCCTCCCGCTACCAACGGCCATCTGGGCGAACCTCGTCGTCATCCTCGGGTCGATGGGGATCGGTGGAAACCTGTCTGATGGCGTTCAGGAGCTGTTTAGCGTCGTCGGCATCGTTCCCGGTCTCGGGTTGACTGTCCTCGTCAATCTGTTCCCCAACCTGAACCTGGTCCTGTTCTCGGTGGCGTCGCTCGTCTTGATTCTGTGTCTGATCGCGATTTGTGGGTACTGGGTGACGACCCGGTTCCACGCCGAGGACATCCTCCCGGCGACGTGAGAACGTCCCCGCGGACTCCCCGCCCCCCTTCGACGCTCTGGTTCCCGACCGTCGGCTGGTGAGCAAGTCAGGTATCGGCCGAACCTATCGACTCGCTGTCTCTTGCCACGTCACCGTGACCCGGTGGACAGGTATCCCGCACGGACGGTGTGGTACACTGATGATGCAGTAGATACCTCAGCCCAGTACACCCTGACGGTCTCGAATCACGGCTGGCCGCGGCTGTGGGTTGTCTCCGCCGTATGTCCCCCTCGGCGATATTTCGAGAGAGTCGTTGGCTCTGGGTTGTACTATCCCAGGATATATGTCCGGGTACCGATGCGCGAGCGCCGCCGGGAACTGCGAGTCAGCCGTCATAGAGACGATACGAATAGTAGTACAGATACCCGAGTACCGAGAGGAGTGGGGCGACGATGAGCGCGAGAGCGACTATCTCCGATGGAGCGGCGGCTGCGAGGACCGCGATGGCGGCAGCGGTTTTGAAAAACGGGACTGCGTGCTCGTGTGTCTGGCTCCAGACCGTCTCGTCGGCCATCGTCCACGGCGACCGAATCCCTACTAATCGGTTCTGTTCAAGTGCCGGCAACGCTTTCGCACCGCTGTACAGCAGGACGGCGGCGACCAGCGCCCCGACTCGCGTCAAGAGGGACTGTCCACCGCCGAACTGCAACCCGCTATTCCACGCGACGATTGTCGCGAGGACGAGCAAACCGAGACTCACCAGTGCGAACGCAGTCCACTGATAGGCGTCGCGGAACGGGGCTACCCTTTCACCGATAGTGGGAACCCGTGGCGCGATGGCGAATACGCCGAGGAGGCTCACCTGACCCACCAGAACCGAAGCGACAGCTACCTGGGTGGACAGCACGACGACCGGTTCCCCGCCCGCGTCCCAGAGAACCACGACCGAGGCGGGGAAACGAAATACGGCGCCAATAGCCAGGGCAACTGTTAACGCGACTACGGTGCCCGACTTGAGGAGCGTGCTGCCGTTCAAACCGGTTGGCCGACGGGTCCGTGTCTCTCCGTTCGCCGTGGTCGTCTCGGATCCGGTCACACGCGGCGTTGTGATCTCCCAATTACATAAGCTAGATGGATTTCCTGCCTCGCCTGCATGATCCGGGAGCTCGCGGAGGCCGTCGCACCGGGACTGTCCAGGCGTTGCGAACGCTGACGCTCTCTATCTCCCTCAGCACGCTCATAGGTCTGACAGTTTCTGACTGGTCCTACTCGCGCCCGCTGGTGGGCGGACAGGCACGCCCTTGCTGACCCCTCCGATAGACGTTCGACTAGCCCGTGGGCGCCTCTCACGCTCCGCGGGCCGTATCCGGTCCTCCCCCCGTCCGCGTGGGTGGGTACCGGCCGCTTCGAGGTCCGCCTTGTCCGCGGCGGCGACGATCTGGTTCTCGCCGGGTTCGACGCCATGTGATGCCTCGAACTCGCCGCCGTCGACGTCGACGACGCTCTCAACCGCCGTCTTGATGACGACACATTCGACCGCGAATACGTCGTCCACGGCGGCGGCGAATACGCTGACGACGAGGAGCACGTCGACACCTGCGAGAGCCACGCGTCGCTGATGTGACGGTGACTCTCGCCCCACCGTGGCGTCTCCAAAGACAAGTTGACACAGTCTCTCAGAGCGTTCCAACTACGTCGGGAGCTGTTTCGGAAACCCGGCCGAGACGCTCTCGAGCACGCTGTTCGAGCGACGCTGTGAAATAAACAACGTGCTACACCTGAGCGTATACGTTATGAGTATCGGTCTCAACTTCCCCGCGGCACAGTTCGCGGGTCGGAGTGGCTCACGCATTATCGGCAGGATAAGTATTCACGCACTGGCCGAACCGACGCCATGGACACGTCGCCATCTCGCCGTCAGTTGCTCGCCGCGGCCGGCGTCGCGCTGACGGGTGTGACCGCTGGCTGTACGCGGACAGACGCATCGAACGACGCCGCCCCGACCGACACGCAGACTTCGACCGACACCACCACGTCGCCGACGGGGGCCGAAGAGACGACGACTACTGGCCCGCGTGACGTTTCGTTCGATACGTCCGGTGGAACGACAGTCGAGGGGACCCTCTACGGGTCGGGGTCCTGTGGGGTCGTCCTCGTCCCGCAAATCAACCTCGACCGCGGAAGTTGGCGACCACAGGCCGAACGACTGGCCGCGAACGGGTGGCTGGCGCTCGCCATCGACGAGGGCGAGCAACGAGTCGCCGCAGTCAGGGCCGCCGTCGAGTTCCTGCGGTCGGAACGCGACGTGTCGACCGTCGTTCTCGTCGGTGCGAGTACGGGCGGGGCGGCCGTCGTCGGTGCCGCCGCCGAGAGACCGACCCGCGTCGACGGCGTCGTGACGCTGTCCGGGGCCGGCGGCGCTGGACGGGCCGAGTCGCTGACCGGCCAGAAACTGTTCGTCGTCAGCGAGGGCGACGAGCAACGCTTCGTCGACGTCGCGACCGAACTCCACAGCGACGCGTCCGACCCCAAACGACTGCTGACCGTCGACGGGGCCGCACACGGGCAGCGACTGTTCGAGAGCGAGCACTCGGAGGCGGTCTGGGCGGCGATGCTCGACCTGCTCGAAGATGCCTGCCGACGGTAACGGAGCCATGGCACTGTCTAGTTGAGCGAGTTTGAGAAGCGAGGAGGCCGTAGCGAGAAGTGCTCATGCAACTCGCAAACCTCCTCAGAGAGACGTTAGATGAGGACAGCCAAGACGTTTGGGAGAACGAGCAC